>DATKQB010000052.1:0-34506 GCA_035523795.1 Verrucomicrobiia bacterium | reverse complement strand
CAGCAAGAACAAGCACGCTACGTTGTAGCTGCAACAAACATCACTCTGAGTTCCAATGTCGCCACCGCCGCAATCGAGGAAGCCTCCTTGCGTGCGCAAATAGACGCTACCAACGAGCTCATCAAAATCAACACCAATATGTTGGACGTATTACGCAAGCAATTCGAGAAAGGATATGTCGGTCGCCTCGATGTAGCCGCGCAAGAAGCTCAGCTCGCTCAAATAGCCGCCACCTTGCCACCCTTGCTGAAACAACTCGCTCAACAGCGTGACCTGCTGGCAGTATTGTCCGGTGGTTTCCCGAATGAGGATCTGGCCGAGAAATTCGAGCTGTCCAGCTTGCAACTTCCGCAGAAACTTCCCCTGACCCTTCCCTCAAAGCTCGTGGATCAGCGTCCGGACGTGCTCCAAGCCGAGGAGAATCTCCATGCGGCGAGTGCTCTGATCGGAGTCGCGCGAGCGAATCGCCTGCCGGCCTTCAATCTGACGGGCGATATCGGCAGCATGGCCCTCGTTTTCGGAGACATCTTGTCCGCCGGCAATGGATTTCGAGATGCAACGGCAGGCGTCACCCAACCTATCTTTGAAGGCGGAACTCTGATGCACAAGGAGCGCGCCGCCCGCGCGGCCTACATGCAGGCCGACGAGCAATACCGCAGCACGCTGCTGACCGCTTTTCAGGATGTCGCCGACACACTGCACGCACTTGAGCAGGATGCCGATGGCCTGAAGGCCGCAGTCGCCGCGCGTGATGCCGCCAAGGTTACGCTCGACCTTACCACGCGGCAGATGCAGGCCGGCTACGTGAACTACCTGGCGCTATTGAATGCGGAGCAGGCCTACCAGCAAGCGGTGATCAACCTTGTGCAAGCCCAGGCCAATCGTTATGCGGACACCGCAGCATTATTCCAAGCGCTCGGTGGGGGATGGTGGAATCGCTCAGACGTCCCCAAGAGTTGATGAGCCCGCGCGGTTATGATGGTCAGGGCGTGGGGCTCATTCTGGCTCCGAGTTCGGCGTGTATGAAACCCACTCGCCACTCGTCCCTGGCCGCACATTGCTAAGACCTCACTCACTGAAGCTCTGCCAGCGCTACTGCAGTTTGGCGTACTCGGTTTTGGCTTGCTTCAGGATGGGGATATCGGCGTCGGCTTCTTTCCAGAGCGACAAAAAAGACTGATACTCGGTTTTCGCCTTAGTTACGTCGTGCGACAGAACGTAGGCTCGACCGAGTCCCAGATGCGCGAGTGCGCCGATAGGTTCGTTCACGACAAGCCCTGGATGATCGATGATTTTCTGGAACTCCGAGGTAGCGGCTGGCCCTTGTTTCGCCGCCAAGTATGCCAATCCTCGCAGATACACTGAATAAAGAACGAAATCAGCTTCCTGTGCCGTGACTCCCAACTCGTAAGGCGACGAGATAGACAGCGCGTCGATCGCCTTCGCAGCATCGCCGTTGCTGAGCGCGATGGCCGCCCGTACAGAGGGCAGTAAGTTATAGTTCAGCGCAGTATCTTCTGGAAAGCGTTTGCGTAAGTCCTCCGCGAGACGACCGGCCTCAGAATCGCCAGTCAGACCGAGGGCGATGGCCGAGATGGCGAGAGCGCCCCTGCCAGGAGAAAGAGGTAGCGCTTCATGTGCCTGGTGTTTCGCTAGCGTTAGATTTCCGGCCAGTGCCTCGGTCACGGCGGCTTCAGCTTTGTACTCGGCGGCAGTTTCTTTCTGCCCAGCCCGCAAATCCATGTTGACGGCTTTCTGCATTCGTTCTCTCGCCTTGGCGAACTGTCCGCCGTAGGCGGCGGTATCGGATTCGTAATAAAACATGAGGTCTGAATCTGATCTGCCCATCACTTCGGAAGCCTCTCGATCCATGGCCGCAGTATCGTGCTTGAGAAAGTCAGCCAGATAAAGGCATTCGTGAAGAAATGGGGAATCGAAATTCTGCTTGCGCGCGTCGGCAGCAACGGCTTCCGCCTCCGCTACCCGGTTGAAGTGCAGATACCCGAAGATTGCGTTGGTGTAATTCTGCGAGACGCTGGGATTGAGTTCGAGGGCTTTCTGCGTGGCCGCGAACCCCTTCTCATAGTCTCCGAGATATCCGTAAGCTGCGCCCAGATTGGTGTATCCGGAAAATTCGCGCGGGTAAATCTGCGTATAAGCAAGGCCGGACTTGCTTGCTGCCTCAAAGTTGCGAGTCACTGCCATTTCATACGCCATCTCGATAAAGAGTTTTTCGTGCTCGCTTACATGCCCGCGCAGGTCGTAAGCTTTTTTCATGTTTTCCGCGGCCAGCGTGGTTTCGTCCGCGTTGAAATAGACAACGCCGAGTCCTTCATAAGGAGAAGCAAAGTTTGGGTCTAGGCTGATCGCGCGCTTATACAGAGAAATTGCGTCGTTGGGCCGGTTCGCGAACAGTGCTTTTCTGGCCAGAGCGTAGGCGCGAAGAGCCTCGAGCGAGCCGGTCGTTACTTCCGGCACCGGGACATCATATTTCTCCACTGAGCCCAACGACTCACCCAACCTGGGACGAATTGTTGAAGCCATTTTGCCCAGAGCATCAAGAACGTGGTTCTTGTCGTTGGCCTGGGCGTCGGTACTTGCCAGCAATTCGCCGTTAATGCAAGCGACTGCTTTCAAAGTCAAAAGATAATGCGTTCCTATCTGCGTTATGGAACCGTCGAGAGCAGCTGTGCTCTGCGTGCGCTGGCAAACCTCGCGGGTCAACTCTCCAGTTAAATGAGCGTCTCTTGCCCGCCCCATCAGAGAAAGCGTATTTGCCGTTCTCGAATCGGAGAGCAGGTTCAAGAAAGGCGACTGCACCAGTTGTGCAGAAAGAGCTTGCCTCAAGGCCACATCAAAAACGGGGTCGCCTGTGCGGTTATCGAAATCACCGAGAACGATGGTATCTTTCTCCGTCAACTTCGGTTTACTCTCCGAACTTCGATACGAGCCGGCGATAATCGCGACTGCCCCGACCAACGCGACAGAGATCATCCAAAACCGCAGGGATTTCTTTCTCTGTCCCTCAATCACGACCTGTGCCAGAGAACGACTGGCGATTACGATGTCTTGCTGTTTACCATCTTCGTCCCTGTGTTCTCGTTTTTCGTCTTGAGCGATGTTGGCTAACTCCGGCGAAACGGCCCGCACCTGCTCGACAAACTGATAACCGCGTCCCGGCACAGTAATAATGTAGGCATGATCCTGAGGCCGCTCGCCCAATGCTTTTCTCAACTGAAAGACTTGTTGGCCCAGGTTGGATTCCTCCACAAAAGTGTCCGGCCAGAGCAATTTCATCAGGTCGTCCTTCGATACGACCTCGCCGCTGCGCTCGAGCAGGACCAAAAGCAGATCAAAGGCCTTGGGAGAAAGGGGAACAGCATCATGCCCGCGCAGGAGCAATCGATGTTCGGCATCGACTCGATAAGGCCCAAACTCCAGTAAGTGCTTGACTCCGTTCGCCATAACTCTCCTTAAAAACTATTCAGAACTATTGATGGCGACATTAAGGACTTTTTGGGCGCCTTGCGGGCAGGATCGTGCGCGTTCCCGTGCAGGTAGCGCAAACGTGGCAAGCAATCTATCACGATTTGGCCGCTGGATAAAGGGAGTCAAGCAAGCGATATGGGCGCCGCCAAAAATCGAGATGACTGTCCAAACGGAGCAGGTTTTGATCATCCGGCAGAAGCAGTCGAGGCGTGGATGGTGCGCCGAATGCGGGCGCGAGGTGGAAATGGTCGGCGTTCGCGACGCCTTGGCAATCGCGGGAGGCATGCAGCCGCGGTTGGGCACGGACAGCCAGGAGTGGCATGTCTGCGAAGTCGGTGATGGGGCGCGGTTGATCTGTTTGGAGTCGGTTCTGGGATCAGGGTAGCCGGGGTTCAGAAACCAAAAATCATTACGAACGAAATCTCAATGAGAAGTGTGTCATGAAGCGGGCTTTTGTAGTCGTGAGCAGCGGCAAAGGCGTCGCGAGCAAGTGAAGCAATATAGCGGCGACGAGAGGCCAACCGTTATCTCAAACTCCGCTGTTCCGAAAGCACGCAAATAGCTCAGTCGCCCTGTTGCGCGAGAAAGCGGCCGGGCAGCTTCTCGCCGGCCGCTTTCAGAAGAAGAGAAGGGAGCAAATATGAAGAACAATGTTGATGCATTAACGCTAAATATCTTCCGTAAACTGAACATGGTCAAAATTCGCGGAGCCGCGATGGCAATCCTGCTTGGTTTTTCGATGTCGGCGACGGCATCGGCGCAGACCATCACCCCGTTGTACGGCGCGAGCCTCGGGATGTATTACGGCGGTGTCGTGTCGCAGGTAAATTCCGCGACAGTTCCCGGTTTTGTCGTGACCGCGGCGTGCTCTCCGAATTTGAGTCTCGAAATGGAGGTCTGGCGGGATACAGGATCGTCACTGGTCGAGACGGGCAGCTACAATGCCGGCTCCTCTACGTGCGATGGGCCGATAGCCCTGGCGACACTCTTTAATACATCGTCGGAAGGCTACACAACGGTTGTCACGGCGACGCTCTCCGGTGGGAACGTGCTCACTCTCGCTGCCTGGCAGGTCGGCCCTGACGGCTCTATCGTTCCGTTGGGAACGCCCGCCGTCGCCGGTGGGGATGTGAACGCATTTGACCTCACCGCGATCGGCGCCGCTTCGGGTCCTGGTTTCTCCATGGTCGTTACTTCTGCCGTGCTTTACAGTAACGGCGCCAACGTGCGGCAGCTCACGACGTGGAACGTACCCGCGAACGGAAATATAACTCAGTTGCACAGCTCAGGCCCATCCTCCTCGTATTGCGGTACGGCCATCGCGCATTTAAATGCCACCCAAGCTGTGACGGCGGATACTCTCTGCCCTTCAGGAGATCTGGAGGTTACCGCATGGGCCATTGATAGTGCCGGACACGTGACCCAGAAAGGCGTTGTAAGCGCGGGATATGCCTTTGGGGCCGTAATGGCGCCCTACTTTCAGTTATCAACTCCTGGCGTCATCACAGGATCTGTCACAGAGTCAGACGACCTGGAATTCATCACCTGGGGTGTAAGCAGCACCGGGGAAGTTACCCGTAATGCCAGCCTGAACAAAGGCACGACCACCACTCCGCCGACGATCACCTACATTCCTGGCACTACTCTCACCTTCGCCGACGTGCTCGGAGGCAATGACGCATTGGACGGCATGGTTTTTGAACAGCCCGGTTCCTCGATTGAGGAGATCGCCGACTACCACACGTCCTGGCAGTACGGCCCGCAGGGAGCGGCGCCGGTGAGCAGCAACCGGGTTGTCACGCTCTCCATCAACGGCAACGAGTGCGAATCCGGTGCCTGCCCCTTGGAACTGGAGGTGTGGGCCTACGCCGACTGACGAGTGGCTCGATCGTGGCGGACGAGCGTGCGACATCGAATCCCGTGCAAAGAGGCACGATTGCATGAATTTGACTGCCAGGGCTACACCATGGTTTCAGTGTTGCTTTGCATGGCCAACTGCTTGGAAGATCTTGGCGGTATCCCGAAACTGGATTTAGACTCACTAACATTCCTTCCCTATGAGCACTTCGACGCGCGAACCACGATGGCCCGCTTTCCTCGCCATGCTGTCAGCTGCCGGCGTCTTCTGGGCTCTGCCCGAACCTCTTTCGCTGGGACCAGGCTGGCTGCTCCTGGCAGTGATCTTTGTGCTGATGATTCCGATGGTGATCACGCATGCCCGCGGCTATTTCAAGATCACGCGAATGTTAACCTTCGCCGCGCTCGCCCTGATCACCTTGGCAATGATCGCCTCGCTCATCTTCCTGGTTCAGGGGATTCCCTCACATCGCGAGATGCCTAAGGCGCTATTACGCTCAGCTCTGGCATTGTGGATCACCAACATCCTGATCTTTGCCTTGTGGTACTGGAAGCTGGACGCTGGCGGTCCCCTGGGCCGCGATCATTCTCGCTGCAAAATCGCCAGTGCATTTCTCTTCCCGCAGCTTTCTAGCGATCAGCAGGACTACGAGGGCTGGTCGCCGCAGTTTCTCGACTATCTATTTGTTGCCTTCAACACGAGCACCGCCTTTTCACCGACCGACACTCCGATTCTGTCGCGGTGGGCTAAGCTGGCAACGATGCTGCAGTCGCTCATTTCCCTCGCAATTCTTGTCCTTCTCGCCGCCCGGGCTGTGAACATTCTTTAAGCAAGGGGATTTCTTCGACGACAATTTTGGCCCAAAGAATTAGCCGGAAGGCTCTGCAGGGTTTTCAGTCCCCCCAAAGGAATTCTCACCCGTCGAAAGCGTAAGCGACCTACGGGTGAAACTCCACTCCCTGCGCCAAATGAATTTCGCCACCCCAATTGATCGTATTGGTCTGGCGCCGCATGTAAGCTTTCCACGAATCCGAACCGGACTCGCGTCCGCCACCAGTCTCTTTTTCGCCACCGAAGGCACCGCCGATTTCCGCACCGGAGGTTCCCACATTTACGTTCGCAATACCGCAGTCGGATCCCTTGAAGCTGATGAACTTTTCCGCCTCGGCCATGCTGTCGGTAAAAATACCCGACGACAAGCCCTGCGGAACCGCGTTGTGCATGGCAATTGCCTCGTCGATGGTGCGGTACTTCATCACGTACAAAATCGGAGCAAAAGTTTCGGTCTGCACAATCGCAGCGTCGTTTGCGATCTCGACAATGGTCGGCAGAACGAAAGTGCGCCTGCCAAACGGCGGTGGATCGAGGGCCTTGCCTCCATAGAGCACTTTGCCGCCCTGCTGCCGGACGGCCGCTAGCGCCTTCTCATAGTCCGATACGGCCGCTTCATCGATGAGTGGCCCCATCAGCGTTTTAGGATCGAGAGGATTGCCGATTTTCACTTTTTCGTAATTGGCAATCAGCTTGTGAATGAATTGCTCGTAAACGTGCTCGTGAATAATGAGCCTGCGCGTGGAGGTGCAGCGTTGCCCTGCTGTGCCGACAGCGCCGAAGAATGCCGATGCCAGTGCTCCGGTCAAGTCGGCTTTGTCGGAAATGATCAACGCATTGTTGCCGCCTAGTTCGAGAATGGTGCGACCCAGGCGGGCACCGACAACTTCGCCAATTCGCTTTCCCATGCGAGTCGACCCGGTCGCGCTGATCAGGGTGAGGCGGCTGTCGGCCAGAATTCGTTCGCCAACCGTTGACCCGCGCCCGACGACCACACAAGACACTCCCTGCGGAACGCTGTTCGCCTCGAACACCGCGCGGATAATGTTCTGGCATGCGATCGCGCACAGCGGTGTCTTGCTCGATGGCTTCCATACAACCGGATCACCACAGACAAAGGCCAGGGCGCTGTTCCAGGACCAAACTGCGACCGGGAAATTGAAGGCGGTAATGACCCCGATGGGTCCGAGCGGATGCCACTGCTCCATCATGCGGTGCATCGGCCTCTCGCTCTGCAGTGTCGGGCCGGAAAGCGTTCGGCTGAGACCGACTGCGTAGTCACAAATGTCGATCATTTCCTGCACTTCCCCCAGGCCTTCGGTCAGGATCTTTCCCATTTCCAGGGAGACGAGTCGTCCCAGCGCTTCCTTTTTCTGGCGCAGCGCGATTGCAAATTGACGCACGATTTCGCCTCGCTTGGGAGTCGGCAGAGCGCGCCAGAACTCGAACGCTTTCATCGCCTGCCCGAGAACGGTGTGGTAGTCGGCCTCGCTCGCTTGTTCGACTTTCGCCAGCAAATCACCGTTGGTCGGACAACGGGCCTCGATGTAGTCGCCGCTGCTTGCAAACCAGCCGTCGCCGTAACTCGCGCCCGAAAGGCTCGTCTTTAACCCCAACGACTCGAAAATCGCATCTTTCTCGACCATGTTTACCGGGCTCTCAAGGAAAATCGTGTCTTTCTCGCCCATGTGTGTAACCCCCTCCAATATGTGGGAATGCGCCATCAAAGAATCGGCATGGATGACCCACTGGTCATCCATGCTCTAAAAGCGGATCCTCCAATCAACTCAAGCTAAAGCAGGAGCAAGCTCAAATGTTTCTGTCCGTTCCTTACATACGATATTGAGCTGCGCGAGTCCATTCAGCACCGGGTTGTAAATGTCCGCAGTTACTGGCCGCAGGACGCCCTTCGCACTGATTTTGCCAGTAAGAATCATGTCCACCGCGATGGCAGCCGGCAAGGAGACGGTTCGCGACATAGACGAATCGCCATGTGGAATTCCGTAATCGATGAGTTGCGAGACGATCCGCTCCATTCTCCCATCCGGGAACTCGGCGTGGAAATCATGGAACAACACGAGCATGTCCCGCTCACCCGGACGAAATGCCAGTTTCTCATACATCAGATTGCCCATGGCATCCAACGGGCTGATACGATCGGCACCCAGCTTGCGATTGGAGAACATGCCCAGCCACTCCAGATTTTCGATTGGATAAGCCTCTTTCGGGATCCCGAGTTTATGAGCTGTGGCGGCGATCAAGTCTTCGCCCACGGAAGCACCAGTCAGTTTCCGCATCATGTCCGCGTAAGTCTTGGCGCGCGCATCGAATTCATCAAGCGAGAGCAAGCCCAGCTTTCCGAAGTTATACAAGCAATCGCACCATCCCATGTTGCGAAGAGTTCCGCGGTAGATTGTCTTAATTCCATGCAGCCCGTAAACGTCGATGTAGCTGATCGAATCCCGATTGGGATAAGCCTCGTAGTCTCCCTGGCCCGGAATCGAAAGTATATGCATATCGCGAAACAGTCGATCGGAAGGGATCTCGACCTTGTGACCGTCCAATAGATACATCGCGTTGTTGCGGCCGGCGAGCAGGACGCCTCGGGGAGCCCAGGAGAATTTATAGCCAAAAGGATTGTCGTTGGCTTCCGGCGCCGGCAAGCCACCGCAATAAGACCTGAAGGAAACGATGTGCCCGCCGCGGCTGCGGACACTATCGATGATCCGCATCGCTGACATGTGATCGATGCCAGGGTCGACGCCGACCTCATTCAGAATTGTGACGCCTGCTTTTTGTGCAGCGGTGTCCTGTTCTTTCATGGCAGCCGAAACATAGGACGTCGTCACCATCTGCTTCTTGTTAGCGATGCAGTGCTTTGCTACGACGGGATGGAATGTGTACGGCAGAAGGCTGACCGCAAGGTCGCAATCCTTTATTAACTTTGCCAGCACTGCCTCATCTTGGACGTCGAGGGCCAGTGCCTTTCCGGCGGGATGATGCGCGATCAAAGCTTCCGCTTTACTGATCGTCCGGCTCGCCACCGTAACTTGATAACCCTTTTCCAACAGAAACCGTACCAGAGGCTTGGCCACCAGCCCCGCACCTAACACCAGAACATGTTTCATATTACCCTCCTGTGTCACGGGAAGGTTCGCGCTGAACCCTTCCGCAGAGATTGGAGACGCATCCGCAGTTCCTGAGTACGCCTCTAGATGTTTTTGTATGTATTGGTAGTCAGCGGTGAGACGCCCCTGATGCACGATCACAGCCCGCTTCAAATAGGGTGGTAAGTCGAGAAGGTCGAATGGAAGCCGCCAGTTGGCATTGACAAGGGGGCCAGCCATCTCCCGCAATACGGAACTGAAGTGCTGCGAGGATTCGCGTGGGAATTCGCAGGGGAGATTGTCGATGGCCATGACGACCGGTCCATCACCCGCCACACCGTCCCGGACGAACTTCTGCTGAGGCAGATAAACGTAGCAGGGATCGTCAGGCTCAGTAACTTTCACCGTGAACTCGACACTTCCTTCGAGATCGCAGCTGATGTCGCCGATTACTTTCAGGCGCGGAGTGCAACCTGGGCCGTAATTGTTCCGGGCCCACTCTCGCGTAACCAAACGCGGATAGCGCGCATCCCAATAAACGCAATTGACCAGCACATCAAGGTGCGGCAAGTATTTTTCGAAACAGCCCTCGTAGCGTTCCGGATGGTCGTAATACTCCTGCAGGCTGAACGGGAGGTTCCGGTCTCTGCGTTCGACCATGTCTTGCTCGCGGAATACGACCTTTACAGGACGCGAGCTCGTGTCGGCCAAAGCCGCGGTGGTCAGATCCGCGGCGGCCAATTCCACCGGGTTAAGACAATCGAAGACTTCTTGCGCTCCGGTTGATACGTTGCCGTAGCCGGAAAAACCAAAGATCAAACGGCGTGCTCTCGGCTGACGCGCAATTTCTTTGCCGAGCGCGGTGAGGTGAGCCTTTGCCTCGGCCAGGTCGCGATATTGAAACGCCGACCGCACCTGCGAGAACGGTGTTGACACTCCGAGTACACCTAGCCGGTGGCCGAGGCAGCGCAATGTCTCGATCATCCCGGCATAGCCGGCGTGACGGCCAAAAAAGATCAGCCTTCTCTTCTGGTCATCTGTGACTTTTTCGTAGTCCACCAGCGAACAGCCCAGTTCCATCAAGCGCCGAAGCATCGGCATGTTGTGCGGTTGTCCTTTCACCACGTGCGCAAAAAAGACATATGTCTTTTCCGGCAGCAGCAAATGCTCCGGTATTTCCTTTACTGCAAGGATGACTGTGGCGGGGCCAAGATCCTCACAGACCTCGACTCCGGCGGATCGATACTCCTGATCTCCATAGACCCGCGAGGTGGAGGGCTGGACAAGAACTCGCACATTCTGTTTGCACTGCAGGTCGGAGGCATCGCGCGGAATCAGAGGCACGCGGCGCTCCCATGCGTTTTTGTCTTCTCTTCGAATTCCAATCGTGGCGCTCATAATGAAGCCTTTTCGACAGCTGAAAAGCTCGGGCGTAGGTCCGGCCGCAAACAAAGTTCGTACACTCGCAGCATGCGCAAACCATGCGGCAATTGGGGATCGACTGTCCGGCCAGTCGCTACTGGTTCTTCGCACTCACGATGAGGCTGTGGGTTCGCGGTCCGCCTGTCACTGATCGGAGGGGTGTAAGAGCAGTTCTTGTGCAGCATCGGGATGAAGCGTGGGAGTGCTGCCTCGCAGCGCTCAGAATTGAATCCGCAAAACAAAAAATGTTAAGGGGTGCTCATCCCAGTTGCAGTGACGACCATCACAGGCGGGTGTGTGCCGAAGGCAGGGCCACGAGCATTGAAACTTTCTGGACTTCGGTATCCAATGATGGCGTCGCTGGTGCCACAACATGAGTACAGGGGAAACGAGAATATGTGGATGGAAGAGCTATCACCAGAGCGATCGGCAGAATTTTTCCGCTATTATCACCGCGCACTGGAAGTACTAAATGAGGGGAGCAAAGCTGCCTCGTGGGCGAAGATCGCAAAACCACAGCACAATCGCTTAGTAGCGGCAACCCGCTTAACCATTGTCGGATTTAGTTCGAGCGAGATCGAATCAGCAAAGGCAAAGCCGTACTTTGCCACGCCTGGTGAAGCCGACTGGGGTTGTTAGCTTCCATTTGGTTGCAGTTGGGACTAATCCACTTCTGGCAATCGGAGCACTGACGATTCTGCCCGGCAACAGACGCCATATCGATGCCAAAGCCGAAACCACGGGCTATGGGCAAGCTTTTCATCATGTCTTCGATTCGCAGCCGAGAGATCGCGTGCATTCAGCGGTCGAGTGTCGGGCACAGAGAATAGGCGCTCCAGGGACTCGATTTCCGCAATACGTTCTTCCGCATCCATTTATGTCAATGATGTAGTAGGCAGCGGGGATAGGTCAAATGACCACTGGGTTGGACGCGAAAAAACTTTTGATATCTGCCCAATATTTTCTGGCGATGGAATCCGTGCTGATCTGTCAAAGCCCGCATGCACCGCACAGGTTCACTTCAATTCCAAGCTCTTGCATGGCGGCAGCCTTGGCTGCGAGCACAGCTACCGCGCTTTGCTCGTCCGGAGCATAAGCCACCTGGATGTGATTGGAACGATGTCGGCCCATGAACTGGTCTCGGCTCACTCCGTAAAACACTGAATTCATCATCGGCCATTGTGGCGTAGTGATGGCCCATCGTCGCTCCGTTTCACTGGCCGGTAAAGCGACGGCTTTGCCCCTCCCCATGTCTACGTTGAGTTTGCCGTTCTCGACGAAGACCCGGCTCCAGACGATCTCTCCCGGCTTGCTGATGCCTTTGATCGTTCCTCCGCCGAGAGGGAAATACATGGAAGGTTGTCGTTCGCTCACAGCGTCAGCATAGCCACTTGCGAAATGATTGGGCGGCACGGCTCCCGATATTTCCAGCACCCACACGAATTCGCTTCGGCCATCCACCGAGAACGGCTCGCCGTAGCGCACGTCGTGCAAAGTCGTTTCCGGGTCGAATCCTAGTTGTCGCCACACCCTGTTGGTCACGAGGGCATCGACGCCGGCACACTCGTCCACCTCGTTGAAATGAGGAAGAGCGCTGTCGGGGAAGAGAATGCGTTGGTGGGCCGCGTCCATCACTGGAGGCCGGTCAACATTATTCAAAAGACCTTCTGCTAGATCGGAAGCGGGACAGATATCCTTTAGCCCTTGCTGGTATTGAATGCCGATCGCGTCGCAGCCGAAAGCGTCAGCGAGACGCAGCGCCGCAATATACATTCTGCACTGGTCGACGATTTGGTCATCTGTGAGGTCTTTCGCCGGATCCGGGCCGGTATGGAAGCGCATGCCTTTGCGATCGAGCCACGTGCGAACTGCTTGCGCGTCGTCTTGCGATACTCGGCGCATCTCGGCGTATAGCGCGGACTGGCTCAGTCTTTCCTTGAAGATTCCGCAAGCATGCAGGAGTTCGTCAGGAATGATGGCGTTGTACATTCCCATGCAGCCTTCGTCGAAAACACCGAAGATCGCTTTGCCTGCCTTCAGTTCGCGCGCGATTTCTCGGCCGATTGAGCTTGGCTCCTTCGGAAGCTTCGCAGAATTGAGCGGGTGTACATGGCTCGCGTCGTGCACTACCGGGCTCCCGTTCAGCCAATTTCGTAGTCCGTTCCGGAAGTACTCGTCGGCGCAGTCTGCGCTCCACAGCGTGCTGTACTTGACTCCAGCTTTCGCCATGGACGCATTCAAGTTCAGCATGCCGACGAGACCGGGCCATTGACCTGACCAGTTTGCGATCGTCAGAATTGGGCCGCGATGTGTGATGAGGCCCGGCAGCACATGGTGCGTGTACTGCCACACCGCCTCGACCACTACCAAAGGGGCATCGGGCGGGATCTGGCGGAACACCTCCATGCCGTGACGCTGGCTGTGGATGAATCCGTGCTTCTGCACCGGGTCGTAAGGATGACCACGGCGTACGGAGCGTCCGAAGCTTCTGATGGCCGCCGTCACCTGCCGTTCCAATTCCTCCTGCGCTGGCCAGCAGGTCTGATTCGCGGAAAGGCGCAGGTCGCCACTTGCTACCAGGATCACTTCATCATTTCGCATGTTGCTTACCTTCCTTCTTGTAGGAGGACATTATTCATTTTGACTTCTCTATTCTTTCGATCTCTTCGGCCGAAATCGCGCGATGTAAACCAGGCCAAGGATAAGCATTCCGGCGCCCCACCAGATATCGATATGCAGGTAGGCCAGCGCAACCGTGACTGCCGGGGGAACGAACAAGCCGCGGATACCCGCGCCAAGGATCAATAGGCCGTAAAAAGCCAGCAGCGCTCCAATGAAAAACCAGATCGGGATGGAGTGCTCTTTCATTACGGAGTCCTACCGAAACCAGAGATTGAGCGCCAAGAAAGCAATTCCGACTGCTGCCGCCCAGGTAATTGGGCGCCGGAAGAACGAAAAATGCCGTTGTGGCTCGAGTTCTGTTAATCCAAACACCAGGCCTTTAAGCTCACTTTCCGGTTTCGGTTTCGTGAACATGGTTACGACGATGGTGACCGCAAAGTTTGCAATCAGCGACCACATGGCGCGATAGAGGTTCTCCGCCATGTCCTTCGCGTGGCCCGAAAAAGCCACATACTGCAACGCATCCGGATCCAGCTTGACCCAGAGCCACAAGCCGAAAGATGTGAGGATGCCTGCGAGCAGGCCCCAGAACCCTGCGGCGGGCGTGGTGCGTTTCCACAGCATGCCGAGAATTACCGTCCCAAACATGGGCACGATGAAGAAAACGAAGATCACCTGCGCGTACACGATGATGCTGGAAAAATTCATGACCAGGTAAGCGGTGCCGATGCTGACGAACACTCCAAGCAGCGAACACCAGCGTCCCATCGTGAGATAATGAGCGTCGCTCGCATTCTTCCGGAATAGCGGTTTATAGATGTCGTAAGTCCACACGGTGGTAAACGCAGTGACATTGCCTGCCATGCCTGACATGAAGCCTGCCACGAGCGCAGTCACACCAAGCCCGAGCAAGCCCGGCCCGCAATAGCGCGCAAGCATGAGGGGCAACGCCTCGTTATATGTGTGCACGCCGGGCTGGCCGACCTGACTTTCCGGTACCAGATGAAACGGTAATACGGCGAGCGCGAGCAACCCGGGCAAGATGACGATAAGGGGCACCATCATCTTGAAGAATGCGCCGATGATTGTTCCCAGTTGTGCAGAGCGAAGATCCTTGGCGGCCATGACGCGCTGCACCACGAGAAAGTCCGTCGTCCAGTAGCCGAAAGAGATCGCCAGTCCCCAACCGAAGACGATGCCGGTCCAATGGACGCCCATGGGATTGCCGGTGAAGGATCCGGTCGTGCTCCACATGTGAATGAAGTCCTGCCCGGGAAAATTTGTCTGGATGCGATGGACTAGCCCGGACCAGCCGCCAGTTTCGATCAATCCAACCACCGGAATCACACCGCAGCCGATCCAGATCAGAAAAAACTGAAGCACTTCGTTGAAGATTGCAGAAAGCAGGCCGCCCGCCATCACGTAGAGCGCGACCGTCAGCGATGAGATCCAGATGCTGAAGTGAATGTCCCAGCCGAGGATGACTTTCATGATGATGGCCATCGAATACATGTTGATGCCACTCATCAGGATGGTCATCACGGCAAACGAGATTGCAGAAAGCGAGCGGGCGCCTTCGCCGTAGCGCAACTTCAGATATCCCGGAACGGAGTGGGTTTTGCAGATGTAATAAAAAGGCATCATCACCAGGGCGAGGAAAAGAATCGCGGGGATGGCGGCGATCCAGTAGGCATGCGCGACGAGGATGCCGTACTGATAAGTTGCCGCCGCATAGCCCATCATCTCCAGCGAGCCGAGATTCGCGGAGATGAAGCTGAGTCCGGCGATCCAGGCGGTCATATCCCGGCCGGCCATGAAGAAGTCTTCGCCTGTCTTGGTGAACTTCTTCAGGTAGAGTCCGAGCCCAAGAACCAGAACGAAATAAACCACGATGATCGTTAGATCAATCGGTCCAAGCGCCATGTGCGATGAGCCGCCCTGCGGCAGCAAAGCTGCGATCATCGAGCGCCCTCAACGGAGTGGACGAGCGGAAGAAGTACATGGTCCAAGTTTTCGTCCCCCGCACCCAGCTCCACGTCGCGGAACAATCCCCAATGCTCCGCTTGCTCCACCGTTTGACCGGGATTCACTTTGGAGAGTGGCCCCAGCGTTTCGACCTCAAGAAATTCGTTGTTGGTGAAAATCTCGAAGGAAGAACCGAAATCCGGATAGCGCTTCGTCGGATCGGCGCTTGTTCTTTTCACGAACACTTCACCGTGGAGGACGTAAGCCGCCCACGTATCCTGATTAAACATGCCCAGTTTTTGCGCTTGAGGATTGCCGGGATCCTGACGAAGCATCAGATATTTCCTGGTGAATTTCAGGCGGGGATCAGAAAGATCGGTATAGGCCCACATCACAAGAGGATTGGTAGGCGCGAGATTTTCCGGATGCTTTCCACGCGGCGGGAACGCTGAAACAGCGGTTCCGCCCTGCGCCATCATCGTTAAAGCCCAGGGAGCGAATTCCATTGCCGACGCGGAACGGTTTGTAATGCGGTGAAACACCGTGACCTGCGGCCCCGTGCTCCCCATGCGGATTTCAATTTCTTTCTGAAGTCCGGTGGCGGGCTCAATCGGTGCGCGTGCGATCAAGCCCGCCGGAGTCACTTCAACAGCCACGACGACATTGTCGGGAGCCCAGGTAGCCTGGTCCTCAGGCGACTTCCAGACACGATCCCCGCCGCGCAGTTGAAATGATTTTTCACCGCTCTTGCCGAGTTGTTCGGGATATTCCTTGAACAGGTTTTGTCCGCCAACAAACCCGAAGCGAATGATGCGTGGCCCGACATCTGCCGTTACCACTGCCTCAATCTCGCCGTTACTCACCCGATAGCAGTTGGTCCAGCCCTTGTATTCCGCTTTCTCAACCGTTACTTTTGCTTCCATCGTTCTCGCAACGAGCGAGATCATGGCTAACATCAGGAGAAACCTCAGCATTCGCTGCCCCCGTCCGCAAAAGATCTCATGGATGTAACTCTTCCTGGAGCATCTCGTCGAACACCTTGAAGCGCGCCGCCCGCAGCGCCTTAATCTGACCAACATGCCTGCCGAGTTCCTGCGCCTCATCTGTTTTCGGATCGTAGCGAGGCCAACGTGGCAGCCCTTCGCCGTCAGGTGTGCCCGTGCTGGCAAACTGCACCCAATAAGCAATCAGGATGTTCGAAAGCCTCTCGTCATCGGGACTGCTGACCCAACTCGTCCAATATTGCTTGCTCAGAAGAATGCTTTCCTCACTGTGGAAGGCGCCAAGCACTTCGAATGGGCCTGAGCCAACATAGGTAAAGTTATATAAGTAAGCGCGCTGCCCGGAAGCAGCGACCTCACGCGCCAGCAAGCGTGATCCGAAACCGAATTCGTGATCGCTTTGCAAGTTGAGAACGGCTTCAGCGACGTCGCGATCCGTCTTTGCTGAATATGCTTCGAAGACCTGCTCGGCGTGCGCTCCGAAGTTTTCGATCAGCCAGTGATGATATTCCTCCACCGTCCCGGGGTTGCGGGACTTGCCTCCGACAAGGGGACTCTTGAAGATCGAGACTTCATCTGCGTTGCTGCCGACAACGACCGGAATTCTCGCTTGATGTCCCTTTTCAAAGACGATCGCGGGCTGTTCGCGAAAAACCCAGCCATCGAGCACAGGATTGAAATCAACATTCTTTTCTTCGCTGGCTCGCTGCAGTAGCTCATCGGCTGGTATGGCGCGAAGATGGGCGAGCGCCCCGGAATCATCCGCGACGCCCAGATCTGTGGCAATGCGCTTGCCAGCCGCTTCCTGATGATCAAGAGTAGGAGCCAGGCCGTCCACGCAAACGCCGCTTTGCAGTATGGCACCCTGAAATAGCCCGTCCGCCAATGGAGAGGCGAGCAGATCACAGATGTCGAGAGAACCGGAAGACGCTCCGAAGACCGTCACCCGATGCGGGTCACCGCCAAAGCTGGCGATGTTTCGGCGCACCCACTGCAAGGCCGCCATTTGATCGAGCAAGCCGTAGTTTCCCGACGAATGATAAGGCGACTCTGCAGTAAGTGCGGGATGCGAAAAATAACCAAAGACGCCGAGGCGATAATTGATCGTGACTACAACGATGCCATGCTTCGCCAACACGGGTCCGAGCGGTGGCCACTCCTGCGATCCTTCGATATTCCCTCCGCCATGAATCCACACCATGACCGGGAGCTTCTTCGCACCATGCAGGTTCGTTGTCCAGACGTTTAGAAAGAGGCAGGCTTCGTCGGTGACCATTTGCTTTCGACCGAGCATCTCCGGCAACCACGGACTCGGCAGCTGCGGACATGCAGGACCGAACTCATTCGCTTTGCGAACTCCCTGCCAGGACGGAGGGAGTTGCGGCGGACGCCAACGCAGCGCTCCCACCTGCGCTGCAGCATAAGGAATTCCAAGGAACGCACCATCTCTCAAGTCCGAGCTGAAATGAGTACCCTCGAGGACGCCCGAATCGATAGTGACGCGCGGTGTCGATGAAGCGGACTTTGCATGCTGGGTCGAGGCTGGAATGCTTGCGCAGATCACAACCAGCAAAGCCCCACGCATGCTCGATGAGATCGTTGTCCTCATCCGCTCATTCCGGCTATCGCGCTTCAAATCGCCGACTGCCCAGAAAACTGTAGCGCTACAGGTACCGCACAGAGTATGCTTGTACGGCAGGGGTGTCAAGCGCATATCCAGAGCAATTTTTCGGTGGAAAAGAGCAATGAACAGGTCTCGTGTCACGCTGCGGGATCTCGCCAATGATCTCGGCCTCGCCGTCATTACTGTCTCGAAGGCGATCCGTAATCATCCTGACATCAGTAAGCAGACCAAGGCGCGCGTACAACAGCGCATCCGCGAGCTGCACTACCAGCCAAACTGGGCCGCGCGAAGCCTGGCGACCGGAAAAAATTTCAGTATCGGGGTGATTGTTCCGGATCTTGTCCATCCCTTCTTTGCCGAGGTGGTGAAGGGCATTTCGGCAGAAGTACGCGCCGAAGGCTATTCAGTCATGATTGCTTCCTCGGAAGAAGATCTGCAGATGGAGCACCAGCAAGTCGAGTTCTTTCTTGGACGCCAAGTAGATGCGCTCATCCTGGCATCCGTGCAACCAACGATGGAGATCGTCCAACTGATTGAGAGCCGGGGCGTGCCGTTTTCTCTCATCGATCGGCGGTTGGAAAATGCGAACTGCAATTTCGTTGGCGTAGACGATGAACGCATGGGCTACATTTCAACGGAACACCTGATCGAAGTCGGCTGCCGGCGCATTGCCCACATTCGTGGGCCCGAGATCAGTACCGGCATTGGCCGCGTGCGCGGATATATGAAGGCCCTGGGGGAGCATCAACACAAGGTGCGCGCCGAGTACATCGTGAGCCGCGACTCGAGCGACACACGAGCTGATGCCAGCGGGTACGAGGCGATGAAGCACCTGCTCGCAATGCGCCCGGTGCCGGACGGGGTCGTCTGTTACAACGATCCGACGGCGCTCGGCGCAATCAAGGCCATTTTCGAAGCGGGACTCAAGGTCCCTCAAGACGTTGCCGTGATCGGTGCCGGCAACGACCGATATGCCAGCGAATTACGCGTGCCGCTCAGCACCATAGACCAGCAACATCACATGATTGGGCAACGGGCGGCGAAGCTGGTTTTGCATGCAATTTCAGCAGACGAGCCCGTTAAGCCCAAGGTCGTCTTGCTAGTCCCACAGCTAATCGTGCGCGAATCTACGCTGCGCCGGAAAAGCGCAGGCAAGGGCAAAACCTAAAGCAGGACCTAGAGCCTGAACTCAAGACAGGTACAGGAGTATTGGCGTGGCCATTGTGGCAGGAGTGGACTTTGGAACACTCAGTGTCCGAGTATCCCTGTTCGACAGCACCCGCGGACTGCTCGGAGCGGCGCAAAGCGAATATCCGTTGCACCGCCGGCGTGAGGACGCTGAGTTCGCGACGCAGTCTCACGCAGACCACATGAATGCTCTCGTGGACGCCATGCGACGCACGCTGAAGTGCGCCGGCATTCCAGGCACTACGATCGATGCGATCGCACTCGACACCACAGGCTCCAGCGTGGTTTTCGTGGACGAAGCCATGCATCCTCTTGCCGACTACTATTTGTGGTGCGATCACCGCGCCAAGGCAGAGGCGGCCGAAATTACTGCAATGGCGCACCGTGAGGGACTGCAGGCCATCGCCTGGTGTGGTGGAACCTATTCCTCGGAATGGGGCTTCTCGAAGCTGCTGCATTGGTTGCGCCACAATCCCAAGATGCGGCCGCATTTCGCCAGTGCTTTTGAGCATTGCGACATGGTCGCTGCAACACTGTGCGGCGTGACCTCCCCTCCGCAAGCGGCACGCAGCGTTTGCGCCATGGGACATAAGTGGATGTGGAACGCCGAATTGGGCGGACTTCCTCCGACGGATTTTCTCGAAAAAGTGGACCCGCTATTTGCCGGAGTTCGCGAAAAATTGCAGGGCCGGTATGCGACCTCCGACCACATGGCCGGAACGCTCGCTCCTTATTGGGCTGAGCGCCTCGGGCTTCGTCCCGAAATACCGATACCGGTCGGCGCGCTGGATGCCCATTGGGATGCCATTGGTGCGGGATGCCGTTTAAACGACATAGTAAATGTGATCGGTACGTCAACTTGTCTGATTGGAATTGGGTGCAAGTTGAAGTTGGTGCCTGGCGTATGTGGAGTCGTAGAAGGAAGCGTGCACCCTTCGTTCAGTGGGATCGAAGCTGGACTCTCCGCGACAGGCGCGATCTTCGATGCAATCGCACAGCGCAGTGGGAAGACGGTACAACAACTCAGCGAAGGGCTCGAGAAGTATTCGGCCGGTCAGACTGGTTTGCTCCGTGTGGCTTGGGATAACGGTGATAGGACCGTGCTTGTGAATCCTAATTTACGCGGCATGACGTTTGGCTGGAATCTGCAACACACGGCCCAGGACGAGCTCTTCGCCGCCATTGAAGGAACCGCGTTTCACACACGCATCATCCTGGATCGCATGGCTGAACACGAGCTCACCGTCCAACGTGTCATCAATGGTGGCGGAATCCCTCGCAATAACGCTGTCTTGAACCAGGTGTATGCCAACGTTTTCGGGCGTCCGGTTCTCGTCCCTAAGGAATCTGTGACCAGTCTGGGTTCTGCGATTTTTGCGTTTCTCGCTGCCGGAGCATTTCGGACAGTCGAGGAGGCGCAGGATGCGCTTTGCTGGCCATACAAGACGTATGAGCCGGAACCGACCGCACAGGAAACGTACAATGAGCTCTATGCAATGTACCGGCGCATTTACTTTGATTTCGGCACAGATGGCGCAACATTCGGGGACGTGCTTCGGTCACTGCTGAAGATGCAGACAGAAATTCAGAAGCCGCGCCCTCAGACGAGGTAAGACCGCCACGTCCTAAATTTGCTGGACATAGATATTCCAATCGAAAGCGCAGCGCGGTGGATTCAGCGGACTTGCGAACCGCGCCGCGGATTTAATTATTCCTCCAGATCAGAATTCATACCTCAGCGCAAACTGCATGATGCGTGGCTTGTTCAGCAGCCCTGAATAATTTCCAAAACTGCCGCCGCTGGTCAATGTCAGAGCGCTATTCACTAGGCTCGATTGCACATCGAAGATAGCTGAGTTCGTTATATTGAAAACCTCCCAGCGAAACTGCAGGCTCTGTTTCTCGGCGAAGGGCATCGTCCATCTTTTCGCGAGGCCCACGTCGATGCCGAAGTAGCCCTCGCCGCGGATAACGTCCCGCTGCCCCGATTGTCCGGCGTAGGCTGGCGCGAAGGAGTTGATAGCAGCCGGGCCATTCGCAAAGATATTGACATTATTTGCGTCTGGACCGCTATTGATGTGGTACACGCCAGTAGTCACGTGCCCGACCAGGTTGGCGTTTCCTTCCTGCTCAAAGTTGGTTGGGAAATTACTGTAGCCATTGTCGACGTTGACTGGAAATCCAGAAGTCCAACGGAATAGGCCCGACAGTTGCCATCCGCCGATAACGGCATCGAGTGGACCGTGCGCCTGCTGTGCAATCAGCCGACCGTGTCCAAACGGTAGCTCGGCAACCCAGTTCGCATTAAGCTGGTGGGTAACGTCGAAGGACGAAACTCCGCGTTCCTGTTGCGGAGCCCAGGCATTAATGATGATGTTGTTCAAGCTGCTGATACTGCTCGCAGGAGCGATCCGCTCGGCGTCGGAAGCCAGATCGATCGACTTGGAAAAGGTGTAGTTGAAGTCAAATTGCACGCCGTGCATCATGCTGTGGCGCAAGGTAAGTTGCAAAGCGTGATAGCTTGCACTCGCCATGGAACGCCAGGCATACAGGGAACTGTATTGCGGGCTGTAATAAGTATTTGCTCCCCCGGTCGGGAAATAGACTTGATTCGGAATATTGAAGTCGGGGATTCCGCCGATGTCGAGATTATAGAGTCCAAGGGAGTCATTGAATTGCGTGGCGCAGAAGACGTCGAAAGCAGCCACAACCGGGCTCGTCGTTCCTAGCGTGTTTCCGCCAGTACAACCATTGATTGTGTAGGCGCCGCCGGCAACCAAGGGCTGGATTTGATTGGTCCAGAAGGCTTGCACGTTGGTTGGCACTTGATTCGGAGTGAACCCTAGCGTCGCCGCATTGTTGCCTGCATTAAGCTGAGGTCGGAATACTTTGGCCAATGCCGTTTCCGCCGTAAAGTAATCAAGCCCTGATGCCTTGTCATAAATGTCGAGTGGCATCGCCATATCGTCCTGAGCGAGCTGGCGACGAGAGAGCCTGCCTACGTAAGCAGCTTCAAAGGTGAATTTCGAGCCAAGATCACGGCTAACCGCGAAGTCGAGATTGTAGGAATACGGAGTTTTCAGCTTGTCATCGATTCCCCAGGTGATGGCGAGAACGCTGGGAAAAATAGTAGGAAACGTACCTGCGGGTGCGGGCGTGAAGATCTGATTGCCGGCATAGTCCGTCTGCGGAATCACATTCATGTTCGTCAGACGGGGAGCGATAACTGAAGTTTCGACATCGGACGGATTCTCCAACTCAGTCGACAATCCGAAAGATCCATTCTGGTCGAAGGTGTCGGCGATGCTTTCTCCAACCCGGTCATAGAGCATGGCGAACCCGCCGCGGATGCTGGTCTTGCCCGGACCGCCAAAGATTTTTCCCAGCCTTCCGTCACTCCATGCCGGTGAATAGGCAAACGACAAACGCGGAGCAAGATCGTGGAAGTCCCAATTGTAATAGCTGGGCTTTCCTCCGTTCGCCGGTCCCGACCAGTTATAAGCGATAAGCGGCTGTGCTGTGGAAGGCAGCCCCTGGAACATTCCCTGCATGCGATTGTTGAACCACGTGTTGAGGTTGGGCGTGGGGGATACTTGCAAGCCGTTGGTTTCCCAGGGCGGCGAAAACAACGAATAACGCAGACCCATATTCAGAGTGAGATTGGGTTTTACCTTCCAGGAATCCTGTGCGTATAGCTCATAGGAATCTACTCCGAAGCGACGAATAACCGGCGCACCCTGAGCTAATGTCTGGCCATTGCGCTGGTAATTGTAGTTCGCGTTTACCAGCGTAATCATGCCCAGCAAAGTTACCATCGGGTAGTCGTAGTTACTTACAAAACTGGAATCAACGGCGGGCAAGCCGTTATTGGACGGATTCATTGGCTCCGAAGTATTCTCGGCAAGTCCTGAATTTTGCAACCAATCAGGGTTGGCCACTCCGCTGCTGAACGATAGGTTCGTGTTGCTCTCAGGAGTTCTCAAGATGCCGAATTGGGCTCCAAACTGCCAAGTGTGTTTGCCCCGCGCCCAGGATATGTCATCGTTGAAATTGTGAATGGGACGTTGGAATGAAGATGAGTAGTAAATGCCTTGTGAAAGCACAATGAATTGGTTCCACGGCTGGTTGCTATCACCGACTATCCCCTGACTTTCCCGGATGAAACCGTATCGAAAATTATTGAGGAGCGTTGGCGAAATCACCCATGTGTAGTTGGCAATCAAGCCTTTGTTAAAGTTGACGATGGTCTGCTCGGGAACTGTACCGGGCAGGAAGGGAGCTTGCGGATTATTTTCATTCGCGAGCGCTCCACTGAGTGAAACGCGCTGTTTCCCATCCCTTGTAATGTTGTAATCAATCTTGCCGATGAACCAGTTTTTCGTGTCATGTGTGCTGCCGCGAAAACGGTACCCTGCGGTGTTTACCAGATCACCCGTGGTGTAATCGTTGGGGAGAGGATAGGTCGAATTCATATATTGCAAAACCACAGGATCCGGGCCATGCGGGCCAAGACTGGTGCTGTCCATGGTCGTGATGGTCTGCGGCGAGAGAGCTTCGTAGCCCGCCTGAGCTGTGTACGAAGCCCCGCTATTTCCGGTAACGGTATTTCCGGGACAGAGAGTCGTGTTGGGGCTGCCATCAGGGTTGGTCTGGCAGAGGTACTGGATGACTCCATCCCGCATGGATGCGGTCGGAACATTTCGCAATGCGCTTATCGCTTCCGCGTCGCGGAAACCTTCATAATTCAGAAAGAAATAAAGCCGGTTCTTCAGAACCGGGCCACCGACGGATGCTCCGAAGATGTTGCGTGTCAGTTGTGTGGGTTTGTTGGGCTCTTCGGAGAGCAGTTGTGCTTGCTTGACGAAATAGTCATTCGCGTCAAAGAACGAATTTCGCGCGTATTCGTAGACAGAGCCATGGAACGAATCCGTGCCACTCTTTGTAACCAGTGTAACTTGCGCACCGGAGGAAGTACCTTGTTCAGCGCCGTAATTGCTGGTGGTGACACGAAATCCCTGTACGGAATCGAGGGTGACGGGAAGGACCGAGGTGAATGCGTACCCACCCTTGTCATTGACGGAGATGCCATCAACGGTGACGTTGCTTTGGTCGCTATGCGAACCGTTGACGGAGCCGCTGCGCGTATCAACGTTGTTGTCGACATAAAGCCCATTTCCCGTATAGACGACACCCGCCTGAAGCGAGAGCAGATCGGGAACGTTGCGGCTTTCCAGAGGAAGTTGCTTGATGCTGTTTTCCCCGAAGGCCAGGCCCAAAGATGCGTCGGTCGTATTGACGGCTTCCGCTTGACCTGAGACCTCGACCTTCTCCGTCGCGCCCCCAATTGTCAACGTCACGTCCAGGGTGACAGGAAGGTTCACCAGCAGGGTAACGTCGCGGGATTCGTATTTCCGAAAGCCTTCCTTCTCGACCGTGATGGTGTAGGTTCCCGGAGGAAGCGCGAGGAATCGATATTCTCCCGAACTGTTGGTCTGCATCTCACGCTCGATCGCCTGTCCGGCATTCTGGACGACGACCTTAGCCGCTACTACAGCCGCTCCGGATTTGTCCACGACCGTACCCTGCACGGATGTAGTTCCAGTTTGACCAAAGACTCCAGCAGAGAAAAGCAAAGTAGAAAGGCCGACGAGTATCAGAGCAACTTTTGGGAAACGGGACATGGCTCCTCCTGGGGTTTTCCCTCACAGCTGCAAAAGCGCATGGCACTGCTCGATGGGGGATTTATGCTGGGCAGTTGGTTAGCGCCAAGCGGGACGATATTTTCGTGCAAGTATCAATTCCCTGCAGTGACCCAGCGCACAGATGCTAGTGATCTGCAGACTGTCTTTGCTGCGGGTTGATTCGATTCGATTTGAAGGCGCAGGTGATCCGAGAGGAGAAAGCGTTTGGACTCAATGCAGCTCGAAGGTTAAGAGTAAGCTGTCGGCTGTCGATTCTTGATTTCGATTCCTGCTTCACTCGGCAATGTGACCGATTACTTTGTTCTCGACTGCACGGCGGTGCTTAAAAAAGTAAAACACTGGAACCCCCGCGAGAATCACCAGGCAACCGCCAACTGAACTCCTCACATTGTCTGTGAACGTGTAATACAGAAGCGCCGTGGAAACCAGCACAAAAACCAGCGGGACGACTGGATATCCCCACACGCGATAAGGACGCTGGGCATTTGGCTCCCGCCGGCGAAAAACGAACACTGTGCTGCCTGCGATCATGTAGAAGACCCACTCTGCGAAAATCGTCAGCGAGAAAAACTGCCGAAAAGTGCCTCCTAACAGCAGCAGAGCGGTCGCCAACGCGCACTGCACCACGATCGCTACTGACGGAGTGTGAAAGCGCGGATGGACCTCGGCCATCGCCCTGAAGAAATTGCCGTCGCGCGCCATGGCGAAAGGCACACGGGCTCCGCTCATTACAGTGCCGTTCAAGGTGGCGAGCATTGAAACGGCCATGCCTACTGAGACCAAGCCGGCGCCTGTTGTACCCAGCGCCAGCCCAATCGCATCCGCCGCAGGGCGCTCCGATCCCGCTACCGCCGCTGCTGGCAGCACATACTGCACTGCCGCGTTCACCAGGATGTAAAGCGCGGCCACCGTCGCCACACCCCCAATCAGGGATAGCGGTACATTGCGTTGCGGATTTCGTATCTCTCCTGCGACCATGTTCAGATTGTTCCAGCCGTCATAAGCCCACAGCGCCGCCACCAGAGCCGCGAAAAAACCAGCCACGCCGCCCTTTGCACCAGTAAACTCGGTGGCAAAATTAGCCCACGTTCCTCCGCGATAAGAGAAACCTACTGCGACAATTCCGAGGACGATCGCAACTTTCAGCAACGTGAACAGAAACTGAAATTCTCCCGCCCGGCGGACCCCAACGTAATTGAGCCATGAAACCAAAATTGTGGTTCCGATCGCCACCAGTTGCCCGTAGGTGATAGCGAACTGATGCGATATCGAAGAATGCGAAAACAAGGCGTGGGAGAAGAAAGAGAGGACCGGGAAGGTTCCAAGGATCCGCACCAATCCCGTAGTCATCGTCGCGATCGAAGCAGGCTTAGAAATCAGAAACGTCGCCCATGAATACAAAAAACCTGCCAGCGGCCCGTACGCGTCGCGAACATACACGTACTCCCCGCCGGCCTGCGGCTTCATAGCTCCCAGTTCGGCATACGTCAGCGCACCGAAAAAAGAGAGCACGCCGCCGACTACCCACGCGAGAAAGACAATCCGTGCCGACCCTCCGGCCTGCATCATCTCGGTAGGGACAAGAAAAATTCCGCTCCCGATGATCGTCCCAATCACCACCGCCCCGGCATGCGATAAGCCAAGGTCGCGCGCCAGTTCCGGGCGAGAATGAGTGGCGGTTTCTAATGTGTCCATCTTATGACCGGACGTTTGGAGGATGGATTTGTGCCGCGGAGTTTGCGGAGAAGGCGAGTACTCTTGAAACGTCTTGTTTGGAATTTTCTTGCTTCTATAAGTTTCATAGGCAGCTAACCCACGTATTCGCGGCGCACGCGATGATCAATCCGGCACAACACCTCATACGGAATGGTGTTTTCCAGCTCTGCATGCTGCCACGCGGAAATAGAACAATGATCACTGGAGCCCAGAAGAATGACCATATCGCCCACGGCTGCAGCTGGCACGGAGGAAACATCCACGATTGTAAGATCCATCGCGACATTGCCCACAACCCGGGCATACGTGTCTCGAATGATGACCTGTCCGCGCGAAGATAACTGCCGGCTCAGTCCGTCGGCGTAACCCACTGGCAAGGTCGCCAAACGCGCCGGAACCCTGGTCACATACTTGCCATCGTATCCGATCGCCTGATTGGCCCCCACATCGCGCATCGAGATGACTCGTGTTTTCCAGGTAAGTACTGGAGCGACGTTGGGTAACGATATCGGGCGGCTCTTGCGATCACATTCAAAGTGGAGGTTATAGCCGTATAGGCAAATGCCAGGCCGGACCATGCTATTCCAAGTTTCGCGGCGGGCAGCTAGAGCTGCCGTGTTGGCGAGGTGACAGTAAGTCGGTTCGAAACCGGCTTGTTCAACCATGTCCTGGACGTTGTGGAAACAGCAGAGCTGCTCCGGAACATCTGCAGCATCAAGAATTTCTGCCGATTTTAGATGGGTTGCGATGCCTTCCAATTGCAGCGCTCGCGTGTTCTTTATTAATTGCAGGAACTCTGGCAGAATCCGACAACTCGCCCCCAGGCGGGCCATGCCGGTGTCGATCTTCAAGTGAATCGCAAAGGGCGCACGCGCGAGCTTTACCGCGGCTTTCGCCAACAGGTCGACATGCCACGGCTCCCAAACGAGTGGCGTGAGATTGTGATTGACAACCTCATCCTCTTCGCCTCGCCAAAAACCAGTCATCAACAGGATGCGTGCCGCAATTCCCGACGCTCGCAGACGAATTCCTTCTTCCGTCGAAGTCACGCCGAACCACGCCGCACCCGCTTCCACAAGCGCCCGGGCACACGGCACAACTCCGTGCCCATAAGCGTTAGCCTTAATGACCGCGCAGACCGCGACGTCTTTCCCAACGTGCTGTTGAATGTTCTTGAAGTTCTGGCGTAGGTTGGCTAGCGAAATTTCGGCCCAAGTTGGCCTCATCCGATTGCTCCAGCAGCATCACCGGTTAAACGGCTTCTAGGCCCTCGGTCATTTGGGAAAGATGGGCTTTCCCTCACAGCCTGGAGAGCCCGCATCAATCGTTGGCGATTAGCAAGCTTCCGTCTGGGTTCAGCGTCGACGAACGGGCCGTGTGAGGCGGCTGTAATGATGGCGACGACGGACTCTTCTGGGCGATGTAGTCGGCCGCTAGCCCTCAGAAATGCTGCCCGTCTCATCTGCCCCTCCGCCAGAGCTGCTATCACGCATGTTCGCGGCAGTTGCTGCGCATTTCCGGGAGAGGGCCCACATCCCAAGCTGCGATTGCTTTACAACGCGCTCTGGACAGAGCTATGTACTCCACAAGTACACAAGTGTCAAGTGCACCGCTCACAAGTACCCTTGACGGCTCTGGTGTAACTACGCCGGACCCGTATAACGATCCCACGCGAACCAATTTCGGCAATGTGCCGCGTAATGCCTTTTATGGGCCGCACTACGCCGACGTCGATTTGAGCTTGTATAAAAACATTTTCCAGAAGGAGAGCATGCAGCTCAAAGTGGGCGCGCAGGTCTTCAACATATTCAACCACACCAATTTTGCCGCGCCGAACAATGATGCATCGCTCTCAAATCTGGGTTTGATCACGAGCGACATGGTGGCGCCAACCAGTCCCTATGGATCGTTTGGGTCGCCCAGTTCAGGCCGCATCATGGTCGTGACCGGCACATTTACGTTTTAAGGCAAAACCTGGGTAGGTGCAGTCCATCAGTCGAGCAATGAAAAAGACGACATGGTTCGTGATCATAACCCAAGCCAGTTCGAAGATGGTCGACAAGCCACCAACCGGTTTCGCTTGGGCCACATCCCTCGTACTGATCTGACGTGGCACATCAGTCTACTTCTTCATTTCAGATTTCCAGTTCAGAACCACAGACATTGGATGTGCCGAGCCGTTGTTGTAGTTGGTGTTGCTGAGGAAGCGCTGGCCGTCGCGGCTGACATCGTAGATGATCACTTCGGTGGTCGCGACCCGCTCACGGGGATCGGTTTGGAAGAGAACTGTCGGCGTGCCAGACTCGAATTCGGTCTTCGTGTCGACGGAGGCCGCCATCAGTTTCGCGTCGGCTGACAGAAAGTAGATTTCTTTGCCATCCCCGCGCCAGCGGGGTTGTTCGCCACCGTTGGTCGAGACCTGCCACTTCCCACGCGCATCGGGAAATGACGTGACGTAAACTTCCCAACGTCCGCTCTCGTTTGAGGAATAGGCCACCCATTTGCCATCGGGAGAAAACTGGGCGTTGTTTAGGGAAGCGTTCGCTTTCAGAAACAGCCGCGACTTGCCATCGGCGAAGGAATATACCCACAGGTCGGGCTCGGAGAGGTACAGCAAACTGCGGCCATCACGCGACCAGTCGAGCGGCAACGAATCGACTCCGCTCGTCGGCATCAACAGGCGCTCGGGTTGCGATCCGTCGGCAGGTTTGACATAAATATCGAAACTGCGGCCACGAGCGGAAGTGAACGCGATCCGGCCACCATCGGGACTCCAAACCGGCACCGCATCGATGCCAGGATCGAACGTGAGGCGTCGGAAGGTCGAACGGGCGAGATCGTAGATGAAGACATCGGTGTTGTCGTTACTCTCATCGGTCTTGTCGATGGCGACGTATTTCCCGTCAGGTGAGATTGCGAGGTTGCCGTAAGCGTCCGGAGGATTGGAATCGGAGATGATTTTGCCGCTGTGGTCGTACCAGGTCAGCCGCGAAAGCGAGACTTCGCCGGCCTTTTGCGCGACTACGATATCGACGCCGACGGCAAACGTCGCATAAAGAATGCGCGATTGCAACTTTATGTTATCCATCACGCGCATCACGTCGCCGGTGAGCTCGTAGGAATCGAGATCGAGCTTCTGGGCCTGGATGGCACCATCGCGAACAAAGAAGACATAGCCGTTGGCGTAATCGCCGTTGGCCGTCGTCTTGGTCAGAAAGCGCTTTTCGCTTGGGTTGTTGAGGGAACCGATATACAGCTTGTTGAGCTCGGTGTCCCCGCGTATGTTTCCCGCGAGGAAAAGATAGTGCTTGCCGTCGGGCAGGAATACCGGCCAACGGTAAGTATTCTCGTCCTTGGTCGAGCCCGGATAATTAAAGTTGGAGGCAGTGCCCCCATTTTCGGAAACCGTCATGAGGCCGCCGTTGAGCGTTCCGGTGGGGGTGAACAGGATCACTCCTGTCTTGCTCCAAGCGCCGCCGCGCCCGTTGGGAGCATCGCACAGCGTCCGGACCGAAGCGCTGTCGAGGTCGAAGCGCTTGAGCTTGCCCGCGGCAAAAAATCCGATGGCGCGCCCATCCGGTGACCAGAACGGAAAAGTCGCGCCATTCGTGCCGGCAAGGGGCTTGGCATCCGTGGCCCCGATGTCGTAAACAAAGAGCCCGACTTTGTGAATGTCCTCCCGGTATGCAGCCAGCGCGACCGTGTGCCCGTTCGGAGCAACCGCCAAGGATCGCGCGGAAAACGGCAGCGCTGCCGTGAATTGCATCGCGCGTGGCGCAGGCTGCGTGAGGTGAGCCCACAGCAGGATTGCGGCAACGACGGCAATCGCAGCGAGCGCAACGATCGCGACGTACGCGACCCAACCCGCTAATTTCGGCCTTGCCGGCAGAGTGTCCGGCTGTGCCGTCGATAGCCATTTCAACTCGAGCTTCACATCGAGCGCGGACTGGAAGCGCTCCTCCGGACTCTTGGCGAGGCAGGTGCGCACGAGCCGGTCCAGGGCAGCCGGTGACGTTTTCAGAACCGCACTGACAGGATGGGGTTCGTCTTCCAGAATCGCACTCGCCACTTTGATCTGCGACTTACCTTCGAAAGGGCGCTTGCCGGTAGCCATCTCGTAGAGCACCGCGCCGAAGGCGAAGATGTCGCTGCGCGCGTCGGCCTCGCTTCCCTGAATCTGCTCCGGCGACATGTACTGCACCGTGCCTACCAGCGTGCCCTGTCGGGTCAGCGGCAAATACTCTGGGCTGGGCGAAGTCATGGTCATGGCCGCACTCAGCAGCGGCGCCGCCCCGCTTCCCGTTGATGCGCCCATCACTGCCGTTTTCGCTAAACCAAAGTCGAGCAGCTTCGCGCCGCTCTTCGTCAGCATAATGTTGCCAGGCTTCAAATCGCGATGAACAATACCGGCACGGTGAGCGCGATCCAGCGCGTCTGCAATGTTGCATCCGATTCCGATGATTTCTTTCAGTGGCAGCGGCCCGCGCTTGAGTCGCTCCGCCAGCGACTCCCCTTCCAGAAACTCCATCACGAGGTAGTCGGTACGGTCCTCGTGGCCGACGTCATATAAGGTGCAAATATTGGGGTGATTGAGCTGCGAGATGGCTTTTGCCTCGCGCTCGAAGCGCTGCTTCAGGTCGGGATCATCGGACAAATGCGACGGCAGCACCTTGATCGCAACCGTGCGCTCCAGCCGCGTATCCCGCGCCCGATACACTTCTCCCATGCCGCCAGCGCCGAGCGGCGCGATAATTTCGTAGGGGCCGAGTCGAGTTCCTGCGGGAATCCCCATTTTCCCCCTTGGAAGTGCCTGGATTGTACACCGAACCTTCACCCTCCGACGTCGAGAAACTGGTGCTAGAAGATCACCCTCACCGAGAGCCCGAACCTCAGCTCTTGACAAGGGACACTTCCAGACCAGTCTTCCGATAGGATGTTCGGAAAGCCAGCATAAGTTTGCCTGCAGAGAGCGATTTCATGCCATGATCGGCCAGATTTGCGAAGCGCCGCGATCTTAAACGACCGCCATCAATTGCTGAGTAACGGGCAAGTCAGAAGTTAACTTCTCAATGGCCGACAAACCGCTCGGATCGGCAACTCTACAGTAGCCCGCTACTAAGCAGGCGCTTCGGCTCGACACGCTGGGTCAGAGCCGCCTTCGTTGACTAGCGCTTGCCCCATCCGTAAGATGAAGCGAATCGCGAACCCCAGTCATCTCCGAAATGATCGGCCAAGACATCTCGCACTACCGTGTTATCGAGAAGCTGGGCGGCGGTGGCATGGGCGTGGTCTATAAGGCCGAGGACACGTCCCTTGGCCGATTTGTAGCGCTCAAGTTTCTGCCGGAGGATGTCGCCCAAGATCCGCAGGCGCTGGAAAGATTTCGCCGCGAAGCCCGGGCGGCTTCTGCCCTGAACCATCCCAACATCTGCACCATCTACGAAATCGGCGAGCACGAGGGCAATCGCTTTATCGCTATGGAGTTTCTGGATGGGTTGACTTTGAAACACCGCATCGCCGGACGACCGATGGAGACTGAAGCGGTCCTGTCCCTGGCGATTGAAATTGCCGATGCCCTCGACGCTGCCCATAGCGAAGGCATTGTTCATCGCGACATCAAGCCGGCAAACATCTTCACCACCAAGCGGGGGCACGCCAAGGTCCTTGATTTCGGGCTAGCCAAACTTACTCCGATTAAGGGGAAGGCTCCGTCAGAAGTCGACGTGACCGCCGGCGTCAGCCTGGAATACCTCACGAGTCCGGGCACAGCCATTGGGACGGTGGCTTACATGTCGCCGGAGCAGGCCAAGGGAAAAGAGCTGGATGCGCGGACCGACTTGTTTTCGTTTGGTGCCGTGCTGTATGAGATGGTTACTGGCACGGTGCCTTTTCGTGGCGAGACGTCGGCCCTGATTTTTGACGCCATTCTCAACCGTGCACCGCTGCAGCCGCTGCGCTTTAATCCCGATCTGCCGGCCAGACTGGAAGAAATCATCAACAAAGCGCTCGAGAAAGACCGCGACATGCGGTATCAGCACGCCTCGGATATGCGCAGCGACCTGAAGCGATTGCAGAGGGATAGTGGTTCCGGGCGCCAGGTTGCGGTCCAAAGCGTAGAGAGCGGAGAATTTTCGTCGGCGACCGCCCCGCCAGGGACGCAGCCCCCGAGCGGATCGGGGGTAGCTGCACTGCAGTCTTCGTCTTCGCCTCAGGTCCCGGCCAGTGGATCGGGCGTGAGTGCTGTCGCGCCGGAACGCAAGTCTGGCCTGGCAAAGATCGTGGCTCTGGCGGCAGTTTTGCTCGTCGCGGGCGGTGTCGGCTTCTACTGGTTATTCGGCCGGCGCGGACCCGCGCCCTTTCAGAACTTCAGCATCACGCAGGTCACCAACACGGGCAAGGCTCAACAGGCCGCGATTTCGCCGGACGGCAAGTACGTGTTGAATGTGCAGAACGACAATGGCCTGGAAAGCTTGTGGCTGCGCAACGTGCCGACCGGCAGTGACACGCAGATCGTCCCGCCTGCGGCTGCGGTCTACAGTTCGCTGATTTTTTCACCGGACGGAAATTATGTTTACTTTCGAAAGGCCGGCATCAGCACGCAAAGCGAGTGGGACCTTTACCGCACGCCCGTACTGGGAGGCATGCCTCAGGTGATCGTGCGGGACATTGATACTGGGATTACGTTCGCTCCTGACGGGCGACGGATGGCCTACGCGCGCGCCAATGATCCTGAAGTGGGCAAAATCCGGCTGCTGACGGCGAATCCGGACGGGAGCGACGAAACCATCCTGCGCATCGCGCCCAACACGGCGGATGAATTCCCTCGCCATATTGCCTGGTCTCCGGATGGCAAACAGCTTACGTACAGTCTGTACACACAAAGCGAGGCGCTAGGAACAATCAAGGCGTTCGATATTGCCGGCAAACGGGTGGAACCGATTGCGTCTTTCAAGAACGAGCTCGTGTTCGGTCTCGCGTGGATGCCCGGCGGCCAATGGCTCGTTGCCTTGTACAACGAAAAGGGGCCGAGCTACGGGCGCACGCAGATCGGCATGATTTCGAATTCCGGTGGCCCAATCCAACCGATCACCCGAGACACAAACCGGTATGAGACGCTAACGTTGTCCGCGGACGGGAAAACCGCCGCCACGGTGCAGGTGAGAACCCAGAGCACTCTCACCTTGCTCCCCGGCAACGGGGCGCAAGGAAACTCCGTGAGTCAACCAATCGGGCAGGTGCAGGAAGTGCAGTCGGTTGCGTGGACCAGCGACGGGAAGCTGTTGGTTTCAGACGGCCAAGCGGTGCGCCGAATGGACGCCGACGGAGGGCAGCAATCCGCACTACTCAGCGACCCCAACGCCTGGATCGTGGACATGGCACGCTGCGGGGATCGTTACATGGTTCTGTCCTGGGCTTTTCACGACGGGACAAACCAGACTGGAATCTGGCGGACCAACGCGGATGGCTCCAACCCGAAGCAACTCACGCATCGGCTATTCGATCAGTTTCCGGTGTGCTCGCCGGACGGGAAATGGGTTTACTACCATGACGCCGAGGGGCCGCATTTCATGATGCGCGTACCGCTGGAGGGCGGGCAGCCGGAGCCTGTACCCTCGAGTGACATTCATGGCCAATACGGACTGGGTTCGCTGGCGATTTCGCCGGACGGAAAGCGACTGCTGTTCAACGCGGTGCTGACCTCACCAGAGAATCTGCAGGGAACCATCGTCAAATTAGCGTCGATCAGTCTCGACGCGGATGCGCCGTCCCCGGCCGTTTTGCTGCAACCCGATCCACGAATCGCTCCACCTTCCGGAACCGGCTTCGCGAATAGCATGACCTTTACTCCGGACGGAAAGGCCGTGGCGTACATCATCCGCGACAAGGGCGTTGACAACATTTTTGCGCAGCCTCTCGACGGCTCGCCTGGGCGCCAGGTCACGAACTTCACTTCGGAGCACATCGTGCAATTTCACTGGTC
>DATKQB010000051.1:0-5571 GCA_035523795.1 Verrucomicrobiia bacterium | reverse complement strand
TCCTTCGCATACACTCCTCCTCTGACCAATTTCGACTTCAAGCGCGGCAGTACGTTAGACCAACCGAGACGAAATGATTACTGTGCGCTATGCAGTTCATCGCATCCATCCACGGGAGAGCACAGCCTGGTTTCGGTCATTCACTGACTCTGTCCAGGCCAGGAACACGCGCCCTGCGGTTCCTGCCAGCACATCGGGATCATGAACGGAATGTCCAGAATTCGTAACCTGTATCGGATGCGTGAAGTTCTCGCCGTCGATCTCAACGATAAATGCCTGATTCGATTTCCATTTCGTTTCTTCGCGTGCAGGTCGGCCCTGAAATGTTAGGAGAACGCGACCATCTTCCGAAACCGACAATCGTGGGTGAGTGGCATCGAGAACGTCGGCCGAAGCGAGGCGAGGACGCGCGAAAGTGCTTCCTCCGTTCTCAGATATTGCCAATCGGATGCCCGGCTTTCCCTGACCTTCGGAATACCAGGCTACGTACAAACGGCCGCCGCTGACGCCGATGGTCGGGCCGACATCGGGACAGGCGTGCAATACCCAGTTATCTACTGCCACGCGAACGGGCTGCGAAAATGTCTTGCCGCCATCGCCGGAGTGCGACAAGACCATGTCGCGAACATCACCCGCGAAGACCTGGCGCCAAGCCAGATAAATGTCGCCACTCGGCGCCACGTAGATTTGCGGACGACAGCAGACGCACGCTGAGGTTGCGATTCGCATGTTCCGGTTGAACGTCGCGCCGTGATCGTTTGACCGGGAGAAGTAAACCGAGGACGAGCCTTCCGCCTTATCACGTTCATCTAGCCATGCCACGTAGACGTCGCCGGCATGGGTGGCAGCCAGGGTTGGAAAACCCGCATATGCCTGTGAGTTTCGATCCGCATCTAGAACATTGACGGGCTTCCCCGTGTTCGGATCAATGGGTTTGACCATGAGCTGGGTCGTTCCCGCCTCGCTCTGGAACCACGCGGCGTAGATGTCCCCTCGTACGTTCGTGGCTAGTACGGGACTGTTTTCGCCTCCTCCTCTAACCCTTGCATTGGGCTCGGTGAGGATGAGCGGTTTGCCGAATGTGTCTCCGCCGTCTCTAGAGAATTGCAACTGGAGCTGCGATTGCGTCTCGTCTCCGGAGACAGTAAGGGCAAAAATCGTGTTTGGCACCCAAAGGCCGAGACGTGGCGCTGAACTGCCCATTGCGCCAGCGGAAATGGGTTGGACTGAGGATTCCATGTTGATGTGCTCTGTTTTCAATCGCTGACAGCTGAGGACGAAAACGGACAGTGCCGCAATCAGCATCACAATGGCGCTCTGCCACCAGCGTCTTTTGGTTCCCAAACCCTTCATCGGATTTCGCTGCTCCGTACCAGTCACTGAATCACTTCGTCCAGATGAACTTCTTTCTGTTTACCATCGCTATCGTTTCGGGTGACGATGTTGAAGGAGACTCGTTTGTCCCCAAACACGAGTTCTGCGCCACGGACTGAGACTGTATCGCTGTCGGTAGACCGAACCTCAATGTTGGCCTGGTGCCCGCGCTCGGCGGTGAGGCTCTCCAACAGATCGCAAAGCCGCTGTGCGAGTTCAACGGAGTCATCGTCTTGAGTCCATTTTCGGAATCGAGCAACTCTGCGTACTCTGCCGGAGGCAAAGCTCACAACACCGATATAGTTGTCGGTCTGGTCCTTTTTCGGATATGAGCCAGGAGTCCTCCTCGCCATCTGCGCTCCGGAGCTTCTGGAGTTCATAAAGCTTTGAGAGCCGCCGCATCACCGGCTCTCGTGCGTCACCCCTGCGAACGGCGATTCCTGCGAGGTCGACGGAGCCCTGCGCCGCGGACAACTTTGGCACCTGCCCCCGTGTTGTTGTCTTTTCATTTGCGACGGCTGCGGCATGCTTTGCTGACGGTCCTGTGGCGAAGACGACGAGAAGCAGCATGCACGAGGTGAAATGTCTGTTGTTCATCTGTCCCCACCCTCTTGTTCCTGGTACCTGTACGCGTCGCCGAATCTATTCAAAGTTCGCTGAGGACTTTTATCCCCACGATCGATGGCATCCCACCATGCCGATTCACCCGCCCCACAGTGCGAGCTAATGAAAAAGGCAAAGCGAAAACGCAGGATTTCTAGTAAACGATGTGAAAAGAAAACTAAATGTGGGGGAACTGGGAAGGAGGACCACGTTCGGTAATTCTAGAGCGAGAGAAAGAATTTACTGCTTGGGAATCGGATCGGACGGCTAAAGACTCCGATGGGGAGTAATACGCAGTAGGCCGTGAAGCCTCCAAGGCGACCACAACAGTTGTTGTGGCAATCTGCGAACGGTAAGGACAACAAGAAGGGATAGTACGGAACGCAGGTTGATCGGCGGCCGCCATGTCGGACATCCCCGACATGCAATGGTGTTTGCCATTTCGGCGACAGCACGATGCAGGAGCATTTGTTGTCAGCGCCAGGGCAAGCGGTGCAACAAAACTCCAGGCAAGCACTCCGAGTAGGAAACTGGACAGAACCCGCCGCATACCAGTTTCCGAAAGCTAGCACATCACAACCCCCCGTGACAACCATGACGCTCAAAGCACGTTGCGAGTGCCGTAAATTGCTAAGGCGGCGTCCATAGTGGGAAATTACTGATGAGTGTGGCTGTGTGGTGAGACTGTGTCTGGGGAACTCATGACCAGGCGCCCATGCCGCACTCCTTTTGTGCTGATAAGTTTGTCGGCTAGCTGTTGAACCTCGCGAGACTTGCCGCGGAGGAGAACTACCTCAAGGCAAGTGTCGTGGTCAAGATGGGCATGGAGTGTCGAGATGACCACTTCGTGATGTTGATGCTGAAGATCAGCGAGCTTTTCGGGGAGGAGTCGAGTGTGATGGTCATAGATCAACGTCACAGTTCCTACGACAGGAGCCTTGGATGCCACAACCGCTGTCCCCACCAACCGGTCTCGGATTAGGTCCCGGAACGCTTCGGATCGGTTATCGTATCCCTTTTCAGCGATGAATTTGTCAAAACGATCGAGTAGCTCCGAGTCCAGTGAAACTCCGATTCTGCTTAGCAACGCCATAAGTGCCTCGTTGAGTCCTCTGAGCTCCAGCGTAGCACAATAATCAATCAGCGTGTTACTCGTCCCCAAATATCCGGTGCGACATCAGGCTGAGATGTGATCTCCGTCACAGACATGGCGTGCCTCTGAGCAGAGGATGTAAAATTCCAAGCCAGTAGCACGATATTGATAATATTGTTATGCAGGGTAGCACGAACTACCAAATGGTAAGACGCACTGTTCTTCATATCTCTCAGGAGGACGCAAGATGCGCAGACTGTGCACTGTTGTTTTGCCGCCTGTGATTCTGTCGGTGGCACTCGTGGCTCCAGCCTTGGTTGCCGCGCAGGAGAAGACGCCGGTCGCCACGATCGGCAAGGAGCATTCCTTTCAGCTCTTAGGAACCGTCGTTGACACCTCCGGGGCGTTGATTCCCGGGGCGACCGTTCAGGTTAGAAGCGCGGACGGAGCCGTACAAAGGACGACACGATCGGACATGAACGGCTCCTTCATCATTTCTGGACTCCGTCCGGGCCATTATAGACTCGTGGCCTCGAATCAAGGTTTCCAAACCAAAGAAACTCCTGTCACTGTAGGGGCCACTGAAGCGCCCGCTCCAATGCGCATCTCTCTGGCGGTGGCTAAAGTGAGCACCACCGTAAACGTGAAGGAGCGCTCGGATGACCTGGTCGGGATCGCCAGTTCCGCTGGCCAGGTAACGGTGGGCGCAGAGGAACTCAGAAATCGTCCGATCCTTCGCTCGGGAGAGATTTTGGAGGCGCTTCCCGGCCTCGTCATCACGCAACACGCGGGCGGCGGCAAGGCCAACCAGTATTTTATGCGCGGTTTCAATCTCGACCACGGCACAGACTTCGCTATTTTCCTCGACGGCATGCCGCTGAACCTGCCGTCGCACGCGCACGGGGAGGGATACTCGGACATGAACACCGTCATCCCGGAGTTTGTCGAGCGGGTGGATGCCGAGAAAGGTCCTTACTACGCCGATGTCGGCGATTATGGCTCAGCGGGAAATGCCCACGTGGTGTTCTCCAAGACGCTGCCCCGGAACTTTTTCCAGGTCGATGGCGGCATGTACGAGTTTGCGCGCTTCCTTTTCGGGATCTCGCAAAAACTGGGCAAGGGCAACTTGCTGTACGGCGGAGAAGCGTATCACGATGGCGGACCATGGGTGCATCCGGACAATTACTACAAATTCAACGGCCTTGTAACCTATAGCCAGGGCGACAACGCCAACGGCTTCAGCATCACGACCCGCGCTTACGATGGAGCCAGATGGAACTCCAGCGATCAGCTTCCGTATACGGCTTTCACCCCTACCGCACCGGGCCAAATTGGCAACTATCAGGGCTTCTTTGGTGCCCTGAATCCGACGGACGGCGGCAGATCACAGCGTTATAGCTTGCAGGGCGAATGGCACCACAAAGGCGAAAGTTCGGAAACATCATTAATGGCCTACGGGTTCTATTACGATCTCAATCTGTTCTCCGATTTCACTTATTTTCTGGTCGACCCTTATAAGGGCGACCAGTTCGAACAGCAGGACCGGCGCTGGGTGGCTGGGTTCGACCTACGCCATACAATTTTCGGACAATTCCTCGGCCGCCACACCGAAACCACATTCGGGGCGCAACTCCGCAACGATTGGATCCACAACGGTCTCTTCCGGGCCGAGGATCGCGTGCGCACCGACAAGACGGACTACATCGCCGGCATCGACCCCAGCACTGGTCTGCAATCGATTTTGCCCGCAGCTACGGATTTGAATAAATTTACCGAGACGATAGTAAGCCCCTGGGTGACAACTAAAATTCAGTGGGCGGAGAGACTCCGCTCCATTCTGGCCGTGCGTGGGGATTACGGCGAAGGTGTCGTCACGAGCTTTACCAACCCCACCAGCCTTCGCGTCAGCCCCAACACCGGTCAATCCATCACCAAGTTCCTGCCCAGCCCCAAAGCAAGTTTGATCTTCGGCCCGTGGGCCAGCACAGAGATATACGTGCAGGGCGGGATGAGCTACCACACCAATGACGTGCGCGGCACATCGCAGATCTATGAGCCGGTGTCGCCGGATTATCCTTACATCAATTGCACCAACAACGGCTGCAATGCATCGCCCGCCGTTCCGCCTACCCAGGGCTCAACTAAGATTCCCTTCCTGGCGCAAACCAAAGGTGCGGAAGTCGGCGTGCGCACTGCAGCCGTTTCAAATCTGCAAAGCACCGTTGAGGTCTGGTATCTGCACAGCAACTCCGAGCTGATTCAGGATGGTGACACCGGTGGCACGAGCGCCTCGCTGGAGGCGAGTAACCGCTGGGGCATCGAAGTCGGGAACTACTACACGCCGGTTAAACATTTCGTTCTTGACGCTGACTTTGCTGACTCCCGCGCCCGTTTTGTGGAGAACGACCCGGCCGATTCGACTTTCCTGACCAACACTCCGTCGGGTCCGCAGCTTTGCGCAAAGAACTCGAACTGTTACAACCTGGTAGCCTTCAATGCTG
>DATKQB010000050.1:0-11599 GCA_035523795.1 Verrucomicrobiia bacterium | reverse complement strand
CGGTGCCATCCAACTCAAACGCTGTACCGCTGAAATGCTGGCCGTTCACAAAAATCTGCTGGCTCCCCTGCGGATTCTCCGTCGCTGCGTGACTCCATCCCACCAGCTTCTGCGTTCCCGGCGACAACAACTCAAAAGAAGTGAAGTTGCGGTTCATGATCGGCAGGTCTTCGACGTATTGCTCATTGAATTCGATCGATACGTCGGCTCGATCTGTCTTCAACTGCGGAGCTTCCGCGGTGACCTCAACCTGTTCAGTGGTCGAGCCCAAAACAAACTGTCCGTCGACACGCACGCCCGTATCGGCCGAAACCTGGATATCCTTAAACTCCAGTGTCTTGAAACCGGTGCTTTCAATGTGCAAGGTGTACACATCGGGTGGCAGGTGAGTAACGGAGTAGTTGCCACTCTCGTTGCTTGTTTCCTGGGTGGAAACATTTTTCGTCTGGCTGGTAACGGTAATTTTTGCTCCAGCCACCGCCGCTCCTGAGGGATCCGTCACGGTTCCCAGGATGCTGCCGTACACGGCTTGGCCAATAGCCAGTGGCGCCCAAAGAGTGCATACCAAAACCCCCGTCAGAACCAAAGCCCACACGGACTTTTTCATGTCCTTCGCCTCCTCGACGCTTTCTCGATGTGCCCCAGAATTGCAGACGTGGACTAACGAATTGTGGGCTGCAGTATTAATACAAAACAACTATCTGCACAAAGTTTCACTAGGTTTTTAACCGTTACAGGAGTAAAGTACTTACCCTAGAATCAGATACATGCCCTGTTACATAGCTGTTAAATGGCCCTCACCCACACCTTCGTAGTCGCCAGGGAGCAGTGCTTCCAGCAAGTAGAGAGGCTTACCAAAAGTCATAGCCTTCATAGTTCGGAGTCCCTCTGCAAGCTCCTGCGCTATCTTGCTGAACATTCTTTGGATCACCCCGGGATTGCGCCCAAGGAGTATCAGATTGCCACCGAAGTTCTCGGGCGCCCGGCAGGATTCGATCCGCAGAGCGACTCCACAGTTCGCGTACAGGTCGGGAGGCTGCGGGTCAAACTCGCGGAGCACTATGCCAGTGAGGGTCTTGAGGATGCCGTCGTGGTAGAACTGCCCAAAGGCTCGTACGCCCTCAGCTTCCATCTGCGGCCCGCGAAGCCTTCGGCTCCGTCGGCCCCCGCAAGCTTGGCGATCGCACCGGAGTCAAAGCCTGTTCCGGCTGCGCGATCAAGCTGGAAGGCGATCGCAATCCTGTCGTCTGCACTGGTCCTCCTTTGCGTGATCGTTATCGGCATCCTGCTGCGGACACGTTCAACGACAACGCCGCCCGTCACCCAGGCAATTCCCGTCGCATATCAGATTTTCTGGAGTCACTTCCTCAACGCCCCGCAACAGCCGTGGGTCATATTCAGCAACGGCAGTTTCGTGGGAAGGCCCGAGACCGGGATGCGCTACTACAACCCCGCCAAGGACACGAAGAGCTTCATTCTTGATCACTATACCGGTGTTGGCGAAGTGCTCGCGATCCACCAACTTGATAACGTCTTCGCTCTACTCAACCGTCCTCTCCGGGTTAAACGCGGCGCCCTGTTCTCCTTGGACGATGCCAAGAACAACGACTTGATCTTCGTTGGTTCCCCTTCCGAAAATCTAACCCTTCTTGACCTTCCTGGCACTCGTGAGTTCGTCTTTCGCAGGCTCAACTCCGGCTCGCGCAAAGGAGACCTCGCGGTTTTCAATGTCCATCCCCAACCTGGAGAGCCGTCAATTTTCGTGGGAAGTCCCGGCAATCAGCCCACCATCGAGGACTACGCGATTGTCAGCCTTCTGCCCGGTCTGGATCCTTCGCGATCCATCCTCATTCTTGCCGGCAATACGACGTTCGGTACGCAGGCAGCGGTGGAATTCGTTTGCCGTGAAGACTCAATTAAGGGTTTGCTGCAGCGCCTGCATGTGGCCAAACCTGGAGACCTGAAGCCATTCGAGGCCTTGCTTCACGTGAAGATTGTTCATGGAGTTCCTGTCCAGACTGACTTAATTTCGGTACGCGATCGCAGCCGATAGGCACCCGCAGATTCTGTTACTTTCCCGGCGGCACAAGATGCGGATCCAGTTCCTCCGCTCGCTGAAATTCCGCTCTGGCTTCTTCAATTTGCCGTCGCTGAGTGAGGGCCAACCCAAGCTGATAATGTGCCGGTGCATAATTCGGCTCAGAATGGATGGCTGATCGGAACTGCTCGATTGCGCCCGCGAGGTCGCCCGCATTGAGCAGTCGCCTTCCCGAATTCGTAGCGAATGTCGCGGCTTGCAAGCTGTTCGTCGAGGCCGCAATGCGTGCGCCTGCTTTCGCTTCCTCTGCTGCGGCTTCCGAATCCCCCAGCTGCCGCAGCACCTGAGCCAGGGTCGTATGCGCTCCAGCAAACTCCGGCTGTAACCGGATCGCTTCCCGCAACTCTGCCGCCGATTCTTGCAGTTTCCCCTGCTGCTTGAGCACAGTTCCCAACGTGTAATGTGCCTCGGCATAATCCGGCTGATCCCGGATCGCCTGCTTCAGCTGCTCCGTTGCTTTATCAAAATTCCCTTGTTGCCAGAACAGAATCCCCAATGTGTAGTGCGCATCCGTTAAGTCGGGCTGCAGGCGGATTGCGGTTTCGAACTCTGGCACCGCCTTATCCAACTGATCTTTGAGTTTGTACGCAAGCCCAAGATTGTAGTGGAGCGGAGCATTCTCCGGCGCCAGTTTCAGGGCCGCTTGTAACTCGCTGACGGCTGCATCGAAGTTGGTTAACTGCATGTACGCGATTCCCAAGTTGCCACGCAACGTCCCGTCCTGCGGGCGCAACTGAATTGCCTTATTGAATTCCGGGATCGCATCCTTAGCCTCTCCCTTTTGCACCAGCGCGAGCCCCAAATCGTTGTGCACCTCGGGATCATCGGGATTTAATTTCAATGCTTGCTGGAAGGCCGCAACCGCGGAATCGATATCCCCAGCGTGCTGGCTGACAATACCGAGTTCGACCTGCCACGGAGCCCAGTCAGGTTTCAGGGAAACGGCTTTCTTCAGTTCGTCGAGCGCATCTTCGCGCTTCGATTGCGCGCTTAAAGTTTTCGCAAGATAGTAATGAACGTTCGCATCGGCCGGCGCAAGCTGCAAGGCCCTTTGAAGGTCTCTCGAAGCCTCATCGAGATGCTGTTCCTGCAACTCGACCACTCCCAGGTGGAAGTGAGCCGATTCGAAGTTCGGCTGCAATCTTAAAGCCTCTTTGAACTCCGCTCCAGCCTCGCTGAATTGATTTCGTTGCGCCAGAATTGTTCCCAGCTCATCGTGCAAATCTGCGCGTTCAGGGCCCAATTCCACTGCCCGCCGCATTTCCGAGACTGCTTCGTCTCCAGGCTGCTGACTCAGAATGCGCGCCAGCATGCGATGCACTTCAGCGTTCCGCGGGGCAATCTTCACCGTCGCACGCGCCTCCCGCTCCGCTTCTACCGGCTTTCCCTGCTCCGACAGTGTGCCGGCCAGCATCAGCCGCGCATCGACGGAATTCGGCTTCGCTTTAATCGCACTTCTCAAATGCGGAACTGCTGCATCCGCCTTCCCTGACTGCACCAGCACCCATGCCAACGCCGACTGTGCGGTGGCATCGTTTGGAGCGAGCCGCACTGCTCTTTCAAATTCCGCTTGGGCACGTGCAAGATCGCGGTTTTTAACTGCTTCTTGCCCGCGTTGTAGCGCGAGTTGTTCTTGGGCTGGTGAAGATGACGATGCTTGTCCCCAAGCCGCTCCGGCAGCGGCGAACAGCAGAATGCAAATCTGAACGAATGTGGAAACTCGGGACACCATGGAAAGGAAATGTATCCCGCATTATATCGAACGCAGAACGAGAAGAAGGTTTTGCGTTACTCGCGCCAAATCACCAAGAAGTCAATAAATCTGATCTCCAGCCTGCGTGCTCTCAATTTTTCCTCGCTCTACTGACAGTGTGTATGCGACACCGCCATCGCCCGTCCACGATGTCAGGTCAAAATGACCGCCCGTCGGGACACGATACACGCGAACATTATGAAGCGTCAGTGGCACATCTTTTTCGCAAACTTCCGGCGGCTGCGTGGGATTCAGCATATAGACGCCCTTCCCCGACCCGATTACGGTTGCCTTCCCGTCTGCTTCCACTAGCGCTGCCGATCTTTCGTCGATCGCGATTTCTCGCGGAGAAGAACTCCACCCGTCCTTCATGAGACGCGCCAGAAACACCAGTGTTCGGCCCATGCGGTCACGCTTGGCAAAATGTGAGTCCGTAATCAGATTTTCAAGATGTGGAGTGCGCAAGAAATCCCGCACCAACGTTACCCGATCGAAATATGGATTCGACAGCACTTCGCCCGAGCGCAGAGCCGGATCATCCGGCTTGTCCTTCATGCACCCGTACACGAACTCTCCTTCTACCGCTAGGCCCGCGCTTGTGCCGCCGATCGGCTCACCGGCAGCTAGATGTTCGTTAATAACTTTTTCCACAGGCGTTCCCTGCCATCCCTTCACATAGTTCGATTGATCTCCGCCCGCAATGAAAATGACTTCAGCTTTACGAATAATGTCGGCTACCGCCGGTTCTTCCGCAGCCGCACGATCCGGAATGATCAGCGTCGCCACGGAATTCGCCTTGCATAATCCATTCACATACGGGTTGTAATCGTCGTCGCCGGTGGCGCGTAGAATCAGGAAATCTCCGCCATTGCCTTTATTGCACAACCAGCGAAAGCCTTCATCCAGATCTTTTCCGCCGCCCATCATCGCGATTCCGAACGCAGGCTTGGTTTGAGCGTCTTCTTTATTGCCGATCCGAAAATACTTAGAGGATTCAGCGTGCGCGACGCAAGAACACGCGACCAAGAGCAACACGCATAAATGAAGGATTCTCTTCTTCACGGAAGGAAATTCAACCCCGCAGAATCAGCGATTAATTCAATCCTTGCACCAGGTACAAATCCGATAGCGTCCGCACGTAGCTATAGACGTAACCCTTCCCGTCCGCCGAAACTGTGACGCGCCCGATTGTGTCAATTCCCGCCGAATCGGCCGGCTCCAGCGACTTCCACAGCGTCCTGCGTCCGGTCGCAAGATCCACAAGGAACACCTGCGCCGGAACCTGTCCGCGCGCCATCACGTACACCGAATGCCCGTCGTGCGTCCATCCGGAGATCATTTCATCCGGCTGAAGCCCTGTAACGGGTCGCGGGTCGCCCCCATTCACCGGGAATAGATAAACCTTTCCGTCGGGTCCGCGAGACGCTACCCACTGACCATCTGGCGACAATGCGATTCCGGCCCCGAGACCCTCCGTGCTGAACGCATGCGCTTTCGGATCATCGAGGGTCTCCCAATAAAGTCGTATTCCATGCCCTGGCTCGATCCCGCTGAACACAAACTTCTTCCCATCCGGCAGGAAAGCCCCACTGATATGACTTATTCCGTCATCTTTCAGCCGCTCCATCTCTCCTACGCCTGTCGGATAAAGCACTAGCGGCGAAGGAGTGATGTTCAATCTCGATAGCGCCCATTTCCCATCCGGCGAAAGCGACAGCCCGCTACCTTCGCCCAGGCGAATCGCCGGTGATCCATCTGTGCCGCGCAAATAAACTGCGTATTTCGGCCCGCCGCCTTCTCCTGCTTCCTGGAAAAGAATTTGTTTGCCGTCCGGTGAAAGACTTGCCGGTACCGACCAATCCAGCCATGACAAATCTTTTTCTTTCGGCGCGCCCGGCGCGAGCCCGATGATTCCTGCGCGGTCATTCCCGCGTGTCAGCAGTACCTGACCATCTTTAAACACATCAAAGATGGTCAATTCTCCCGGGACCCGTGCCAGCAGGCGAACTTTTCCTGATAAATCGACCGCGTAAAGTGAGCGATCTCCTCCCGTCCGTGTCGCCGTGAACCATATCTCCCGGCCGCCGGGCGCCCACGCAAGGCCCTGAATGCTGTCCCAGCCATCGGAGAGTTTCCTCTTCTTGCCTTGCGTATCCACCACGGCCACCGAGCCGCCATCATCGTTCGGTTGCGGATGGTCAATAAACGCCACCACTTTCCCATCCGGCCCAACCCGCGGATTTCCAATCCAACCGTCCGCCTGATAGAGCACCTTCCCGAGCGGAAACTCCAAGCGTTTCCGTCCCTCCACTTGATGAACCACCGCATAACTCGTTCCATCCGGTGCCCAGTCTGCCCACTCCACGTCATCCAAGATTTCTCTCGGTGCTCCGCCGACCAGCGGCACACGTGCCAGCGTTCCAGAATGCAGGAATGCATCGCGCGGCTTGCTGTGCAGAGCAAGCAGCATCTCTCCCGAAGCAGAGATGGCCAGCACTTCCGCACCATGCGGCTCCATCTCCTGGGATTGCGGGCTCTCAGGACGCGTGGTGTAGAGGTCGAGCGGCCCGCCTTCCCACGCCGCGCTATAAATCACCGTCTTTCCATCTGGAGCGAAACGTGCCGATTGCACAATCCCTCGCCGGAAACTCAGCGGGTGATACTCGGCAAAGGCTGGCTTTGGCGAACTCTTCAGCAGCAAGGCTCCGATCGCAAGCCCCGCCAACAGCGCCACTGCTCCCGCAATCGCAGCCGCCGTCCAAGCTCTTCCCCGCGACACCATTGGCGCACGCATCACTTGCGAAGTCGAACTTTCTTGCACCAACTTCGCTGATACCGGTCCGCTCGCCGCTGCACGAATGCGCGAACTCTCCAGGTTGCGTTTGATTCTTTTCAAATCGCCGCGCAACTCCGCCGCGGTCTGATACCGCATGTCGCGCTCTTTCTCAAGCGACTTGCTGATGAGTTCATCCAGCTTTTGCGGAAGCGCAGGATTCAAATTCTCGACCGGTTCCGGCGCGCGATTCAGAATGGCCTCGAAGATCACGCCGTTGCTGCTTCCACTAAAAGCCATCTGCCCCGTTGCCATCTCGTACAGGACCGTGCCGAAAGAGAACAGATCCGTCCGCACATCCAGTTCTTCCGCCCGCACCTGTTCCGGAGACATATACGCAACGGTTCCGATCGTCGATCCCGGACTTGTCATCGCCCCTTCCGGCGTGGTGAGCGTGTGCTCGGTGTTCTGCGCCAGCTTCGCCAATCCGAAATCGAGCAGCTTCGCCTGTCCGCGCTTGGTGACAAAAATATTGGCCGGCTTGATGTCGCGATGAATGATTCCCCGGCTGTGCGCCGCATCCAGCGCATCCGCGATCTCAGTGCTGACTCCGAGCAGCGTCTCCACATCCATCGCGCGTCCCGCGATCCGGTGCTTCAACGTCTGCCCATCGAGAAATTCCATCGCGATGAACGTGTTCCCGTTGTGTTCGTCGATCTCGTAGATCGTGCAAATGTTCGGATGATTCAGGGCGGATGCCGCCTGCGCCTCGCGTTCAAACCTGCTCAACGCCTGCGGATCTTTGGCCACTTCCTCGGGAAGGAACTTCAGCGCGACGAAGCGTTTCAGCTTTGTATCCTCGGCCTTGTAGACCACGCCCATCCCGCCTCCGCCGAGTTTCTCGATGATGCGGTAATGAGATATGTTCTGGCCGATCATTCCGGTGGACTTTGCGAGCGCAGCTATCTTATTGCTAGAGCTCAAACTCCGCAAGCAGACGCACTTGGTTCAACCCCGCCTACGGCATTTACCTTATTCGACCTCGGAGCCTTCAGTCATTAGAATAAGGTGTTTTTGCCCCTGCTCGGGTCTGGCCGGGGGACGTCCGGCGAGCGCACATAGGTAATGGCTCTGTACACATCTGGCTCTAAAACTCGGCCACTTCGAGTGCTGATTGTTGACGATCACGAGATCGTACGCCGCGGCGTCGTTTCCCTCTTCATCAATCGCCCGGACTGCATCGTCTGCGGCGAAGCCAGCAACGGCCTGGAAGCCATCGAAAAAGCTCGCGAGCTCAAGCCGGAAATCGTGCTCATGGACGTGAGCATGCCCGCCATGAATGGTCTGGAGGCTACTCGCCACATTCGCAACATCCTTCCCGAGTGCGAAGTGCTCATCCTCAGCCAGCACGATGCCCCGGAAATCGCCAGCCAGGCCTTCAAAGCCGGAGCGCGCGGCTATGTCGTCAAATCGTCCATCGCCCGGAATCTGACCGCGGCACTGGAAAAGATTTCACAACATGAGTCGTTTTTCGACCCGTCCATTTCTGAAAACTTCAAGACCCTCGATGTGCAGGAGATCCTGCAGCGCAGTCGCGCCCTTGAGCAAGCGCTTGAAGAGAGCGAGCAACTCTATCGGACCACATTCGAAGGCGCAGCCATCGGCGTCGCCCACGTCCATCCTGACGGCCAATGGCTGCGCGTCAACGATTGCGTCTGCAAGATCACCGGCTACACCGCGTCGGAACTCCTTCAGATGCGCTTTCAGGACATCACTCATCCTGACGATCTCGCTGCTGACCTCGCCTTGACCCAAAAACTTCGCGACGGAGCTTTGAACACCTTCTCCATGGAGAAGCGCTATATCCGCAAAGATGGATCGTATATCTGGGTGAACCTGACCGTTTCCTGTGCCCGCACCCGCGCCGAGCTCAAGTATTTCATCTCCATCATCGAAGACATTACCGACCGTCGTGATTCCGAACGAACCCGCGCCCGGCTCGCATCCATTGTTGAGTCTTCTGACGACGCCATCGTCTCCAAGGATCTTGACGGTACCATTCTCAGCTGGAATGCCGGAGCGGCGCGCATTTTCGGATACAGCGCTGAGGAAGTTATCGGTCGCTCGATTACCATCATCATTCCGCCGGAGCTGCATGACGAAGAACGCATGATCCTCGGGCGTATACGTCGGGGCGAGCGTATTGAACATTATGAAACCGTCCGCATCACCAAGTCCGGCACAAGGCTGAATGTCGCGCTCACCATTTCTCCCATTCGCGACTCCAAAGGCCACGTCATCGGAGCCTCTAAGATTGCCCGGGATGTGACCGACCGTCATCGCGTCGAAACCGCCCTTCGCGAGAGCCAGACGCAACTCGCTCTTGCCCTGGAATCCTCTCGCACCGCCATTTTTGATTGGAATATCATCGAGCGCCGCGGACGCTGGAATCCGCAACTAGCTGCCCTTTACGACTTCCATCCGTCCTCTGACTATGTCACCCACGAGCAATGGAAGGTGCTCTTTCATCCCGAAGACAACCCGCGGCTCGACATGGAATACGACCGCATTATTAAAGACAGAAATCGCGAAGATTTTGAATTCGAATTCCGCACTGCCCGCAATGGAAAGTGGATGCTCTCCCATGGCCGCATCGTGCGCGATGCAGCCGGGAATCCCTTGCGCATGATCGGCACCCACACCGACATTACCGACCGCAAGCAGGCCGAGGAAGTCTCCCGCGTGCGCGAACTCACTGGCAAGCTTCTCCACGCCCAGGATGCGGAACGCCGCCGTATCGCCCGCGAACTTCACGACAGCGCCGGTCAACTCGTCGCCGCGTTGCAGATGCACCTCGCTCCCCTTAAGCAAGAAGCCGCATCCTCGAACCCACAGTTCGCGGCCAGCCTCAAGCAGAGCCTCGATCTGGTTCAGCAACTTTCCCGCGAACTTCGCACCGTCTCCTATTTGCTTCATCCCCCATTGCTTGATGAACTCGGACTTCCCTCCGCTCTTCGCTGGTATGTCGAAGGCTTCGCGGATCGCAGCAAGATCGAGGTTCATCTCGAGTTGCCGGACAATCTCGGCCGCCTGCCGGAAGAGATGGAGATGACGTTATTCCGAATTGTGCAGGAGAGCCTGACTAATATTCATCGCCACTCCGGCAGCAAGAATGCCGACATCGCGCTCACTCGCTCCGACCAGGGTATCCGTTTGGAAATCCGCGATTACGGCAAGGGCATGGCAAAGGAGCAGAACAAAAGCCCGTACGCTGGCCCAGGGGTTGGCATTCAAGGCATGCGCGAACGCGTTCGTCAACTGAATGGCGAATTTCGTATTCACTCCCGCACGAACGGCACAAGCGTCATCGTTCGCTTCCTCTTGGCCAGTTCTGCCCCGGGCACAGACAGAGATTCAGTACCCGTCGCCTCCGCGGCAAGCTGAAGAGCTTAAGGCCGCCGGAGAAAATTTTTACGAATGGTTCGCCAGCGGGAGCCCGCAGTCGAAATCCTGAGCGGAGCGAAGGACCTCCATTACCGAAAGACTCAGGAACGAATGGTGAGCGCGGCAGGATTCGAACTTGAGCCGGTTTGCGGGCGTCAGCGCAGCCAAAACCACGGCGCTGAGCGTTTCGCACGGCCAGTTGCGAGCGGGAGCCCGCAGGCGAAATCCTGAGCGGAGCGAAGGACCTCCATTACCGAAAGACTCAGGAACGAATGGTGAGCGCGGCAGGATTCGAACCTGCGACCCATGCCTTAAAAGGGCATTGCTCTACCAACTGAGCTACGCGCCCTCACCTTAGAATCAAGCACTTGCGGTTGTCGTCGCGGCAATTTGGGTCCATACGGGTCCAACTGCCTCGATAACCTTCCGCTGTGCTGCACGTTTTACAGGCATCAATCCCTGAGTATACGTGTCCAGCGTAATTTTGCTGTCCGCGTGCCGCAGTGACTCCTGTACCGTTTTCACATCCTCACCGTTCCCTTTCAGGATAGTTGCGAATGAATGGCGGAATACGTGCCAGCGAACGTGCTTCGTGATTCCCGCCAGCTTTGCGGCTGGGCGGATATGCTTCGACATTGCTGAGCTAGGCCAGAGGGGTTGCTTACCGTCCATCTCGGCAGATGCAAACACGAAGTCGCTCTCTTGATTGTATGCACAATGTCTGCGCCAGTCCAGCAGCGCAGCAGACAACGCCGCGTCCATTGGAATAGGTTTGTGCGATGCTGCGGTTTTCAGCGGGCCGATGTGCTGACAGACAATCGCACGGGTCAATCGAATCTCTTCCGCTGCGAAGTCTACATCTTCCCATTTCAACGCCAGCAGTTCGCTAACGCGCAGTCCAGTTACAGCGGCGAGAAAAGTCATTGCGTAGTACACACCGTCCAGCTTCGATAGCAGAGTTTTGATTTCCTCTGCAGTCAAAACATCCGGTTCGCTCTGACGCTTGGCCGACTGGCGTACAAGTCGAATCGGATTCCGGTCAACCCATTCGTACCGCATCGCATGATTAAATAGGGCTGACATCAGGTTCCTAATTTTCGCCTTGCTGCCGTTTGCCAGCGTAATCGAGCGGAGCCAATCTTCGACAGCAACCGTCCGCACATCGGACAGCGAGTATTCGCCCCACTTCGGCACGATCCAATTCCGCAAATAGATTTCGTATGCCGTGCGAGTCGAAAAGCTCTTGTTGCTGGTCTCCGTCATTTCCTTTTCTCGGTAGTGGGTCGCAAGTTCCGCAATTGTTCGCGGTGTCTTTGTCTCCCGGTTGATAGTTGAACGTCGAAACTCGCAAGCCCTGAGTGCAGATGCTTTGGTCGGAAACTCATCAACGGTGCCGATGATTTCTTTCCGCCGCATTGTCTTTCCGTTTGCATCTCGCTCACGCCAGCGGAGTGTCCAAACCGCTGCGCCAGTCTTGCGTTCTTCGCGCAGGATACTGCCGTTCTGATACCGTTCACGGATTTTCATTGAA
>DATKQB010000049.1:0-15422 GCA_035523795.1 Verrucomicrobiia bacterium | reverse complement strand
GAAGCTGGAAGTGGTGGGTCCGGTGACGAAGAGGTCGCCTTGCGGGCTGAAGGCGAGATGATAGGCGGAGACGCTGGGCTCGAGGGTGGCGAAGACGAAGACTTGCTGATCGGGGGCGATCTTGAAGATGGTGCCGCTGCGATCGCCGACGTAGAGATTCTGTTCGCGATCGAAAGCGATGCCGGTGGCAATGCCCATGCTTTCGGCGTAGGTGGTCATGCTGCCGTTGGGCGCGACGCGATAGACGGCGCCGTCGTGGCGCGAAGAGACGTACATCTGTCCTTCACGGTCGAAAGCGATGGAGGTGGCGTTCATCATCTCGACAACGAACGGTTTTGCTTCGTAGTTCGTGTCGATCTTGAAAATGGCGACGGGAACTTTTTGTCCACGCGATCCGGAAAACGTGGCGTAGATGTTGCCCTCGGCATCGAGCGCAGGATTAGCGACCGGATGGAGATTCTCGGCGATCGGAACGGCGACCTTTACGGTTTGTGCATTGCTGACGTGACCATCAGTGGCGACCACGACCGGGCCGGAGGTTGCGCCTTCCGGAACGCGTGCGATCAGAAATTGATCGGAACTGACGATGAGCGAGCCTTCCATCTTGCCGAACTGAACTGTGGGCCGCTCGAGTTCCTGCGGGCGCAAGCCGGAGCCGGAGATGCGAATCTCACCGCCCACCAGCGCAAAGGCAGGTGAGACAGACTCAATGCGCGGACCGCCGTTCATATTTTTCTTGCCCAGGATGCGATCAGAAAATGACATGCAAGTACCGACAGACTGAGTTGGCGGAGCCCTGAGTACTATTTTAGTAGACCAGAGAGCGGCAAAAGTTGCATCACTGCCAAAGCATAAAGTCCAGCCGCGACATCGTCGATGACGATTCCCGTCCCTTCCGGCAGCTTTTCCAGTTGCCGCACCGGCGGAGGTTTGATGATGTCGAAGGCTCGAAAAATTATAAAACCCGCCAAAAAAAATTTCCAAGTCAGGGGGGCGGCGACGAGCGCAATCAACTGTCCGGCGACCTCGTCGATGACTACGAATTGCGGATCTTTCCTGTGCGCCGCGTGCGCAACCTGGGTGGCGGCGGGGATGCCCACGAGAATGACGAAAATTGCTAGTCCGATTGCGACCGGAATGCGCAGGGTCGGATTGATCGAGTGAGCGATTGCAGCCCAGAGAACGACCGTCGCCGCCGAAGCCCAGGTGCCGGGACCGGGCTTCGCGTAGCCGATGCCGAAGAAAGTGGCGACCAGACTGGCCCACGCGGGAGCATGAATAGTCGCCGAGGCGGCCGGAGTCGATGTTGCAGCGACAGCCGGCGGAACGCCGCTACGATCGGAGTTGCTCATAACTCGCCCTCGGGATCTTCGGGCTGAACTTCGCGGATCGGTTCCTCGGCGTCACGCACCGGAGACGAGATCACGTACCCACCGCTGGCCCATTTTCCCAGATCGATGGTGCGGCAACGCGGGCTGCAAAAAGGAAATTCCGGATCGCCGTTTTTCACCGGTTTCTTGCAGATGGGGCAGCGAAGTTTCACAGCACGCTGGCGGGGCATATCAAACTCTTATTGTAGAAGGAAGACTTAAGATCGCAGAGGAAGATTCGCTCCCACTTCTCGCAAATACGGGAGAAGTGGGCACCCCATTTTCGATGAGTCCACTTCCCGATAAGTCACAGAATTCGCGCCACCAGATCATAATCGTGGGCGTCCGTGATTTGGCAGCGGTAAAATTCGCCTTTTTTCGGCATCGAATCCTCCGGAAAGTCGTTGACGAAGACTTTCCCGTCAATTTCAGGAGCATGCATTTGGGTGCGCCCTTCCAGCAGCAGTTCAGTTTCTTCCGATTCGCCCTCAAGCACGAGATCGAATTCGCGGCCGATCAGCGCTTTCTTTTTCTTTTTGCTGATCTGGCGCTGGATCGACATCAGGTGCTTTCGCCGGCGCTCGATTTCTCGCGGCGAAAGCTTCTTCCCTTCCGAGAAAGCGGCTGCGCCTTCCTGATCGGAGTAGGCGAAGGCGCCCATCCAGTCGAACTGCGCCTCGCGGACAAAATCGCAGAGTTCTTCGAATTCTTTCTCGGTCTCGCCCGGGAAGCCCACGATGAATGACGTTCGCAGCGTGAGGTCGGGGATGGTTCGGCGCATTTTAGCGATCGACTTCAGGAAGACGTCAGCGCCGCCGCCGCGTTTCATGCGCTTCAAAACCGAAGCGGACGCATGCTGCAAAGGAACGTCCATGTAGGAGCAGATCTTTTCGTGCTGTGCGATGGTATCGAGCAGCCTGCCTGTGATTTTGTTGGGATAGGCGTAGAGGAAGCGAATCCAGCGCAGGTCTCGGATGTCGGCAAGTTTTTCGAGCAGCAGCGCGAGGCCGTCTTTCAGATCGAAATCTTCGCCATAGCAGGTCGTATCCTGGCCGATGAGTGTGATCTCGCGGACACCGGATTGGGCGAGCCGCTCGGCTTCGGCGATGACCGACTCGAAGCGGCGGGACCGAAATTGTCCACGAAGCTGCGGAATGATGCAGAAGGTGCAAGGATGATCGCATCCCTCGGCGATTTTGATGTAGGCCATGTGCCGCGGCGTGGTGAGAATGCGCGGCGTCGCATCGTCGTATAGATAGTTGGGCAGATCACCGACCGCGCCCGACCAGCTGTCGTGAGCAAATGATTCACTGGCCGTTGGCTGCTCCGCCCACGCTTCACGCGAGAAGCGGCCTTGTGCGGCACGTGCGGCGCCTTCGGGACGTCCGGTAAGAATCACGAATGGCGAGTTCGGGGTCTGCGCGGCAGGCGCTACCCCGGACGCGGCGAGGATGTTCTCCAGTTCTCCCGTGCCAACTACCGCATCGACTTCGGGAATGTCTTTCTGAATCTGGGTGCGAAAACGTTCGACCAGGCATCCGGCGACCACGAGCTTCTTCGCGCGCCCGGTTGTCTTGTGCGCAGCCATCTCGAGGATCGTGTTGACCGACTCCTGCTGCGCACTTTCGATGAACGAGCAGGTATTCACGACAATGACGTCGGCGTCTTCGGCGCGGGGCGTGAGCTCGGCGCCAGCTCGGACCAGCAGACCCATCATGACCTCGCTGTCGACGAGGTTCTTCGGGCATCCCAGGCTGACGAAGCCAACTTTTTGAACGCGCGCGGGTTTCGGCTTAGAACGCGTTTTCTGGTCAACAGATTCCGGGGAGCCGGTGACAGTGAGGTCCTTCAAAGGCATGCAATCTTTCGATTTTAGCATCCCCACCGGTTATGACACGGAGTCCCACAGAGGCGCGCGGCAACGTCAACCAGGCATCACGAAAGTCACAGATTCGGGCCAAGCTGTGGGAATCAAAACGACTTCCCCGTGCTAGGCTATGTCTTACCGCCGTAACAACTTGGAACCAAGCAGGAGCTGATATGTCTGGAAAAAGATTCTGGATCGCGGTTCTGTGTGGGATGACTCTGCTCGTGGCAGTGGCGGCGGCACAAGACGAGAAGAACGAAATCGGCGGCATCATTGGCCGCACCTTCATCAGCGACCAGGGAATTCAGAACGCAACTTATTTCGACCCGACCATTCACTTCGGCAAAAGCATCAGTTTTGAAGGCGAATATGCGCATCGGTTTATCGTGACACCGGTCTACTCGCTTTCGGGCGAAGTGGTGGGCATGTTCAGCCCGGATATCGACCTGAACGCGGGTTATTATCCCAACTCGGTCGTGCCGACGGATATGAAGGCGTTCTTTATTACTCCGGCCGCGCGTGTAAACTTGTTTCCGACCACTGCGGTTTCCCCCTGGATCAGCTTCGGTGCAGGATTTGGACACTTCAGCGAAGGTAAGAACCTGGTCTATGGAGGGACGAATCCGGGCACATCAAGTACCAGCGCCACCATCGAAGGCGGCCTTGGGCTGGATGTAAAAGCGTGGAAGAGTCTGTTTATCCGCGGCGAAGTTCGCGATTTCTGGTCGGGCGAGCCGAATTTCCCGCTGGCGCCGACTGGGAAGTCGCGCGAGCACAATTATTTTGTCGGCGGCGGCGCCTTCTGGAGATTCTAGGCGCGGTTCCCTCTCCAAAATCTGCCAGACTTGCATCTCCCATCCAGCTGTTTTTCTTGTCTAGTTTTGCTTCGCAGCGGTTTCCACTTCCTCATACAACTCCGGCAACTTCTGGGCATCGGCAGGTGAACTGCCGAAGCGAGCCGCTTCGTATACGTCGGTGAAGCGCGCCACCGGACCGCGCAGGCGAGCCTCTTCGATCTTCTTCACAAACTCTTGCGGAGTCTGCGCCTCTGCCTTATGCATCCCCTGCCGGGCGAGCACGCGAGCCATACGCCGATACCACATCGCCGCGGCCTGCTCAGGAGATTTCTGCGGATTGGCCTGCAGCCACTTCTCCTGCAACCAGCGCGCGATCCGGGCCAGATTGGCGAAAAGCAGAAGCGCGAATGCGACACCTACGCCAAGGAAAATCCATCGGGCCGGAGAATTCTGGACTCGATTCTGGCCCCGCTCGGCCCATTTGAGAGCGGCGGCGTAATGAGCGCTGGCCCATTCGCGGGCATTTTCCCAGAGGCCGCGTGTACCGCTGATAGCGGCTTGTCCCAGCACATATTGATGGGCGCCATCGTAGCTGACAATCCAATCCCGCCAGAACGAGGCCATCGCGTCCACGTAGAGCGCAAGACGAGCCCAGCCTTGGGGAATACCGGAGGCTCCGCCGGGAGTGGGGTCGAAGGTCTGCCAGCCATAGCCTGGGAAGTAGGCTTCGACCCACGAATGCGCGTCTTTGGCGCGGATCACGTAGTTGGCGGTGACGTCGTTGAACTCATCAGTCCGGAATCCGTTGACCACGCGGGACGGAATGCCTTGGGTGCGCAGCATGACCGCCATGGCGGAGGCGAAATATTCGCAGTGGCCACGCTTGCGGTTGAAGAGGAAATCGGCGATCGGATCCTTCACCAGCCTTCGCGGCAGTTGCAGCGTGTATCCGTAATGAGCCCGGAGATAGCTCTCCATGGATGCGGCTTTGTCGTAGTTATTGTGCGCGGAGCTCGAGATTTTGGCCGCGAGTTCGGCCACGCGTGGGTCGACTGCCGGCAGCCGCAGGTAAGTGCCGGCGATCAAAGGAGGGTAATTCGTGCCGGCAGCTCGCATGTCGTCGGCCGGAGGCTCGGTGATATCAGAATCGGCTTCGTAGCGGCTGATAGCGTGGGCAACGTCAAAGTTATAAATGTCGCCCGCCGAGTCGGCGGCAAGGGCGCGATATGGTCCTTCCACGTCCCGGGCCCAGGGCGCGAGAAAGAAAACGTTGGTGCCAATGGGTTCCATCAACACTCGGTAATGAATCGTGCGTCGCGGATTCGTAAAGTAAGAGCGCAGCGGAGGATTGTCGAAACGCGGAACGTAAAATCCGTTTTGGTCACGGCGCTGCAAGATGAATTGATCGCGAGGGTTGGTCCAGGTATGTCCGTCGAAGTTGGCGAGCGCAATGCCGCGCCAGTGCAGATCGTAGCGGCCTGTCGTGTCGCCGTCGATCTGAATGTGCATGACGACGGCATTGGATTGCTGAATCTGGCCGATCTGGCCGAGTTGTACACGATCGCTGAAGCCGGACGATAAGTCGGTGCCGAAGGCGTATCCCCCGAGATAGGTGGCAGACATGCGCGGCAGGACGAAAAAGACAACAGCGGCGCCGATGAGGATCATCAGCATGAGCGCCGGCGCGATGCGGGCGAGCGCGAAGGCGAGATGACGATGCTCTTGGGGATCGCTCGTGTGGCGGGCGTGAATGGCCGCCGCCTGTCCGGAGCGGCGCATCTCCAGCAGGATGAAAGTCGCGACCGCCATCAGCATGAAGGCGGCAAAGAAGAACAGGAAGGTGCTATCGACCGTAAGTACGGCGGAGGCCAGAACCATCAGGAACGCGAGAATGGCGAGCATGACGTGGTCGCGTTCGCGGCGGAGAGAGAACATGCGGATCACCACGCCGAACAGCGCCAGGTGCACGGTCGCGGGCAGAAAGTTGCGCGAGACGGCGAAATAATCGACGGCAAAAAAGACGAAATAGGCGAGAGTGAGCGGCGTCGTCCAGCGCTCGGAGATGACCAGTTGACGACGCTTGCCGAGGAGGTAGCCGCGGAAGGCGAGTGCCGCGCCAGTGAGCACAAGCGAGGGAAGGTCGAGGCCTCCGGTGCTGGCCAGCGTGCCAAATCCCGTAAGTACGAGCATGTAGAGCGCGAGCTCGAAGTAAAAATCGATGGCACGCTGCAAAGGAATCACGCCGGATTGGGCAGGCGAGGACATGTACGGGAGCGGAGTTAAGCCGAACGTCTATTGTTCGACAACTGCGCTAAGAAAGGGAAGGTGCAGCGAGAGAAATCTTGCACCAAAAGTCACATGAGCGGCAGAGGGTTTATCGACTGGGGGAGGGCACCAAAAACAATGGTGCCCTCCTGCAAACCGGCGTTTTGAGTGACCTCAGCGGGGAAAGATCACTTTCGCTCTCTGAGCGTTCGACAGGAAGGGCGAGGAATTGACGGCCGAATCAAGGCTGGCCATCAAGTCATGCCCTCGGGCGCAGAGGAGCATGCCGACCATCCAGAAGCAGAATACGGCGACGATCGCCGCGAGGATCAGTCCTCCCGGTGCGAGCCAGTCCTTCGCAGGTGTTTCGATGATCGTAGCGGTATGTGCCGTAAAGATTGCGCCGCAGAAAAGGAGAATGCCGAGTATCCAACCAGCGGTCTGGATGGCGTCCCCGGCTTGCACGACCGAGTGGGCGTGCAGGTAGGCCTCTTCATAGCGGGCGCTGGCTTTCTTGCTTTCGACGCTCTCACGGAATTGTGTAACCGGCGTGGTGATGGGAATTGGTGTGGTCATGTTAGCCCTCCATTCTCGCGGATCAGGTCTGCTTCCGAGAGGGAGTTCCTGGGAAGTGGGTCTGATTTGAAGCTAGCGCTCTTGGGCACGTCTGGCAGTGATTTTGCGCACTGGTTGTGGCAAAGCAGGCAGCTGAGAGTCAGTAGTTGTCGACATTGGCAGACAAGGTCGTACTCAGCTTTGCGCGGTGGCGAGAATCCTTGCAGCAAGAGTATCTGGTGCCCGTGGAAACGGCTTAAAGTTTGTTCCCCGCCAGCTGAGCCACGTTGATGAAAAACTAGTCGCAATGGGCGACGCTGCCGCACCAATCGGGCGAACGCGGACCTGATAAAAAGCGGTTGCGAATTCAAACTGGGCCACCACCGCAGCCCCGTATAATCACTCTTTAGGCCTTTTATGATCCAAACGTTATTTGGCAGTCTTACCGAAGAAAAGAAAACCGGCTTTCTAGACCGCATGAAGCAGGCGGTCACCCGCACGCGCGAGAACCTCGCCGAGCGCATCGACGACATCGTTTCCATCGGAAAGGAAATCGACCGCAACACCCTCGACGACCTCGAAGCTACCCTCATTTCCGCTGATCTCGGCTCAACCACCACGCAGGAAGTCCTCGGACAGCTTCGCGAGAAGGCCGACCGCAAGCAGATCAAGAATGTCGAAGAACTGAAGCGTCTGCTTAAAGAAGAGCTGCTGGGGATTCTCAACCGCGCCCATGCGCTCCCCGTCAGCAAAGTCGACGGCACGCCTGAAGTGATTCTCGTGGTCGGCGTCAACGGCACGGGTAAGACCACCACCATCGGCAAGCTCTCGCAGAATTTTCGTTCGGAAGGAAAAAACGTTCTGCTCTGCGCTGCCGATACCTTCCGCGCCGCCGCCATCGATCAACTGGAAATCTGGGGCGAGCGCACCGGCACCGAAGTGATCAAGACAAAACCCGGTGGTGATCCTGCCGCAGTCTTATTCGACGCGCTGCAGGCTGCCGTCGCCCGCAAAACCGATTACGTCATCGTTGACACCGCGGGCCGCTTGCATACCAAGACCAGCCTCATGGCCGAGCTCGAAAAAATGCGCCGCACCGCGCAGCGCATCATTCCCGGTGCGCCGCATGAAACATTGCTTGTCATGGACGCCACTACCGGTCAAAATGGCTTGCAGCAAGCGCGCCTGTTTACGGAATCCGCAGGCGTGACCGGAATTGTGCTGACGAAACTTGATGGCACCGCCAAAGGCGGCGTAGTCGTGGCCATTTGCCGCGAACTCGGATTGCCGGTGCGCTTCGTGGGTGTGGGAGAAAAGGCCGGAGACCTGCTGCCTTTCGATCCCAAAGAATTTGTGGATTCGCTCTTCGAGTGATTTAGAAATGCCGGGAGCCGGATGCCTGACGCCGAATGCCCGACGCCAGACGCCTTCTGTCAGACCCGCACAGGAGGAGAGTGTATGCCGAATGCCAATCCGAACCGCTCGTTGATGAAGAAGATTGGTGAGGCGATTCGCCGCCTGCTTCGCAAAGATCCCGCGCCTCCGGGCGATCCCTACGCTTATGTCACCGCCCCTTTGAACCGCGGTCCCAAAGGACGCAGCGGCGCCGCCGTCGCCGAAATCGAAGATGATTCCTATCGCAGCTTCCCGCCCAGGCGGCAATAAACCACATAAAAACTTCCGACGTCACTTTGCTTCCTGTGTGTCAGCTTAATTATAATAAGTCACTTTACAGATATTATGTCATTTAGATACACTAATGTCATCTTTGAGGTCTAGCTGACATGGCCTATCGAGCACAGAATGACATGCTCCAAACCCGCTTAAAGATCAATGAAAATGGCCGCGTGGTGATCCCCGCTTCGTTTCGCAAGGCGCTCGGCGTGAAACCGGGGGACGAAGTCATTCTTCGCTGGGAAGACGGCGAGCTCCGCATCACGACGATAAGAAAGCGGCTTGAACGAGCTCAGCGACTTGTTCGAAAGTACATAAAGCCAGGGATCTCGCTGGTGGATGAACTTATTGCCGACCGCCGACGCGAGGCACAGAATGAGTAAGGCCGTGCTCGATGCGTCCGCCCTGATGGCTCTTCTCAACCAGGAGCCAGGGATCAGCTATATCACTCCGGAGATTTTGGCGGAAGCCGTAAGCAGCACGGTGAATCTTGCCGAAGTTCAGGCAAAGTTTGTCGACCGAGGAATACCCCCTGACAGGGCATGGCGCGCAACACTGAGTGTGGTGCAGGAAGTTATACCGTTCACCGCAAACCACGCCAAGCTGGCCGGCGATCTCATCCTCCACACTCGCCCGCTCGGCCTCTCGCTCGGCGACCGCGCTTGTCTGGCTCTGGCCGTTGATTTGAAAGCGCCAGTCTATACGGCAGATCGTTCCTGGAAAAAACTCGACGTGGGCGTCCGGATCCATACGATCCGCTAACGGAGCCTACTTCCCTTCCGGTTTGAAGATCACTCCTTGGCTTGCTTTGGTGTTCATCACGATGCGCAATGGATGTTCGAACTGCAGCCGCCGCACGCATCCCTGCTCCTCGACGGCAGGCTGCGCAGCCAGCCAATGCCAGTCAACCAGGCCTTCGCCCGCATCGGGATTGACCGTCAAATATCCAACTTGAAACGCTGTCAGATTTTGAAAGAAATGACTTCCCTGCGAAGGCGTGACACGAAAATCCCGGAATCCTGCCTCGACGATTGCACGTGCTCCGGAAATCTCGTCCCACTCCACCGGAATGCCCAGCCACGGATCATTCGATCCCCAGCGTCCGACACCGATCAGCAGATAAGGACGATTCTCCGCGCTGAGCACGGCATTGAAGTGAGCCACCGCACGCGCTACCTCCTGGCTGCGGCTGCGCTCGAAGCGGTGCGAATCGACCACCACCACATCGTGCAGATTTTCGATGCGGCCGTTTCCCAACACCTGCGTGCTCTGGCAGATCAACTCCTCCGTATTTACATCGCCAATCGTCAGATCCTGATGATCGCGCGCCAGAGTGAGCGGGCGGATTTGCAGAAATCCGAATTCCGCCGGCTCTTCTCCGCGCGGCAGCCGCACGGCGAATTCGATCTCCACCGGATTGCCCAGAGCATCCTCGCCAGCGCGCACGAGCAGTTCCAGAATCGCCGCCAGCGGAAACAGCCCGTGCTTCAACATGGGCGCAAACGTCACCACCCGCGCTCCCGGCCGGCTCAGTCCGTCATAGACCGCGTGATTATCCGCCGAATATGTCGAAGCCACTGGCGCCAGTGTGCCATCAGCCTCGGCAACATCCAGGCTGAAGCGCAGTTCACGCAGATGGCCGGCGCCGCCATGCGGAACCCCATCCAGTTCGAGCGCGCAGAATTCCGTCTGCGTGTTCGCCAGAATGTCTTCCACAGAAGAAAACTGCAGAAGATTGCGCGGATAGCGCGGGCAAAACATCATGCACTTGCCGCCATCCACCACCGTGCGGCCCAGGCCGAGAGCGACAGCCGCGATCCCGTCAGAGAACGTCATGGGTTCGACCGGATAAAAATTGTGCGAGCGCACGACGCCGGAAAAATCCGGATAGAAGCGCGCTCCATGCACGTTGCCCACAACCTGCTGCAGAATCACCGCCATCTTTTCTTCTTCCAGCCGGTAAGGCGTCGCCCGCACATACGCTTTCGCATGCTGACTGAAGGTCGACGCATAGACGCGCTTGATGGCCTCGCTCAGCTCATCAAACCGCGTCTCCTGACTCGCCTGCTGGTTGCCCAGCATGAACGTTTCATAGACGCCGGTAAAGGGTTGATATTGTGAGTCTTCAAGCAGGCTGGAGGAACGCACTGCCAGCGGATAGCGAACTTCTTCGAGATAAGCTTTCAGATTTCCGGTTAATGCCGCAGGCAGCGGAGAATTGAGAAAGCGCGTCTGGATTTCTGCATCGTCGTCGCAATGCAACGCGAAATCGCTCAGGTTATTTTCCGCCAGAAATTGATCGAACATGTCGGTCGCCAGCACCACGGCCGGGGGGACCGCAATGCGTACTCCGGGAAAGCGTCGCGTAATCCGTCGCGTTCGCAACAGATGCCGCACGAACGCGAGCCCGCGCGCCTTGCCTCCCAGCGAACCGGAACCAATGCGTAGGAAACTCGATTCCGACGGCTTGAACGTGTCAGCCTTGAAATCGCCGATGAGGACTTCATTCTGTTCGCGGCGGTAATCATTGATCGATTCGATCAGATCGCGCCGCAGATGTTCGGGACCGGTGAAATCCGAGACCTTGCGCGGGCGCAGCTTGGCTGCCAGGGCAAACTCGGTGCGCGCCATCAGCCAATGGGAAAAATGGTTGCGCTGCGCGTGATAGAGCAGGCTATCCGCTGGAATGGTCTGCAGCCTTTCTTCCAGTTCGTTCAGATCCCTGGCGCGTCCTACTTCGCTCTGATCGGGCAGACGAAAAACGAAGTCGCCGAATCCCATTTGATCGGTCAGGATGCGGCGCAGGTCTTTCAGTAGCGTGGGCGAACGCTTGCGCAGAAACGAATAGCCTTCCGCGTGCGCCCGCGGACGAAACTCCGTGCGGCTGGTCTGCAGCACCACCGGCACATCCGGCGTCAGGTTCTTCACAATGCGCGCCAGCTCGAATCCCGCTTCCGGGCTGAGCTTGCCGTCCCAGGGAAATTCCACGTCAGAAACCAGCGCGAAAATGTAGTCGCGATATTGCTGCACCAGTTCTGCCGCTTCTTCGAAATTCGAGCTCAGCAGAATCTTCGGCCTCGCCTGCATGCGCACCAGCTTGTGCGCCACATTGATGCCTTCCTGAATCACGCGCCGCGACTGCTTGATCAGCTCGGTATAAATCACCGGCAGAAACGACGAGTAGTAGCGGATGTTGTCCTCCACCACCAGCAGCAGCGGCACCCCCATCGCGCGTGTGTCATGCAGCACGTTGCGCTTGTCTTCGATGTACTTCACGATGGCGATCAGAATGCGCGCTGTTCCCTGCCAGAGAAAGACGCGGTCAATTTCCGTCACCGGATGATGCGCCACGAAATTCTTAATCTCGCGATAGTCGTAGCCGAGCACGACCACCGGAACGTCCAGCCCGGCGCGGCGCACTTCGTCAGCCAGTTGTGCGGCGTCGCTGTCGCCAACCGTGAGATTGGTCACGATCAGGTTGAATTGCGGATTCGATTTCGCCAGCTCCACGGCCTCGCCGCAACTGGATACGTGGGTAATGCCGGGAATCTGCCGCAGGTTCAATTCGAGCGATTCATCGATGAGCAGTTCGTTGAGCCGCCCGTCTTCGCGCAGGATGAAGGAATCGTAGAGGCTCGAAACCAGAAGAATGTTCTGCACGCGGAACGGCATAAGGTTTTCGAAGCCTTCGAAGCGCTCTTCCGCGTCGAGGATCGGCTCGGCGATGGGGCGGGAGATCATGCGTCGCAGTAAAAACCCAATGATAATAACCCTACGCTTGAACGAATGTGGCTGGCGTCACACTGCTGGCTTTTTTATAAACGCACACAGCCAAAGGCTGAAACCGCCCGATCTCACAAAATCCTGCGCTATCGCCCCTTCCACGCGTATGATGGCGGGGACAATCGCGGCTTTCCTCCAGCCGCGTCTTCGCAAGCTCTGGGGCCAAACGGAACGTTACTTCTGATTCGCGAGGAAGCGTATGCAATTGCGCATGGATAGCCGTCCGGTCGGCGAGGTGGTGGTCTTTCAGTGTCATGGACGCATCGTTGCCGGCAATGAAGTCTTCACCCTGCACTCGCAGGTGGGCAGCGCCATCGAAAAGCAGGGCGATGCCGTGCTTGAGCTGAGCAACGTTGAATTCATCGACAGCAGCGGCCTCGGCGCGCTCATGCGCCTGATGCAGGGAGCCCGCGCCAAAGGCGGCGACGTGAAGTTGTGCGGCGTCACTCCCAAGACGCGCAAGGTGCTCGAGATGACGCACCTGCTGCAGCAATTTGAAGTCTACGAAGCCATCGAAGAGGCGATCACTGCGGCCTACCTCGGATCGCGCTATTCCCGCGGCAAATCCGGCGACGCACGCCCGCGCCTGCTCTGCGTTTACGCTTCCACCGACGTCTGCGCCTTCCTGCGCGAGATTCTTTGTCATGCTGGATTCAACGCTCTCACCACCACAGCGATTGAGGATGCGCAAATCCTGCTCAAGGCGACGCAGGCGAAAATTGCCGTAGTCTCGGGGAAGATTCAGTACTTGCGTGGGAAACCGCTTCGCCAGGCGCTGCAGGAAATTGTTCCGGATATCCAGTTCGTCACCCTTGACGAGAACTTTGGCAGCCAGGATCCGGGCGAGGCGGCGGAGAAGCTGTTGAACGAAATCAACAAGTTGGTAACGCCAGCGAACTGATCTGGGGATAGAATTACCGTCGAATCGGGGTTCCAAGAGCCGGTTTCTGCGATCCTGCCCGTTCGCGGGAATCCATCCTGCGGCCATTTAAAGACCGCTGGTGGAGATATTTTGCCAGGGACGAGCATCAAGTGGTTCGGCCACTTCGCGCGCGCCAGCGGGGAGTTAAATCGATTTAACTTACGTTTCTAAACTGTTGTAATACAACGACTTACACTGGTTTATTTACACAGCACTTTCACGACTAAATTCCTTTCCATTTCAGGAACTTGCGCCGAAGCTGCACCATTTCAAGTGCAGCTAGTAGCCGGTTGAGGTCTTGACTTTTTGGCCTTCGACAAGCGCCCGTCCAATTCCATTCTCACGTAATGACAAGTCAGCTTGACATGCCTGTCTTCCACTTGTACACTCCATGGAAAGTCAGCTTTACATGGCGTCGAACATTCAAAATCGGGTCAAAGAGTTGCGCGTGGCTCGCGGCTGGACGCAGGAGCAACTAGCCGACGCGGTAGGCGTTTCGCGGCAAAGTATCAATTCGATCGAGCGCGAGCGGTACGTGCCCAGCTTGCCGTTGGCGCTGATGTTTGCCCGGGTATTCGGCTGCCCGACCGACGAGATCTTCTCACTAACCGGCGAAGTGCGGGAGGACGAGAGATGGTGATCCCATTCCTGGTGTTTATCGGGGAAACGTTGAAGAAGGTTCCCATCCTTCGCAAGTTTATTGACGAACGATTTCTGAGTCATCGGCGGCGGGCTCAGCGCGTCGCGGGGCTCGTCGGATTTCTCGTGGCGGACGCGCTCTACGGCTACCGCTATTTCGTCAATCACGTGCGCAGCTGGGATCTTCTTGCCGTGATTCTGTCCGTTGTTGTCGTCTACCTGGTTTTGATTGTGCGATACCTGATCGCGGAATAAAGAGGAATTTTTATGACTTCCACCAATACATTGAAAAGTGCCAACTCGGCCGTACCGGTCGGTGAGCCGTCTCATTCCGCCCGTTCCCGGGGAACCTTTCCCTTCAAGCCAATTTTTTTTGGATCACACGGCTTGCGCGCTGGATGGCGACTCGTGATCTTCGCCGTCCTGATCGTGGTTCTGGTGGGCGCCGGGCTGCTCATTCGCAACGGCGGGGTTCAGGGATTTCGCGAGGCGCAACGCCACCAAGGCCAGATCCCGGTCACCCCCAGTTTGATGATCGTCGCAGAGATCGTCGCTTTCATCGGTGCCTTCGTAGCCACGGGGATCATGAGCAAAATCGAGCGGCGCAAATTCAGCGTTTACGGCTTGCCCTGGCGGCTGGCTCTGCACAAAGACTTCTGGATAGGAACGCTGTGCGGATTCCTTGCCCTCAGCGGATCTCTGCTGACGATGTTCCTTCTTCACGGATTTCGCATCACCGGGCTCGCACTTCAAGGTACAGCGATCTTCACTGCCCCGGCGGCGTGGGCTGTCGCATTCCTGCTAACAGGGCTGAATGAAGAATTCCTCTGCCGCGGATATCTCCAGTACACACTCACTGACGGCATTGGCTTCTGGCCCGCAGCCTTCGTGGTGTCGGCTCTGTTCGGAGTGGGGCATGCTTTCAATTCACATGAGACTGTGTCCGGCGTTCTATCCGTGGTCGGATTCGGCCTGATCCTTTGCCTCTTCCTGCGGCGAACCGGAAACTTGTGGTGCGCTATCGGATTTCATGCCGCCTACGATTGGGGGCAAACCTTCTACGGCGTGCCTGACAGCGGCATGTTGCCTTACCACAGCGTGTTTCATTCCGCTTTCAACGGGCCGCGCTGGCTTACCGGGGGAATCGTCGGTCCGGAAGGGAGCGTATTGTGCCCGATCGCGTTGCTGATCACCGCACTCATCTTCAGCCGCTTCTACCGCGAGAACCGGTACCGGAAAGCGGATTAGCTGTTTGTAGCTTTTCAAGCGAACCGGGGTATACCCTATCTCTCGCTGCCTTTGCGAGACCTGGGAATTGGGAATACCGATCTCGAAAGCATCTCGTTAACGCTCGGTGAATTCAGCGAGCTTGCGCAGCTTCACCGTTGCATCGCTGGCGGCATCCTGCTGTAACCATCCCAAATGGCCGGCGCCAAAGATCACCAAAATTTTGTCGTTCGGCGAATCGATCAGCTTGCCGATGTTGTGATAGATGCGAATGTTGCGCTGATACCACGCCGCCAGCAGATCAGGCCCGGCGTAATCTCCGG
>DATKQB010000048.1:0-4094 GCA_035523795.1 Verrucomicrobiia bacterium | reverse complement strand
TGGACGAATATGGGCAATCCGAGCGCAAATGATGGCTCCATCGAACGCGCGGATCTCGACGGAAAAAACCTCAAACACATTATTCCTCCGGGTGGCACGCATACTCCGAAGCAGCTCCAGCTGGACAAGAAGAATGGAAAGCTCTACTGGTCGGATCGCGAAGGCATGCGTGTTATGCGGTGCAATCTAGATGGCTCCCAAGTCAACACCCTCGTTGACGCGAGCGAGGGCGACTCCCGCCCCGGCAGCGACGCGACGAAATGGTGCGTAGGCATCGCCCTCGACATTGAAGCAGGAAAGCTCTATTGGACTCAGAAAGGCCCTGACAATGCAGGCCGGGGCCGGATCTTCCGTGCCAATCTGGAGATTCCGCAGGGTCAAACGCCGGCAAATCGAAAGGACATCGAAGTCCTCTTCGATGGATTGCCGGAACCGATCGATCTTGATCTCGACCTCGCCAACCGGATGATGTACTGGACCGATCGCGGTGACCCGCCCCGGGGCAATACCGTCAACAGAGCGCCCATGGATGGGGCGCCGGGGAATCGGAAGGAACCAGAGATCGTCTTCAATCACCTGATGGAAGGCATCGGCTTATCTCTGGATCTGAAAGGCGGGCGCATGTTCTTGACCGACTTGGGCGGTTCTGTCTACAGCGCGAACTTCGACGGATCGGACAAGAAGACCTTGCTCATCGCGGAAGGGAATTTGTCGGGAATTGCTTACGCCGAAATTCCTGTTGCCGCCTAACAGCCCGTGAAAATATCCGACGAAAAAAGGAGAAAGTAATGGATTCGCCAGCATCTGCCCTACAACCTCAAAACGTTCTGTACGAGAAGAAGGCTCCGATTGCCTATGTAACCATCAACCGCCCTAAGGTGCTGAACGCGCTCAATCAAGCAACTTGGCGGGAGTTACAGACGGCCTTTGAGGCAGCGCGCCAGGATGGCGATGTTCGCGGCGTTATCTTGACCGGCGCTGGCGACAAAGCGTTCATCGCCGGGGCAGACATCGGGGAACTCTCCAAGATCAGCGCCATTGAAGCCGAGCGTTCGAGTAGCTACGGACAGACAGTCCTGAACCTCATCGAGAATCTGGGCAAGCCCGTGATCGCGGCAATCAACGGCTTTGCGCTCGGCGGAGGCTGTGAAACAGCGATGGCCTGTACGATCCGGATCGCTACCGAATCTGCGAAGTTCGGCCAGCCGGAAGTCAAATTGGGAGTGCTTCCGGGCGGTGGAGGCACGCAACGTCTTCCACGTCTAGTAGGAAAAGGTCGCGCGCTACAACTCATTCTTACCGGAGATATCATTAGCGCTCAGGAAGCCTATCGCATTGGTCTCGTCAACGAAGTTGTTCCCGCCGCAGATCTGATCGCTCGCGCAGCAGCAATTCTTAAACAAATCTTTTCTAACGCTCCAATCGCGGTTAAGTACTCGATCGAAGCTGTGAACAAGGGACTGGAGACAAGCCAGGCCGAGGGCTTCGCGCTCGAAGCTTCTTTCTTCGGACTGTGTGCTGCAACAGAAGACAAGAAGGAAGGCACATCCGCGTTCCTGGCCAAGCGTGCTCCGCAGTTCCGTGGGCAGTAAGGAAACGAAATCTCGACGTAAAGGAAGTCTTATGGCGACCGAAAATGTCTTCTCTGGTTTGAAAGTTGTAGACCTAGCCAGTTTCATAGCGGGCCCGGGCGCGGCAACGATCTTGTCTGACTTCGGCGCGGATGTCATCAAAGTGGAGCCACCCGACGGAGAGCTATGGAGAATCGGGCAGAAGATTCCGCCGCAGCCGCATTCGGAAGAGCCTTATCCCTTCCAATTGGCTAATCGAAACAAGCGTGGCGTTGCGCTCAATCTGAAAGCTGCGAGCGCGCAGCAGGTTCTCGAACGGTTAGCCAAGTGGGCTGACGTGTTCATCGTCAACACACCGCATCCCGCGCGCAAGAAATTGAAGCTCGAATATGACGATGTCGCGCAGTGGAATCCGCGTCTCATCTATGCTGATCTTACCGGCTTCGGCGAGAAAGGCCCGGACGCTGCCCTTCCGGGGTTTGATATCACGGCCTACTGGGCGCGAAGTGGTTTGCTATCCATGACGCGCGATGCTGGATCGCCGCCGACCTGGCCGGTGGCAGGCAGCGGTGACAATGCAACTGCGGTCGCTATCTATGCCGCGATTGTGACCGCGCTTTACCGTCGCGAACGCACCGGCAAAGGATCTTACGTCTCGACTTCGCTCCTTGCGGCAGGCGTCTGGTCGGCGAGCGTTTTTATCCAGGCCGCTCTATGCGGAGCAAATTTCTATGGACTGCATGATCGAACGCATCCCGCAAATGCAGCTTTAAACGTGTATCGCTCTTCCGATGGCACCTGGTTCGTTCTCATAGCTACTCCGGACAAGATACCCGCGGTTCTGAAAGCAATGGGTCGGGAGGATATCCTAACGGATCCGCGATTCTCTGATCCTGCGAAGTTAGCGCAAAATCGGCCGCAACTGACGGCAATACTCGACGAGATTTTTGGTTCGCAGCCAATGTCGCATTGGTATGAAGTCTTCAACGGCGTTCACGTCACCTTTGGCGCCGTGCGTGACCCGCAGGAAGTAGTTAATGATCCGCAACTGCGAGCGAATGACATCGTTGTTCCGCTTGAAGGAGCTGGCGAGAAGCTTACCTGGACAATCAGCAGTCCTATTCAGGTACACGGTCTTACTAAAGTACCTGCTAGACGCGCGCCGAGAATCGGTGAGCATAACGAGGAAGTAATGGCGGAGCTTGGCTTCACCAGCAACGACATCGAAGGTCTGCGTGCGAGCGGCACCATACCTCCGTTGCAACATGCATCCAGCGCGGCGGACTGAAGCGAATCGAGGAGCAAATGGCTCAGCCACGAATTATCATCGTCGGTGCGGGTTTTGGCGGATTAGCCGCCACCAAAGCTCTCCGGAAAACCGCAGCGCAGGTCACCTTGATCGACCGCGCAAATCACCATCTCTTTCAGCCCTTGCTCTATCAAGTTGCGACCTCCGTGCTGACACCCGGTCAGATTGGTACTCCGATCCGCGGTATCCTTCGGAATCAGAAGAACACTACTGTGATCCTGGGCGAGGTCACAGGAGTGGACAAAGACAGAAGGTGCGTTTTTGTCAGTGACGCTGATCGCGAAAACGTGCCGATTGCTTACGATTATCTAGTTCTAGCCACAGGTGTCACTCACAGTTACTTCGGCCACAATGAATTTGAAGAGTTTGCACCGGGATTGAAAACACTCGGCGACGCCGTGGCAATCCGGCACAAGATTTTGCATGCGTTCGAGCAGGCAGAGGCCGAAGAAGACCCGAGCCGCCACCGCGACCTCCTGACATTTATTTTGGTCGGCGCGGGCCCCACAGGAGTGGAGATGGCCGGAGCTCTCGCAGTGCTGGTGCGCAGCACGCTCAAGTGCGAGTTTCGCCGGATTGACCCGGCCTCCGCCCGAATTGTGCTGGTGGACATGGCGCCTAGGGTCTTGCCGCCATTTTCGGAGAACCTTTCCAAGGCTGCGAAAGAGCGCCTTGAGAAGTTGGGCGTCGAGGTCCGGTTGGGACACAGCGTCGAGCAGATCGATGCAGACGGTATCGTCGTCGCGGGTGAGCGCATTTACAGCAAAACCGTGATTTGGACCGCGGGCGTTGCGCCCTCGGCGGCGGGCAAATGGCTGAAGGCCGAGACAGATCGCGCCGGGCGAGTGCGCATTCGAACTGATCTCACGGTTCCAGGACATCCCGAGATTTTTGTGATCGGTGATACTGCCTCGCTCGACGAAAATGGCAAACCCCTACCAGGTGTTGCACAAGTGGCGATGCAGCAGGGACGTTATGCAGGAAAGCTGATTCACAGTCGCATTGCAGGTGATCCCGCGCCCGAGCCCTTCAGCTACTTTGATAAGGGCAGCATGGCGGTGGTGGGCAAAGGTTTTGCTGTGCTGCAAAGCGGCAAGGTCCATGCAAGCGGATTTGGCGCGTGGCTCGCGTGGGCGGCTGTACATCTACAGTTTCTGGCGACATCGAGTCTTCGCGTCAGCGTCTTTCTTCAATGGGTCTGGACGTATCTGACT
>DATKQB010000047.1:0-5374 GCA_035523795.1 Verrucomicrobiia bacterium | reverse complement strand
GGGAATTTCGATGACCGGCAACGCCGCGGGAGGATCCGGAAATGCCACTCCCGGCCGATGCTTCGCGATCACGTCGCGGAATGCATAGAACTTTTTCGTCAGCGCACCTGATTCACTCACCGGCGAGTCGTAATCGTAGCTGGTTACGTCCGGCTCGTACTTGTCCTCATCCCAGTTTGCCCCGCTCATGAATCCGAAGCTCGTTCCCCCATGAAACATGTACAGATTGATGGAATATCCCTGGCTCAGAATCCAATCAATCTCACTCGCCTGCTCGGCCGTGTCCGTCGTGTGATGGTGCTCGCCCCAGTGATCGAACCAGCCATCCCAGTACTCGCTGTTGAACATCGGACGCCCGGGACGGAATTTCGCGAGCTTGGCAAATTCCGACTTCGCGTCGCCCGGGCCGAAATTGATGGCAGCGTGGACATCGGGCAGCGTACCCGCGGGAAGTTCATCTCCGCCATCGGCCGTATACAAGAGCGAATCGGTGAAGCCGGCTTGCAACAGAGTGTCGCGAACCCATTTCACATACGAGTGATCGTTGCCGAACGATCCATATTCGTTTTCCACCTGAACCGCGAGAATGGGTCCACCGCGCGCCAGTTGCAGCGGAGCCAGTTCTTCGCCGAGCCGTTTCAACCATCGCTCGGCCGGCCCGAGAAATTTCGGATCGGTGCTCCGCAGCACGATATTCGGATCAGCAAGCAGCCACGCGGGAAATCCGCCAAGGTCCCACTCGGCGCACGAATAGGGTCCCGGACGCAGAATCACATAGAGACCCTCCTCCTGCGCCATGCGAATGAAAGCAGCCACATCGAGCCGTCCGCTGAAGTCGTAGACGCCCGGCCGCGGTTCATGCGCATTCCAGAAGACATAAGTCGAAACCGTGTTGAGCCCCATCGCCCTTGCCTTCTTCAGTCGGTCGCGCCAGTACTTGCGGGGAATGCGGGCATAATGCATCTCGCCGGAAATGATCTGAAAGGGCTTGCCGTCCAGAACGAAGTGATCGCCTTCGATACTGAACTTGTGCGCAGGCGAGCTTTCGTGTGAGAACGCGAGGCTAGAAATGAAGACAAGGCTGCCGATCACAACAAGTTTGCGAAAAGTCATGGGCGATTCCAATTTACAGCGGATGTCACCGAAAATGATCCGTTCTTGCTAAACTTTCTCTTCTACATCAATTCGTCATTTCATTCCATGCGCACACTCCTTGTCTTTGCTATCTTCACAGTCATGAGCACTTTTGTTGCAGAGGTGTCGGCGCAAACTCTTACGCCGCCGCGCGCCATCACCGATCCCAAGCAGATTTCCTCCAAGCCAAACGCCGAGGTCGAACCGCGCAGCCTGACCATCGAAAAGCTCTACATGACGCGCCAGATTGGCCGTCCCACGTGGTCTCCCGATGGTAAGCAGATCGCGTTCATCTCCAACATGAGCGGACGAAATAATCTCTGGCTCGTCTCGGCCGAAGGCGGATTTCCCACGCAGCTCACGGTCAGCGATCAGCGCCAGACTTCACCGGCCTGGTCGCCGGATGGCAAATGGATCGCCTATCAATCCGACTACGACGGCGACGAGCAGTGGGACATTTTTCTCGTCTCGCCCAAGACCGGCAAAGTCGTGAATCTGACGCAAACGCGCGAGATCGCCGAAATGGATCCGACGTGGTCGCCCGATGGCCGCTATCTGGCTTACCTGGTAAAACCGAAAACTTCCGCCGCATACGAGATCGATGTCTACGACATGATCATGCGCCAGATCAAGCACATCACAATCAATACGCTGCAGGATAAGCGCAACGTGAATCCCATCTGGTCGAAAGATGGGAAGTCGATCGTCTACACGCAAGAGCAAGCCAAAGGCACGGATTCGAACATTTTCATCGCCAATGTTGAAAGCGCCCAGAGCGCGTTGCTAACGCCACATGACGGCGAACAACTTTACTTTGCCGACGGCATCTCTCCCGACGGCAAGCATGTTCTGATGACCTCGAACGCAGCCAATGGTTATGACAATGCCGGACTGCTCGAAATCGCAAGCAAAAAAATCACCTGGCTCACCAAAGATAAGTGGGAAATTCGCGGCGGCGAGTTTTCTCCAGACGGCAACCGCATCACATTTACCGCCAACGTCGACGGCGACGAAGATATTTATCTGCACGATCTGGCGAGCGGCAAGTCCACTTCCCTGCCCATCCCCAAAGGCGTGAACAGCCCGGCAGGTGGCCATTCTGCGTTTTCGCCCGATGGCCAGCGCCTGCTCTACCATCACAACGGCCCGACTGCTCCGGGAGATCTCTGGATCTATCGTCTTGCAACCGGAAAGTCGCAACAGATCACGCAATCGCTGGTCGGCGGTGTGCGCTCGGAAGATATGGTCGAGCCCTATCTCGTGCACTATCCCAGCCGCGACGGCAACTGGACCATCTCTGCTTTTCTTTACGTGCCCTTCAATATGGCGCGCAACGGGCAGAATGCGGCCATCGTCTATGTTCATGGCGGGCCGGCCTCGCAGAGCATGAACTCGTTCAACCGCTTCGTGCAATACGCGGTCAATCAGGGATACATGGTGCTCGCGCCCAACTATCGCGGCTCGACTGGCTACGGCAAGGAATTTCAGCAGGCGAATCTATTCGATATGGGCGGCGGCGATCTGCAGGATGTCCTCGCGGGAGTGGACTTCATCAAGCAGACTGGCCATCTCGATCCGAAGAAGATTGCAGTTGTGGGCGGCAGCTATGGAGGTTATCTCACGATGATGGCCGTCACCAAGGCTCCCAACCTGTGGGCCGCAGGCGTGCCGATCGTTCCGTTCGTCAACTGGTTCACAGAAATCGAGCATGAAGATCCGGTGCTGCAACAGTCGGACCTCGCGACCATGGGCGATCCGGTCAAAAACAAAGCGCTCTATGAGGAGCGCTCGCCCATCAACTACATCGACCAGATCAAGGCTCCATTATTGCTTCTGGCAGGTGGCCACGATCCACGCTGTCCGAAAACGGAGACGGAGCAGGTGGTCGAAGCGATCAAGAAACGCGGCGGTACGGTCGATTACAAAATTTACGACAACGAAGGCCACGGCTTCGCGCGCGTGGAAAATCAGATCGATGCTTACGAGCGCGTCGGCGATTTCCTGCTGGCCCACGTCGTACCCGCGGATTGCGCCTGCTCGCTGACGGAATAGGTCAGGATTAATTCACCACGGAGACACAGAGTCACGAAGCACATAGCGGACTTTTTCGTGATCTTTGTAGACACGATGCGCAAGCTCGTCCTTCCTCCGAATAGCGAGTACCCAGAATATGCTCCTCAGAAGTCCTTCTCCGTGCCTCCGTGCCTCCGTGGTGAACGCGAATCGAAGTCCCTCGCGATCGCCCCGACCAGCCCGGGAATCGTGAATTCCTTCGCTTTGATATCAGCGCGTAATCCAAATTCACGCAGCGTCGCCGACGTCACCGGCCCAATCGACGCCATCCGGATACCATCGAGTTCAGTGTGGGGCGGGCGCCCACGCCCGCCGGCTTTTGCTTTGCCAGAATCCAGCAACTCCACAAAATTTCTCACTGTTGAAGAACTCGTAAATGTCACCACATGCGGACGCCGCTTCGGATTCCCCAGCACCGCCTGTAATTTCCTTCGTGAACTCTCCGGCACGACCGTCTCATAAGCTTCCACGACATCGACATGCGCTCCGTCCTTGCGCAGTTCTCGTGGGATCACGTCGCGCGCCACTTTTGCCCGCACCAGAAGCACACGCTTGCCTTGAACTTTTTTCTTCAGACTGCGGACGACGGATTCCGCCACATATTCCTTGGGAACCACATCGACTTTCACCCCGCGCTTCTCGATCGCCTTCTTCGTCGCTGGGCCAATGGCGGCGATGCGGATGCGGCCCTCAGCGGCTGAAGCCGCACGGGCTTTCGTCTCTCGACGCGGCCCTGAAGGGCCGCTCTTCCACGGCAGAGTTTCCCACGGTCGCGTTCTCCGCAGCGTTTTCCGGGACGATAGTTTCCCCATCCGTTCCCACATCGCTTCGACCCCGTTCGCGCTCGTCAGGATGAGCCAGTCGTAGCTCGATAGACTCTTCAATGCGGCATCGAGCGGGTGAAACGATCGTGGCTTGCGAATTTCAATGAAGGGGATTTCAATCACATCCGCGCCCAACTTGCGCAGTTCCGCCGAAAGCGCGCCCGCCTGATGCCGCGCGCGCCCGACCAGTACGCAAGCCCCTGACAAAGGCCCACTTTCTTTTGACTTCATCTCGCTCATCGATCCGGCGGGCGGGAGTGCCCGGCCACACTGGTTTTACTCGCTCCCTTTCTTAATTCCTAACCCTTGTTCACGCATCAATTGCGCGGTGCCGGAAATCGCGGAATCCGCCGAGGCCCCTAGGGATGCGATCACGTTTGCCTGCTCCTGCCTGGTTCGATTCTGGCTCAGCTTGAATTTACCCTCGATCCTATTGACGGGGATTTCAAATCCGACAATGTGGCTCAGCATCCGCTGTCGATATTCTTCACTTAACCCGGCCCACTGCTCCGCATAGCGCGCTTCGAACGTGCCGATCAGATCGTGCAGAATGGTCAACAGTTGTTCCGGCTCCGCCAATATGCGGGCCTCGCCGTAGGCGTGCACCGCTGCGTAATTCCATGTTGGAACGTTTTCCGGCGTTGTGTAGTTCTCGGTCGAGACATAAGCATGCGGGCCATGAAAGATAGTTAAAGCCTGCGGCTGGCTTTGCAAATATTGCCAGTGCGGGTTCGCCTTCGCCACATGACCGCGCAGCACCACCTGATCTCCGTTTTGATGAATCGCCAGCGGCAGATGCGTGGCGAATGGACCTTCAGCCATCTGTGAAATGAGGATGGCGAACGGATTCGCGCGCATGAATGCAATTGCACTCTCGTCATCGCGAACGCGGAAATGTTCCGGAATATACACGCGTCGGTTATCCTCCTGCCACAGTCTCCACTCTGTGGATTTGAATTGGGGAAGGGCACGGCTTCAGCCGTGCCGTTCTGACAGCCCAAATGATGAGGGCTTTAGCCCCTGAGTCGACCCTGCTGAACTGAGCCATTCTGCTCCTCACCATCTTTTCTGCGAACGTGCAGCACCTTCTCGACTTCGGCGATCACCGTTCCCTGCTCGTCCTTCACTTCCACTTTGAAAACCGGCTCGTATTTCGGCAAGGACTTCAATCGTTGGCGAATATCGTCGAGCGCGGCATCGCACAAACGAAATTCGGCACGCACTGTGCCGCGTCCGGGCTTGCGATAACGAATGCTGGCAGCTTTATCCCACACGACGTAATCGCTACCTAGATTCGCCATCAGCATGAGCATATAGAAAGCGTCGGTCATGGCAAAGAGCGA
>DATKQB010000046.1:0-19420 GCA_035523795.1 Verrucomicrobiia bacterium | reverse complement strand
CTGAACCGCACCACGCCCTCCAGCAGCATTTTGGCTTTTCTCCAAGCGGCACAGTCGGGCAATTACACGCTGGCTGCGCAATATCTGCAGATGAGCGCCGCCCATCGCCAGTCCGAGGGTGAACAATATGCCAGTGAACTGAAAATCGTCATGGATCGCGCCTTCAACGGCCGCGTCGGCAGCTTCACCCAGCCCGAAGGTGTTCCGCAGGAAGGCGTCCCGCTCGGTGAACAGAAAATCGGCACCATGTCTTCCGGCGACATCGATGTCGACCTCGTGATGGTTCGCGTAAACGATCCGAGTGCAGGCAAAGTTTGGCTCGTCTCCGCCGAAACTCTTGCCAAAGTCCCGGAACTTTACGATCAGGTACAAGCGCGCCAAGTCGAGAGCAAACTCCCCAGCTTTCTTGTCAAGCACCAACTCGCCGGCATGCCTCTATGGCAATGGCTAGCCCTGATTCTCGCTCTACCTCTGGCGGCGGGTGCGGGATGGATCATCGTCGTGATCCTCGGCATTCCCTGGCGATGGTGGGTGCGTCGCCGTGGCCAGGCGGACCTCTCAAATTGGCGCAGCGTTTCCCCTCCCGCCTGGCTGATAGCAGCTACGCTCCTGCACCAGTTTTTCGCGCGCTACATCGGAATGCCGGTCTTGCAACGGCACTACTATTTTGAGATCACTTCCGTGCTGCTCATCGTCGGCGGCACCTGGATCCTCTGGCGGCTGGTGCGCTGGTTTCTTCGCCGCGTGCGCACCCGCGCTCTCGCGCGCGGCTTGGCTGGTACAGGCTCGCTCATGCTGCTGGGCGAGCGCATCATCAAGGCCGCAGTTTTCATCGCCGGCGTCTTCGCCGTACTCTACAGTCTCGGCGTCGACCTGACCACCGCTTTCGCCGGTCTCGGCATCACCGGTCTCGCCATCGGCTTCGGCGCACAGCAGACCATCGCCAATCTTTTTGGCGGCGTCTCCGTCCTCGGCGATGAAGTCATCCGCGTCGGCGATGTTTGCACCTTCGGCGATCGCACCGGCACGGTGGAAGATATCGGCCTGCGCTCTACCCGCGTGCGCACCGAAGATCGCACGCTGCTTGCCATTCCCAATGGCACGGTGGCAACGATCAATGTCGAGAATCTGAGCCGCCGCGACAAGATTCTCCTCAAGACGGCTCTCAAGCTTCGCCCGGAAACCAAGGCCGATCACGTGCGCTGGGTGCTGGCGGAAGTTCGCAGCCTGCTCTACAGCCATCCTAAAGTCGAGAGCCGCAGCGTGCGCGTGCGCCTTACTGACGTTGCTGGCGGTTCTTTGAACGTGGAAGTCTACGGCTACATCATGACGCGTGACTACAACGAATTCGCCGCCGTGCGTGAGGACCTGCTGCTGCGCATGCTCGATATCATCGACGATTCCGGAGGCACGCTCGCCACTCCTTCGCAGACGCTCTACATCAAGCGCGATCCCGGTCTCGATCCGCAGAAAGCCGAAGCCGCAGCCAAGAAAATTGCCGAGTTACGCGAGAACAACAAGCTGCCCTTCCCCGACCATCATCCCGATGACGTATCTTCGATGAAGGACTCGATTCAGTATCCACCGCCGGAATCGGCGGTGCGCAAGGATTCCGACCCGCACTGAAGTCTGTTATAGCGGTGGACGTATTCGTCCGGCCCGCTTTATTCCATCGCAGGCTTCGCTTTACTGCGCCGCAACAGAAACACAGCTCCGCCCACCAGCGCGCCAATCACATACATCAACAGGAACGACAGCGTCCAACTTGATATCACCGTGCTCGCTGGATGAATTGCTCCCACCGGCTGATCCGTCGGGGCCACCGAGACCGAAATCGCTTCTCCCTTGTTGATGGCCAGCAGCACGCCCACCAGAATGATCATCATCAGCACCCACGTCATTTTTGGAAAGCGGAAATCTCCTCGCATGCTGAACCTCCTCATCCCAAATTCCCGCCAACGCTCTTGCATGGCGCCACAGAACAGCCCTGCCGCTTCGAAAACCACGAACTTGAAACGCGCGGCTGGACCCCGCGCCATCGCCTCCGCATCCACCTCAGCGAAGACGGTCGTCATCTCCTCCGCAAACTCGCGCCGGTACCGCTTCGGATAAAGGCGCAACAGATTCCGGTAGATCGCGATCATGTCACGACTCCTTCATCGCAATTCGCAAGCTCGCCAGCCGCGACAAATGCTTCAACCGGCTCACTTCAAATTGCAGACTCTTTCTGCCATGACTTGTGAGCCGATATGCCTGTTTGCCGCGCGACTCGTCCTTCTGCTCCACGCGCTCGATCCAGTCTTCCTCGAGCAACCGCCGCAGCGCGCCATAGAGCGTTCCGGTGCTCAACCGCACCCGGCCGCGGCTCATCTCTTCAACGTCCTTCAAAATGGAATATCCGTGCCGCGGCTGCTCGGCCAGGCTGAGCAGGATCAGCAGCACCGGTTCGGTAAGGGGCAGAGTCTCCATATGATCGCACACGACATGTCGCATGACGTCATATTGCTCCACCTTCGCTTCACTTGTCAAGGGGGACCTGCAGGCCCGATCCGCCAGCCCTCGCCGGTCGACATCGCCGGATAAACCACGCCAGAAAGACATGCGTCGGAAAATAGATACAGGCTGGCACCACGCAGGCGTACGCCAGCAGATACGCCCATCCCGGCACAAGATGCTGCGGATGAAAGAACAAGCCCCGCGCCCAGTTCACATCGAATTGCGGCTTCCAGAAATAATTAATGGGCAGCACAATCCACAAATTCAGTGTCTGCACTTTCCAACCACGCCGGTCGTAACCCAACCGCCAGATCGCCCACAGAAGCAGCGGCGGCGTGACGATATGAAACAAACTCAGCAACCGCACCGCCAGCGGCAAATGGGGATCAAACATGTATTCCGTGCCGCCGATCAAATGATGATGCGTGAGCAACGCGCCCGCAAGATCAATGATGTAAAGTGTCTGAAAAATCAGCAATCCGCACGCCGCCCAGGAAAACACCAGCGGACTTTCCAGCCACAGCGCGATTCCGATCAACACGTTTCCGATATCGCAGAAAAAAAGAAAATTCTGCGGTCCATATTGCCGCCAGTAAACCGGCGCCCACACGACCAGCCAGAGCGTCCATCCTATCTTCAGCCACAACGGGATGCGCATTGAACGCCATTGTACAAGCGCGCTTCAAGGCGGATTTTGAAAGGGCACGGCTTCAGCTCTTGAGCCTGCCCTGGGCGAGCGTGCCCAGTCGAAGAGTACAGCCCCGTCCGGATTTGAAAGGGCACGGCTTCAGCCGTGCCGATCAAGCTCGCCTCCGAACGCGGCTTTAGCCGCTGAGGATCCGCCCTTTCCCAATTACCAGCGTAACTTGATGGCCCTTACACCCGTACCTAGGATGACCTCAGTATGGGTTACCAAGCTCTCCTTTTCTGTCCAGACGAGAAAACCGCCCGCGTTGTGACGCAAGTCCTTAGCGAGCTGGAGTTTGAAGTCGATCCCTGCGTCGAGACCTTTGCCGCCGTCAAGAAGCTGATGGGCGCGCACTTCGACGCCGTCGTGGTTGACTGCGAAAACGAGCAGAATGCGACGCTTCTGTTTAAGAGCGCCCGCAATTCCGCCTCGAACCAGACCGCTCTGGCGGTGGCCGTCGTCGAGGGTCAGACAGGCGTGGCCAAGGCATTTCGCATCGGCGCCAATCTGGTTTTGACCAAACCCATCAATATCGAACAGGCCAAGGGAACTCTACGCGTTGCCCGCGGACTTCTGCGCAAAGGCGAGTCGGCAAAAGCTGCGCCTGCTTCTACCGCGACCCAGCCCGCGGAACCTGCTCCCAAACCGGTCATGCCGACCATTCCGGCCAAACCGGCAGCTGGACCTGCAAGAGTTCTACCCCCAAAGCCTGCGCCCGTCGTCGCGCCACCGATCGAGAAGCCGGCCCCAAAGCCCGCATGGCCCGCTCCTGCTTCCGCCGCGGCCGCATCCGCCGCATCGCAGAAGTCTGCCCCGCACGACGAAGAAATCTCTGAAATCATCCTCGAAGAGGACACGCCGGAACCGCCCGCAAAAATCGCTTCGCCAATTCCGGCAACAGCCGCGACAACCGCTCAAGGAGTCGCGTCGAAACTGGCGCCTCCAATCCGGCCCGCGGCCACAACCGCTAGCGGAGCAGCCAGCGCTCCTGCGCGCGCCCCTGAAGTGGAAATCCCAAAGCCCACCCAGACCCCTGCCGCCAAAAGCGTCGCTGATCTGAACGGGACAACGGAAGGCAATCAAAGCGCCGAGAAGGCCGAAGCCTCTGCGGCGAGCTATGCGCCCGCGCCCTCATTCACCTTTGGCGGAGCGAATGTTCCCGAATCAAGTGGCGGCAACAAGAAGGTCCTGCTCGCGGTCGCCGCTGTGGTCATTGTTGTAGCCCTGGGATATTTCGGATGGAGTTCTTATCAGTCTTCGCACATCTCCAGCCCGAGCGTCAGCGCTCCGAAAGCTGCCGTGACGCAGCCTCAGCCGGCTCAACCCGCGGCTCCCAAGACCGAAGTGCCCGTCCCGTCTCCTGCCGCATCGCAACCCGCAGCGGCTGCACCCGAGGCTACGGATGACACCGAAGCCGCCGAGGCTCCAGCAAAACCATCGGCCTCGACAAAATCATCGCCGTCTCCCAAAACCACAGCCAAGAGCGCGCCCAGTGAGCCCGCGCCGCTGGTCGTAAAGGGTGGAAGTGTTCCGTCGGTAAAAGGCAAGGCAACGGTCGCGGATGTTGCGGCTCCGAGCGTGATTGGAGTTGCAACTGGCAGTTCCGGCGAATTGCCTCCCAATTTGGCCACCAATGCAAATGCCGCCAAACCGGTCTTGCAGAGCTTGAGTATCTCGCAGGGCGTGTCCCGTGGCCTGCTGATCAAGGAAGTGAAGCCCGTCTATCCACAGAACGCTTTGCGGCTGCGGCGTCAAGGCACTGTGCAGTTGACCGCAACTATCTCGAAGACCGGGGCCGTGACCAGCGTCAAGGTGCTCAGCGGCGATGAGCAGTTCAACAAAGCCGCCACCGACGCGGTGAAGCAGTGGAAATACAAGCCCTATTTGCTGAACGGCGAACCGATCGAAGTCCAGACGCCCATCACCATCGACTTCAGGCTGCCCGACTAACCGCAAGGCCATCGCCCTCAGCGTTTCAATTTCTCAAACCTTAATTTGGGATGCCCGTGTCAATGGGATGCCCCATGTCTCGCCGCATTTGCGAGACGTGGGAGCAATCACCTGCGGATCCCCTCACTTGCCGAGATCAAACTCGTCTGCCCTCGTGCCCGTTGCGGTGAAATCCGGCCACTGCCCGGCCGTCCCAAAGTTTTCCACAGGTTTTATTTTCCGATTGTGACCAACAACCTTTACTGAAAATTTCTCTTTTTCGTACTCTGGCAGCGTAGGTACCGGGTGTAATGCCGCGCAGTCCTAGGAAACTCGCGGACCCTGCAAGCCCGCCCATGCGAGCGAGGATCAGAGGGACATCCGAACGCCAGGGTGCTTCAGACAAGCTACCCCGAATAGCTCGGGAGCTGGCACCCGTTGTGGGAGTGATCACTCCTAAGCTTTACGGTCGGCTTGAGTACGATCTGATTAAACAGGTTGCGATTGAGTCAGGCGAACCGAACCTGACGTCACGTAGCAGAGATCAAAGATGGAACAGAAAATCCAAGGATAGGGGTTGGACATAAAGACATCAGAAACCCCACACTTCGCATAGCGATGGCGAGGAGATTCCCCCGCGCCGCAGCTTTACTGCGGCTGCAGGTTCTCGTCGATCAGAATCTTCGCGCCTCTATCCACCGTAATCACCTTGTGCACCGGTGCGTATCCGGTCATGGTGATATCCACCACGTAGTTGCCCGGATCGAGCGCCGCTTCCAGCGGTGAATTCTTGTCCATGATGTGCTCGTTGATCGCCACCTGCGCGCCCTTCGGCTGCGTATGGATGGTCACGACCGCCTGACCAGGCAGTGCGCTCTTGCCGCCAATCAGTTTCGAGAATCGTCCTCCCACCGTACGGATGTCGTCGACATTGCCCAGCGGCCTTAGTGCGGGCGAGAAGTTGAATGTCTGGCCCAGCACAAACTGCGCATTCATGGTTTCGTCGAGATAGCCGATTTTGCGCACCAGCACCACATGCTGGCCGCTGTTCACGTTTACCTGCGCGGGCGTCTTCGCGCCCACATCGCGGCCATCAACGTAAACGTTCGCTCCCGCCGGACTGCTGTTCACCACAAGCCTGGCGACCATCTGCGCGAGGCGGATCGACGCGCTCGCGCGATTTCCCGAATTGACTTGCACCGTCCGCGTATCGCTGGAATATCCAGCTTTGCTGGTGACGAGCGTGTGCGCGCCCGGATCAAGGCTGCTCAACACAAACGGCGTCACCCAGCTGGGATCGGTTCTGCCATCAATTTGCACCTGCGCTCCAGAGGGCGTGGAATCGATTGCCAGCTGCCCGGGAACGATGGCCGGAGCGGCCGGCGCAGAAGCCTTTTTGTGTGCAGCACGTGCATGTGCGGGCGCAGCGGCGCGCTCCACTCGCTGCGCCTTCTCGGGGATCTCCTGTGGCTCTGCCGCGGGGGCTGGCGCCGGCGTCGTTGCCGGTTGGCTAACCTCAGCTGTGGGCGCAACCTGGGCCGCAGTGCGGCCGGAGCCGGAATCATCATCATTCTGCTGATGGATGTAAACCGTCACGCCGATGCCAATCGCCAGAATCAGCGCGCACGCGCCGCCCACCGCATATAGCATCAACTTGCGCGGAACTCCCGTAATCTCTTTGATCGCCTTTTCCGCGACCTCGCGGGGATTGACTTTGGGCGTTTCCTCTTCCCGCCTCATCGATCCGCTGAATACCGTTGCGGCCGGCTTGGCTTCCACCACCAATGGAACATCCACAGGACGCGGAGGCGGAGGCGCGACGTACACTTCCTTCAGCGGTGGCAACTCGGTCATCTCCGAGAAGCTCGCGCTCTTGCTGACGTTCTCCCTGGAATCCTCGGCCATCATGGGATCGACCGCGATTCTCGGGGGAGCCGATTCCGGCTCAAAAGTCTCAACCTGTGGCTCATCCACAACCGCCGATGACATGCGCGCCGATGGCTGCGCAGCCGGAGTGAGCGTGGCCTTCACGCGGGCGCCGATGAACTGATTCGAGAGATCAAGCTCGGCAATCTCGGACGAGGTCTCCGCAACCGTTGCGCTTCCCGCCGCAGCCGAAGCCGCTTTCGCCATCGCGGAGACCGCGGGCGCGGGCGCGGAAGCTGCAGTCTTAACGGCCGGAGGCGCAGCCGGCTTGGGAGCCGCTTTGGGCGTCGCGGCACTGACAGATTTCGACTGCACTGCCGCTTTCACGTTCGCTGCCACCGGCGCGGCGTTGCTCGTGGCTGGCGTCGCTTTCTTCGCCGCCGACGGTTTCGATTCCTTGCATTTCTCCAGATCGTCGAGGAGTTCCCTGCCGCTTTGATAGCGCGCCGCAGGATCTTTTGACAGCGCCTTCAGGATCAGATCGCTAAGCAGAGGATGAATCTTGGGATTGAGCTGTTTCGGCACCGCCGGAGAGCTGTCGAGAATGGCCTGCCGCACGGCTTCAATGCCATCGCCGTTGAATGCCTTCTGCTCAGTCACCATCTCGTAGAACATCGCCCCGAGGCTGAACAGGTTGGAGCGGCCATCCATCGGCTGCCCGTACACCTGCTCGGGCGGCATGTAATGAAGGATCGATGGCAGCCCTTCCGTCACCTGTTGGGCGAAATTGCCCACGCTGGAGATCCCGTAGCTGAGAATCTTCACCGTGCCATCCCAGCCGCACATGATCTTGGAGGGTTCCAGGCTGTAATGAACAATATTATTGGAGCCGGCATAATCCAGCGCCGCGCACAGTTGGCGGCCGATATCAAGCAGGTCCCAGATGGAAAACCCTTCTTTGCGCGCCAGCATGGTGGCAATGCTGTTGCCCTGCACATACTCCATCGCCGCGCAGAATTGGCCGTCAACCTCTCCCGCGCCGTAAACATTGGTGATGTTCGGGCTGCTCAAGACCTTGGCGTTTTCTGCCTCCGCCAGCAGAGCCTTCTCCAGCTGCACCGCGGACTCGCCATAAGAGCTCAGTTGAATCGCTTTCAAGGCGATGGTCTGCCCGCTTTCCGGATCGTTGGCCTTGTAGACAACTCCAGTGGGCGATTTCGTCAGTTCACTCAAGATCTCGAAGTGGCCGATTTTCGTGGACATTTCCCCCTCTCCATTCCCATGGCGAGCTTGCCGCGTTACCGCAAAACGAGGCTCTGCCGGTGGAGATACTGCGCGCAAGTACGCTTAGGATAGACTTTGGCCAGACCTACTTCGAGTTACCAAGGTAAGCGGAATTGCCAGAGCAGCCGCCCAGACTGGAGCCGGTTGGTGTGGTTCAAAAATAGGTTTTGGAAAGGGCGACGCGGCTCTAGCCGTGCCGCCGAAGTCTAATGAAGATGTGGGCTTTAGCTCCTGAGGAAAATTCTCTCCAACCTGAAGATCTCTTTGAAACCTGTCGTAGCAAAACGTAATCCGTAACTTTGCCAACCCGCTCCCGGTTAACCCATCAGGTTGGCTGACATTTGTCATACCCAGGCAATGACGATCTCCACTGGCTCGATTGCCCGGCTCGCATCAATCTAGAGGCATAAGTAAGGAGAGAAGTGTTGATTTGGCGGAAAATCATGATCGTTGCGGTTGTGAGTACGAAGGCGCTTCGTCTATTCTGGTCGCATCGGGACGTGCTTAATTCCTGCTATCGCTGCCCGATCCTCATCCCAGGGGTTCGCGAATGACGCTGACTCGATTTGTCACGAAGAACGCCTTCCGTAACAAGCGCCGCAGCATCCTGACCGTGCTGAGCATCGCCTTTTCTTTGCTCCTGCTCACCTTCATGATGACGCTATGGCACGCGTTCGCTCTGGAAGATGGCAGCGCCGAATCGGCAGAGCGGTTGGTGGTGCGTCATCGCGTATCCCTGACCTTTACTTTACCCAGTTACTATCGCGAGAAAATTCGCGCCATTCCGGGCGTGGTCGCGGTAGTTCCGAGTTCGTGGTTCCAGGGCGTGTACAAAGACCAGAAGCCGGAAAATTTCTTTCCACGTTTCGCCACTGATCCCGACGAGTTCTTCACGGTTTTTCGCGAGATGAAGATCCCCGAAGATCAGCTCAAGGCCTGGCAGCGGGACCGGCAGGGCGCAGTGGTGTCCGATTCCCTGGCTGCGAAATACGGTTGGAAAATTGGCGACAAGATCACCATTGTCGGGGATATCTATCCGGTCACGCTGGAGCTTTATATTCGCGGCATTTACCACGCCGATCCCGATCCGAAATCGTTGTACTTCAATTCCAAGTACGTCGAGGAAGCAGTTCCGTGGTTTAAAGGGCAGGCGGGCACATTCGACATTCTGGCTGACAAGCCCTCGGACGTAAGCACGATTGCGGCGGCCGTCGATGACATGTTTCACAATTCGCCTCAGCCGACCAAAACCGAAAGTGAGAAAGCATTCGGGTTAGAGTTCGTGGCCATGATGGGCAACGTGAAGGCGTTTATCCTCAGCATTTGTGGCGCAGTGCTGTTTGCGACTCTGCTGGTTTCTGCCAACACGATTGCCATGTCGATCCGCGAGCGCACGCGCGAAGTCGCCGTGCTGAAAACTTTGGGTTTCACGAGAAACGGCGTCCTGGCGCTGTTTGTGAGCGAAGCAGTGGCGTTGTCGCTGGTTGGAGGACTGATTGGCGCAGGACTGGGCCGTCTCATGATACTTGGCTTTGCCCACGCGCCGCAGATGACGTTTTTCCCGTTGAAGATGACTCCGCAGATTTGGGTTTTCGCGCTGCTGATTTCAGGAGTCGTGGGATTGCTGAGTGCCGCGATTCCCTCGTATCACGCCTCGCAGGTCAACATTGTGGATGGACTGAGGCACATCGGGTGACATCTCCCACATCTGGCGAAACCGGCCAGAAGCGGGGCATAGCTAAGTAGCACGCCGTCTCGGCGGCATTGGTTCCAGTAAGTTTGTGGGGTTCGGAAAGAAGATTGTTATGACGGTGGGAAGCTTCATCGTGCGCAATACGTTCCGTAACAAGCGGCGCAGCCTGCTGACCATGATCAGCATCGGCTTCTCGCTGCTGTTGCTCACGATGATGATCTGCATCTGGCGGGCATTTTATGTCGATCAGGTTGCGCCGGAAGCGGCGCGGCGGCTGATCATCCGCGATAAGGTTTCGCTGGCATTCTTTTTGCCCTCGTATTATCGCGACAAGATCCGCGCCGTCCCCGGCATTACTGCGGTCGCCCCGCTGACCTGGTTTGAAGGCCGCTACATCGACAATCGTCCCGAGCATTTTTTCGCGCGGCTGGCCACTGATCCCGACGAATATTTGAAAGTCGCCAACGATAAGATCGTCCCTCCTGATCAAGTGAAGGCGTGGCAACAGGATCGCGCCGGAGCGCTCGTGGATGAGACCTTGGTGCAGAAGTATGGATGGAAGCTTGGCGACCGCATTCACCTGCAGGGCACAATTTTTCCGGTCGATCTGGATCTGACCATTCGCGCCATTTATCACCGCGATCCGCCGCAGAACGCGCTCTACTTCAACACCAAGTATCTCGAGGAAGCCGTGCCCTGGATGAAGGGGCAGGCGGGCTGGTATGGCGCGCAAGTCGATTCTGCCGATCACGTGGCTTCGGCGGCGCACGAGATCGATGACATGTTCCGCAACTCGCCGCTGCCCACCAAGAGCGAGAGCGAGAAGGCGTTCCAGCTGGGATTTGTGGCGTCGCTGGGAAATGTCAAGGCGTTCATTCTCGGCATCTGCGGCGCGGTGATGTTCGCCATCATGCTGGTTTCGGCTAACACGATGGCGATGTCGGTCCGCAGCCGCACCCGCGAAGTCGCCGTTCTGAAAACTCTGGGGTTCACCAGCCAGCGCGTGCTTTCCATATTCGTGAGTGAGTCGATAGCGCTCTCGGTCGCGGGAGGACTGCTGGGGATCTTGGTCGCGATCCCAGTGATCTCGGGCATCACGCACCAGTTTCTCGGCCTGGGGATTCCGCTCGACATGAAAGTCAGGCCTCCGGCCGCGCTGTTCGCGCTGCTGATCGCCGTGCTACTGGGAGTGGTGAGCGGTTGTTTGCCGGCGTATCGCGCGTCGCGCATGAATATTGTGGAAGGGTTGAGACACATTGGTTAGCAGTAGCGCCGCCGTCTCGGCGGCCACGATGCGCGGGCGAGACGCCCTCGCGACAACCGGCGGGACGCCGGCGCTACGAGTGAGAACGAATTTATGGCGATTCCGATCAGCTATAACATCCGCAATTTGAAGCTCCGCAAGGGGCTGACGCTCATGACCGCGCTCGGCATCGCGCTCACGGTGACTACGGCGATTTTTCTGATGGCGCTGGTGGCCGGACTGGATCGCGCCTTCGTCTCCAGCGGCAGTCCGCTCGATGTGCTGGTCCTGCGCAAGGGATCGGAGTCAGAGCTGACGGGCGGATTCGACGCCTCGCTGTTCCCCACGCTGAAGACGCTGCCCGGCATTGCCAAAGACAGCCACGGTGAGCCCATGGCGTCGGGCGAGTGGGTGGTGGTGATCGTGCTGCCGCGAAAAGATGGCACGGGCGAGGTAAATGTGACTGTCCGCGGCATGATGCCCGACGGCCTCGAAATGCGGCTGCTGCCTGGTGCCGACGGGAAGCCCAACGTCAAACTCGTGGAGGGGCGCTGGTTCCAGACTGGCCAGCGCGAAGTAGTGGTGAGCAAGTCGATCAGCCAGCGTTTCACGCACGCCAATCTCGGCGACACGATGGAGTTCGGCAAAGGATCGTGGAAGGTGGTCGGCGTCTTCGACGCCGGCGGATCTGCATACGATTCCGAGATCTGGGGTGATGTGAACCAGATGGCTTCGGATTTCGATCGGCAAGGTGCGTATGCGTCGGCGTACCTGCGGGCAACCGATCCTATCGCCGCCGATGCGCTGGTGCACCGCGTGAGCGACGACCAGCGGCTGAAGCTCGACGGATTTCTCGAGACCGCGTATTACGCCAAGCAGACAAGTTCTGGAACGCCGATTAAAGTGATCGGATGGGTGGTCGGCGTGATCATGGCGATCGGCTCGATCTTCGCGGCGATGAACACGATGTACGCTGCCGTAGCGTATCGCGGACGAGAGATTGCCACGCTGCGCGTGCTCGGATTCTCGCGGCCGGCGATCCTGACGTCATTCGTGTTGGAATCGCTGCTGATTGCCTTGCTCGGAGCGCTGGTGGGAATTCTGCTGATGCTGCCGTTCAATGGTATGCAGACGGGCACATCGAATCAGGTGACGTTCAGCGAAGTGGTGTTTGCGCTGCGCATCACGCCGGCGGTCGCGGTTCGCGCGATCATTTTCGCGCTGGTGATGGGATTTTTCGGCGGATTGGCGCCGGCTTGGCATGCGGCGCGGCAGAATATTCTGAACGCTCTGCGAGGATAAAGCGGCTTCGGATTTGAACTATGGGCATTGATACCAAACACGACGATTTACAAAGCCTGCGCATCGATCGCTCGCAACGCGGCGACCATGGCGGCGATCCGCCACTCTGGGCGAAGCGCTACATCCTTGGGGGGATCGCTCTGCTCGTGGTGCTCGGGCTCGGGACGCTGGCCTACCGCGCTTTTTCCTCTGACACGCCCGTGGTGGAAGTTGTGCGCGCGTCGGCCGAAACCGGCGGCAACGACGCGGGCGCGACCGTGCTCACGGCGACGGGATACATCGTGGCTCATCACACCATCAACGTGAACTCGAAGGTGACCGGCCGATTGAAATGGATTGGCGTGGAAAAAGGCGACAAGGTGAAAGAAGGCCAGGTGCTGGTGCGGCTGGAAGACGACGAGTTCCGCGCATCGTACGAGCAGGCCAAGGGCGCAGTCGAAAATGCCCGCGCGTATTTGGAAGAGCTGCAGCATGGATCGCGGCCCCAGGAAATTCAGGAGGCGCAACACAATCTGGACGAGGCTCGCGCCACGTTGGTGGATGACAAGTTGACGCTGGATCGCACCAAGGAACTGGCTGCCGCCGGAGTTGTATCGAAGCAGCAACTCGATGATGCGACCGCGAAGTGCGATGCTGACCAGCAGAAGGTGGATTCGTTGCAAAAAGCTTTCGAGTTGACGCACATCGGCCCGCGGGAAGAAGAAATTGCGCGCGCGCAGGGAGCGCTGGTGCAGGCGCAGGGGCAACTCGACTATGCCAAGTCGCAACTCGACGCCACTGTCATTCGAGCTCCCGTAACCGGAACCATCCTCGATCGCACGGCCGAAAAAGGCGAACTCATCACCGCACAGTTTGCCAGCGGATCGGCGGGCGGTCCGCAGGGATCGGTCGTATCGCTGGCGGACTTGAACGACCTGCAGGTTGAACTCGATATCGCGCAGGCCGATTTTGCGCGCCTGAGTCCAGCACAGAAAGCGATCGTCACGACGGACACGTATCCCGACAAAACTTATGACGGCCAGATTGCGCAGATTTCGCCGGAGGCCAACCGCCAGAAGGCCACCGTGCAGGTGAAGGTGCAGGTGCTGAATCCGAACAAGTATCCGGAGATTCAACTGCGGCCGGAAATGAACGCGACCGTGAAGTTTTTGGCGAACGAACAGCCGCAAACCGCCAAAGGGCCGCAAGGCGTATTCGTACCCTCGACGGCGATGCGCGACGTCGATGGCAAGAAGATGGTCTTCATTGCCTACGATGGCAAAGCGGTCGCGCGCGAGGTGCATATCCTCAGCCAGCGCAGCGATGGCGCATTAGTGGATGGTCTGGTCGGCGGAGAGAACGTGATCACCACCGCTCCCGCCACTTTGAAAAACGGGGACCGAATCAGAATTAAAGGGCAATCGTAAACCAGTTTTCGAATTCAATAAGAGGCAATCATGAGCACAGTCGCACAACCGAAAGTTGCAACCGACACCAAAGTCGTCCAGGTCCGCGGGGTCAGCAAGATCTTCAAACGCGATGCGTTCGAGGTGAAGGCGCTCGATGATGTTTCCATCGACATTGCCAGGGGCGAATTTCTCGCGCTCATGGGGCCATCGGGGTCGGGCAAGACCACGCTGCTCAACATGATTGCGGCCATCGATCGTCCCACAGCCGGAGAGTTGCTGGTGCAGGGGCAGGATATTTTCCGCTTCTCTGACGCGCAGATCGCGCACTGGCGCAATGAGCACATCGGCTATGTGTTTCAGACGTTCAACCTGATTCCCGTGCTCACGGCGTTCGAGAATGTGGAATTGCCGCTGTTGCTAACCAAGCTGAACTCGCAGCAGCGCCGCGATCACGTCATGACTGCGCTCAAGTTAGTGGGGTTGGAGGATCGCGTCGGCCATCTTCCCAAGCAGCTTTCCGGCGGCCAGGAACAGCGCGTGGCCATCGCGCGAGCGATCGTCAGCGATCCGACGCTGCTACTTGCCGACGAACCGACCGGCGATCTCGACAGCCATTCCGCTACCGAGGTGCTCGAAATCCTGAAGCGGTTGAATGAAGATTTTCAGAAGACGATTGTGATGGTCACGCACGATCCGCACGCGGCGTCGTATGCGCACGTCACGCGGCATTTGGAAAAAGGGATGCTGCTTCCGCCCGGCTAACGCGCGCGAGAGATCGGATTAAGCTGCTGTCGGGCTTGGAGCCTCATTCTCAGTGGCTGGTGCATCTGCAATCCAAAGCCAAGCCCTCCGGCCGTTGGCGAAGACAGGCTGCGCCTCGCCATATTCGACCAGGCGATTCAATACGGTCGTGACCGACGCCATAGGGTCCTTGTGACGCGCCAACATCTCGGGAATGTTCTGTTGCAGGTAGTCGCAGATCCCGCGGGCGCTCATCGCATGCCCGGCTTGCAGCAGAATCATGCGGCATGCCTTGGTGAATCCGGGCTGTCGGCCGTTGCCCTTGCGGTCCAACAGTTCCAGCAATTCGTCGTTCAACACACCATCCCCAAACAGATTCGCCAGGCCCGCGATGGTCTGCTTGACCGTGCCGATGCGCTTCATTACTTCCGCGCGCTGTTGCATAAGCTGGCGCAGCTCCTCATGCGCCTGCCGGACGACCTCCTGCACGTGGGCGATATCGTATCCTGCCGCCGCGCCCGCCGAGCCGTTTGAACCGTTCGTCTTCTGCCGGTTTTCCATACCACCCCCAAAGCTCCTACAGGTCAATACGAGAGCAAGAATGCCGCTGTTCCCTGCAAATGGGCGAAAACCGTCATTTGCTGGAGCTCCTATAAAACGTTAGACGCGGCGTTGGCTCTTTGGTTAATGAGAATCTTCGGCTAGTGAAAATGGTTGGACGCAGAAGTGACGAATCAAACGGACTCCAGAAATCCGGATGCAACGGGCGTTGGCTACGAAATGTTGGAGACAGGTTTTGTGTTCGTGGTGCGAAGTAACAAGAAAGCGAGCCCAATCGTGGATGCTCGACCGGGCTCGAAGATGAAATCACCTCTGGAACTCCCACCAGAAACCGCTTGGGGAATCGTCTGGACAAATTAATAAAAAACACTCGACGTTCCGATAGTAACAACGGAGAACAGAGATATCGTGAGTACAGCGGCAAAACCGGAACTGGCCCCCACCACACTGCACGTTCTATTAGTGGGAACTAAGGAAGAAGATTTCTTCGTGATCCGCGAAATCCTGGAGCGCAGTCGCAGCACTCTCGCGGCGGAACTCGACCACGCTCACTCGCTCGAAGAAGCTCGCGCGATGCTGCGGGAAAAGTCGTACGGGCTGGTGCTGTTTGAGCATGAAACCGGCGGCGTCGACAGCGTGAAGCTGCTGAACGATCTGCTTCAGGAGGGTGTTTCCGTCCCCTTCATCGTGTTGACGGAAAACGCTGACGAGCATGCGGTGGCGCAGGTCATCGATTCGCGGCAATGGAATTGCCTGGTCAAGTCTCAGATTGACGGAGCGACGCTGATCCGCAGCATTCGCGGCACTCTCGCTCTGCATGCCCTGCAGCAGGATCAGCAGCTTGCCGAGGAGTCGATCCGCAAGCTGTCGCGCGCTGTCGAGCAGTCAGTAGACGCGGTCGTAGTAACGGATTGCGGCGGCATCATCGAATACGTCAACCCGGCATTCGAGAAGCTGACCGGATTTACTTCTACCGAAGTCTGCGGGAAGACTCCACGCATTTTGAAGTCAGGCGAGCAAAGCGCAGAGACTTATCAGGAACTGTGGCAGACCATCCTTGCCGGGAACGTCTATCGCGGAATTTTCGTCAATCGCAAGAAAAATGGCGAACTTTACTACGTGGAAGAAAGCATTTGCCCGGTGCGCGATGGCGAAGGCCGCATCACGCATTTCATCTCGAACGGGCGCGACTTGACGGAGCGGATGCGGCTGGAGTCGCAACTGACGCAGGCCGCAAAGATGGACGCAATCGGTCGGCTTGCCGGCGGCGTAGCCCATGACTTCAACAATCTTCTGACCATTATCACTAGCTATTCGGAACTCGCCCTCGATGATGCTCCGGCGCAAAGTCCGCTGCGGGCCAAATTGCAGGAGATCCTGCACGCCGCCCGACGTGCCGCCGAGCTCACGCGCCAGTTGCTGGCCTTCAGCCGCAAACAGCCACAAGCGCTGCGCGTGGCCGAACTGAACGAAATTATCGCCGGCATCGCCAGAACGCTTCCGCGATTGATTGGAGAAGATATCGAGTTCTCATTCACCGCGGGCCGTGGCCTGGGACGAGTGCGGGTCGACCCGGTGCAGATTGACCAGATCGTCATGAACCTGGCCGCCAACGCGCGCGATGCCATGCCGGAGGGTGGCCACTTCCACATCGAGACATCAAATGTCGTCCTGGATGAGAAATACATTGATCGCAAAGGCGCCGATATTCCCCAGGGGCGCTATGCGCTCATCACGGTAGCGGATGATGGACCGGGCATTCCGCGCGAGCATCTCCCCCACATCTTCGAGCCTTTTTTCACGACCAAACCGCCGGGCGAAGGCACCGGCCTCGGCCTGGCCACCGTGTATGGCATCGTGAAGCAGAGCGGAGGGTTCGTTTGGGTCTACAGCGAAATCGGCATGGGCACGACTTTCAAAATCTATCTGCCCTGCGTGCCGGAGCAAAGGCACGGCAGAACGGACAATGAACGGTTATTCGAACAGGCGCCCCGCGGATCGGAGACCATACTTTTAGTCGAAGATGAACCCGCGGTGCGAGATGCTGCGGCAGAGTTCCTGCGGATTCAGGGCTATCACGTTCTCGAAGGCAAGGATGGTCTGGATGCAATCGCAGCCCTGAATCGCCATGACGGGACGATCCATCTAGTCGTCACCGATGTCGTCATGCCCAACATGAGCGGCGGACAATTGGCCAAAGAGCTCGCCTTTCTGAGTCCGAACACCGCACTTCTGTTTGTCTCTGGATACGCCGGCAAAACGGTGCTCGATCACCAAGTTGTCGACCTCGAAACCAACTTCCTGCAAAAGCCCTACACCCTGAAGCAACTGGCATCCAAGATTCGCGCAGCCATCGATCAACGAGCTGCCCAGCTTCCCTAAAGGACGCGGCCGGACTCCGGCCGGGTGTATGCCTTACAACGCGTAATACTTATATAATCAGGGTTCGCACCTCGCATGAACACTGGCCAATCCCCTGCGTCAAGCGCCTTTCGGCGACTCTCGTGGTCCTCGATTTCCATTTTGACAGCGCTCTGGCTCGCGATTTATGTCGCGGGCATGTTCACTCCGGCATTGCTGGATGATGTCGATACGGTGCACGCCGAGGCCGCGCGCGAGATGCTGTTGCGCCATGATTGGGTCACGCTCTATACCGATGGTCTGCGTTACCTCGAAAAAGCGCCACTCATGTATTGGGGGCTCGCGACCAGCTACAAGATCTTCGGCATCAGCGACTGGAGCACCCGCCTGCCGCTCATGCTAGGTGTTCTGGCGACAATTCTTGTCACCTACGGGCTGGGCAAATATGCCTTCGGCGAGCGTGGCGGATTCTATGCCGGGCTTGCTCTGGTCACATCGATCGGTCCTTATATTTTCACGCGCTTCCTGATTCCCGACGTTCTCGTTGGACTCTGGCTGACGATTTCGTACTGGCTTTTTTTGCGCTCGCTCGATGAGGATCCGCCATCGCGGCTGACTTGCTGGGGATTCGCCGCCGCCTGCGCGCTGAACGTGCTGACAAAAGGCCTGATCGGGCTGGTGTTTCCCATCGGAACGATCGGGATCTATCTGCTGCTCACGCGAAATCTTCGTCATGTGATGAAACTGCGGCTCATTTCGAGCACGTTGGTGTTCTTCGCGATCGCCGCGCCATGGCACGTGCTGGCCGCCATCCGCAATCCGGCAGCAGGACAGGCGCGCGGATTTCTCTGGTTCTATTTCATCAACGAGCATGTCATGCGCTTTCTCAACAAGCGCGTTCCTCCCGGCTACGATACGGTTCCCCTAGGGCTCTTCTGGCTGATGCTCATTTTGTGGCTCATTCCCTGGGCGGTATTTTTGCCGGAGGCATTGCGGAATGTGCCTCTACGCTGGCGAAGCCTGTCCGCGCCTCTCAGTCGGGTGAAGAAGGCGAATCTGCTCTTCTTTTTGTGGCCTATGGTGATTCTGGTCTTCTTCAGCTTCTCGACGCGACAGGAGTATTACACGATTCCGGCGCTGCCCGGAGTGGCGCTGTTGGCGGGCGGATGGCTGGCGCGGGAAGCGTCAGCTGAGGCAAACGAATCGGATCGGCGCGGCGGACGAATCTCTTCGCTCGTGCTGATGATTCTGTGCTGCGCCGGTGCCATCATCGGCCTGCTTCTATTTTTCGCGACAAAGCAGCCGCCGTCTGGAGTCGATCTGGCTGATCTGCTCAAAAAGAATCCGCAGGATTACAACTTTTCGCTCGGCCACTTGCTCGATTTCACTCCAGAAGCGCTAGGTGTGTTTCGCGGGCCCTTGCTGGGCGCATGTCTCTCCTTACTCGCGGGGACGATTCTGAACTGGTGGCTGCGGCGCCGCGGCAAGCCGGCATGGGCCAACGCCGCGATCGCGCTGATGATGGTCGCGCTGCTGGCCTGCGTGCACGTTTCCTATGCGCGCTTCTCGCCGATTCTTTCTTCGCACGATCTTGCAGTGGCGATTCAGAAGGAATATCGTCCCGGCGACGCCATCGTGATCGACGGCCAATATTCGGACGCTTCCACGCTGAATTTCTACGATCGCGTGCAGGTGCTGGTGCTGCATCCGCCCAGCGGAAATCTCTGGTATGGCGCGAAGTTTCCCGACGCGCCTCATATTTTCGAGACGCAGCAGACTTTTGACATTCTGTGGGCCGGTCCTGAACGCGTCTTCTTGTGGACTGATCAGGACGATCCCAAGGAACTCGCCGGGCTGCCGCATTATCT
>DATKQB010000045.1:0-43055 GCA_035523795.1 Verrucomicrobiia bacterium | reverse complement strand
GATGGCGAGCTGGCCGATCGCCAGGATATGCTCGACGGCTTCTCCTCCGGGGGCCTCGATATCCTTGCCTACGACATGAAAGTCATCCACGTCACTGACGACGTGGGGATCGTCACCTATGACGTGGTGCTCCGCGTTCCGCCGGCGGAGGATCAGGGTCCGCCACCGCGTTATCAGCACTTCAGCACCACCTGGGTGAAACAGGGCGATGCCTGGAAGATGAAATTTCAGCAGATGACCATTTCTCATTACGGCGACTGGTAGACGAGCAGGGCTGCGCAGTAGTCAGACCAGGAGATGCGGCTCAAGTTTGCGACAGACGGAAAGCCGACGCACGTTTTACTCCAATCTTCTGGAAAGGCGCACAGCTGCGGCGCCCCATGGAATGCAAGGCCTGCCGACTGAGAGGCCACGCCTGATATGTGGTCTTGCATGGCGAGATGATCTGAGGATAGACGGTCCCAAGCTCGATTGTGTGGCCGAACTCAGGGTCTCTAACAGTGAGATAGATGACCGTTGTTTGCAGGAACTCGGACGGACGGCGGGACCCAGAACGTAATAGGATTTACTCTTCCTGCACCGCTACAGCCTCCAACTCCGGCCTCTTGGGGCCAGCTGCAAGGACTTCAACTCCGTAATCGTATCCCTTTTCGAATGCCTTTAGGTTCAGCTCACGGAAACTCGGAGGCACTGAATCCGCGACGGCCTTGCGTACCGCATCCGCGATAAGAAGTTTCGTCACCGCGGTAAAGAATCCCACCATCACCGAATTCAGCACCATGCGCTTGCCCAGTTCTTCGGCGAAACGCGTGGCCGGAATCGCGTAGACCTGCTTATCGCGATTGATATTCGAAACGCGAACGAGATCTTCTTCAATGATGAGCAGACCGCCCGGCTTCAATTCAGGCGCGAACCGGTTATAAGCTTCCTGCGACATGATTACCATGATGTCGGGCTGCGTCGTGTACGGATAGAGCACGGGCGAGTCGGAAATGACCAACTGCGCGCTGCACGCGCCGCCGCGCGCCTCCGGGCCGAAATTCTGCGTCATGGTCGCGAAACCGTTCTCGTAAATTGACGCCGCCTTCCCCAGCACTACGGCCGAGAGGATCACTCCCTGGCCCCCGAATCCTGCGATACGAATCTCTGTTACCCGCATGCGCACTCCATTTCCGGTGCTGCTTCACCCGAGACTTCGATGTAACGTTCGCCGAGCGATTCGACATACTGCGCCCGCATCAGCGTCTGATAGTCGAGACGTTCGCGATCCACAAATTTGCCCACAGCAATTTCGCCATTGAGGGTCAGCCCGACTTCGCTTGTGTTCGCGCCGTTCTTGACTTTGCTTTTTTCCTTGTAGTACTTCATGGTGTCGAGTCCGTCGCCCATTTTGTTGCGCCGTTGATAGAGCGTCGGGCAGGGTGAAATGACCTCGATGAACGAGAATCCTTTTTTCGCGAATGCCTCGCTAATAGAGCGCGAAAGTTGCCGCACATGGAAGGTTGTCCAGCGTGCCACGTAGACGGCACCTGCCGCATCCACGAGAGCAGGCAAGTTGAACGCGGGCTCGAACGTTCCGTAAGGATTGGTAGACGTGGTCGCGTGCCCCGGCGTGGTTGGCGCCGTCTGGCCGCCGGTCATCGCGTAAATCAGATTGTTTACGCAGATGACTTTCAGATCCATGTTGCGCCGGGCCGCATGAATCAGGTGATTTCCGCCGATCGCCGACAAGTCGCCATCCCCGGAATAAACCACGACATTCAGTTTGGGATTCGCCAGCTTCAATCCTGTCGCAAAGGGGATAGCGCGCCCGTGAGTCGTGTGGAACGAATCGAGCTTCACGTATCCAGCCACGCGGCCGGTGCAGCCGATGCCGGAAACCAACGCAATCGAATTCAGATCAACTTTGGATTCGATCAGTGCACGGGCGAACGAATTGACGGTCGTACCGATGCCGCATCCTGGGCACCAGATGTGCGGCATGCGGTCGCTGCGCAGAAACGGTTCTACGGGATTGACAGTCGTGTCTTCGAGGACATTCAGCATCGGCTTGCCTCCAGGATGGCATTGAGAATTTCGTCGGGATTGTGCACTCCGCCTCCAGCATGCGGAACCGCGAGCGTTTTCGCTTTACCAGCCGCGGCGCGCTCCACTTCGCGTACCATCTGGCCCAGGTTCAGCTCTGGTACGACGAACGCCCGGACGCGCTGCGCGAGATCCGCGATCTTCTTGTCGGGGAAGGGCCAGGCAGTAATCAGTCGCAGCTTGCCAACTTTCAATCCGCGATCCCGCGCCAGATCGATCGCCCGCTGCGCGACGCGTGAGGTGATGCCATAAGAAACCACGGCCACATCTGCGTTTTCCAATCCTTCTTCCTCGAACATGCAGATGCGATCTTCGGCCGCGCGAATTTTGTTCTGCAGGCGCCGCACCAGCTTGTCTTGCGTCTGCGGCGTCATATTGGGATAACCGCGCTCATCGTGCGTCAATCCCGTCACGTGGAACTTGTAGCCTTCGCCCGCATGCGCCATCTCCGGCACCATGTCGCCGTTCGTTCCATAAGGAAGATAGTCTTCGATCGCTTTATGTGTTTTCTTTCGAGGGAAGACTTCGATCTGGTCGGCGGGAGGGATCACAACTTTCTCGGTCATGTGTCCGACCACTTCATCCATCATGAACATCACGGGCACGCGGAATTCCTCCGCCAGGTTAAACGCCTTGATGGTCAGGTCGAAGCATTCCTGTGGCGAGTTGGGGCACAGCGCGATGATCTCGTAATCGCCATGCGATCCCCATCGCGCCTGCATCATATCGGCCTGCGCTGGAAGCGTGGGCAGGCCCGTCGAAGGTCCGCCGCGCTGCACGTCCACAAAAACGCACGGCGTTTCTGTCATGGCTGCATAGCCAATGTGCTCCATCATCAGCGAGAATCCTGGTCCCGATGTCACCGTAAATGCCTTCGCCCCGCCCCACACGCCGCCTTGCAATGCAATTGAGGCTGCCAGCTCATCCTCCATCTGGATGAAGCTGCCGCCTACGGTGGGAACGCGCGACGCGAAGCGCTCCACCACCTCGGTCGACGGCGTGATCGGATATCCCGCCGCAAACCTTGCTCCAGCCGCCAACGCTCCTTCGCAGCAGGCGTGGTCGCCGTCAATAAAATGCGTGCCGGTCAGAACTCCACGCGGATCGGCCTTCATTTCTCACCTCCCGCGGGCTTGGCGGCGGCCGCTTCGGGCCTCTTGTCGGCCGGAGCTTTCGTCCCGTAAATCGCGAAATCCGGGCAATACATGCCGCAGAGGTCGCAGCCGCTACACTTTTCGGGATGCACCACGTGCGGCGGATGGTACCCCTTGGAATTAAATGCGGAAGAGAGCGCCAGCACATGCGTAGGACAAAACTCCACGCAGAAGCCGCAAGCCTTGCAGCGCTCTACTACGATTGAGACGCGTCCTTTTGCCACTGAATCCCCCAGCTTAGAGTGATGACTCACTCCGGATCTTCAAACGCAGGACTGGATTATGCGTTGAAAGGTATCAGCTGCGGTGTGACTTGCATCACAGATTCAAGTGAGGTGACGCACGAGTCGCCATCCGCGTGCATTACCTCGGCAAACGCCACAAAATGCGATGTTTAATGGTTTTGTGAGGAGATCGCGAGGCAAGAAATACGCATGTGTATGTTCTTGCGGTGATGCACATCACAATGTGCTGTGAGGCGAATCAGATATCCTTCTCTCCCATTCTCTTTTGGGAAATTGGACTAGCTTCTCCCAATGCTCTTCACGGAGCGAATGAAAGCGTTCGATCGCTGTTGCTGCCACATGTTCGCCGGGTTTGCCACAACGCGCGGTCCGCACTACACTCAAAATTTTGCGGGTACCCCACTGCCTGCCCCGAAGCGGAGCATCTTTCGGCTTCTTCGTGGGCCGTGGAGTGGCTGGCGTCATCCGCGGACACAGCCGTCGCCCGAGGAGACCCTTGGAGATTCTCGACCTCAGACATTTTTCCTCCATGGATTTGCGCCCGCTGCTCGACGATGAGACGCAGCTCTGGTCGCGACTGCTCTCCTGGGACTATTCCGGTTCGGCGGAGATGATCCTGCGTTACGTCGATGCCAAGATCCTTCCCGGCTATGCCGCCGTCGACCGCGGCCGTGTCTTCGGTTATTCGTTTTTCGTTTATGAAGGCAGTAAAGGTGTGATCGGCGATCTCTACGTCACCAACGGCACCCGCCTGCCCAACTCGCGCGAGGTCGAACTCAGGTTGCTGACGCACGTGATTGAAACTCTGCAGCAGTCGCCGGGGATTCATCGCGTCGAGGCGCAGCTGCTCGCGCACGATGCCAATGCGGTCTCACGTCCATTCCTTGAAACTGGATTTCAACGCCACGCGCGGCTCTTTATGGTGCTGGGACTGGGCAAGCCGGCGCAGGAGAAAATCGCTGCACATCCCGAGGTCGAGATTCGTGCCTGGACGGAACCTGATTACCAGCCGTCTGCGGCGGTGATTACTGCAGCCTATCGCGGTCACGTCGATGCCCAGATCAACGATCAATACCACACGCTGAGCGGATCGCTGCGCTTCCTGAACAACATCGTTCGTTTTCCGGGCTGTGGCATCTTCGACGCTGACTCGTCGTTTGTCGCGCTCGATCGCCGAAGCAGGACTCTGATCGGAGTCATTCTGTGTTCGCGTGTTCGCCACGACGTAGGCCATGTCACGCAGGTTTGTGTGCTGCCGGAATATCGCTCGCGGCGTATCGGGGAATCGCTGCTGGCGGCGACCGTGGGAAATCTGACGAAAAGAAGATTTTCGATGCTATCGCTGACGGTAACCGAAGCGAATTCACGCGCCGTTGCGCTCTACCGCCGTCTGAATTTTGATACGAAGCGAATTTTCGACGCGTTTGTGTGGGAGGGATAAACCAGCCTTCAGCTCTCAGCCGCTAGCTTTCAGGCAGGATCATTCGCGCAAAGATTAAGTGCCGCGTTTCTCGACCTCAGATGAAATGAATTGCTGCATAGCTATCTGCGAATCAGCCACATCAGCCAACCAGCCACGAAGACGCCGCCGAGAAACATAAAAAAGCAGTAGACTCCGTAGCGCACCATATCACGCGTCGTGTTGCGGTGCGTGATACCGAAGACGATGGAGGCGAATAGCGCAAACACCGTCGCCGCCGTGAAATGTGTGAGAGTAATGGTCATATTTACAAGTTACAAAATGCCGAGGACGCAAAGTGGCAAGGTGACAAAGTGGCAAGATAGCTCGTTCTTACTTTGCAACTTTGCCACCTTGAAACCTTGTCACTTTGAACCTTGAAACCTTGAAACCTGTTTTTCCTACTGCTTCTTCCCAATCGCGATGTGATATGCGTCGGCGACGGCGATGAAGTTCAGCAATCCGGCCACGATCATGAATTTCGTTCCGTAATCTGCCGTCGCAAAAGCAATTGCGCCCAGGCCCCAATCATTCATCACCGTCAATATATAAAGCGCGCCAGATCCCACATCGCCGACGAATCCGAGAATGTCAAGAATATCTCCGCCATTCGCCTTATATATGCGTCCTTGCATGGCCAGGCCGAGCAAGAACAGCGTTACGATAGAGATAAATAACAGCGTGCCGCGAATCCAGCGCTTCTGAATCATATGACCGGCACCCGGGATCAGCCAGCCCACCGCAGGCGCGAGGACTGCCATAAGACTCACGGGTTCGGCCTGCGCAACCTTTGCTTTGTCTGTTGTGGAATTCGCCATCTAGATCGTCACAATCTCGCGTTGAATTTTTCCCGTCACTTCCGCTGACTTCTCGCGCACCAGCATGTTCACTTCGCTGCGCACGCCAAACTCCGGCAGATAAATGCCCGGCTCAATCGAGAAGCAGGAATTCGGCAGGATCTGCCTCTCGTCATGGATCTCGAGATCATCCATGTTGGCTCCATTGGAATGGACGTCCGTGCCGATCGAATGTCCGGTGCGATGAATGAAATAATCCCCATAGCCGGCTTTCTGAATGTGCCCGCGCGTGGTGCGATCCACTTCCCATCCGGCAAGATGCTTGCCCGACCCGATCGCATCGACCACTGTCTTGACGCCCGCATCGCGTGCGTCGCGCACAATCTCAAACACTTGCCGCATGCGCTCTGATGGAGCTGATCCCACGAAACCCATCCACGTAATATCGTAGTACACGGCACCGGGTGTATTTTTCTTTCCCCACACATCCAGCAAGATCAGATCGCCCTCACGAACTGGCACCGGATGGCTGGCACGCGGCTCGTAGTGCGGATTTCCGGCGTTCGCGTTCACCGCCACAATCGGCGGATCGTCTGTCAGCAGGTTCTCACGGGCGAAGGCCTCCATGAACCACTGCTGAATTTCATGCTCCTTTGTCCCGCCGTTGCGCACGCGCCGTCCGATTTCCTTGAAGGCCTCGGCCACGATCGCATCGATCGAGTCGCGCGCCGCGAAATGTGACTTTATCTGTTCCGGCGTCCAGGTCGACTCAAATTGCGCCACCAAATCGGCCGAACTGACGATGTTCTTGCCCAATCCGCGCAGCAGGTCGATCGTTCCGCCGTCCACCAGCGAAATGGTGAACACGCTATTGTTCGGCGAATACTGCAGCGCCAGGTCACGATGCTGCGCCAGAATCGTCTTCAATTGCTCAAATAATTCCTGCCAGCCGGAGTATAGATGCTTCTTCCCCGGCAGCGAGTCCAGATGTCCGGCCTCGATCTTGTGAACCAGTTTTTGTGGCTCGCCTTCCGCCGGGATCAGATAAAACCAGCGCCGTGTCACCATCAGACTTTCCGGCAGGCCAAGAACGCGATAGGCAATCGGATCGCGATGATGGTGGTCGTAAAACAGCCAAGCGTCGATATTTCGTTCGCGCAGGGCGGACTGGATGGCGGAGAGTTTCATGGGCAAACCTTCATTGTAAACGAAGATAGACGTGTAGCGTGGACGCGGCCGGCCAAACCGACCATTCCTTGCTAAACTCTTCCGATGGCTTCGGCTACCCAGCCGATTTCCGCTCTCCCGGGTCACGCGGCCGTCAAGCGTCCGCGTATCGAATCTATCGATGTCGTTCGCGGCTTGGTCATGATCCTGATGGCCCTCGATCACACGCGCGATTTCTTCGGCAACAGAGCCAACCCGGTCGATCTCGATACAACCACCACTGCGCTATTCTTTACGCGCTGGATCACCCATTTCTGCGCCCCAACGTTTTGTCTCCTCACCGGCACGGGCGCCTTTCTTGCTGGCCGCCGAAAGTCGAAAGCTGAACTCTCGCGCTTCTTGTGGACCCGTGGCCTGTGGCTCATTTTTCTCGAATTGGTCGTCACGCGCGATCTGGGATGGCAATTTAACTTCGACTACCACGTGACCATCCTGCTCGTGCTGTGGTCGCTCGGCTGGTCAATGATCGTGCTTTCCGCGCTCATCTATCTGCCATTGTGGGCCATCACCGCATTCGGCGTGGTCATGATTGCGGGCCACAATCTTCTCGACGCGCTGCCTTGGGATAACTGGTTCTGGTCGATCTTGCACGTGCTGAATGTCATCTACGACCATCCGCAACATGCCATTTTTGTGTCATACGTGTTAATTCCCTGGGTTGGAGTTGCCGCGGTAGGCTACGGCCTGGGACAGATCTATAACTGGGAACCGGACCGCAGAAAGAAATTTCTCTTGCGGCTCGGCCTCTGCTTGACCGCCGCATTTCTCGTTCTGCGTGCGATCAACAGATATGGCGATCCGTTTCCCTGGAGCACGCAGAAAACCGCCGGCTTCACCGTGCTGTCGTTCATCAATACGACGAAATATCCGCCATCGCTCATGTATCTGTTGATGACGCTCGGCCCCGCCATGCTGGCCCTGTGGGCGATGGAAGCCGGTACGCCGCGCTGGCTGCGGCCTGCACTCATCATCGGGAAAGTCCCAATGTTTTATTATCTGCTGCACATCCCGCTGATTCACTTGCTGGCAGTGGCGGTCTGCTACGCGCGTTACGGCCATATCTATTGGATGTTCGAATCCCCCGATATCCGCGCTTTCCCGTTCGCCATGCCGCCCGGCTGGGGATATTCGCTGCCGTTCATCTATCTGGTGTGGGCCATCGTGGTGGTCGCGCTCTACCCGCTATGCCGGTGGTTCGCGGGCGTAAAGCAGCGACGCAAAGACGCGTGGCTCAGCTATCTGTAAACGTCTTGTTCTTTGTCATCCTGAGGCGCGTTCTCTCGCACCGAAGGACCTATGCAACTTCCACTGTATCGGACGTCGTGCATAGATCCTCCGCGGCAGCGCCCGCCGCTCGGGATGACAAGACGCGGGCGAGGGCGCCCGCACCACACGAGCTATTTCCCGATCCAACGATCAACCCAAGCGTTTACCGTCTCGTACCACAATTTCGAATTTTGCGGCTTCAGCACCCAGTGGCCTTCGTCGGGGAAATACAACATCTCTGACGGCACGCCCAGCATCTGCAGCGTCGTGAACAGATCGAATCCCTGCGAGACGTCGAGCCTATAATCCCGCTGTCCGTGAACCACCAGCATGGGCGTCTTGAAATTCTTCGCGTACTCATGCGGCGACCACTTGCGATACATCTCGCGATTGTTATACGGAGTCCCTTTGAACTCCCAGTCATTGAACCAGAGTTCTTCGGTGTCTCCCCAGGCCGACTCGGCATTGAACATGCCATCGTGTGAGACCAGGCACTTGAAGCGGTCAGTGTGGCCCTCGATCCAGTTGATCATGTATCCGCCGTAGCTCGCGCCCAGAGCGCACTCACGGTTTTTGTCGATGAACGAATAATGCTGCTCGGCGTAATCGAGTCCCTTCATCAGGTCTTCAAACGGAGCGCCGCCCCAGTCGCCGTTGATCGCGTCGATGAACTTCTGCCCGTATCCAGTCGAGCCGTGAAAGTTGATCATGATGACGACGTATCCATTCGCCGCAAACAGTTCGGGATTCCAGCGATACGACCAGTCATCTCCCCAGGCCCCCTGCGGTCCGCCGTGAATGAGGAACTTCACGGGATATTTCTTCGAGGCATCGAAGTTCGGCGGCTTGACCAGGAAGCCTTCAACTCTGTCGCCATTTGCGCCGGTAAACCAGAAAGATTCGAGCGGGGACATGGCGATCTGGGAAAGAATAACGTCGTTGAAGTGAGTCAGCTGTTCGGATTGCCAACAGTCACTCTTGGAATTCATCTCGTAGCAAGTGTCGTTGGCCTGATAAATTTCGGTTGGAGCCTTCAGTGACATACGCGTGAAAAGCAGGGCACGACCGTCCTTCGTGATTGCAATGTCGTCGTCAAAACCCTGGTCGACCTCGTGGATCTGGACCTTGCCTGTAGTGATGTCCTTGTCACCGGGTCCCCAACTGGTGACGGGAACGCCCAAGTCAATCCAGTAAAGCGGCGACTCCCCTTGATCTTCGGCAACGAAGTAGATACGCCACGAGTCAGGCGCAAATGCGAAGGTACCTACCCAATGGTCGAAGGTTTCTGCGAAACTCGAAACATCGGTGAGACTGGTCTTCTCGCCGGTCTTGCGGTCGTAGAGCATGAGGCGGAAGCGGTCGCTCTCGTATCCGGGACGCTGCTGGGCGCGGTAGGCGATGTAGCGCCCATCGGGCGAATAGAGCGGCGTCGAATCACTTGCCGGATTGTCCGCAGTGATGTCCTTCGCTTGCCCTCCAGTGACCGGGACGATCCACAAATCGTTGTTGGTCGAAGCCGCCGGATTCTTGTCGTGATTCGACGCGTAGCAAATCTCTTTTCCGTCAGGCGAGAAGGCATAGTCATCCTGCCCGCCAAGGGAGAACACGGGCGCATCGTAATCGCCGGGCGTGAGATCGATCGGCCGGCGAAACACACGATCCGGAAGATCGCTAAGCGGCGGCGCCGTAACCACAAAGATATGGCTCCTCTTGCCTTCTTTGTATGCGTTCCAATGGCGATAAAGCAGGTGCGTGAAGAGCTGCGCCTTAACCTTCGACTGTTCGGCTTCTTTCAGCTTCTTGGCATTGCACTCCTGCTCCGGGGCAGGAGCCCCGTCGCATTCGGGATAAACATCCGACGTAAAGAGAATGTTGCCGCCATCCGGCGACCAGAGTTCTCCCCCAGCCTCCGTCGCCACGGAAACGAGCTGGTACGTGCCAGTAACACTGCCAGTGCCCCGGTCAAAATTCGCAATCCATATCTGGGAGCCGCCGTCTTTCGTCGATAGAAACGCGAAGCGCTTCCCATCCGGCGCCCAGCGTGGGCGGTCGGCGTCCTGATCGGCGATAATCTCCCGCTCGCTTGTCATCCCGAGCGAGGACGATGGATTCGCTTGCGAATCCTTTGCCGCAGTCGAGGGACCTTGTGTTTGCGAATTCAATGGCACGATCCATATGTGCGGCGTCTTCGTATTCGCAGCGAGATCGACGTCGACGACGCTGAAGATCACCCACTTGCCGTCGGGCGAAACCTGCGGATCACCGACGCGTTTGAGCTTCATCATGTCTTCGAAGGTGAACGGATGTTTCGCCTGGCCAGCTGCAAACAATGCGAATGCAAGAAAGGAGAGAAAAGCCAGAAGAATGCGGCGCATGACAGACTCCTTGGGCAAACGGATGAGTGTAGCAAAATGCGAGGTTTCAAGGTTTCAATGTTTCTTTGAGGCGGATTGAAGAGAAGTCCGGATTGTTGGCATGCTGGCTGTCCCTGAAACCTTGAAACGTTGAAACCTTCTCACACTGGCACTTTGCCACCTCGCCGCTTCTCACCTTCAAACTATGCAACCCTGAAACCTCGCTTCAACGGCAACCCCTGTTTCGAGAAGGCATCCAAGTGAACGGCAGAACTGCAGGCGCTCTCCCTCCGGCCTCACTGAGCGGAGAGGGGTTCGGGGGGAGGGACGCCGCGGTAGCCAAGCTTCACTGAGATGTTGCTCGCCATGTCTCGTCAGCCGCACTGATGCACAAAGATCGCATCATTTCAGCGGGCTGAGACGTGGCAAGCAACCGTCTCAGCGAATCCTTCCATCCGATACACTAGATAGCATGAAATCCTCCCTCCGCAGCCTTTCGCTTTGCCTGGCCATTGCCTCCTGCGCCATGGGGCCATTAGCCGCCCGTGCACAGGAAGGCCCGCTCGACACCTCGCAGCCCAATGGCATTACGCCCGATGAGATCATCAAACGCTTTGCCGCCAAAGAGACCGAGTTTGCCAAGGCCCGCGACCAGTACACCTACCGGCAAGATGTAAAAGTAGAGACGCTCGATGGCGATACGGTCGACGGTCAATACCGCGAGGTCTTCGATGTCATGTTTGACGATAAGGGGCATCGCGTCGAGAATGTCGTCTTCGCTCCGGCATCAAGCCTGAAAAGGATTTTCATGTCGGAGGAGGATCTGCAGGACATCCGCCACAGGCTGCCCTTCGTGCTCACCGAAGATGAGCTTCCCGAATACAACATTCTTTATGTTGGACAGCAGAAAGAAGACGAACTGCACTGCTTCGTTTTCGACATCGCACCGAAAAAGATTGAAGGCAAGAAACGATATTTTCAGGGACGCGTCTGGGTCGACGACGAGGATTACCAGATCGTCAAAACTTATGGCAAGACCGTTCCAGACCTCTGCAACGGAAAGCCGTGCTCAGAAGTGAAGAGGCGCACTGACAACGAGAATCTTTTCCCCAAGTTCACCACCTGGCGGCAGCAGATCGACGGCCAATATTGGTTCCCGGTATTCACGAAAGCGGACGATGAACTGCACTTCAACCTGGAAGATGTGCACATTGTGGAGATCGTGAAGTACGAAGATTACAAGCGCTTCGGATCGAACGTGAAGATTCTGTACGACGGCAAGCAGATCCCCAACGCGCCTAAGGATCAGAAGCCGGATCAGCAGCCGGGCCAGCAGCCGAATCAGCAGGCTCCGCAGCAGCAAACTCCGCCGCCGCAGAAGTGAAGTGGGAGTCCGAAAGTGGCAAAGTGACAAAGAGGCAGGGTTTCAAAGTGGCACGCCAGACAGATGCTTTTCCTGAAACCGCTTGAATGCCGCCGAGTTGCAGTCTAGGTTTGTCCTGTGGTCCGGTCCTATCGCGAATTGTTGGTATGGCAAAAAGCCAAATCCATAGCCATCCAGATCTACGCGGTCTCAGAGTGCTTTCCCCGAAGTGAAATCTATGGGTTGAGTTCTCAAATCCGACGAGCAGCAGTTTCTGTGATGTCAAACATTGCGGAGGGGAAAGGACGGCTTACTTCAAACGAGTTCCTTCACCTTCTTGGCCTGGCAAGGGGCTCATTGCCTGAAGTCGAAGCGCAGCTCGAGATAGCCCGCGATCTAATGTATTTGGATGTTGCTTCGCATGAGAGAGGTTAGGACGCGACCTCTACCAGGTTTTGGGTTTGCTCAATCGGCTGATCGAGTCGATCCGCCGCAAGCGCGCGGGATGAGTTCCTTGTCACCTTGCCACTTTTTCAGCTTGCCACATTGCCATTTCAATAAAACAGATACTTCCTCCACTTATCGTCAGACCGGCCCATCAAGCGCATGATGTGGCGGCTGGTGTGAAGATTGAAGGCGCGCGGTTCACGCATCAGCTTCATGCCGGCTTCGGTCGGGCTTTGATTGCCTTTGCGGCGATTGCAGGCGTGGCAACACGCGACGAGATTCTCCCACGTAGACGAACCTCCGCGAGAACGCGGAATCACGTGATCGAGTGTAAGTTCGCTCGAAGGCAGCACGGTCGCGCAGTATTGGCATGTGTTGCGGTCCCGCAGCAGAATATTCTTCCGTGAGAGAGCCCGGCTCTGGTGAGGAATGCGGCGGTATTCAAGCAGGCGGATCACCGACGGAACACGCATCGCCACCCGTGCAGCGTGCAGGAAGTGGCCGTTCTCTTCTTCCGTCATGGCGACGCCCTTCAGCACCAGAACGAGGGCCCGGCGGGCAGCGCATACGTTGATCGGCTCATAAGACGCGTTCAGAACAAGGACAGGGGCGAGCAGGGCATGGGCATCCCCGGACCGGTGAGCCACCGTCGGGCTAAACAGCCCGGCGGCAATCCGGGATGTTGGTTCTGGTCCGTGTTCCATGCGTGGCGACATAAAATTAAAGTTTCATAGTCTCAAGGCTGTCGACCGATATATCCTCTCCTTCATCTTTCGGGCCTTGAAACTCCGAAACTTTCAACCCGTTATCTTCTGCGTACTTAGATGCAAGCCTCAATGTCCGGGCCACCGTCGCGACCCATACCTGCCCGGCTCCGGCTCTGCGTAAAACCTTGGCGCATTCACTTACAGTCGTGCCGGTCGTATAGACATCATCCACTAGCAGGATCGCATGCCCAGTGACTTGTTCGGAACGCGGAACGGCAAAAGCTCCCCGCATGTTTTCCCGCCGTTGATGACTGGTCAGGCCGATCTGCGAATGCGTTTCGCGGGTACGGACGAGCAGGTCGGCGCGCAGTTCGAAGCGATCTTGTGGCAGATGCTTCAGCGCCATTTTCGAGATCAGCTCTGCCTGATTGAATCCGCGCTCGTGGCGCTTGCGTTTGTACAGCGGAACTGGGACGACGAATATTTTATTATGTCCGAAACTCGCGTCCAGAGAGCCGATCGCCTCGGCTAACATGCGCCCCAGCACGCCCGCCGCCGGGCGCACTCCGTTGTATTTGAGCAGATGGATCAGTTCCCGCAGACCGCCGTCATAGCTGCCATAGGCGACAGCGCGTTCGAATGGGCGATCGATGCGGCGGCAGATGGGGCATCGGATCCAACCGTCACCGTCAGGCAGGGTGTAGGAACTGAGCACGCGCTCTCCGCAGATTGAGCAGACCTGCCCACCAATGGGATGGATCTTCACCAGGCAGTCCGGGCAAACCGGCAGGCGCGAAACATTCGGCAGGGGCTCGCCGCAGATGCGGCAATCAGAGGGGAAGAGAACGTTAAACAGGCTCTCGGCGGTGCGCCCGATCCATCGCGATTTCAACGAAACCCGCGCCCTCTCGGAAACAATAGAAGGGCCTGCTGGCGCAACACCCGACTGGCTGGTCCGGATTCGGTCCTCACTACTGCTGAAGACAGCCTCCTGAGAACGGCCCGCATGATCGTTTGCAAACGCGGGACATCCTTCCACTACAACTTCGAAGTATAGCGGTGATCACGGTCGCCAGGCAACGCCCAAAGGCCGTATCCAGTTCGTCGAAGCCAGAGCATGCAGTTCTAGGCCACGTTGCGGTGTGACGCCACGGGCTTCGGCGTTATGACCCGGGGCGTTTCCGACAATCGCGCGCGCACGCCCGGGGTGAAGATCAAACGATAATCCCGCCGGAAGCACTCTCCACAGCGTACCGGCTGAAGCAGGAATAAGGGCAAAAGATACCGCTCGCTGAAAGTGCGCCGCCGCGAACGAAAGCCGATTTCACTTCCACAGTCACGGCAATAGTAAGGAGATAACAACGGCTGGTTGGGGGAGTCGCTCATCGCAGCACCTCGAATGACGGAATACGAAGGGGCGGAGAACCGAATGACTCTATTCTACAACCTAAATTCCTTGAATGGAATGCTTCCTCCGCACGCCAAAGAACGTCACCACCGATTCTTCGCATAGACTCAGGCACGAGTCCATGCCCTTCATTCCGAAGCACAGGCCGTTCCCTTGGTAACCTCGTTTGATTACTGACCCTCTGCTACCATCCCTTTTCTGGAAAGGCGAGGGGCGCGCCCATGAGGATCAATACCAATTTTCGAAGATCGGATTATTGCGCTCGGGCTGAATTTCAGGCGGGGCGAAGAGAATCTTGGTGGATTCGCGGCAGATCGATCGCGTGTCTGACCGTCGTTCTGTTAGCGATTACATGCCTGACTAGGGGGCAGTCGGCTGCGACCGGGCAAACTCATGGCGCGCCCTCCCAGGAATCGTCTCGGAGCGGAGTGAGCCAGACCTTGGTAACGCCACAGATCGAAACCGATCCTGCATTGCTGGCCGCGTTGGGACAACTCTTTCAGAAACTGCAACAAAATATCCAACTTCCGCCCGAGCGCAGCCAAAGTAAATTGCTGCCGTTATTGCCGGAGTCGACCCTCTTCTATGCGGCCTTTCCGAATTTTGGCGAAGCCGCGCACCAGGCTTTGACCACGTTTCAGCAGCAGATCCAGACCGATCCGCAATTGCGCTCGAAGTGGAACCACGGACAACTCGCGAGTGAGTCGCCGAAACTTGAGGACTTTGTCGAGAAGTTTTACGAGTTCTCGCAATATGTCGGCGATGAAATGGTGATTGCGGGCTCAGTCGACGAAAAAAAGGAGCCGAATTTCCTTTTTCTGACCGAGATTCGCAAGCCCGGAGCGAAGGCATTTCTCACGCAAATGGCGAAGGAGCATCCGCCTACACCGGGAACGAGCTTGCCCATTTTGGAGCCGCGGGATTTGGCTACCGCGAAAGAAGTTCAAGGCGAAAGCAAAATATCGATTCTGGTGCGCGAAGATTACTTGATTGCGGCGTCCAATGTGGCCACCTTGCGCCGTATGAATGAACGAATCAATGCGAACCCACAGGGATTCGCCTCGACTCCCTTCGGCGAGCGAGTAATCCAGGCTTATGAGGGCGGCGTTTCTTCAGTGGGCGCCATTGATCTGCAGAAAGTGCTGCAGTTTCTTCCCCGCAGCACCAAACAAAATGAAGCGATGCTGCAGCAGACCGGGTTCGCCGACGCTAAGTATCTCGTGTGGAAACACAAGAGCATGACCGGCCAATCCAGCAGCGAAGCCGAGTTAAGTTTTACCGGTCCGCGGCACGGAATCGCTTCGTGGTTGGCCGCGCCGGGGCCGATGGGCAGCCTGGACTTCATCGATCCAGCCGCCCTGATGGCGTTCAGCGTACGCCTGAAAAGCCCTGCTGAAATCTTTGACGATATCTCCACGTTGGCATCGGCTTCCAATCCCAGGGCCACGGTTGGAATCATACAGAGTGAGCAGACCTTCAATATCAGCTGGAAAAAGGATTTGCTCAGTCAGCTATCGGGCGAAATTGCACTTGAGCTGGATAAAATCGGGCCGAATCCCGCATGGAAGGCATTTCTGCGCGTGACGGATCCGCAACACCTGCAGACGACTTTGAACACAATGTTTGCCGCCATGCATTTGAGTCCTGATCGGACGGATGAGGGTGGCGTGACGTATCGGACGATTGTAGTTCCTTCGGGGCAGAAGCCTACGCAAGTGTCGTACGCGTTCTTCGGCGGGTACTTGATTCTGGGCTCCAGCCGTGAGGCCGTGACCGATGCCATTCAACGCCATGAGAATGGCGACTCGTTGGCGAAGTCGGCGAAGTTCCTCGCATCGTTACCGGCTCCTCCATTTGCAGAGATGTCCGGCGTTTTGTACGAGGATGCGGCGGCGATGATGGCGTTCAACCTGCGCAATGCATCTCCGCAGATGGCCGATTTGCTTTCGAAGAGCAACGTCGAAAAGACTCCTATCGTTATGTCCGCCTACGGTGAAGAAAGTGCATTGCGCGAGATCAGCCATAGCGCTGGCGTGGACACAGGCGCGATGATGATTGCGGCGGCGGTTGCGATTCCGAATCTGATGCGGGCGCGAACGTCAGCCAATGAGGCGAGTGCGGTGGCGAATGTCAGAACCGTCAATGTCGCTCAAATCACCTATGCGGCAACTTATCCCGACCGCGGCTATGCTCGGGATATGTCCTCTCTCGGGCCTGATCCTCAGCAAGTGAATGCAACTTCGCCTAATCACGCTGGCCTGATTAATGCGGCGCTGGCTGGCCAAACATGCAGCGTTGGAGCATGGTGCACGAAGGACGGATATCAGTTCGGCGTGAAAGCAGTCTGTCTGGCCGGAAAATGTATAGAGTACGCAGTGACTGCAACTCCCGAGAGTAGCAGCACGGTCTCGCGCAGCTTCTGCTCCACTTCAGATGGAGTAGTCCGTTCCAAAATCGGTGCTCCACTTATCGCGCCCGTAACGGTCAAGGAATGCCGGACCTGGATGCGGCTGCAATAGTTCCGCCGGTCTATCGACAAAAGCGCTGTATATCCGGCGGAGGCGGCGCTGGAATTTCATCGAACTCGCCCGGCCAACCGGTGCAACCGCGTGCCGTGACACTGCGAGTCGCCGAACCTTCCAACTCGCGAGCCTTCGTTTTCGCTTGCTCGAGTTGCGCGGCACTGAGTTCCGTCTCGAGGGACTGAAGTTGCGGATCGTTCGGCCGAAATCCCTGATCGGAACTCACGAGCATCCAGACGTAGGCCTCAAATTCATCCTGAGGAACGCCTTGTCCGCCTCTTAGAAGAACAGCGAGTTGCCACTGGGCCTGCGGCAAGCCTTGCTGCGCAGATTTAGAAAGGAAATTTCCAGCGCGGCTGTAGTTGCCCCGCTCGAGAGCGATTTTTCCGAGAAGATAGTCGGCAAAAGTGTTGCCCTGCGCGCTGGATTTCTCAAGCCATCGAGCCGATTCGTTCAGATCTCGTGGGGGAACTTCGCCAGAAAAAATCATTCGTGCCACGAGCCATTCGGCCAAGGGATCGTCTTGTTGGGCGGCCTTTTTGTAGAACTCAAAAGCCTCGCGTGGGTCGGGAGTCGTGCCTTGGCCGGTTTCGTAAACATAGCCAAGAACGGTCTGGGCGGGAGCGTACCCGAGGGCGGCCGATTGCCGGAAATACTCGATTGCGTTGGCGGCGCTACGCGTCGCGCTGCTGCCTTCAAGCGCGTTCATGCCTTTTGTGAAGAGGTCGGGAGCGCTCGCACCTGCAGTTTGTGCATTTAATGATGGACGGCCGAGAAAGAGCACAATTAACAACACCGCAAGATGTGACTGTCTCATGATTCCTCAGCGTCTATGATGACGCGCGATACTGCGAGATCAAAAGCACTACGGGACAGTGGCGGACCGTAATCCCGAGGCACCAGACCCCACGGAATCAGCGTGCCCGCGCGGTTCGTCAATAACAGTCTTGCTTGCAGATGCGGCTTGTCAGCGAGGCTTTCGTCGTGCTAACGTGCGCCGTTCGTTCGATTTGCCTCGGGAATTGAGGTAAGTTAGACAGCAGCGAGCGAATCGGCTTCATGCATCGACGCTTTCATACCACGGCCTAAGAAGGACTTCATCCATGAGCACCTCCGTCAGCGAACCTCCGATTAAGAAACACCAACCCTACGTGCCCGAAACCATGCAGATGAAGGAGTTCACCCTCCGCGCCCTGCTGATCGGGCTGGTGATGACCGCCATTCTCGGCTCGGCCAACGCCTATCTCGGTCTCAAGGCCGGCATGACGATTGCGGCTACATATCCCGCGGCCGTCATCGGCATGGCGATCTTACGCATCATGAAGGGATCGCTACTCGAAGAAAACATCGCTCGAACCGTGGGCTCGATTGGCGAATCCGTAGCAGCCGGCGCGGTGTTCACCATTCCGGCATTCGTGATGGCGGGACTTTGGCCCGGGCTCACGCACGATCAGTATTGGAAAGCGGTTGCGCTGATGCTGATCGGCGGTACTTTGGGAATTTTATTTGTGACCCTGCTGCGCCGCGTGATGGTCGAAGATCCGGAGTTGCCTTATCCCGAGTCGGTGGCGGCCTCGCAGATTCACAAAGCCGGGCAGCAGGGATCAAAGGCGGCGAAGATTCTGTTCGCGAATATGGGGTTTGGCGGATTCATGTATCTGCTGGGTGCGGTCAACGTGTTCAGCGCCAGCAATACGCTCTACGTGAGAATCAGCGATCTCGGCAAGAAACTATTGCTGCGGACGGGAACGAATCCGAATGTGGCCACGACGGTAACCGGCGGAGCCACGTTGTTTAGCGCTCCGGACATTAGCCCGGCATACCTGGGTGTCGGCTATATCATCGGGCCGCGGCTGGCGGCGCTGAACTTCGCTGGTGGCGTGCTGGCCTGGGGACTGCTGGTTCCACTCTTAACTTTCACGATTGGCCCATATATTCAGGCGGCGCAACCAGCCGGACAACAGCTTTCCTGGACTTTGCTGGCGAGCGCAATCTACTTTTCGGTCGTACGTCCCATCGCTGTCGGCGGCATGCTGGTCGGCGCATCGTACACGCTATTCAAGATGCGCAAGCAACTGGGCTTGGGTATGAGCCGCGCGATCGGCGATCTGAAAAAATCCGCGGCGGCGCACGAAGCCACCAGCCGGGTGGAGCGCGATCTTCCGTCGAAGGTCGTTTTTGCGGGAGTGGGCGTGGTGTTCGTCGCCATGATCCTGCTCTACTACTACTTCATTAATGGCGCGGGAAATCTCTCGGCGACAAGTGTGTGGTCGGGCGCGCTCGTCGCGGCCGCTGTTATGGTCGTCATCGGATTTTTCTTCGCCGCGGTTTCGGGAAACCTTGTCGGTTTGATTGGATCGTCGAATAATCCTGTATCGGGATTGACGCTCTGCACCTTGCTGATCGCAGCGCTGCTGATGGTGGCATTAGGCGTCTCCGGCACCGGCGGAGTTGCGGCTGTATTGGGCGTCGCGGCTGTAGTCTGTGTCTCATCTGCCGTCGCCGGAGAGATGCTGCAGGACCTGAAGGTCGGACACATTCTCGGAGGAACGCCTTCGAAGATGCAGATTGGCGATCTATTTGGAATCGTGGTTGCGTCACTTGTCCTGTTCGTTCCGCTGGCTGTGCTCGACAAGGCGTATCACTTCGGTAGCAATGCACTGCCCGCTCCCCAGGCCGGTTTGATGGCCATGCTCTCCAAGGGCATTGTTGGTGGGGATATGGCGTGGCCGCTGGTAGTGGTCGGAATCCTGCTTGGAATTTGCATGATCATGATCGAAGTGAAGAGCGTGATGCTATTCTCGGTCGGAATGTATTTGCCGCTGGGAACGACATTCGCCATTTTCGCAGGCGGGATTATTCGCTGGGTTACCGACAAGCTGCGCGATCGCCGCGGCTTCAATGATGCGCAAAAAGCGCGCGTGGAGAACGCCGGGGTGCTGACGGCATCGGGCCTGATTGCCGGTGAGGCGCTGTGCGGGCTAGTGATCGCTGGTCTGGTCGGCTCAGGAAGGGATGTCACGCTCGTGCACTGGACGCCTTCGATCTGGGCAGCATTGGCTGCGCTGGTTGTGCTCGTGCTGGTCATGATTCGCGTTCCGCTGGCCAACGCCGGCAGCCCGGATGAACCCGCGCCTCCGACGGCCATTATGTAATCGCGTTTGGCTGGGCGTCCGAGCCCAGCCGCAATTATCCCGAGCGAAGCGAAGGCTCTTCCGCCATCCCGAGCGAAGGTGATGGCTCCCTTCAACCTTGCGGGTGCGGAGGTTTCACGGAGGTGATCTGCTGTGCGACTCGTCCTCGATACGACTCCGTGTCCTCTGTGGTTTTGATTTCATGTCGATTGCCGAAAACATCGCCGCAGTGCGGGAACAGATTGCGGTTGCGGCACGCCGTGCAGGGCGATCTGCTGACAGCATCACGCTCATGGGCGTGACGAAGACGCATCCTCCAGAACGGATTCGCGAGGCGTACGCTGCCGGACTGCGGTTATTTGGCGAGAATCGCGTGCAGGAATTTGTGGGGAAAGCTGGCGCATTGGCGGATCTCGAAGGTGCTGAGTGGCACATGATCGGGCATCTGCAATCGAACAAAGCGTCGAAAGCGGCGGAATTGTTCTCTGCCGTAGATTCGGTCGATTCGATCAAGCTGGCCGAGAAACTGGACGAATCCGGGCGAGGCCTGGGTAAGAAGATTGCTGTGTTAATTGAGATCAACGTTGGTGGGGAAGCGGCGAAGAGCGGAGTTGCGCCGGATTCTCGCGAACTGGACGCCTTGTTACTTGCGGCGCCACGTTTTGAGGCACTGGAATTCCATGGCTTCATGACTGTGCCTCCATTCACGGACGATCCCGAGGGTTCGCGGCCCTTCTTCCGCAAACTACGGGAGTTACGAGATGAGATTGCCGCGCGCAAGCTTCCGGCGATCCAGACGAACGTGCTTTCCATGGGCATGTCGCACGATTTCGAGGTTGCAATCGAAGAGGGATCGAGGTGCGTGCGCGTCGGAACGGCGATTTTCGGGGAAAGAAAGTGAAGCCGACCACCGAGTCACGGACGCACGGAGAGATCCGAATCATTTTCTCTGTGACTCCGTGCCTCCGTGGTGGTAAAGGATGCCGGTAATTCATGAAAATTCCAGCGGCGTCACTTTCGCGGTGAAGGTTCATCCTCGTGCGAAGAAGAATGCCATCACAGGCGAAATTGGCGATGCGCTGAAAGTGTCCCTGACGGCGCCTCCCATCGAAGGCCGTGCCAACGAGGCTTGCATTGAATTTTTCGCGAATCTTTTGGAGGTGTCGCGGAGTTCCATTACTATTGCCTCCGGCCAGAGCAGCCGCAATAAGGTGATTCACGTGGCGGGAGTGACAGCACGGTACGTGCGAGATCACCTCCCGCACCAAGACGCGGGCGGAGGGGCCCGCGCCACAGAACCTCAGGAGCCACATTGATCTTCTCGGAACGGTTTCACGAAATCCGCACCGGCTTTGAGCGGCCCTTCTGGATTGCCAACATCAGCGAGCTTTTTGAGCGACTTTCGTATTATGCGGCTTTCGCCTCGCTCGCGCGCTATTTGCACGACTCACTGGATTTTGGCGTGGAGCGCGCCAGCAGCCTTACGGGACTGTTTGGCGGCCTGGTCTGGTTTATGGCGGTGTTCGGAGGAGCGCTGGCCGACCGACTGGGCTTCCGGAGAGCGCTTTCGCTGGCGTATCTCATCCTCAGCGTTTCGTATTTCTTACTTGGCTCCATCGGTGCGCCCTGGCTCGCGCCGGTGCGCAACGCCATGCCGCTGGTGGCGTTGGTTTCCATGGTCCTGGTGCTTCCCGCACTCGGCGTGGCATTAGTCAAGCCGAGCGTGGTTGGAACCACGGCGCGAGCCTCGAAAGAGAATGTGCGTTCGATCGGATATTCGATTTACTACACGCTCGTCAACGTTGGCAGCCTTTTCGGACCGCTCTTGGCATCGTGGGTACACCATCACGTCAGCGTTGAAAATGTCTTCCGCATGGCGGCGCTGAGCGTGTTCATCATGTTTTTCTTCGTGCTCTTGCTTTTCAAAGAGCCACGGCGGGCGGAAGGAGAGAAGACCGCCAGCCTGTCACAAGTCGGGAAGAATTTTCTCACCGTTCTCTCCAACCCGCGATTCATGATCTTCCTCCTGATTTTCACCGGCTACTGGATCGTATTCTGGCAGGAGTTCATTGCCCTCCCGCTCTATATATCGACATATATCAATCCGCAAGCCGATACCGAACGGATTCTGGCGACCGATCCCTTTATCGTGATCTGTTTCACTCTGGTCATTGGGTTTCTGACCAAAAAGATGCACGCCTTTCACGCCATCGTGCTTGGGACGCTGATTTCGAGCTTGGCGTGGATTCTTCTGATTGTGCATGCCTCCGTGTGGATGGCGGTCGCGACATTGGTGGGCGTCGCTATCGGCGAGATCATCCAGGCGCCGCGGTATTACGACTATATTTCCCGCCTGGCCCCGGCCGACCAACAGGGCACGTACATGGGATTTGCATTTCTGCCCCTGGGGATTGGATCCCTGATTGGTGGCAAATTCAGCGGCTATCTAATGCATCACTTCGGCGAAGAACTGCACGAGCCGAAGATGGTGTGGTGGTCGGTGATTGGAGTTGGCGTGCTGACGACATTGCTGCTTTGGATTTACGACCGTGTTGTGCGCGCGGAGCAAGTCGATCCAACCTAGATCATGGCCTCTGCGCAAGCAAATCGGCGGCGCCCGTCGGCGTACTCAGGAACACCGTCAGAAATTGCGGCTCAGATCCGGCGTCTGCTGAAGGAGGGTGGCTCGGCTGAGCATGCTTCGGGCGTGCAGTGGTTCTTCAAGGACGAGATTCGATCGCACGGATGGTACACCGCTGCTTTGCGTCGAGCCGTGCGGCAGATGCGAAGCGAGATGCTGCGCGAGCGGGATTTTAGGTTTCTTGCGCAGGTTGCAAACGAATTGTTTTGCAGCGAGGTTCTCGAAGAAAAAGTTGCCGCCGTGTTCTTGCTGGAGAAAATGGAAGCGCATTGCGGCGATTCCGAATTCCATTTGTTTGAATCCTGGCTTGGCCATATCAGCACTTGGGCCGATCATGACGGCCTCGTGCATCATTTGATCGCGCCGATGATGGTGCAGAAGCCAGCGCGAGTGTAAGCCGCTTTTCGCTGGGCTAAGTCGAAGAGCCGCTGGCATCGCCGGGCCGCATGTGTGGCGCTGATTCGCGGAGCGCGGGAGAAGATGTTCTTCCCGGAGATCGTAAGGCTCTCCGATTTGTTGCTTGACGACGAAGATGACATGGTACGGAAGGGACTGGGATGGCTCTTGCGCGAGACGGCAAAATTCAATCCCAAACGGACTGTGCCCTATCTGATGAAGATTCGTGGGGAAGCGCCGCGCCTTGTGCTGAGAACAGCGTGTGAGACGCTGCCTTCAGATGTGAAGAAGAAGATTCTGGCTAGAGCGTAGCCAAGAAACGCCAAGTCGCTTGTCCTATTCCTGCGGTCCTTCTTCCGGAGGAGCAAGCGGCAGTTTCGTAGCTTCACGCATCATGTTGCGCTCCTGATCGGAGAACATCCCTCTAAATCGATCAGAGTTAATAACGCTCTCGCGCTGATCGGGAGGCATGGAGCGCAGATCGCGGACCGCCGTCATGACCATGCGCTGTCGGGCGGGAGGCAGCTGGCGCATCTGATTGAAGATCTGCCGAGCCTGCTGTTTCTGCTGGGGCGTCAGATGCTCCCAAGTCTCCATGCGGTTCAGCATGCGCAGTTGCTGCTGCGGCGGCAAACTCGAAAAATGCTGCAATCGCTGACGAAGAATCTGCTGGCGCTCGGGCGGCAGGCGGCGGAACGCGGGATCGTTCTGCAGTTCGCGCTCCTGCTCTGCAGGAGGCATGTCCTTATAGCGCCGAAGCCAGTCGCCAGCGTGTCCGCGAGGCTGATTTTGTGGACGCGATTGCTGCCGCGGCGCCTGATAAGCGGGGGACGGACGGCGCTGTTGAACGGGACGAAATGCAGATCGCTGCGCGAGGCAGGGAACGGCCGAGGCAACTGCCACCGAAAAGGCGGCAGTCGCCAGCCAATTTCTTACTTGCATCACCCGTCTCATTCCCGCCCCGTACTTCCATTCCAGACTTCCATCCTACGGCTCTAACGACCAACGTTTCGCCAATCCGGCTGGGAACTACGGATTCGCATTGACGTCCGACTGCACGCTCAAATCATCGAGCAGTTCAAAATCCGAATACAGATCGTGATTCTTGTCCAGAGCCTGGAGATCGCTCACCGCCGTGCCCGGTTCAGGCTGCTGAAAAGTGTCAGACATGGAAGCCATATCGTCATTCGAATGATAGTTGCCGCGCGCAAAGAACAGTCCTACGCCCACGCCCATCAGCACGGTAAGAGCCGCGGCCAGCACCGGACGACGAACCCATTGCAGCCAGCCCGCCTGCGGTTTTGCCATTTCCTCCCGCAGACGAGCTTGCAGCCGCACGTCAAAGTATGGCGACGGCTCCGACACCTTCCATTCATCGAGCACTGCCATGGTCCGCTGCATTGCTTTGAATTGCTCTGCGCACGCCACACAGCCGGCCAGATGATTACTTTCTTCTGCCGTGGGCTCGTCGAAACCGGCAGCCACTTCGGGCATCCGTTCGCGAATTTCCTCGCAGTTCATAACCTCATTCCCCTTAATCTCGCCAAAGTCGCTTGCTAATTTTGGGGCTTGGCGCCCTCTTGTTGTTCTTGCTCTCTTCCCCTAAACGAATTCCTTCAACTGATCCCGCAAAGTCTCATAGGCGCGGAAGAGCAGCGACTTGGTTGCCGACTCGCTCTTCTTGAGCACCTCAGCGATCTGCTTATAATCCATCTGCTGGTACTTGTGCATGATCACCGCTAATTTTTGTTGCTCGGGCAGGGCCTCGACCTTGCGCCGGATCGCCATCATGCGCTCACGGCGAACCATCGCCTGCTCTGCCGTTAGGTTGCTGTCAGGCAGTTCGAAGGTTGTGCCCGTTTCCGCATCCGGTTCGTCAATGCTAACCGTAACCTCGGGGCGCTCGTGGCGCGTATCACGCGCGTGATTCACGGCCAGATTGGTGGCAATGCGATACAGCCAGGTCGTAAACTTCGCGCTGGCCTCGTAGCTTGCACGCGAACGGTATACACGCAAGAATACTTCTTGCGCCAAATCTTCGGCCGCCGCTGCATTTCGCGCCATGCGATACATGAAGCTCACCAGCGGACGACGATACTTCTGAACCAGATAATCGAAAGCCGCCTGATCGCCCGCTTTGACCCGCAGCATGATATCGGCGTCGCTTGGCGCGCCAGTCAAACCTGACCCAATGGTCGTCGCGGGCGTCGTCGACGCCATCAGCATGCCCGGATCTAACGCGGCAGTGCCCACACCCATTTCAACCCCTGAATCGACAGAAAGTTGCGCCTCTGGCAAGTCGGGAAGGTCTGCCGAAGTCATGTCTTTGGAACCAGATAGGATGTTCCGGGCGGGTTTGCCGTTGAGACTCATTCAGGGCGTGAAAATATGGTCGGAAATAAGGGGCAAAATCGGGTTCTCGCCTGTCTGGCCCCTTCTCCCGGATAAGGCTATCATGGCCAAGTACTCCACTGGAACCTGGCAAGGCCCCCGGCCAGGGGTAACAACTTGTCCCTCGGCAATCGCATCAAAACACAGCACTTTTAAGAAAATAGTCTGCATTTCGGTCTTCCTTTGCAAACGGATTGCGTGGACGGCAGATGAAAGGCTGGCTTGGGTTCTCCGCTTCTCTATGCGATTTTTTCTGGTTGCATGTCTGTTTTTTCCCGGCTCGCTGCTTGTCGCACAATTTGCGCCTCAGGGACCGGAAGCTGCCTACGACGGGCAGAACGTCAGCGCCCTTTCACTCATTGCCAGTCCCCACCGCGACCTGCGGCCGCTCTATCAGTACGTAATCCAAAAGGCGGGAGAGCCTTATTCGCAGGAGAAGATCGAAGCTTCAGCTCGGGCACTCGAACAAGCCGGACACTTTCCCAAAGTCGATGTGAATGTTACGCCTGAAATTTCTGGTCTGCGGGTGAGTTTTCTGCTTGAGCCAGCCTATTACATCGGTGTGGTCGAGTTTCCTGGGGCAGTCGAGCACTTTTCTTATATGCGGCTCCTGCAAACTGTCGATTTTCAGGACGAGGATCCCTATGACGCTTCCCGTATCCCACTTGCCGAGAAAGCACTCCTGAAATTTCTCCACAGCAGCGGGTACTTTCAGGCGCAAGCGCATGCCAATCTCGGCATTGACGACGCGCACAAACTCGTGAACATCACGTACGTCGTGGATTTAGGAAAACAGGCGAGAGTTGGCTCGATTATTCTCCAAGGGCCCAGCAGCCGCGAAACTGCACGCCTGCTGCATGCGATGCGTTCGCTGCGGGCTCGCTTTTCCGGAGCGCTGCTGAAGCCTGGCCAGTCTTACTCACGGGGACGGATCCACGGAGCCAGCTCTCTGATGAAGGCCGCACTGCACCGGGAACATCGACTGGCAGCGATCATCCAGGAAAACCCTCCGGAGTACCACGCCGACACCAACAAGGCGAATTTGTCATTCACTGTGAAAGTCGGGCCGAACGTGAAGGTGCAGACGATCGGAGCGAAGCTTTCCTTCCTGCCTCCGCTGGCGCATCGTGAGTTAAGGAAGCTCGTCCCGATCTACGCGGAAGGCGCGGTTGACGACGAACTGGTCGATGAGGGACGTCGTAATCTCACCGACTTCTTCCAGAAAAAGGGGTACTACGACGCGAAAGTAACGGCGAAGTTTGAAAAGCAACCCGACCAGATTCTGGTGACGTACAACATCGACCGCGGCAGGAAGCATAAGGTCGCACGGATCACATTTCGGGGAAACACCGCAATTTCTGAGAAGCAATTGATTTCGCAGCTCACGGTGAAGAGATCGCATATCTGGACGCATGGAGATGTGAGCCAGAAATTGCTGAAGCAGAGCGCGGAGAACATCGTTGCTCTTTACCGGGATCATGGATACGAAAAGGCGAAAGTTACTCCTCATGCGGTCGATCACGAACCGAAGATCGACGTGCAATTCGATATCGCCGAGGGAGCGGAGACGATCGTCGCGAACGTCAACGTGACCGGCAATCGGAACGTACCCGACACCCAGCTTGTTTCGCCCAAGGGGTTTCAATTGCGAGCTGGGATGCCCTATTCTCCCGGCAAGCTGCAGAGTGATCGCAGCCATATTTCCGCAACCTACCAGGATCGCGGATTTCTGAATGTCGAAGTAAAAGCAACAGTACAGCAGGTCGCGGGCGATGCGAATCGTGTGGATGTGACCTACGCCATCACTGAACATCAACAGGTAAGAATTGATGAAGTTGTCTACCTTGGTCAGGATCGCACGCGCGTTTCTCTGCTCGACCGCACGGCGAACATCCCGCCGGAAACGCCCATGCGGCGCGTGGAACTGATGGAGGCGGATACCCGCCTGTACGACCTGAACATTTTTGATTGGGCGAGCGTGGGGCCGGCCAAGCCAATCACCGATCAGACGAGCGAAGATACCCTGGTGAAAGTCCACGAAGCCAAGCGTAATGAAATCACTTACGGCGTGGGATTCGAGGCGGAACATCGCGGGGGAAATGTTCCCGGTGGAACCGTAGCCCTGCCTGGTGTTGGAACCACGATCGGATTGGGAAAGTATCAGATCGCGCCGAGCCAAGCCCTCTATGTTGGACCTCGCGGTCTGATCGAGTACACGCGGCGCAATATGCGTGGAAGCGGCGAAACTTTTGGCGCTTCCATTCTGGGGTCGAGGCTGGACAACAAGGCCCTGGCCAGCTATGCCCAACCCCACTTCTTCGGATCGCAGTGGAGCGACCTGACTACTTTCAATGTCGAGCGAACCAGTGAGAATCCGCTATTTACGGCCACTCTGGGTGATATTTCATATCAAGTCGAGCGGGTCATCAGTCACAAAAAGAACACCCGGGTACAGATTCGTTACGATTTCAACAAAACCGATCTGTCCCACGTGCTCGTGCCGCAATTGGTTTTGCCGCAGGACCTTCATGTCCTGCTGTCAACGGTTTCGGGAACATTTATCCGCGATACGCGCGACAAGCCGCTCGATGCCCATCATGGCGACTTCGCCACCGTGAACCTGGGAGTCACTCCCACTGAGTTTGGCTCCAGTTCGAACTTCACCAAGTTGTTTGCGCAATATGCGTTCTACAAACCGGTAAAATCGACGGTTTTTGCTAACAGCTTGCGCTTGGGAATGGCAGCACCATTTTCGGGAAGCTTCGTCCCTACCAGCCAATTGTTCTTCTCCGGAGGAGGAACGACATTGCGCGGATTTCCCATCGATGAGGCCGGTCCGCAGCGGCTTGTTCCGTTTTGCAATGTACTGCAGGGGCAGTCAGGATGCGTGAATGTGACCGTCCCAGTGGGAGGCAAGGAATTGTTCATTTTTAATTCTGAGGAGCGGTTCCCCCTGGGCATCATGAAACCACTGGGAGGAGTGGTTTTTTATGACGGAGGCAACGTGTTCAGCGCGGTCAACCTGAACAACTTCGTTAATAATTACACCAGCACAGTCGGAGTCGGCCTGCGCTATGCCACACCCCTCGGCCCGATTCGTTTCGATCTGGGGCGGCTGTTAAATCCGTTGCCGGGCATCAGTCCGTGGCAGTATTACATCACAATTGGTCAGGCATTCTAGTGGGGATCGGGCTTTCACCGAAATCATGAATTGGAAGCGGAGAATGGGCTGGATTGCGGTGGGGTTCGGCGTGCTGCTGATTGCGCTGCTCGTCGGCGGATATTTTTATTTGCAAACAGCTGCTTTCCAAAGATTCGCACTGCCCAAAATTGAGCAAGAAGCGGACGCCGCCACTGGCGGACAGGCTCAGATCGGCGGCCTTGTTCTAAATCTTCGAACGCTCACCGTCACGCTCGACAACATTACCTTGCGCGGAACTGAGGCTCCGTCGGAACCGCCTCTGTTCCATGCCGATAGCCTTGCCGTGCGCGTCAGGATTCTTCCGATTCTCGGAGGAAAGTTTTCATTGCGCGAGTTGAAGGTGGCGCATCCCGTCGCGCATGTGCAAGTGAGCCGCGAGGGCAAGAGCAATCTACCATCGCCACCTCCGAGCAAGTCGCGTACAAGCGTATTCGATCTGGCGATTGGGCACGCGCAACTCACCCATGGCGAGATCGACTACAACGACCGCAAAATTCCTCTCTATGCTGATTTGTACGATCTCGGCGCCGACGTCCATTTCATTCGCGCGGATAAAACCTATGCCGGTGAAGTCTCCTATCGTCGTGGGCAGTTGCGCTACGCACAATACGCGCCGTTGCCGCATGATCTGGATGCCAGATTCAGCGTGTCTCCGGACGAGTTCGTTCTGCAATCGGCGTTGTTGAAGGTGGGCGAATCATCGGTGCGGGTTACCGCGCACCTTACGAATTATTCCCATCCTGTTGCGGAGGCGAATTACGAAATCTTGCTCCATACGCAGAATTTCGCGGCCATGGCTGCCGGCACTCGGCCCGCCGGTGACGTGTCTCTCACTGGGAAATTGCGTTACCAGAGTAGTGACGAACCACTATTGCGCAACGTGTCGCTGAACGGACAATTAGCCAGCAATGCGCTCTCCGCCGTCACTTCGGACGGAAGAATTGAATTGCAGCGCCTGCGAGGAACCTATCAGTTGGCAAGTGGCAACCTGCAACTGACTGATTTGAATCTCGACACCCTCGGTGGGCATATCGCTGCGACAGCTGAAATGAACCACCTGGATGCGACGCCTGATTCGCGGCTGCAGGCGACGTTGCGCGGAATCTCTTTGCGATCCCTTCAGCAGATGCAGTCTAAGCAAAGCTTTCGGGCCGCGAACATTTCTGGGGCGGTGAATGGCACGACGGAAGCGGAGTGGAAAGGCGGCTTCTCCAACCTGCGCGCGCAGGCTGACTTGACAGTCCGAGCGACAGCGACCCCAGCAGAAAAGACAAATGCGGCAGGCACTGAGGTTCCGGTGAATGGGGCCATTCACGCAAGCTACGACGGCACGCATCAGACGCTTGCATTGCGCCAGACATACCTGAAGATTCCTTCGGCCGCCGTCAACGCCCAAGGAGTGATCAGTGATCATTCGAACTTGCAGTTGGTCGTGAATGCGGGCGAATTGCGTCCATTGGCAGAGTTAGCAGCCGCGTTCCAATCGTCCACCACAAATCTGCCGGCGATCTCCGGAGGAGCCACCCTGCAGGCGACGGTTCAAGGCTCGTTAAAGAAGCCAAACATCGCGGGCACATTGAGCGCACACAATCTGGCTGTGGAGGGCAGCCGGTGGAAGAGCGTCAGGTTTCGTTTGCAGGCGGGTTCATCCCGCATTTCGATCAGCGATGGACTGCTTGTGAACGCGGAGCAGGGGCGGGCAAGTTTCAGTGCGGCGGTGAAGCTGAACAACTGGGCGTATCAGCCATCGAATTCGGTGCAAGCGACCGTGAACGCGCAGCGGCTTCGGCTCGCAGATTTACGGGAACTGGCCCGCCAGAACTTTCCAATCGCAGGCGATTTGTCAGCGACAATCTCGATTTCGGGTTCGGAGTTGAATCCCTCTGGTTCGGGCACGGTGCAAATCGCGAACGCAAATGCTTATGGCGAGCCGATTCAAAAATTGGCAGCACGATTTCAGGCGAGCCATGGGACGATTGTTTCTACGCTGAACGCATCCGCGCCTGCGGGAACATTGGATGCGGATCTTTCTTATACGCCACGAACGAAAGCCTACAAGGTTCAAGTCCATGCATCGTCCATCGTTCTGCAGAAGCTGCAGACTTTGAAAGAGAGAAATCTCGGTGTTACAGCTACAGTAAACATCTCCGCGAAAGGCGAAGGAACGCTCGATAATCCACAGTTGACTGCAGAACTGCAGTTGCCGCAGCTTGCCGTGCGGCAGAAGTCAATTTCAGGAGTCAAAGCTGACGTACAGATCGCCAATCACGCGGCCAACGTTGACTTTGGCGCGGAGGTCGCTCAAGCGCCGGTTCGGGGTCAGGCGCAAATCGCTCTGACTGGCGACTATTACGCGGAAGCCACCATCGACACCGGTGCCGTTCCGCTTGATGTTCTGATGGCCACTTACGCGGGCGGCGTGCCGCAAGGATTCTCAGGCCAGACCGAGCTGCATGCCTCAATGAAAGGCCCGCTCAAGGATAAGGGGCAGATCGTCGCGGAATTATCCATCCCCGTGCTGAAGGCGAGTTATCAATCGTTGCAGATCGGGATCACCAAGCCGATTCGCGCTGATTATGCGAATTCGGTCATCGCACTGCAACCGGCGGAAATTCAGGGCACCGGGACGGAACTACGCGTGCAGGGCCAGATACCGATCGCCGGCACCGGCGTGCCCACTCTCACAGCCCAGGGCACGGTTGACGCGCGGATTGCGCGGATCGTCGATCCTGATCTGCAAAGTTCGGGTGCGCTGGCTCTGGATGTCCACGCAACCGGTTCCGCGAAAAATCCATCCCTCGAAGGCCAAATTCAGGTGAAGGATGTGGCCTTTACGACTTCCACGGCTCCGGTGGGTGTTTCTAAATTGAACGGCACCATCGAGATCGCCAACGACCGCTTGCAGCTTTCGAGGTTGATGGGACAAGTCGGAGGCGGGAACGTTTCGCTCGGCGGATCGATCATCTATCGCCCGAGTCTGCAATTTAATCTCGCCATGCAAGCGCAAGACGTGCGCTTGCTGTATCCAGAGGGATTGCGCTCGGGACTGAGCGCGAATCTTGCCTTCAGCGGCAACATGCGGGCTTCCGTGCTGAATGGCCGCGTGCTGATTAACAACCTGGCTTTTACGCCGGATTTCGATCTCACCAACTTTGCCAGCCAGTTTGGAGGCGCTACCATCACGCCTGCACAGCCCGGCTTGGCCGATACCGTGAAGCTCGCGATCGTGGTGCAGTCCGCTCAGAATTTGAGCGCGACAAGCTCGCAGCTCAGCATCGCGGGAAACGTTGCGTTGCAAGTGGAAGGAACGGCCGCAAATCCCGTCATCACCGGCCGCACCAACCTCACCTCTGGCGAAGTGTTTTATCGCGCCGTGCGTTATCGATTGCAAACCGGGGTGATCGTATTTAACGATCCGAACCAGACGCGTCCCAACCTGAATATCTCGGTTACTGCCACGGTCGAGCAATATAACCTGACCATTAATCTGCGCGGGCCGCTCGATCGCCTGACGACCACCTACAATTCTGATCCGCCTCTGGCCACGGCAGACATTATCAACCTGCTCGCGCAGGGGCAGACGACGCAAGAAGCGGCCGCTGCCGGGACCAGCACGGACTCGATCATCGCGTCACAGGCGGCGAGTCAGTTGACCAGCACCGTGCAGAAGCTGGCCGGAATTTCCAGCCTCGAAATTGATCCTACTATCGGCGGAGGCCAGAATCCGTCGGCCCGAGTGGCCATTCAACAGCGGATCACCAAGAACCTGCTGTTTACTTTCTCGACGGATGTGTCTCTTCCCGGCAGCGAAATCGTGCAGGGCGAGTACCAGATCAACAAGCATTGGTCCGTCAGCGCACAACGCGACCAGGTGGGCGGAATTTCGATGGACGCTAGATATCACACCAGATTCTGATCTTGAGGCGTCATGCCGCTCGGGGCAAATCCGGTTCTACCGCCGAAGGATCGGCTGGGGTAGCGGGGCGACGTGACAGGGAGCCTCGTTTGCTTTCTTTGGCCAGTTCAGCATTTAGTTCGGCGCCGACCAGCAAGACAAATGATGTCCAATAGAACCACGTCATAAATGCCACAAAGCCACCCAGCGTGCCATACATCTTGTTGAAGTGGGCGAAACTGCGAAAGTAGAATCCCAGCCCGAACGAGAGCGCATCTCCGAAAACCACGAAGAGAATGGCGCCAGGCAGCGTTGACCAGAAACGCTGCTGCACACGTGGCGCAAGAAAATAGATGATTTCGACGGCCAACACGGTGAAGGTGATGGCCAAAATCCAGCGCAGAGCAGGCCAAACCGCCGCGAAAATCCACGAGAGCTGTAGTTTCCCCGCGAGCCATCCGCCGAACTTCGGCCCGACGATCATCACGCCGAGTGAGATCAGCAAGAGCGTCCCGCAAAGAAATGCCAGGCCGATCGCGATCAGACGAACCTTCCAGAACGGCCGCGTGTCCTCTACGTCGTAAGCAATGTCGAGCGACTCAATGATTGACGTGAATGCCGATGAGGTCGTCCAGATCAGCCCCAGCATTCCCACCGAGAGCCATTCGCGGCTGTTCGATGACAGCACGCTTCTGAGTACTGAATTAACGGCATGCATGCCCTCAGGAGGCAGAATCCGCCGGAGAAACCCTATGACTTGGCTGAACAGATTGGGAACAGGGATGAGTCCCAGGATGGCTGAAAGGGCGATGAGCGCGGGGAAAACCGACAGCGTGAAGTAGTATGCGAGCCCTGCAGCTGTCTGCAGAGTGTGATGATCGTTCACATCACGAATCGTGCCTGTTAGGGCCCGCTTGATCGCATCCAGTCGCACTGACGCCAACCTAGATGGTGCACAGCGGAGGAACAATACCTCGAAGCAGGTAGAGCAGACTCGTAAGGCCGCGCTTCCTCGGGCAACCCGTTCGGGAAAAAGCTATGTAGCGTCGAGCCAGAATGCTTCAGCTACGTTGGTGCGAAGCGTCGGTTTTCTGCTCCGCGCACGATCGCGAGCTACCAAGGTGCCGCGCGTGGCGATTGCAATCCGCATAATGTGGGAAAGATCTGCAGGCAGATTTCTGGCTACTGGATAAGCGGCGGACAAGAACTTGCTTCGTGGTGCGGGGAAATCGAATTGACCAAAACGCACTTTCACTTGGAACTCACCAGCCTTCTGAGTTGCGTTACTGACACTGCCGACGGGACCTGCGAATGCGGCTGCGAATCTGATTTACGCAAGCAATGTATATCTAAGTTCACAAAAGGTCAGAAAGGCCGCAATACGGTAAAGGATGTAGCTCCCCTCAGGTCCCCGAACTCGAAGAGCAGCAGTCCGAATTGGGAATGCATAAGACTCGCCGCAGGAGCCATCGGTCTGCTTCTCACTGCGGATTCCATTCCTAAGGCATGGGACACAATCTTTAGGAAGACGAAGTAGAAATGGGGCCGTTCTCCCCCAAGAACGGCCCCGCCCCGTGATCAGTCGCCCATCTTTCTGGCGACTGCTCTCCCAGTACGCTATCGTTTCTCGCTCGCCAGGAAAATCGCCAGAACGTGACATCCTGCCCCACGTACGGGCTGCATCATTTTCCTTAATATGAAATGGTCATTGACGGCGACAGTGCAAGAATTTCGGAGGATGGCAGGAGTTATTCCTATGAGGCAGGCGCTCTTCTAATAGCCGATTGCGAAATACAGGACAACAAAGGGAGTTGCTTCAATGGCTACACCTTCGCAAAAATATCTGCATGAAAATCGCAAGTGAACTGCAGGTGCGAAGAGCCAACATCGAAGATGCAACAGCGATCGCCTCTGTGCTGCAGTTCGCGTTTGCTGAATATGAGCCGCTTTACACAAAAGAGGGCTATGCCGCAACGACCCCGCCTGTGTCAGCAGTACTGTCGCGACTGCGTGAAGGTCCAGTGTGGGTTGCCGTCACTGAGACGCGGATCGTGGGCACGGCTTCAGCCGTCGAAAAAGAAAAAGCTCTCTACCTTCGTGGGATGGGAGTGCTTCCCGAAGCGAGAGGGATGGGAGTTGCACGACTGCTGCTAAAGGAAATGGAGGGTTGGGCCGGCACACTGGGCGCAAGTCGATTATTCCTCAGCACAACTCCGTTTCTCGATCGGGCGATCCGCTTATATCTGGCGTTCGGATTTCGTCGCACACAGGAAGGCCCTCATGAACTCTTTGGAACGCCGCTTTTCACCATGGAGAAGCCACTCAACAACAGTGAACCGCGCGCGCGAGAATGTCAGCCCGAATCCCTATGAACTTTTCAGGTCAGCATTCGCGTTTTGAAAACAGAGTCCAGCATTTCTTGGCGATAGGCTCTCTCGCTCTGGCGGGCTCTCTTTGGGGAACCGGATTTCTTTTTGGAAAGATCGCGATGCGGGAGATGACTGTCTCGGAAAACGTGAGTTTCCGATTTATAACGGCCGCAATTCTGCTCACCCCGATCGTCATCCGCACCTGGAAACCGTACCGCGGACGAGAACTGGGGTTGCTCTTGTTGGCCTCAGGAATTGGGGTTCCGGTGCAGTTTCTAATTCAGTTTCAAGGCCTTCGCCTCACCACGGTGTCCCACGCATCTTTGATTGTCAGCGTTCTTCCAGTATTAGTCGCTGCCGTTTCGGCGCTATTTCTCCACGAGCGGTTGCGCCGGATGGAATGGCTGGCGCTCGTTCTCTCAGCGCTGGGCGCGTTGCTGATTGGACTTTCCGGAGGCAATAGTTCCCATGGCGCTGATACCGGTTCCAGTTTGCATGGCGACCTTCTTGTCGTGCTCTCGATGTTCGCAGCCGTGGTGATGATTATGTACAGCAAGCGGCTGATCGCCACGCACGGCGCGCTTCACGTGACTGCGACTACCATTATGGGTCGGCACCGTGCTGTTATTGGCCTGGGTTGAATTGACACGTCCACTTCGCTTTCACTTCTCGTCCGGAGCGTGCTTTTCCGCTGTTGCGCAAGGTGTGCTCGCCACCTTTGGCGCCTACCTGTTCTGGAATTGGGGCCTGACGCATATGCCTGCGGCAAGGGCTGGCGCATTTCTAAACCTCGAACCTGTGGTAGGAACGATCCTCTGGATCTCCATCCTGCACGAGCGGCTCGCGGCATTGGCGATGCTGGGAGGTGTTCTGATTATCGGCGCCGCTGTGTACTTTAGCTTCCATCCGCATGAAACCGAGGGACGGCAGGGAAGAGATGTCCAAGCGCAACACGCGAGGGAAAAGAGCCTGAGAGACCCCCACTTTTGCTCAGGCTTCTTCGTCGGGTGGCCCACCAGCCCCGGCAAGATCTTGCGGCCTGATCTTCTCCACGTTGAATTTTGCTGCGCGGTCACGCATGGTCTTGAGCACTTCTTCCAGTGGAGGCGGTTCGCCTTTAATCCAACGTAGGGGATTAATGCGCGCAACTACAAATGATCGCAGGTACGGACTTACCAGTCCGCGTTCCTTCAGCTTTACGACCGCTGCCGCGACTTTCTCTTCCAGGTCGAGCACCATTGTGGCGCGTTTCTCGTGATCCTTGATCGCGCTGCGCAGCGGTTCGTCCGTAAAACTTTCCAATCTTCGCAAGATCGAGTGATACACTCCGCCACCGAAGCGCGGAATCCTCTCGTAACACACGCCAAGTGTTACCAGCGCAGGCTCATCGAGATAAAAAACGAATTGCGACTCGGGCCGGCTCGCGTCCTCTTCCACCAGGCCTCGATAAATGCGGATGACTTCGAGCGCACGCTCTTTCAGGTTATGCGCCTTTTCCGTATTCAGCGCCAGGATTTGCCATGCCACTTCACGATCCGCCACGACGAGAGCTGTGATCGATTTCGCCCCTAAACGGCGCATCGCTTCCAGCCGGTGCCGGCCATTCGGCGTCCAGAAGCCGCTCTTCGGTGCAGTGACCGCAATAATCGGATCCAGGAATCGTCCCGTCTTGTTGATCACGTCCGCGAGCCGCTTGTGGTGCGTGTCAGAGAGATCGCGCTGAAAGGGAGTAGGCTCGATAGCGTCGATCGGCAACACCGCAAGCAGCAAGGGATGTCCGCCCAGCGGCTCTTTGTAGGATCCGACGACGCAACCGCCGGCTTTCTCGATTGATTCGGCGATTGCGGCTGCATTTCCAGTAGAGAGGTCCAGGCGGCATTCCCCCGGACCGAGTCCCTTCGTGCCCGGTTTCGCTTTCCGGGGACGCCGCCGCGCTGGTGCGCGTTTGACCATCATCGAGAGTCCATTCTAGCCTCCGCAGCTTCTAACTCAAACTGCCGAATCGCAGCGGGACGAAGGAGCATCGAAACAACTGACTGAATCGAGGCTTGAAATGGGTTTCCTAGCTGAGATCGAGAGTCAGGTGTTGTCGTGGCCCGAGGTATCGGTCCATCCGCACCGCTTTGGGGGCCGCGAATTCCGTTTTCGAGATGCCGAAATCGGACATGTGCACGCGAATGGCATCGTCGACATTCCCTTCCCCCGCTCAATACATGACGCATTGCTGGATGAGGGTCTTGCGGAACAGCATCATTGGGTACCCGATTCTGGTTGGATCACGTATCGCGTTCGCGGCGAAAACGATTTTAGTCATGCTCTGTGGCTTATGCGATTGTCGTATCTACGTTATGGGCTGAAGACCGCGGAAGATCCGCTAAATCTGCTTGAACGTGAGAGCCAGCAACTACATCTCCGTCCTCGGTTTAAGACTCTGTTCGCCGCCTTCCTTCCGAATTCCGTAAGACGGGCTTCTGCCGATCCTGTGCCTGCGTAGGCCGTCCATGCATGGCAAGACCGAGCTATAACTCAGTAATCATCCGGTTCACGGCCGCTGTATCGGCGCCATCCGTCTCCTCTGCCATGGCCGCCTGTATTGCAACAGCAGGGGAAGGTCTGACAGCGTCGCTTGCCGAATTATGATTGGGTCCACCTGGACATGCATGTCTTCATTGTGCTGGAGGGAAACAATTCCAGCAAAACAGGAGTCCCACCCCTGGGTAGTGGGCGGTTTTGAATATCAGACGATTCGGCTCAACTCCGAAGTGATTCTCGTGGCATTCCTCAAAACAGCCCACTACCCACCCCTGACAAGCCTTGACCACGTCACCGAAGCGGCATAAGATGCCGACTCGACAAAGTGGGCGCCGACAATACGTGCGGCTTCTCAAATGCGGCGCATGCAGCCCTAGGGTTTTACCCAGTACATTTCGAATCTATGGCGGGGCGAACATCCGAATCCGCGATCTCCGTGGCTCAATTTGGCGCAGCCCTGCTCGCCTACCAGGAAGTGATACCGCGGGCACAACTGACAGCCGATTACGCTGCACAACTGCATCCTGACGCCCTCGTCGTGGTTTACGTAATTTCGGATCAGGAGAATCCATCTTGGACGGCAAAGGCAAGTGCCGGTGAAGTCTCTGTCGTCCCTGAAGTGGACTTGACCGCCGGAACCTTAGGAATGCTGGCCGAAGCCCGGTCCAGCCTGGTGTTTAAGGGCACTGATCTGACGCGTGAGAATTACAGCCATCTCGACGTCCGCCGGGATTTGGCCTGCCTTGCATATGTCCCCCTTCAGTTTGAGGACAGTCTGATTGGCGCCATCGAACTGATTCATTATCAAGAGATCATTCCGGAAACTGTGATGGAGCAGCTTAGCGAGGTGGCGGAATTAGCTGCTCCGGCGCTCGCCGCGGCATTGAAATATGAGAGTCAGTCAAATGCGAATCTTGAATCCATCAGCCGCGTCACGCAGATGTACGACCTGGAGAAGGTTTTCAACTCAACGCTGGAAATGGATGAGTTGCTCCCCATCATTGCCAAGAAATTCCAGGACGTGATGAATGTTCAGGCGATCAATCTGTGGATGATAGCGGGAGAATTTCCCGAACTTGTGAATCAGGCCGGCTCCGATCCGACCGTTGAGTTAAATGCCGTCCAAAAGCCCGCGGAGGGAATTGCCGGAGACATCTCCGACACCGGCGAAAGCCTCGTCATCACTGATCCGGAAGACGAGCGGCTTCAAAGGCGCAATTCCGGGCACGAAGGGAACGGAGTCTTCTCGTTGCTGGCAGTTCCGTTAATGGAGCAAGGGAAACTGGTCGGGGTAGTGGAAGCCGTCAACCGTTTGGATCGGGTTCCCTTCGATGAAGATGATGAATTTCTGCTCACCAATATCTGCGAGACCGCGAGCAATGCGCTTCACAATGCAAATCTGCTGCAAGCTGAACGCAAAGTCGAGATTCTCCAGACCCTTGTTCAGATAAGCGCTGAGATCACTTCCACTTTGAACCTGGATCGCGTGCTGCAGGCCGTCGTGAACGGACCTAGCGCCGTGATTCCACACGAGCGCTCGGCGATCGCCCTCGAACAACGGGGCAGATTACGGCTGAAAGCTATCTCGGGAGCGGAGCAAATCAACTTCGAAGCTCCCGAGGTGGATCGGCTGAATCGTATTCTGCAGTGGGCGTCGTTGCTCAACGAGGAGTTGTTTGTCAGCCAGACTGGAGAGCAGGTCAAGGCATCTCGCGAAGAAACCCGAGAAAAGTTTCGCCGCTACTTTGATGAAAGCGAAATGCGCGCCTTCTATGCCGTCCCGCTCATGGATGAAGAGGGCCGGCTGGGCATTCTGTGCTATGAGAGCCGCGATCCCGATTTCCTGACTGATGCTCACCTCGAAATGATCAAGGTGATTGCGGGACAGGCCACGGTCGCGCTCCGGAATGCGTCACTTTACCAGGAGGTGCCGTTCATCGGCGTTCTGGAACCGCTCCTGCAAAGGAAGGCCAAATTTATGGCCCTGCCCGGACGACGGCGAGCCTGGATTCTGGCCATGATCGCGGCTGCGATTCTGTTCCTGGGCGCCGTTCCCATGCCGATGCGAGTAGAAGGAAGCGCGCTGGTCTCCCCTGGGCGGAACGCTCAAATTCAGCCAGAAGTCGACGGAGTCGTGCGGTCGGTCTACGTCCATGAAGGAGATTATGTGGAACGCGGTGTCGTCGTGGCAGACCTGCAGGACTGGGACTATCGCGCAGCCTTGAGTGCAGCACAGTCCAAGTATCAATCTGCGGTTTCCGACGTGAACCGCGAGCTGGCAAAGAATGATGACGAGCAGGCTGGCATCGCGCGGGTGTCTTCGCAATACTGGGCAGGAGAAGTGAACCGTCTGCAGCAGCGGTTAGAAAGTACGCGGCTGCGAAGTCCGATCTCCGGAAGAGTCTTGACACCGCACACCGAGAGCATGGTCGGGCGGAAGCTATCGGCGGGCGACAATTTCATGGAGATCGCCGATACGAAACAGGCCATCGTCGATGTTGCGATCAGTGAGACCGACCTTCCTCTCGTTAGGACCGGAGATAGTACGGCCGTAAAACTTGAGGGCTACCCGCAAACAACTTTTCGAGGCACCGTTGCTGTTGTCAGCCCTGAGGGGCAAGTGGAACAGGACGCGCGTGTTTTCTATGCACGAGTAACCATAGCCAACGCCCAAGGCCTCATGCGCCCGGGAATGCAGGGAGAGGCAAAACTTACAGTCGGATGGCGTCCGGTTGGAGTGGTGCTGTTGCGAAGGCCTGTGATGTGGATTTATTCCCTACTGTGGTCGTGGTTTGGATGGTAACGGGTGGTGACTTATGAAAGCCATTTCGAGAAAAGCGCCAGCTCCTTTTAACTTTCCACAATTTCTTGTTCTTGCCGTGCTTCTCTTCGCTGCCGAACTACTGATGCAGGGGTGCAGCAGCGCTCCCGTGCCTGAGGCAGCCAATGCGGCGGCGATCCCAAAATCGGAGACGACTCCAACGGCGCCCCCACCAAAGCCAGATGACGCCTACGTCGCCTCAGGTCCGATAGTCGTCGAAAATCAGGTGGATGTTCTGGCCCTGAGAACCGGGGTCATCTCGCAAATCTCCGTTGACGTCGGCACAACTGTTCATAAAGGAGAAGTTTTGGCTCTCATGGATGATCGTGAGGCACTGGCTCAGCGCGACGCGGCTCAAGCCAAGCTGAAGAGTTGCGAAGCCGACCTCAATGACTGGGAGGCAGAAACCAAGCTGGCGGAAACCGATTATGAGCGTGCCCAGCGCATGCGCGACGCAGGGATTAACACGCAGGAAGATCTGGATCACGCTCGTTACAAATTTGAAGGCTCGAAATTCGAAATTGAAAAAGCAAACCGCGAACTGGATAGCGCTCGCGATAACTTGCGTTTCTACGAGCTGGAGTTGCAGAAGACCCGGATCGAAGCCCCGTTTGATGGCGTGGTCGCCCGTCGCTACGTGCGTGCCGGACAGACAGCCGCGCAAGGAGACCGGCTGTTTTGGGTCTCTGCCGTTGCTCCGCTGCTGGTGAAGTTCACGTTGCCGGAGCGCTTTCTAACGCAGGTCAAAACGGGCAAGATCGTTTACGTCAGCTCGCTTTCCGTGCCCGAGCAGACCTACCCGGCAAAGATTGTACAGATGAGCCCTTTGGTCGACCCGGCCAGCGATTCGATCGATGTCCTTGCCAAGCTGGAAGGCAAGCCCGACGGGCTGCGCGCGGGCATGACCGCCAATATTCGTTTGACTCCGCCGGTTAGTTCATCGCGATGAACCTTGCTGAAGCTCTCAACGCCGCCTTACCCGAAATACCGGCTCGAACCTTGTCGAGGGATCGCCCTCTTCAGCTTGATCCCAAACTGATCATTAAAGAGCAGACGCAGGACGGGAAACCGATGATGATGGTGGTGATCCCCTCTACGCGCTGCTACTATCCCATCACTCATGATCAATGGGACTTACTCTCTCTGTTTGACGGGAACCGCAGCTTCAAGGAGATCGCCGAACTTCGTACTGCGCAGACCTCGGTCCTCTACACCGAGGATTATGTACGTGAATTTGCCGAATCTGTCGCTGATCGGCCGTTCTGGCATAAAACCGCCCAGGAGCAAAACATCGGACTCTGGGAGAAACTTAAGGACGAACGGCAACGTCGTACTCGAAAAGAATCTCGCTTCGGCAATCTGGCCGAGATCACATTTTCTGCCTGGGATCCAAATACGTATCTCACCAAGGCCCATGAAAAGCTGAAGTTCGTTTTCACTCGCGGTTTCCTCATTTTCAATCTCATCCTGTTTTCCTTTATGGCGTATGTCTGGATTGACCGATGGGGTGAGATTGGTCACGACACCATAGAGTTCTTCACGTTTACCCACAAAAGTGTTGTGGACCTTGTGGAATTTTGGGTGCTGGTTTTCATCGTCGGCTTCCTGCACGAATCTTCGCATGGGTTGGCCTGCAAACACACCGGCGGCGAAGTACACCGCATGGGATTTCTGCTGATCTATCTTGAGCCCTGTTTTTTCTGCGACGTGACGGAAGCCTGGGTTTTCGGCAGCAAATGGCAGCGCATCATGACCATGGCGGCCGGAGTGTGGTCTGAATTGATCCTGTGTGGTTTCGCTACGATTCTCTGGTGGGGGTTGCCCCCGGGAGGTTTCATCCATGAGTTTGCCTACAAAATCATTCTGATTGCGGGTCTCGGCGGGGTTTTCATTAACCTGAATCCTCTGATCAAGCTGGATGGCTACTTCATCTTTACCGAAATGCTTGAGATCTCGGAGCTGAAAGAGTTGTCCACGGATTTCTCGACTTCATGGGTGAAGAAAAATATCTTCCGGCTTCCGGTTGAAGTGCCTTATGTATCGCGCAAGCGCCGGTTGCTCTGCGTCCCTTACTTTATTCTGTCGGATATCTACGGCTACGTTCTTCTCTTTTTCGTGGTCACCTTTGTGTACAACTTAACTTCTAAATATTCACCGCAGTGGGCATTCGTTCCTGCCCTGGTCGTAGGCTGGTTTATGTTCCGCAAGCGCATCCGGGCGGCCTTTGCCCTTTTGCGCTCGGTTTATCTTGACAAGAAGGAGCTAATCCGGGTGAGATTGCGATCCTATCGAGGCTGGGCGCTTGGGGCTCTCCTGTCGTGTTTTGTGTTTGCTCCCATCTGGCACCAAACCATATCCGGGCGATTCGTTCTCGAACCGATTCATGAGTCCGTCGTTCGCGCGCGTGTGCCCGGCCGAGTGGTTGGCGTGGAAGCTCGCGAGGGCCAAGTGGTGGCCGCGGCCACGCCGTTGATTGAGCTTCAGGATCCGGCGCTGGAATCAGAGCTGGCGCGTGTCCAGGCGGAATACGAGATCGCCGCCGATCGAGTAACTGCGGCTCGATTACGCAATATTTCTTCTGCGGCCGCAGAGCATGAACGCGCAGCATTGGCAACGCACGTTGGTCTTCTTCATGACCAG
>DATKQB010000044.1:0-25091 GCA_035523795.1 Verrucomicrobiia bacterium | reverse complement strand
CGCGTGATGCATCCTCGTTCGCATGGACCGCAATAGTGGCATGCCGCGCGGCCGTTGTGATCCTTGGTCAAAATTGCGGCGCGTCCGATCGTCAATACGCGTTCCCCGCCAAAGTGCTCGGCAATGGCCGCGCGCATTATTTTTTCCCCGCACGTCAACTCCATGGGCGGAAGAAATTTGCTGTCGGGCAACTGCGGCAGCCCGAGCGCCTCGCCGCTGACACCGATGAATTCCTCGACGTAGTCGTACCACGGCTCCAGTTCGGCGTAGCGAATCGGCCAATCGATCGCGATTCCCTCTCGCAGGTTCGCTTCGAAATCCAGATCGCTCCAGCGGTAGGTCTGGCGTCCCCACATAATGGAACGGCCGCCCATTTGCCTGCCCCGAATCCAGCGGAAAGGCTTGCCCTCTTCTGTGGTGTATGGATTCTCTTTGTCGCTTACAAAAAATTTTGATGACCACTCATCGCAGGCATAACAAGTGCTCTGTATCGGCTGATCCTCGCGCAGCTTCCTGCGATCACCCAGACCTCGAAAACGCACCTCCCAGGCAGGCACGTGCTCCACATAATCTTGCTCGGGAACGATCGGACGCCCCGCTTCCAGCACCAGAGTTCTCAACCCTTTTTCGCTCAGTTCCTTCGCGGCCCATCCTCCGGTCATCCCCGAGCCGATGACGATCGCGTCGTAATTTGTCTCTTCTCTCACTGCTTCTCCATTTGCACGCTCTGCTCTTCTGCGCAGCCCGCGTGGCGATCTGGAATGATCTGAAAATGTAATTCCTGCGTCGCTCCGGCCTCCGACGTGTAATAGCCCGTCAGAGTCAAGCGCCGCAGCATGGCATAGAAACTCTCACGCGCTTCCGGAGCAGACTCGGTATCAGCGTCCTGCCACTTACGCTCGGGATCTACTTCCTCGACCATTCGTTCTCCCAGATCTCTCAGCATCTCTGTCTGCTGATCGACGGAACAATCGACAAAATCCTTTCCGAATAAACTGCGCGTGCGGTGATCCAGATCGTCCAAGCCTGTAGTAAACCGCTCCCGCCCAGGCTCGTCATACCACTCCGTGAGCATGAGATCGATGAATTCCGCCACTCCGACGTCCGCCGCACCGGGCGTATCGGTTCGCGGCACAATCATCTCCGATATCGTCCTCACGGTCGCAAACTGGTGAGGATTCAGCGTGCGCGGCGCATCCGGAACCTTCACCAGCGCCCGGGCCTCCCGCACCGCCGCCCTCAGGCTTCGTGGCGCCAACTGCAAAGCTGTCGCCGAAGCCAGCAACTGTAACGCTTCCCGCCGATTCATCATCTGAAGTTTGACCCCCTAGGAGCCCGGCTTGATCTCCTCCGCCTTTCCATTGTGATAGACAATCACCAACGGTTTTCCGCCGTTGGGATAGCGCACGGTCTGCTCGTCAGAATCTCCCGCGTCCGGTATGCCCATGCCTACTGCGAAATCTGCCTGCAATTCATTCATTCCCGGCTTCACTTGGTGCTGATCGATAGCTTGCCACACGTCCGCAGGCCAATTCTTGTAGAGTTCGTGCGGATCCTGAATGAAGAACATCTGGTCAGAATAGATTTTGAACTGGTCGTCTTTCTCGAGCCCGATCGGAACGGCATAATCCTTCCCGTCTTTCTCGAAAATCGCGACCACTTGCGGCGGAACATCCTTCCCCGGGTGAACCGTCTTGACCACATCTTTGATCGACAATTTCTCGATGGGCAACAGCAAGCCCCCGTCGTGATCGAAATCGACTTTTTTCGTCTCTGGATTGTAGGGGTAATACGTGTAGTGATATCCCACCTGCACCCACACCGGCTGTTGCGTCAACTGCTTCGCCGATTTCAAGTCATACGGATAGAGCTTCTTTGGTACGACGTAGTAGTCGGGATTAGAGTAGCCAACATTCCGTGCCGCCGTCTGCTTCCGACCTGCAATCGCGTCCCCATGCCGTTCGTAAAGAATGTATCCGGTGCGAATCCCCACAACAATCAGCGTAAGAATCAGGACGATCTGGATCTTTTGGTGGGTCGGGCTCATTGGGTTGGGGCCTATTAAGAGAAATGTATCAGACAGTCACCCCGACGCAGCCTCTTAATCGCGGAAAACGAAGGGAGCTAAAATAGAGGCATGTACCACTACAACCCAACTACCGCTCTGGAAGAACTGACGGAAGACGCCACCCTGCCAAACCCGGTGCACGTGCGCGATATGATCCTGCGCAAGCATCCTTCAACCGATCAGGCATTGGAACTGAATCGGCTGTTTCTGGAGTATCAGAAATTTTTCGGCGAAACCCAGAAGCTGGGGAAAGAAATTCTGCGCGACCTGGCAGGGTAGTACCTACGATAGCTAGGGTAGCGGATCGCCGTGCTTGCGAAGACTCGCGATGTAGCCTGCGATGGCGTCCTTGGCCATCTCCTGCGCCTCGTTTAGAGTGCGCCCATAGGTGACGCAACCGGGAAGGGCGGGAACGACCACCGTAAATCCTCCCTCCGGTTCGGGCCGGAGCATGACATTGTACCGATAGCGAGCCTTTGCCATAAACTTCTCCCATTGCATTGCAATCATCAACCATTGTCAAGGGCAATGGTGCGCCTATACCTTTGTCGAGGTAACCGCCCACAACCCCATACCTTCGTCAAAACAATCATTTACAATGACCAATTCCCCTTCGAGATCAGTCCGCGCATGCGAAATGTGCCCGGAACTCGCAACTCGGGACCTAGGACTCACAACTCAGGACTCAAGCATGCATCGTTGGTCAGAACTCTTCATTCCTACTCTGCGCGAGGCGCCGGCCGACGCCGAAGTGGCTTCGCACAAATTCCTGGTGCGCGCCGGATACATTCGGCAACTTGCCGCCGGAATCTATTCTTATCTTTTCCTCGGCAATCGCTCGTTCAACAAGATCACGCAGATCGTCCGCGAGGAAATGGACCGCATCGGGCAAGAGTTTTACCTGCCTGCGTTGCATCCGCGCGAACTTTGGGAAGCCAGCGGCCGCGCCTCGGTCATGGGCGAGAACCTCTTTCGTTTGAAAGATCGCAAAGGCGCCGAAATGGTGCTGGGCATGACCGAAGAGGAAGTCATGACTTCAATCGCGCTGAAAGATCTGCGCAGCTACAAGCAGTTGCCGCAAATCTGGTATCAGATCGCGCCCAAGTTCCGCGACGAACCGCGGCCACGCTCCGGCCTGCTTCGCGTCCGCCAGTTCATCATGAAGGACTCGTACTCCTTCGATATCGATGCGGCTGGTCTGGACGTTTCCTACCGCAAGCACTACGACGCCTATTGCCGAATCTTCGACCGATCCGGGCTGAAGTACATGGTGGTCGAAGCCGATTCGGGCGCGATGGGCGGCAAAGAATCGCACGAGTTCATGGTGCGCACTGCAGCAGGAGAAGATCAGATTGTCAGCTGCGATGGCTGCAACTATGCGGCAAACATGGAAAAAGCCTCGTCGAAGATCGATGTGGTTGCCGATCTGTGGCCGGAAGGCGATGGCAAGCCTCTCGAAGTCCATACGCCGGGGCAAAAGACGATCGAAGAGGTCGCGAAATTTCTGGGCGTCTCGCCCAAGAACAAAATCAAGACGCTCGCTTTGATGGCGGACGAGATCGATGAAAAGGGCAAGAAGAAATCGCGCCAAATTGTCGTGCTGATGCGCGGGGATCACCAGTTGAACGAAGCCAAGCTGAACGCCACGGTTGGCGCTGCGACCCGGCCCATGGAAGAAGGCGAAATCAAAGCTTTGTTCAAGTCTCCCGCAGGATATTTGGGCCCGGTCGGAATCGAATGGTCGGGCGAGATAAGAGACGGGAACAAACCCGTTCTGCTCGTCGACAAGGCGCTCGAAGGCCGCGCGAATTTGATCGCAGGCGCAAACAAAGAGGACTATCACCTCAAGAATCTGACGCCGGGAAAAGACTTTCATCCCACGGCTTATGCCGATCTGCGCTCGGTCAACTCCGGTGAGGCTTGCCCGAACTGCGGCAAGCCGCTGCGCATCGACACCGCGGTCGAAATCGGACACATCTTCAAGCTCGGCTATCGCTATTCCGAATCGATGGGCGCGCGCGTCCTCGACAAGAATGGCAAAGAGGTCATGCCGATCATGGGCTGTTATGGCATCGGGATCGAACGCATTCTCACGGCGGCAGTCGAACAAGGAAACGATCAGAACGGATTCTGGCTGCCCCCGGCGATTGCTCCGTTTGAAGTGGTCGTCTCTCCGGTCAATATAAAGGACCAAGCGGTGCACGCGGCTGCGGAAGACATTGCCAAGCGCCTGGAGCAAGCCGGATTCGATGTTGTGCTCGACGACCGCGATGAACGCCCGGGCGTGAAGTTCAAAGATGCCGATTTGGTCGGTATCCCCTTTAGAATCACGGTGGGAAAGAAAGTTACCGAAGGCACTGTGGAAGTCGTTATTCGGTCGACCGGGCAAGTGCGCGATGTTACGATCTCGTCAATAGTTGAACATCTTCGCGACTTGCTCGGGCGAGCAGCCTAGCACGGCTGCGCTGTTAGGGAAAATGTCCCGGGCAGAGTGGATCGTGGGACATGGGAACCATTAAGGCCATCGTCGGGTTTGTCGCCATCATCGGAGTGATCTACTGCGCATTTCAAGTCGTCCCGCCGGAACTGAATAACTATTCTTTTGGCGACGACCTCAAGAACATTGCGCTCACGGGCGGCTCTAATCCGCACACCAGTGATCAGGAACTCCTTGATCAGGTCATGAAAAAGGCCCAGGAGCATGACATTACGCTGGCTCCCGAGCAGGTGACGTTGCAGCGTATCAATACACCCGGCATGCCGGGTGTATATGTTGCCGCCGATTACAGCGTGCCTGTCAGCCTGCCCGGTTATACGCTCGTTCTGCACTTCAACCCTACGAGCGGAAACAAGTAGAAAGCGCAAGGCCCGGTTCACGAACCCAGACAAAAGAATCATCAGGGAACGTATCCTTCGCCGCGCAAAACTTTTCCCGGCAAAGCGCCTGTCATCTTTCCTTCTGCAATCACTGGAATTCCGTTCACCAGCACGTATTCCATTCCTTCGGAGAGCTGATTGGGATCATCGAAGGTCGCGCGATCCCGCACAGTTGCAGCATCGAAAATCACCACATCCGCCCACATGCCATTCTTGAGAACGCCACGATCAGTCAGGCGCATGCGTTGCGCCGGCAGTGCGGAAAACTTGCGGATCGCATCCTCCAGGGTCAACACTTTGTCTTGTCGAACATACTTCGAAAGAATGCGCGGAAACGTCCCATAAGCGCGCGGATGCGGATGCGCCTGCCCCAGAATACCCTCAGGCGAAGTGCCCTCCGAGTCGTTGCAGATGGAAACCCAGGGCTGTTGCAAGGCGAGGGTCACGTCGGGCTGTGACATTCCGAAAACGGCCACTCCGGTACTGGGATCTTGGATCAGGAAATCGAAGAGCGCGTCCATCGGATCCTTGTTCCAGAGTTGGGCGATTTCCGACAGACGCTTGCCTTGCAGCGGGAGTAGCTTCGGATTTTCAACTGCTCCGATCATGATCGCTTCGGGACCGGGAATTTCCTGCCATTCGTTATCCCAATTGCTCGCAGGGGTAAGCATGTCCTTGCGAATGCGCTCGCGCGTTGCGGGATCCTTTAAGCGTTCGACCATCTTCTCGGTGCCGCCATCGTGCGCCCACGGCGGAATGAACGCGGAAAAGTCGTTGAACCACGCCGTATAGGCATAAGTGTCAGCGGTCACGTCGGCGCCAGCAGCGCGGGCGGCATTGATTTTCGCGACGATTTCGGGCATGCGTCCCCAATTGTTCTTACCCGCGGATTTGATGTGCCAGATCTCCACCGGAACATGTCCTTCGCGACCGATGCGCAGCGCTTCATCAATCGATTCCAGCACGGTGTCGCTCTCGTTTCGCATGTGCGTGGCATAAATGCCGCCGAATTTTCCTGCCTCGGTGGCGAGTGCGATCAGTTCGTCTGTCTTGGCGTACGGAGCAGGAGCATATTCGAGAGAAGTGGAGACGCCAACGGTGCCGTCCTTCATGGCATCGCGCACCAATGATTTCATCTGCTGAAGTTGATCGGGCGTGGGCTGCTTGTCATCGTCGCCTAAAACCATGCGGCGCACTTGTGTGGCTCCAACGTAGTCGGCAACGTTAATCCCGATGCCTTGTTTTTCAAGACGCGCAAAGTATTGGCGGAAGGTTCGCCAGTCAGGATTGATGTGATAGTGCTCATAAGTCGAGCGATCACTTTTTATAATCGCGTCGTTCAGTGGCGCAACCGAGGTTCCCTCGCCGGTAATCTCGGTGGTAATTCCCTGAAAAATTTTGGAAGGAAGGCGCGGATCCACCAAGATGGTCAATTCGGATTGCCCCAGCATGTCGATGAATCCGGGAGCGACGACCTTGCCCGCGGCATCAATCGTACGTTTCCGCGCGGCCGAAGAAAGGTCGCCGATCGCGGCAATTTTTCCGTCCCGAATCCCTACGTCGCCGGAATACCACGGCGAGCCGGTTCCGTCCATGATGTGGCCGTTCGTGATAACCGCGTCGAAGGCGGGAGTCTGCGCGCCGGAAGTCTGCGCATGAAGAAGAACGGTAAGAAGACAGAGTGTGACTGCCATGCCAACGGATCGATATCGATTCATCTGAGCCCTCTGAAAATTCCATCTATCACAAATGATTTCATGATTCCGACTGCGCCACGGGAACGGGACTTTTCGCCTCGGCGCTACGGGAAGCAGCAACACCTATCACGATCCAGACTCCAAGCGCAATCCATTCGTAGACGCTGAAGTGCCCCGGAACGACAGGAATCACCTTCATCAGGGTCATGGCGATTCCGACAAGCAATCCGAAGACGGCAACAATGCGCTCGACCGCTGATAAGTAAATCGCGCTGCTGCGCGCTCTATCGAGAGCGAGACACGATGCGCACGCAGCCGACCAACCGACGGCGCAGGCGACCGATCCGACTTCAGTGATAGGCACAAGGATCGCGTCCCCGAGCAACATGCAAACGCCAGTGGCGATTCCGATGCAGAGTACCGCAGTCGAAGGCGTTTGATATCTGGCGTGAACTGTGCCGGCGCTCGCGCGAACCATTCCGCGGCGGCCGAGCGCGAATAATAACCGGCTGGCGGCCACAAAATTTCCATTGAAGCATTTGAACAACGAGAGCAAAGCTGCGACCAGGATGATGTTCACGATCCAGCGCGCGCCAACAGCTTGCTGGAAAGCAATAGCTGTCATGAAACTCTCACGAGTGAGTTGATGCCACGGGGCGACGAATGCCACTGCGGCAACGATCACCGCGTAGAACAGAGTCGCCACGCCGATAGCCATCCAGATCGCGATCAGGAAGTTCTTGGCTCGAAATTCCGAACTGGATTCCTCCGCAGCTTTTCCAACCGATTCAAATCCAGCCATGAAATAAGGAACGATCTGCGTGACGAGCAATATAGAGATCCACGGCGTGTGCGTAAACAGTGGCGGGAAGTTTGAAGGCGATCCGTGACTGGCTCCTACGGCCACAAACACAACGAACAAAGCCAAGGTACCGAAGCTGGTCCAGTTTTGAAATGTGGCGCTCAGGCGCACGCCTCGGTAGTTGAGAAAGGTGAGAAGAACCGTTAGCCCCAAACCAATAATTAACCTGAAAAGGAAGACCGGCCGCCCTCCGACGCGGTAGAGTTCAACGGAATCCAGCCAAGGGAGAATGTAGGCCGCGATGCGTCCGACGGCGACGGCCTCCCAAGGGCACACGATGAAATAGGTGAGGGTCATCATCCAACCGGTAGCAAAGCTGATGGGCCGGGAAAAGGCGGCTGATGTATAGGCGATCTCGCCAGCGGCATCGGGCATAGCGGCGATGAGTTTGCCGTAAACCCACCCGATTGGGAGTAAAGCCGCGCCTCCAATGATGAACCCTAGCAATGTACCCAGCGCGCCACCGCGAAGCAGCCAGTCATCCATGATGACCAGCCAGCCCACGCCCACCATCGAGCCCCAGCCGAGAGTGAAATAATCTGTAAGGCTGAGTTTTCGAGCTAGGTTCGTGATTGGAGTTCGGGTAGTGGCCACGCGGCGCGCATTATAAAGCATGGCAGACGTCTGGCGGCATGGCTTGCGTCTGCCAGATTAGAGCCATCTCTGAGAAGTTCCCGTCGCGCTGAGTCAAATGGCTCGAAATCGCTGAAGAATGCCCACTTGTGTGTAGCTCGATCCGTCGTTTCACGTGGTAGTATCAATGATCATCTCGCATGACACTTCAACATTGGAATTGCTCAGGCCACGCTGTATTCGGCCTCGCCCGGCTCGTTCATAACATGCGCATGCGTTCTGAACCCAGGGCTTCGAACAGATGAATTCTTCGGCCAAAACTCGCAAACGTGTGCTCAGCGGCATGCGCCCCACCGGGAAACTGCATCTGGGCAATTTTGTTGGTGCACTGCAGAATTGGGTCCGCATGCAGGACGAGTACAACTGCTTTTTCTGCGTTGTTGACTGGCATGCCCTGACCACCGACTACGCCGATACCTCGCACGTGAAAGAGAATTCGCTGGAAGTTGTTTACGATTGGCTGGCGGCAGGTCTCGATCCGGAGAGGTCGGTGATCTTTATCCAGTCGCATGTTCCGGCCCATGCAGAATTGCATCTGCTGCTTTCGATGATCACGCCGTTGGGCTGGCTGGAGCGAGTTCCAACTTATAAAGAGCAGCGGGAAAATATCAACGACAAGGACTTGGGAACCTACGGCTTCCTGGGATATCCCGTTCTGCAGGCGGCCGATATTCTGGCCTACAAAGCCGACGTAGTGCCAGTCGGCGAAGATCAAGCAGCGCATATCGAGCTCACGCGGGAAATCACTCGGCGATTCAACTCGTTCTATGGCAATGTTTTTCCGGAGGCGCAGACCCTCCTCACTCCCGCCGCCAAGCTGCCCGGAACCGATGGACGAAAGATGTCGAAATCTTATGGGAACACAATCCTGATGGCTGATCCGGAACCGGTTGTGCGGCAGAAGTTGAAGACGATGGTGACGGATCCGGCGCGCGTGCGGCGATCTGACCCGGGAAATCCCGATGTCTGTCCGGTGGGCGATCTGCATAAAATTTTCAGCAGCAAAGAAACGATGGCCAAAGTCTATGAGGGCTGCCGATCTGCCGGCATCGGTTGCATTGAATGCAAGAGCTGGGCTGCCGATGCGATGGTGCAAGTGCTCAATCCGCTGCAGGAAAGACGGCGGAAATATGAGGACAACCCACGAGCGGCTTGGGATATTCTCGAAGAAGGCTCAAAGCGCGCTGCCGCGGCTGCCGGTGAAACGATGCGAGATGTCCGCGCGGCGATGGGGATGACGTTGGATTACGAAGCCCCAAAGGTGACTGCGCGGTAGAAATTACCGTTCGCCGTGTTTGGCGAACCAATCAAAAGAAAGCGATGAGTGAAGAAATCAGAACTCAGGATGGCGACTTGACGTCGGGGACAGTCGTCCCAAGTCTTTCTACGGCCAACGGTGCGAGCCAAAAGCATCCCCAGAGAAAAGACGAAGGCAAAAAAGAGCAGAGCGACTTTCCCTTTGCCGTTGCCATCGGCGACGTGTACGAAGGGCCGCTCGATCTGCTTCTGGATCTGATCCGCAAGCAGGATATCGACATCTACGATATTCCCATTGCAAAGATCACGGCACAGTATCTCGCCTATGTGGAGAAGATTCGCGAACTCGACGTCAATGTGGCGTCCGAATTCATTTATATGGCGGCGGTGCTCATTCACATCAAGTCAAAGATCCTGTTGCCACGCGACCCTGCCGGTCCGGCAGAAGATCAGGAGGATCCGCGAACCGATCTGGTCAACCGCCTGCTCGACCACGAAAAATTCAAGTCTGCCGCGCAAATGCTTTTGCAGAAGCAGCAGATTGAAGACGCTGTGCTCACGAACCCGGCGTTGAAGGAATTCATCGACGCGGAAGGCACGGAGCCGGAACTCGCGGTTGACGTCATCGATCTGGTAAAGACGTTTCAGCAGGTGCTGGAGCGAGTGCGGACACGTCCGGTGCTGAACGTGGACGAGGAAACCGTCACCGTCGGGCAAATGATCGATTATTTGCGGCGGCGTCTTTCGCTGGAGGATTGTCCGATCCGGCTCAAGCAGCTGTTGATGCGTATGCCATCGCGTCATGCGCTGGTTTGCATGTTCCTGGCTTTGCTCGAACTGGTACGACTGCAGGCCGTTCAGGTCCGGCAGGAGCGTTTGTTTGGCGAGATTGCCATTCGCAAGCATACGCATTTTGATGAAATCATGAAGGAACAATCGGCAGTGCGAGACGATTGGAGATAAGCAGTTGCCAGTCCCTAGGCTGTTAGCTGTCAGTGAAAACTGGCGATGACAAACAAGGAAGTTTTCTGGCGGCAACTGAGTACTGACCACAGGCAGCTATGTCACTAAAAGCTCAACTCGAAGCAATTATTTACGCGGCAGAAACTCCAGTCACGCTGGAGCAGATGATCGCGCTGGTAAAGGATGCGATCACCGCCGAAGGCGTCTCCGACGACGCGGAAATCAAATCGCGCGTGCGCTCAACAATCGAAGAATTGATCGCGGATTACAGCGCTCCCGATCATGGCATTGAAATTCGGCATGTGGCCGGTGGGTATCGTATGTCCACCAAGCCGGAGCAGCACGAGATGGTGCGAGCCTTTGCCAAGAGCCTGAAGCCGCCGAATCGCTTGTCCATGCCGGCATTAGAGACCCTCGCCGTGATCGCATACAAGCAACCGGTGACCGTGCCGGAGATTAACGACATTCGGGGCGTCGACTCCGGCGGCGTGATCGGAACACTGCTTGATCGCAAGCTGATCACGACGGCTGGGCGCAAACAAGTCATCGGGCGGCCGATTCTCTACAAGACCACGAAAGATTTCCTCTTGCGTTTTGGACTGAAAGACATCAGTGAATTGCCCAGCATGGAAGAGTTCGAAAAACTCGTGGCCGAGTCTTTTCAAGCGGAGATGATTCCGGCCGAGGTACCGAACAATCCAGCGGAGGGCTCGCAACCTGTCGAGATCGCTGAGACATCTGAAACGGCAGGCGCGCCGGAACCGGCTCCGGTGGAACAGAAAGCTGGCTGAGCAGCATAAGCCGGATCGCTCCGCGTGTTGCAAGTCCGAATGAACTGTCATGCCGCTCGAACGCTTGCAAAAAATTATCTCCGCCGCCGGAGTTGCTTCCCGCCGCAAAGCGGAAGAATTGATTACTTCCGGCCACGTTCAGGTCAACGGAACCGTGATCACGGAACTGGGCAGCAAAGCCGATTCTGAAACGGATCACATCCGCGTAAACGGCAAACTCCTCCACGGTCCGCAGCGCCACGTCTATCTTCTGCTGAACAAGCCCAAAGGCTATGTCACGACCACGAACGATCCTGAGAAACGCCCGACTGTTATGGATCTGATTGGCGGGGTCAAAGGACGCGTTTATCCAGTGGGACGTCTCGACTATGCCAGCGAAGGTTTGCTGTTGCTCACCAATGACGGAGATCTCGCACACCGGCTGATGAAAGCTGCTTCACACGTACCTAAGACCTATGTTGTGAAAGTCGCAGGTACGCCCCATGAGGAAGGCTTGGCGAAATTGCGCGCGGGGGTATCAATCGCAACCGATACCGGCAAACGCGTGCGAACCGGTCCGGCTTCGGTGCGGGTGGTAAAAGAAGCGGCCAATCCGTGGTACGAAATCACGCTGATCGAAGGGCGGAATCGCCAGATTCGACGCATGTTCGAAGCCGTCGGACATCACGTGGAAAAAATCAAGCGGGTTCGTTACGGACCATTGACGCTGGATGTTCCGCCGGGAAAATTCCGTTCGCTCACCCTCAAGGAAATAGAACGGCTGAAATCGGCAACGAAAATGAACGCGGCAGCCCGCAAAACTGCCGGATGAGGTCACGGGAAGCATGAGTCGTTTTTTTGATTTGGTGACCAGGCCTGCCCGTGAAATGGAAGAATACCGCCCGCCGTCATCGCAGCTTGAACCGGAACCTCAACCGCGCCAGATTCGTCTCGACTCCAACGAGAACCCCTACGGGCCTTCTCCGCAAGCGATGGAGGCGATGCGCTCCGTGCTAACCGGCGCTCACAGTTACCCGGATGACGATTGCTCTGAGTTGCGCCAGAAGCTGGCCGAGTTTCACAACCTGCCTCTTGAGCAGGTCCTTATCACCGCGGGTTCGACCGCTTTGCTGGGACTGCTGTGTCAGACCATGCTGGCCCCTGGGTTAAATGCCGTGACCAGCGAACGTTCCTTTGTCGTCTATGCGATGGCAGTGCATGCCAGTGGTGCGCGTCTGATCGAAACGCCGATGCGCGATGACAGCCTCGACCTCGCCGCAATTCTAAACGCGATCAACGAAGATACGCGCATCGTATTTATCGCAAACCCCAATAATCCGACTGGGACCGTGCTGCCCCCACCTGCGCTTGACCGATTCATGGCTGAAGTTCCCGGGCACGTCGTGGTGGTCATCGACGAAGCTTATTACGAGTACACGCGTTACTTCGCCCTGCACCGCCAGGTCGAGCTTCCGGATTCGATTCGCTATCTGCAGCAGGGTGCAAGCGTAGTAATTTTGCGAACTTTTTCCAAAGTGCATGGTTTGGCGGGACTCCGCGTGGGCTATGGAATTGGCCCCGGCGAGTTATTAGCTTATTGTGCCCGGATGCGGAATACGTTTTCGGTTTCATCCGTTGCCCAGGCCGCGGCATTAGCGGCAATGGACGACGCTGCACATATCGAGAGCACCGTCGCCAGCAACGCGGCGCAATCCCAGGCCGTGGGCGTTGGATTGTCTGAGCTGGGCTATCGCGTAGTTCCGACCTGGGCGAATTTCCTTTACGTTGATGTGGAAGGAAACGCGGCTGATTTTGCCGGCCGGTTGCACCACAAAGGAGTGAGCGTTCGTCCGTTGGGTGTTTGGGGCGCACCGAACTCTATCCGGGTCAGCATCGGAACTCTTGAACAGAATCAGTTTTTGCTCGACGCTATGAGGAAGATCAAAGATCCGCATGGTTAGATCAGAGGAAGCCTGGCGCCGCCGAACAATCCCGCATCACCCCCGAGTAAACCCCTCGCAATGATCGTCTTGCCGCGGGTGTGATCCGACATACCTTTGCCTGCGCCGCTTGTGGCTTCTTCTCCGGCGGTTGCGGCATAAATTAATGACCGCTCGCGAAGTTCTTGGAACATCGTCGGCGCGAAAGCATTCCACGCGCTGGCGACTCCTCCGCCGATGACGTACATGCCGAGATTGAGAACATTGACAAGATCGGCCAGCAGGATGCCCAGAGCCTTCCCGAAGCGCTGGAAAATCCGTTGCGCGGCTTCGTCGCCTTGCATCGCGAGATCGTAGACAGCTATGGGAGTAAATTCCGCACCAGAATTGGCGATCTTAGCGAGCGCAGGGGCCTTGCCGGATTCAATCGCTTCGCGCGCCATGCGCATGACCGCGCTGGCCGAAGCATAGCGTTCAGCGCAGCCGTGATTACCGCATCCGCATGGAACGCCGTCCGGTTCCACGGTCACATGCCCGAACTCGCCAGCCATTCCGCTCAAGCCATGAAAAATCTTTCCATTGAGCACAATGACGCCGCCAATGCCCGTCCCCAGCGTCAGCATGGCCAGATCATCGACACCGCGAGCTGCGCCGAGCCACTGCTCGCCCAGCGCTGCCAGCTTGGCGTCGTTTTCCAGAAAAATTCGCGCGCCCAGGCGCTGCTCAATCTGGCTGCGCACGGGATACTCCGTCAAGCACGGCACATTCGCCGACTTACGCACTACTCCCGCTTCCAGATCGATGATTCCCGGAATCCCTACACCGGCTCCCATGAATTTGCCGCTGCTCTGGTACTTGGTCGAAAGTTGCAAAATCGCGGCACACATTTCGCCGATGACATGGTCGGGACCGCGATCAGAATTGGTCGAATGATTTACCTTTTCCAGAAGCTGGCCATCCGTGCTGATGGCCGCAATGCGAAGATTTGTGCCTCCGAGATCTACACCAATGGAGAAGTCGGGCATAGCAGGTGAGAGTAACAGATGGGAGCTCTTGCGTTCACCTGCTGATTTTTCCGCTGACTCTCGATTGAAATTCCACAAATCGGTTTCGCCAATCGAAGCACAGGCACGCAAAATTTATCTCTGACACCTTATTTCTGACACTCTATTTCTGGCACTTCGGGCAGTAGTGGCTGCTGCGGCCGGCAATTACAACTCGTTTGATCGGCGTTTTGCAGACGAGACACGGCTCGCCTTCACGGCCATAAACTCGATGCTGGAGCTGGAAAAATCCCTCAGCCCCATCAGCATCCACATAATCGGAGACAGACGAACCGCCAAGCGCGATGGCCTCGGTTAAGACCTCTTTCAGGCCAGCATGCAGTTTCTGAAATTCATCCCGGCTGACATTGGCTGCTCGCCGCCGCGGGCGAACTCCCGCCCGAAACAAAGATTCATCGGCATAAATATTGCCCACGCCGCGCAGAAGTTTCTGATTCAACAAAGCGCTCTTGATGGGCGTCTTACGCCCGCGGAACAAGCCGATGAAGCGTTCGAGATCGATTTCGAGCGGCTCAATGCCGGTAGCGCTGAAGTCAGCCTGCGCCACGCTCAATCGCCCAAAGCGGCGCGGATCGACAAACCGCAATTCCCTGCCCGACTCGAGCTTCAGCACTGCATGCGTGTGTTTCTGTATTTCCACTTGCGGCTCGCAAACCTGCAAGCGCCCGGTCATGCCGAGATGAACGATCCACTGGGCGCGTCCAACGCCCCCCTGTTTAGGCGCTGAGGCTTCGCGCTTGGCTCTGCTGCGCGCACTTTTCGTGCGCACCCCAGCCCGTCCCACACCGTTTCGCGCGAGATCGAAAACGATGTGTTTGCCCATGCGATGCACGCGGGCGATCCGCGAATGCTCGAGTGTTCGGGCGATCTCGATTGCCGGGGATTTCAGCGGCTCTTTCTTCTCGCCCAACCACACGGATTCGATCACGTCGCCGGTCACACGTTTCGCCAGACCCCGGGCGATGGTTTCCACTTCAGGAAGTTCAGGCATGCGAAAGAAATTTTACTTCTTCTTCAGAAACGTCCCCTGCTCCAGTTCACGGAATGCCTGCTGGAGTTCGTTTTGCGTGTTCATCACGATCGGCCCATACCACGCCACTGGCTCTTCCAGCGGCTTGCCCGAAACCAGCAGGAAGCGGATGCCATCTTCGCCCGCCTGCACGCGGACCTCGTCGCCGCGATCGAACAGAATCAGCGACCTATTGTCGGCGTCGGTAGGCGGTGTAGTATCCGCCCATTTCACGCTCTCCGTCGGCACCGCGAGCGGCCCGGAGGCATTGCAAAACTTGCCATCGCCCGCAAAGACGTAAGCAAAAGCACAGCGCGTGGTTTCGACGGAAAGCGTTTTGGCTTCGCCCGGAGGCACAGAAACATCAAGATAGATCGGATCGGCAGCAATGCCGTCCACTGGACCCTTCTTGCCCCAGAATTCTCCGCAGACGACGCGCACGTGTGTGCCATCGTCATCGGTGATCTCAGGAATCTCGCCGGTCTTCACTTCCTGGTAACGAGGCGGCGTCATCTTCAATGACGACGGCAGATTTGCCCACAACTGAAAACCATGCATGCGCCCGGTGGGATCGCCCTTCGGCATCTCCTGGTGAATGATCCCGCTGCCGGCCGTCATCCATTGCACGTCTCCGGAGGCGATGGTGCCGTGATTTCCCATGCTGTCGCCGTGATCGACGGTTCCAGCCAGCACGTACGTGATGGTCTCAATGCCGCGGTGCGGATGCCAGGGAAATCCCGCGAGATAGTCCGCAGGAACGTCGTTGCGAAAATCGTCGAGGAGGAGGAACGGATCGGTATCCTTCGTGTTGCCGAAGCCGAATGCGCGGCGCAAATGCACTCCGGCGCCTTCCAACGTCGGCTTGGACTTGATCACACGTTTAATGGGTCGGATCGACATGTGCGGAGCCTTTCTCAGTAAGCTGTTTGGGTCACAATCTTTGATGCATGAGCGGTGCCGTTGGACGCACGAGCGGTTGGGCGGACTTTTCGCAGTTGCGATCTCCGCGCGACATTCCAGCGCTGGGCTATTCTAAGTCAATCAAGAAATCGGAGGCGTCACATGAGTGACCGGACTCTTCTGAGACATGCTCTTGCCGAGGCACAGACTGGCCTGCGCGAAGGCGGGCTTCCCATCGGTTCCGTGCTCGCCGACCGAACTGGCAACATCGTCGCTCGCGGACACAACTTGCGCGTGCAGACTGGCGATCCGACGGCACATGCCGAAACGGTTTGCATACGCAACGCTGGACGCCGCCGAGATTGGCATGAGTTGACGCTTATCAGCACGCTGAGTCCGTGCATCATGTGCACCGGGACCGCGCTTCTTTATCGAATTCCGCGCATCATCGTCGGGGAAAACCGCAATTTCATAGGAGCCGAGGATTTGTTCCGCCAGCATGGGGTCGAAATTATTGTCCTCGACGATCCCGACTGCCTCCAGATGATGGCCGACTTCATCCGTCAACATCCCGATTTGTGGAATGAAGACATCGGCAGGTAATACGCCGAAGCTGCGCTTCCGACAATCGGCTCCTGTATTTCTTTCCCGTTCGCTCGAAGTTTTCTTTTATTCTTTCTTCGTCGCCGTATCATGCCATCGCACCCGCACAAGCCACTCTGGAAAGCCGACGATCAGCGCGCTCGTCTCGCTGAACTGACGGCGCGCTCCGATCAATCCACGAAAGATAACGCGCTGCGTCGCGACGTACGGTCGCTGGGATCGATCCTAGGACAAGTTCTCGTCGAACAAGCCGGGCAGGAATTGTTTGAGTCCGTCGAGCAGCTGCGACGCCTGATGATTGAGCATCGCGATTCTATGCGCCGCAATCCACGCCGCGCTTCCCAAGCGGAGCTCATGACCAAGGCGCAGCAGACGATCTCGCGGATGGACCTGAAGCATGCGTATCAGGTGACGAAGGCTTTCGCGATTTACTTTGAACTTACGAATTTAGCGGAAACGAATCAGCGCATGCGGCGTCGCCGCGCAGGCAAATTGACCGAACAAACTCCGCTTCCTGGCTCCTTTCGCGGCACATTGCTGCGGATGAAAAAATCCGGCATTTCGGCAGACGCAGCATTGGACGCCATGCAGCAAATCCTCATCATCCCTGTCTTCACCGCACATCCCACCGAAGTCGCGCGCCAGACTGTTCTTCTCAAGCGGCGGCGCATCGCGCGGCGACTCGCGCGGCTTGACCGCCTTCCGCTGACCGCCGAAGACGCCGAGGATTGCGAAAACAATATTCGCGCAGAAGTGACCGCGCTTTGGCAAACGGATGAAGTCCGGTTTGCTAAGCCTACCGTGAATGACGAAATCCGCATGGGATTGCGTTCCTTCCGTCTGTCTTTGTTCGAGGCGATTCCCCGGATCTATGCGGAAATCGTGGACGCTTTTTGCGAAATCTACGACCGTGAACTCGAAACGATCTCGCTTCCGGAAATTTTGCAATTCGGCTCCTGGATTGGCGGCGACCGCGATGGCAATCCGCTGGTCAAGCCTGACTGCACGCGCGATGCTCTGGAAATGGCGCGAGACCTGATTTTGCGCGAATACCTGCAAGACGTAGAGACTCTGAGCGACCGTTTGAGTTCTTCGAGCCGACAAGTTGAAGTCGCACCGGAGTTGACCAAACGCCTCAAGCACTACGACCGCACCCTTTCGGACGTGCACTTCGCCTGGGGTGCGGACAATCGCGCGGAAACTTACCGGCGGTTTCTGGCATACATGTTCCACCGTCTGCAGCAGAGCCGTGAAGCAGATGGGAGGCCGGAAGCTTATGCCAGCGCTGGCGAGTTTGAAAACGATCTCAATCTGTTGCGGCAGAGCCTTCTCTCAAATCGCGGGGAGCGTCTGGCGCGCACCTGGGTTGACCGCCTTCTGCGCAGAGTGCGCACTTTTGGTTTCCAATTGCATGCGCTCGACATCCGACAGCACGCTCGCGTGCACGAGCAGGCGATTCAAGAACTCGGGCTGCGAAAAGAGCCTGAATCGGCCGAAACCCGCGAACTTCTCGAAACGCTCCACACGATCGCCGAGCTCAAGAAAAAATATCCGGCTGCATCGATCCGCCAATACGTCATCAGCGGGGCCGAATCGGAAGCCGATGTCCTCAACGTCGTTCGTCTCGCGAAGGCCACAGGAATTCAGATCGAGGGAACCGCGTCCGATCCCGGCCTCATGCCCGTTCCACTGTTCGAATCCATCAGCGCGTTACGCTCCGCTGCCGATGTGATGCGTCGCGTGTGGAGCAATCCCGAATATTCATCTCTTCTCGCCTCATGGGGAGGCTGGCAGGAAATCATGCTGGGCTATTCCGACTCCAACAAAGACGGCGGCATGTTGACCAGCACGTGGGAGATCTACAAGGCGCATCGAGAACTCCATCGCGCGGCGCAGGAAGCGAACGTAAAGCTGCGTCTGTTTCATGGCCGTGGCGGCACGGTCGGCCGCGGCGGTGGGCCCACGCATTCTGCCATTCTCGCGCAGCCGCCGGGATGTTTTTCCGGCCAGATCCGCATTACCGAACAAGGCGAAGTCCTCAACTGGAAGTATGCCGATCCCGTGCTCGCCGAATGGAATTTGGAACTCATGATCGCCGCCAGTTTGGAAGCGCTCATGCGCCCCGGTTTCAAACAGCATCCTCATTCGGACGAATGGGAACAACCCCTCGAATCCATGTCGCAGGATGCTTATGCCATTTATCGCCGTGAAATCGCGGAGAATCCTGACGTGCTCGACTATTTCGAGCAGGCCACGCCGGTGAACGAACTCGACACGGCTCGCATCGGCTCACGTCCGGCGCGTCGCACCAAGGGACGGCGGTTGGAAGATTTGCGCGCCATCCCTTGGGTGTTCGGCTGGATGCAGAGCCGTCACGCCGTGCCGGCGTGGTTTGGCGTAGGACACGCTCTGGAAAAATTCTGCAAAGGCAATCGGCGTCAGGAGGGGCTTCTGCGCGAGATGGCGCGCGGCTTCCCCATATTCGGGGATCTGCTGAGTAATATCGAAATCGGCATGGCCAAGGCGGATCTTGATATCGCGCGGCTTTACTCTGGACTGGTGAAGGATGCCGCGCTGCGGAAGCGTGTCTTTTCCATGCTGGAAGAGGAATTTCTGCGCACGCGCCAAATGATTTTGCGCGTAACGGGCCAGCGCGAGTTGCTGAGCCGAAATCGTGTGTTGGCCCGCTCCATTCGTCTCAGAAATCCCTATGTCGATCCCATGAGCCTGATTCAAGTGGAACTCCTACGCCGCAAGCAGAAGGGGGAACAAGGTTCCGAATTGGAATATGCCTTGGGAGCAACCATCAACGGCATTGCCGCCGGATTGCACAACACGGGATAAGATTAAGAAACACGTTGTTCATGCAAATTTCAGCAAGCTTTAAAGACAGGCAGGGAAACATGGAAATCAGAAAGATGAATGAGTCCGAATGTCACGACGTCTTATCGCGTGCCACTCTCGGAAGACTAGGCTGTTCGCAGGCGAATCAACCCTATGTGGTTCCGGTGTACATGGCCTACGAACCGAACTACATTTACGTTTTCTCAACATTGGGGAAAAAGATCGAGTGGATGCGCGAAAATCCTAAAGTTTGCATGCAGGTCGATGAGGCAAAGGGCCAGGGCGAGTGGGCCAGTGTGATCGCCAACGGAACATATGAGGAATTGCCCGATCCTCAATTCACCGATGAGCGTGCACACGCCCGTAATTTGCTGGAAAATCAGCATCAATGGTGGCTGAATGCCATGGCGGAGCGCCGCATTCAGATGCTGGATCAGGAAATTGCGCCGATCTTCTTCCGCATTCGCATCAGTTCGATTACGGGGCTACGCAGTTCGACCCAGTAAAGACGCCCGTAATTCCTGGCTCTTGACAATTTTTCCGCCCTGAGGCAGAATCTTAATAGGCGAATAAAAAGCGAAAACGCCTCCGGGCTACCCCGCTCGAGCGCTCCCTGAAATTTAACGAGGATCTTATGTCTTCCGCAGTGGTTTCTACTTCGGCGGCCGCGCGCCGCCTTTTTGTTTTTGATGCCGATTCGAGCACAGAGGTATGTTCTCCCTCCGCTCCCAAGAAACCGGCCGCAATCCAGCCATCTTCCCGGGAAACGATCACTCGTGCGGTTCAATCGACCATCAAGAATCAAAAATCGGCAATTCCCCTGGCCCCAGCTTCTCAGCTTGAAATCCGTCCATTGCCGGAAATGGTGTCGAGCGGCATCCCCGAAATTGATGCCCTCACCGGCGGCCTGCCTCGCGGATGCATCACCGAGATCTGTGGCCCGGCGTCCTCCGGACGCACTACCTTACTACTGGCCGCGCTTGCTGCCGCCACGCACCGCGGAGAATTCTGCGCAGTCATTGACTCCAGCAACGCGCTCGATCCGCACTCTGCCGCTTCCGCAGGAGTAGATCTGGACTACCTGCTCTGGGTTCGTTGCGCAAATTCGCCAGCGAAACCGAAAGATTGCGAGAAACAGAAAAATCGAATTTCCACGAATGCCCAGGAGGCAACAAATCTGGAACAAGCGCTGCATGCCACCGATTTATTGCTCGAAAGCGGAGGATTTGGCCTGATTGTTCTCGATCTCGCCGATGTGCCGTCGTCAATCGCCCACCGCATCCCGCTGACCACGTGGTTTCGCTTCCGCCGCGCCATCGAGCACACGCCCACGATTTTTCTGGCGATCGGACAACAGCCCATTGCCGGCAGCTGCTCTTCCCTGCTGCTGCAATTGCGGCCGGGCGAGATGGAATCTAGGGACAACCAACTTTCCCACACAGAATTGCTTACTGGAATGAATATCCATGCGCAACTGGCTCGTTCGCGTCTGGATCGCAAACCGGCGCAATCCATCACGTTCGAATCTAAAACCGCCTGGGCGGGATGAAAACAGTTGCTAGTTGCCAGTACCCAGCTGTCAGAAATCTTACTGGGTACTGACAACTGGGTACTGACAACTGGGTACTGCTACATGTTCGCCTGCATCTACGTTCCGAATTTCGCCGTAGCGGCCGCGCTTCGCGCCGAACCGGAACTGCGAACGCGCGCCATTGCCATTTTCGAAGGCAAACCCCCGCTCGAAAAAATTATTGCTGTAAATGAAAAAGCCGGCGACTTGGGGATCTCGGCCGGAATGACCAAGGCTCAGGCCGAACTTTGCCCGGAACTTGTTCTGCGCCCATCCTCTCCGCTGCACGAATCTTCCGCACATGCGGCCCTGCTCGATTGCGCACAATCATTTTCCCCATGCGTGGAAGATGCTGCGCGGGACACGGTGTTCCTCGATCTTGCCGGCATGCAATCTCTCTTCGGATTGTTGCCGCAACTTTCCCGCTCTCTTTTCGATCGCGCAAAAACATTGGGGTTGGAAGCCCATATCGCCATCGCCTCCAATCCGGACGCAACCTTGCTCGCCGCCCGCGGATTTTCTGGCGGCACGGTGATTGCGGAAGGCAAAGAGGCGGAACAACTCGGTCCATTACCGGTAGAAGTTTTGTTTGCCGGTGGCTCGGAGATAAAAGACCAGCAATCTTCTGACTGTTTTCTTGAAACTTTCGCCCGCTGGGGCATTCGCGATCTGCATTCTCTGGCCGCATTGCCACAAATAGCGTTAACCGAACGCCTCGGACAAGCGGGCCTGCATTTGCAGCAACTCGCACGCGGCGCCGTTCAGCGCACGCTGGTTCCCGTCGAAGAGCCGCTGGTGTTTGAAGAAGCCATTGAACTGGAGCATCCAATCACTCTGCTTGAACCTCTGGCTTTTCTGCTCAATCGCCTGCTCGAACAACTTTGCGCCCGCCTGGGCTCGCGTGCTCTGGCAACCCAGGAATTGCGACTCACACTCGAACTTGAAAATTTTTCGCTTCAGCGATCCAAAATTAGCAATCAGCAATTTTCCCGCACGCTTCGCCTGCCTCTTCCTATGCTGGATGCCAAAATCTTTTTGAAATTACTGCAGCTGGATTTGAGCGCGCATCCACCGGGCGCTCCGATTTTAAAAATCCATTTAGCCGCGGAACCGGCCCGTCCGCGTTCAGCGCAAGCTGGCCTGTTTCTTCCTCCCTCGCCGGAGCCAGAAAAATTGGAACTCACTCTCGCCCGCATTGCAGGCATGGTTGGTGAAGAAAAAGTCGGCGCGGTCGAGTTGCTCGACACGCATCATCCGCACGGATTCCGCATGCGCCGCTTTGGCACAGGATTCTCGCAGAAAAATTCACGCGACAAATGCAACTCGGAATCCGACTCGCCGGAAAAACCAGATGCCATCACCGCTTTGCGCCGATTCCGTCCGCCGCTGCGCGCGAATGTAATTCTGGAAAATGGGCAGCCCACTCGCGTGGCCTGCAAGAAAAAAGAAATCCAGGGCAACGTGCTCTGGAAGGCCGGCCCATGGCGCTTTTCCGGAGATTGGTGGGAACGCGAGGCATGGTCGCACGATGAATGGGACATCGTGTTAGAAACCGCCGTTTCCAAAAGTCCTCCATCCCTCGCGCTCTACCGTCTGGTGCATGACTTGCTCAGTGGCGGATGGTTCGTGGAGGGAACGTATGACTGAAGGAATTGAGTCATTGAGAGATTGCGTGATTGCGCGATTCATCGTGACAATCACTAATGACCAAATTACACAATGATTCAATATGCGGAACTTCACGCCCGCTCGGCCTTCAGCTTTCTCGAAGGCGCTTCTTTGCCCGAGGAACTCGTCGGCGTGTGCCAGCACTTTCAGATGCCTGCGATGGCTTTGCTCGACTCCGATGGCGTCTACGGATCACCGCGTTTTCATCTTGCAGCCGATAAAGCCAAAATCAAAGCCCATATCGGTGCGGAAGTGACCTGCGCGCCTTTTGCGCATGTCATCCTGAGCGGAGCAAGTGCGAAACGAAGTGCAGCACTCGCGGAGTCGAAGGATCCCTATCCGCGTCACTTCGCAAAGGGTATAGAGATTCCTCGCTCCGCTCGGAATGACAACGCTGTAAGTTTTCGCCTTCCGCTTTTAGTAGCCTCCCGAACCGGCTATCAAAACCTCTGCCGTCTGATCACCAAAATGAAGCTGCGCGCCAAAAAAGGCGACGGCAAGGTCACGCCGGACGAATTACAAGAGCATGCCGAAGGTCTCATCTGCCTGACTGGAGGCAACGAAGGCCCGCTCGCCACGGCGCTCTCGCAAGGCGGGATCGACGAGGCCAAAAAGCACCTCGACCAACTCCTTGGCATTTTCGGCCCTAAAAATATCTATGTCGAACTGCAACGTCACTTTCATCGCGGCGAAGAATCACGCAACCGTGTCGCTATCGATCTCGCCCGCTCGCTGCATCTCCCCTTACTCGCCACTAACGGCGTGAACTATGCCATCCCCAAAGCCCGCGAACTCTGCGATGCTTTCACCGCCATTCGCCATCACCGCACGCTTTCGACTGCCGGACGCCTGCTCTCCCGCAATTCCGAACGGCATCTGAAATCTCCTCAAGAGATGGCAGAGCTTTTTTCTGACCTACCCGAAGCCATCCACAACACCGTCGAACTTTCTTCGCACCTCGAATTCACCCTCAATGATCTCGGCTACGAATTTCCGCGTTATCCCGTCCCCGAAGGCGAGACCATGAATTTTTTTTTGCGCCAGAGAGCATGGGAGGGGTTTCGCGAGCGTTACGGCCGCAAATCATCCGAAATGCAGGCCAAGGCTCGTCTGCAGATTGAAAAGGAACTCGCGCTGATCGAAAAACTCAAGCTTGCCGGATATTTCCTCATCGTTTGGGATCTGGTCCGTTATTGCCGCGAGCAAAGCATTCTCGTTCAAGGCCGCGGATCGGCTGCCAATAGCGCCGTTTGCTATTCGCTTGGCATTACCGCTGTCGATGCCGTCGGCATGGAACTGCTCTTCGAGCGTTTTCTCTCGGAAGAACGTGGCGAATGGCCTGATATCGATCTCGATCTGCCTTCAGGCGACGAGCGCGAAAGAGTCATTCAGTATCTTTACAAAAAATACGGCGAGCGGGGCGCCGCGATGACCGCCAACGTCATCACCTATCGCAACCGCATGGCCGCGCGCGAAATGGGGAAAGCGCTCGGCTTCGATGCGGAAACGCTGGCCAAAATTTCAGCCGCAGTCGCGACCTGGGAATTTCGCGACGAAAATGACGCGCTCGATCGCCGCTTCCGCGACGCGGGACTCGATCTCACGCGTCCGCGCCTGCGCAAATATTACGAACTCTGCCTTGCCGTACAGGATCTCCCGCGCCATCTCGGCCAGCACTCCGGCGGCATGGTCATCTGCCAGGGGCATCTCGATTCCGTCGTCCCACTCGAGCCCGCGTCTATGCCCGGCCGCGTCGTCGTGCAATGGGACAAAGAAGATTGTGCCGACATGGGCATCATCAAGGTTGATCTGCTCGGCCTCGGCATGATGGCCGTGCTCAAAGATTCGCTCGAACTGATTCGCAATCACTATCACAAAGAAGTTGATCTTGCGCAGCTTCCGCAAGATGATTCGCAGGTCTATTCCACCCTGCAGCGGGCAGACACGATTGGAATGTTCCAAGTGGAGAGCCGCGCACAAATGTCGTGCCTGCCGCGTCTGCGCCCTGTGCGTTTTTACGACATCGTCGTGCAGGTTGCGATCATCCGTCCCGGCCCGATCGTTGGACAGATGGTGAATCCATTTCTGCAGCGCCGCCAGGGAAAAGAAGAGGTCACCTACGCTCATCCCTCGCTCGAACCGGTGCTCAGCCGCACGCTGGGCGTTCCGCTTTTTCAGGAACAATTGCTGCGCATCGCCATGATCGCCGCCAACTTTACCGGGGGCGAAGCCGAAGATCTCCGTCGCGCGATGGGATTCAAGCGTTCCCAAGCGCGCATGCGCGAAATCGAAACCAAGCTCCGCGCCGGCATGACCGCCAACGGAATTTCCCCGAAGGCGCAGGAAGAAATCATTCTCTCGATCAC
>DATKQB010000043.1:0-4136 GCA_035523795.1 Verrucomicrobiia bacterium | reverse complement strand
ATTGTTCTCCGCCCCTCCCGGCTTGACTTGGTTTGTGATTGGGCCTTCATCCCCAATTTCTCGGCCTCGCACCCGGAAAGTCCCCAACGCATAAGGTCAAGCCGTATGATTCGCTGTAACCTTGCCGTGGCGCTGAAGGATTTCGTGAATATCAGTGGGGTTGCGTGACACATCTGACGACCACACACCGAATCCGCCGTGACTGTTGACGGCCCGCACCCACTCACTAAGAAACTCGCGCTTCGTTTGCTGCTCCTGATTGTCCTGCCCCTTCACTTCAAGCACGAGCATTTTGCGGTTCGCGAGCCGGAGCAAGTAGTCCGGGCGGAACTTGCGAATGATGCCCCTGAATGAATACGTGATCTCAAAGCCCAAGTGATCGTTCTTAACCCACGCAGCCACCAGCGGGCTGCGATCAAGCTCAAAGGCTTCGCTCGCCTCCCATCGGCTGTCGAATACCGCCATGTTGATATGCGAGTGGTTGACGTGCTCGCTGGCCTTTCCCGTGTACCACGGCAGCATGTCTCCGGTCGCGCGGATGGGTCGCTCCGTGTCGAAAATCGGAACCAGCGCCGCCGTGTTTTCAAAATGTATTGCCTGCTTGAGATGTTCGGCCACGCTGCTCATGTGAAGCGTGATGATGATTCGTCGGCGTAAAGCGTCTCGATTGAACAGCGGTGGGTCAATTCGCAGCTTGTCGCTCTCGATGTACTTTTCAACGAGCCTGATCACCTGAGCAAGCAGGTACTCGCGGTTGCCTTTCCAAGTGGTTTTCATTTGCTCGTAGATGTCGCTTGCGGCCGAGAACACAATCTTCTGCGTTCGGAATCGTTCTCCAAGCTCGCGCAAGCTGATCTCCGAGAGTCGCATAACGTCAGGTTTGCCTTCAATGATTGGCGCCAATTCAGCCAAGGTCGGTGTTTCATAAGCATCGAGTGTGAGCGGCTTTGCCTTCGCCAGATCCAAAGTCAGCGTTGGCCGGTAATCGTGGTCAATGCGAATCACGTTCGGCCACACGATCTCATATCCCTTGCGCTCTGGTAGCGCCTCGATTCTCGTTTTGGGAGTAGGCGGGGGCGGCGGCGGTTGATCTCCTCCTCCCTCGTGCGGCAGGAAAGTGAACGGCACTCCGAAGATGTTCACGTATTCCGGTTGGAAAAAGCCCGTTGCCGGGTCTGTCTCATACGAAGTCCGCCTAAGGCCGCGCCCGACCACCTGCTCGCAGAGCAACTGCGAAGTGAATGCGCGAAGACCCATGATGTGGGTAACGGTTTTCGCGTCCCAACCCTCCGAAAGCATCCCGACTGAAATCACGCTCTGAATCTTTTCTCCCGGCTGGCCCTTGATTCCGACTGTGTCCACTTGCCGTCGCAACAATTCGGCCTGCGCTTTCTTCGAGAGCTTCTTGCGCGGCGCATCACCATTTGACTCAGCCTCGTTCGGTTCGTCGCTATCGAGTTCGTCTGAATTCCCGTCGGCAGGCGGCGCTGGCTTCAGCCCAAGTTGTACCGGCTCGTCCTCCTCTTCGGCCTGCTTCAACACGTGCGAGTCAATGTGAAGAATGCGCTCTGGTTCGCAAAGCTCGTCAATGTTGATTCGCTTGTGAGTAAAGGCGTACTCCACGCGGGCCGCTGTATTCGTCGTGTTAGCTACCGTTATCATCACAGGGGGCGTGGGCTGCTTTACTTTCTTCCACAGCCGGGCTGTTTCGAGCCAATCCTTGCCGAGAAAGTAGTAACCGTTGACGACCAGACCGCGAAGCGGAACCTGTGGCTCAGCTTTCCGGTTCACGTCCGTTTTCACATCAGGGTCGCTGTAGATGTGGTAGAAACGCGACTTGTAGTCGGAGCGGAGTTTCCCATCATCGCGCACGACGACGCGCGGCGTTTTGACCAGCCCAGACTCGATAGCATCGTTCAATCCGAAGTCACTTACAATCCAGCTAAAAAGAGTTTCCTGCCCGCTCTTTCTGCCGGTCGGAGCAAACGGTGTAGCAGTCAAATCAAAGCATGTAAGAATGCCCCGCGCTCGCTGGATGCGGTCCAATCCGCCAACCCACTTGGTCGCTTCGTTCAACTCTTCTTTGGAGACACCTGCGATCCGGGACTTTGGCGGTACTCGCCAAGCGTGGTGGGCCTCATCGTTAATGACGACAAGGTTCTGCGCGGATGCCATCTCCTCTAATACATCGCGCACATAGGCCTCGTCGCTCTTTGCTCCGCGCTTGTCCACGCTGCGCTTTTTCTTAATCTGTTCTTCACTTTCCCAATCCAGCTTGTGCCAGTTCCGAATGAGTACCCGGCAGGTCTGCCCCTGCCGGAGCTTGTCTTCCAGGCCGGGAGGGATAATCGAAAATTCTGCGTAGTAGTTCCCCGGCGTGCCGGGAACGAGGACTTGCAAACGGCTCTTTACCGTCAGGCCGGGTGCAATCAGCAGGATGTTCTTTGAGAAACGCTTGTCCTGGGGATAGGTGACCTTGTTGAGCACCTGCCAAGCGACAACCATGGACATAAGGATCGTCTTACCGGAGCCAGTCGCCATTTTGCAGCAGAGCCGAGGGAACGGCCCGCCGTCGCTGGGCACTTCGATTCCCACCCGCTCCGACGCCGGGGCTTCCGCGAGCCACATCAGCGTTTCAATCGCTTCCAACTGGAAGAAGAAAAAACGCCGGTTTGAGTCGCGTTGTTCCGTGTCGCGCCAATGCTGCAACAGGCGCTTTGTGATTCCGCTGGCGCCAGGGTAATCCACCTCGCGCCATGCTTTCACACGGGGCCTGATCTGATTCACCAACGGCAATTCAGTGAAAATGCCGGGATCATCAAAGGAACGGGACTTCTCGGACGCGCGGACGTACCCGGCATTCCGACGCTCCGGCTCACGCGTGAACAATCGTGTCTCGCGGCGCGCACTGGTGGTGCAACTACGGCGGATCTGGGCCAGAGCGCAAAAGCATGACGGCATCGGCGAATTCGAGAAAGTATTAAAGCGCCTTTACCGGCTCGCCGGCGTTGCACGCGCGCGATTCTTGAGGCGGCGTGCCATTGGCGATATTCTGACTAACCCGGGTTTGGCAGACCGCATCGCTGACTATATGCGGGTTTCCGGGAGCGCCGCGGAATATCTGCTGTTTTCCGACAAGGTCAAGGGGCATCCAGAGCAGGTTTATCCTGACGTAGACCTGGCGCTTACCGAGGGACTTCTGAGGGTTGAGGGGGATCGTTTCATCGGCCGTCTAGTCGGCGCGACCGCAACTCGATTACTCTCTGGAAACCAGTCGCCGCCTCAGGCGTACATGAGCAGAATGCTCTCCCCTCTTCTTCTTCTGAGGTTCGGGGACCGCCGTTCGCTCCCTCTGCTCGCACGATGTTTTGACGAGGAGAAATCATCTTCGCCAATGCCACTGTTGCGGGCGTCCGCGATTGTATTTGCCAGCCATGGCGAACACGAATTCACCCAAGTGCGTAAGTCTGCCGCGCGTTGGATGCACAACGATCTTTTGACTGCGGTTAAGCTGATTGAGCGCATCAGGAAATACGACGAGGTTCCCGATCGCTATAAATCACGATTGAGGCCCAAGTTTGATCCAGTCGCCGCTATCAAGTACGTCGATTCGCGTGCCTTATTGACAGTTCGTCTTCTGCGGCTTTCAAAGGCCGCACGAGTCGCCAAATGGGTTTCAGACTGGAAGGCAAATACCCTTGCGGATTCCGTCTCGCCATTCGACAAAGCATTGGTAACAAGACTTATTTGAGTCATGCCCCAGCCCGTGCTGCACGTGCCGACGTGCGATGCGGCCGTCGTCCGGGTAGCAGCCGAAAGTCCCCGTGCTTAGCATTCCCGGTCGTCGCTGACAGTCGAGGGGGTACGATTTTTATTCTTCTCGTTTCTACTCCAGTATCATGGGCCGAGGAAAAACTGGTCACCGAGGGTGGTCACCACTAAAAACAGCCATGGCCAAGGGCTGCGACTGGGTAATAGCGACTGCTTGAGATTAGGTGGTGAGCGCGGAAGGAATCGAACCTTCAACCTACTGATTAAGAGTCAGTTGCTCTGCCAATTGAGCTACGCGCCCGGATGGGTTTCGGTGAGGACTGAAGAAGAATTATAGCATTCGACGTATGGTAGCGACCTTGCCA
>DATKQB010000042.1:0-7197 GCA_035523795.1 Verrucomicrobiia bacterium | reverse complement strand
AATACCCCCTCTGTTTCTGGAGATGCGAGAGACAGTATCTGTGATCGCCGAGGTGATGAGCGGATCCAATCAGGGAGGCTATCACCCGCCACCGGTTAAGCTAGAGCCGGCGACAAGCTTTTTTGTTCCAGATGCGTTTTCGAATCCCGCTCATGTGCAGTTCGGAATCCGGGGTGGTCTGGCCGCTAGTCTCTGCTATTTGGCCTATAACATGGTCACGTGGCCAGGAATCAGCACTGCGGTCACGACCTGCCTCGTAACTGCATTGACCACGGTCGGCGCATCACGCCAGCGGCAATTTCTGCGCTTCGCGGGTGCGTTGGCAGGTGGAGTGATCCTTGGCTTCGGTGCACAGGTGTTTGTATTGCCGGCGATCGATTCCATTGCCGGCTTTTTAATCTTGTTTCTGGCTGTCACGGTTCCTGCGGCGTGGATCGCGGTCTCGGGCCCACGCCTTTCCTATTTTGGAGTGCAAATCGCTCTTGCCTTTTATTTGATTAATCTCGAGGAGTTCAAATTCCAGATTTCTCTTGCCGTCGCACGAGATCGCGTGGCCGGGATCCTGCTCGGTCTTTCAGCGATGTGGCTGGTATTCGACCAGCTGTGGGGAGCGTCGGCCGCTGTGGAAATGGAGCGCACGTTTGTTTCCACGCTTCGGTTATTGGCAAAAATGATGCGGGCGCCAATTTCTCAAAGCCCTAATGAGGCCAGCGGTGAAATCGATTCGTTGCGTGAAACCATCAATGCAAATTTCGATCGATTGCGCCAGCAAGCCGACGGAGTGATGCTTGAATTCGGTCCTGGTCGCGAGCACTCGCTCTCAGTACGTTCCCAAATACTACGCTGGCAGTTACAACTCAGGGTTGTTTTCATTTTGCGGATCGCTCTACTGAAATATCGCCTTCGGTTTCCAGGATTTGAGGTGCCCGAACCGATTCAGGGTGCTCAGCAGGCATTTGATATACGACTTGCGGGGCGACTGGAGAGCATGGCTGACCGCCTGTCAGGTAGAGACGCACAAAATCAGCAGAGTATTGAACCTCCGCTTTCATCGCTCGAGAAGAGTATTCAGGAATGCTGCCCCGAGGAGCAAAGTGACTGTCTGCCCGCTCTGCGCAGCCTGCTTCCTCTATGCAGCCAGGTTGACTCGATTTTAACCGCGCTTGACCGCGAAATGTTCAGCACGGATAGAAAAAGGGAAGTACTGTCCGAGACATCGCGTTGAGATGCTGCCTCTCGTGAACATCAGGGATTTCATTCAAGTGGCTGAGTCATCTCCTCCGGACGAACCCACGCATCAAACTGCTCCGCAGTGACGAACCCGAGCTTCACAGCCGCCTCACGCAAGCTAAGATCTTCATGATATGCGGTCAATGAGATCTTCGCTGCCTTCTCATATCCAATGTGCGGATTGAGGGCTGTCACCAGCATCAGGGAATTGTCCAAGTGCTCCTTGATGCGTTTTTCATTCGGCTCGATGCCGATAGCGCAGCGATCGCAAAAAGAGCGCGACGCATCGGCGAGGAGTTCGATCGAGGTCAAAACGTTGTGGAGCATGACCGGCTTATATACGTTGAGTTGGAAGTTGCCCTGTGATCCCGCGAATGCCACGGCGTGGTCCTTGCCAAACACCTGAACAGCAACCATCGTCAGCGCTTCGCACTGGGTGGGATTGATTTTCCCCGGCATGATAGAGGAACCAGGTTCGTTCTCTGGAATCTTGAGTTCGCCGATCCCGGCACGCGGACCACAGGCATACCAGCGCACATCATTGCCGATCTTCATCAATGCCCCGGCAAGTGTGCGAAGCGCTCCGCTCACGCCGACCATACCGTCGTGTGCCGACAGAGCCGCAAATTTGTTGGGAGCTTCGACAAACGGCTTACCGGTTTCTTCAGCGATTCGCCGGGCCGCTATTTCGCCGAAACGTGCATGTGCATTGAGCCCTGTGCCGACTGCCGTGCCGCCGATAGCTAGTGCATAGACTCCGGGGAGCGTTCGGCGAATGCCATCGAGGGACTCGTCCAGTTGCGCTACCCAGCCGGAGATCAATTGGCCGAGGGTGAGCGGGGTCGCGTCCTGAAGGTGCGTACGGCCCACCATAACAACACTGAGGTACTGTTGCGATTTCAAGGCCAGCACGTCACGCAGGCAGCTGACCGAAGGAAACAGTTCATTCTCGATCGTTTCGACGGTGGCAATGTGCATCGCGGTAGGGAAGGTGTCGTTCGAGGACTGACTGTGATTCACATCGTCATTCGGGTGAATGGGCTTTTTTGAACCGACTATGCCGCCGGCAAGCTGGATCGCGCGATTCGCGATCACCTCGTTGGCATTCATGTTGGTCTGTGTGCCGGAACCGGTCTGGAAGACAACCAATGGGAACTCGTCATCCCATCTGCCATCGATCACTTCCTGAGCAGCACGCACGATCAGGTCGGCTTTTTCCTCGGGAAGCTGGCCCAATTCTCCGTTGGCCAGGGCTGCACACTTCTTCAGGATGCCGAAGGCTCGAATGACCGGGCGGCCCCAGCGAAAGCGCTCGACGCCAATCGGAAAATTCAGACGCGAGCGCTGTGTCTGCGCGCCCCACAAGCGCTCGGCCGGAACCTGGACGGTTCCGAGGGCGTCCTCCTCGATGCGAAACTCGTCATGAATTTTGTGATGCATAGCGCTTTATGCCTTCCTTAATGGACGTATTAACTTCTCCCGGAGCGGCCCCATGCTCTGAGGCAAGCGGACAACTTCATCCTGCTCAGACGGTGGCCAGCTAAAGACTCAACAGAAGAAGCGCCAATCCACCAACGGCGAAGGGCATGTCAGAGTCGCCGACCGCACCTTAAAGTCTGAACACATCCTTAAGATGCCTCTTATTCGAAGGTCAGCGGCCCGTAATACGGATGAGCATTTCCTGCCCGCTACTCAGTGTAATCTTCTGGTGTCCGCGGAACGCAGTTGTCCCCAAGCCGCCGGCGCCACCGACTATAGATCCGATCCCAGCTCCTTTACCGCCGCCGAAGATGCCTCCAAGCAACGCACCGGCTCCCGCCCCGATCGCCGTATGAGAGACACTTGTTCGGCCCCTACCACCGGACTCGATTGCGCCCTCCACGTCTACCTTCTCACCGGAGGGAGCGTGGTAAAGCTCAACGATTTCGGCATCAATCTGCGCACGACGGCCATCGGGCATAACTAGGCGGTCGAAGCGAAGCATCATGCTGGTACGACCTTTGACCTTTCCGGACATCTCAATTGCCGTGATGTGCCCGTGCACACGTGCGTTCTGGTAGTCGCTCTCGTCAACTACCGTTGCGCTGAATGGATCACCAACCTCGGAATCGACGCTCGTCATCGTGTCGTCTAAACGAATCCGGAGTGCGGTGTCCACCGGTACCTTGAAGCTCGCGGTCGGCGCCTGCGCTGCGGAAGCGACCATCATGATGATTCCCAGGATTGGACCAGCGCTCGGAATGAGCTTTGCAACAAACGTCTTTTTGCGGCCAATAATCACTATATTTCTCCTCTCCTTCGATAACGATGTGGAAGCATTACGCCTGCGTTCCTGCTTTCATCCGGTTGCCAGTCAATGCCGCGTATGCGGGCGTCCACTGAGTTTCGAGCACTCGCCGGCGTAATTCGTCTTCGCTGGTCATTGGCGCGAGGCCATCCTTCTGTGCCTCAATGCCAACCGCGACTGCGATCTCCACTGCCACTCTCCTAAGTTCCGTCAGGGGCGGAAGCAACGATGCAAAGGGATCTTTGAGAGCCGGAGAATGGCCGGCAAGGGTCCGGGCTGCCGAAAGCAGCATCGGTTCTGTGACGCGGCGAGCGCCGGAGGCGACAACTCCGAGTCCCATGGCCGGGAAGATATAGATATTGTTGCACTGTGCAATTTGAATTCCTCGCCCACCGTAGTTGATTGGCGAAAAAGGAGAACCGGTTGCCACGAGTGCGCGACCGCCGGTCCAGCGGATCAAGTCCTCTGCGTTAGCTTCGGATCTCGAGGTGGGATTTGAGAGCGGGAAAATAATGGGCCGCTCGACCTTGCGCGCCATTTTACGAACAATCGATTCTGAAAACGCCCCACCAACTGTTGATAGGCCGATTAAGATTGTCGCATCAATCTTGCCTATGACGTCTAAAAGACCGATGTTTCCATCGGATGAGCGCGGCCATCCGGAAATGCGACTCTCCGGCTGAGCGTAAACACTCTGCTCGGGAGTCAGGTCCTTTCGGCCCGAATGCAGAAGGCCATCTTTGTCTACGATCCAAAATCGGCTATGAGCCTCGTCTTCAGACAGCCCTTCTCCCTTCATTGCCAGGCGCAGGCCGTCCGCGACGCCGATGCCGGCCGAGCCAGCACCCAGCATGACAATCTGCTGCTCCTTTAGGTTCTTTCCGGTCACAGTCACCGCACCAAGAACAGCACCCAGGGCGACGGCCGACGTGCCTTGAATATCGTCGTTGAAGGTTAACAACTGATCGCGATAATGTCTGAGTATGGGGCGGGCATGAGGTGTCGCGAAATCCTCCCACTGCAAGCATGTGCCAGGCATTTCGTTCTTCACCGCTTGCACAAACTGGTCTACGAAATCGAGGTAGGCCTCCCCGGTGATTCGTTCATGGCGCCACCCGAGGTACTCGGGATCGTTCAGTCTCTCCGCGTTATTCGTTCCCACATCCAGAAATACCGGTAATGTCCGTTCCGGACGAATTCCGCCAATCAGTGTGTACAGGGAAAGCTTGCCGATGGGAATACCGAGCCCGCCTGCGCCCTGATCGCCGATGCCCAAAATGCGCTCGCCGTCTGTCACGACGATCACGTCAACGTCTTTGTTGGGCCGATTGCGCAGCAACTGGGCAATAGAGTCGCGGAGAGGATAAGAGATGAAGAGTCCACGCGGCCGCCGGTAGATGTGGCTGAACTGTTCACACGCCAATGCAACCGTGGGAGTGTAAACAATAGGCGTCATCTCTTCGATGTGGTCGAGAAGAAGCCGATAGAAGAGAACTTCGTTTGTATCCTGCAGGGCGCGCAAGTAGATATGCCGCTCCAGGTCGTCATTCTTTCTCTGGTAGGCTCCATAGGCGCGGACGACCTGCTCGTCAAGGGTTTCGACAATTGGAGGAAGAAGCCCGTGCAGGCCAAATTCTGTGCGCTCCTCCATCGTGAAAGCCGTGCCTTTGTTCAGACGTTGCCGGTTGAGCAGATCCATTCCGCGAGGAATGTCGGGCTCCCCCTTTGGGGTGATAGAGAGCGCTGTAGCCATGTGCGTATCTCTCCTTTCTTTGCGGCTAAGGCTTGTCAGCGGAATAGATTGACTAGCGCCAGGTCGATGATTTCGTCACCGCGCCCGCTGAGAACAGCCTTCATCATGAAGAGGCTGAAGCCCTTCGCTTGCTCTAACGTGATGGTCGGCGGCATGGAGAGTTCTTGTCGGGAAACTGGTATTTCGACTAATGCGGGGCCATCATACCGGAGCGCGTGCCTGAGCATGACCTCCACCTGTTCTGGAGTTTCTGCTCGGAGACCGAGAAGTCCTGCACCCTCGGCGATCGTTACAAAATCCGGATTGTGCAGGTGTGTTCCAAAGTCGAGGATGCCGGCTGCCTTCATCTCCAGTTCCACAAAGGCGAGCGAATCGTTCCTGAAGACAATCAACTTCACCGGTAGTTCGTGTTGCCTCAGCGTGAGCAGATCTCCCATGAGCATCGCGAAACCGCCATCACCCGACATCGAAATCACCTGGCGGCCGGGATGACTCATTTGGGCGCCAATGGCCTGCGGCAGAGCATTCGCCATCGAACCATGGTTAAAAGATCCCAGTATCCTGCGTTTGCCGTTCATCGTGAGATACCGCGCAGCCCAGATCGTCGGTGTTCCCACATCGCAGGTGAAAACCGCGTCGTCAGAAGCGAGCTGATCGAGCAATCGCGCCACGTACTGAGGATGGATCGGTTCCTCACCGAAATTCCCCGTCGCCAGGTCGTCCAGGCCTTTACGTGCTTTGCGGTATTGATCCAGCGACTCGCTCAAATGCGCCTCGTACCGATTTTGCTCCAGTTTTGGTAGCAGTGTTCGGAGCGTTGTTTTTATATCCCCCACAAGACCAAGGTCAACTCTGCTGCGGCGTCCGAGCTGCTCGCCGCGAAGGTCGATCTGCACAATCGTGGCGTTTTTTGGAAAGAACTGTTGATAAGGGAAATCGGTGCCGAGCATCAGCAGCGTCTCGCAATTCATCATCGCCTGATAGCCGGAAGAGAATCCGAGTAGACCTGTCATACCCACGTCGAACGGGTTGTCGTACTCGATGAACTCCTTCCCGCGCATCGCGTGTACGATGGGCGCCTGAAGTTTGGCCGCAAGCTGGATGAGCTCGTCATGCGCTCCCGCGCAGCCCGCGCCTCCAAGGATCGTTATCTTTTCCGAGTGGTTCAGCAAGTCCGCGAGATCGCTGATCTCCTCCTCAGAAGGGCACACCGAAGGTCTTGGCTCAGGAAACCGCAGTCGCGGGGTCTGTTCCACGGCATCTCGCAATGCCACATCGCCGGGTAGCGCAATGACTGCGACGCCACGCTTCGAGAGTGCAGCCTGTATGGCAAGCTCCAGTACACGAGGCATCTGCTCCGGTTGCGACACTAACTCGCAATAGTGGCTGCACTCCGCGAACAGATGTTCTGGATGAGTCTCCTGAAAATACCCGCTGCCGATTTCTGCACTGGGAATCTGCGCGGCGATAGCCAGGACCGGAACGCGGCTGCGATGACAATCGTAGAGGCCATTGATCAAATGCAAATTTCCCGGTCCGCAACTGCCGGCACAAACGGCCAGTTTACCGGTAAGATGGGCTTCCGCGCCGGCGGCAAAGGCTGCCGTCTCCTCATGCCGCACGTGAACCCATTCGATGTCCTGCCGCGTTCGCAGCGAGTCGGTGATTCCGTTCAACGAATCACCCGAGACGCCATAGATCCTCTGCACTCCTGCTTGAGCAAGAACCTCCACGAGGAGATCCGCAACTTTCTTAGCCATAGGTCGATGTGCTCGCTTTCAAGCGCTTTGTCTCTTAGTTTGGGAGAAAGCACCGAATTTGAAATCTCAGGTCAAAATCCTGTTTGATCACGGTGTCTTTTTGCAAATCGAGTGCGACCGTCCGCAACAACTTATTGTCAAAGGTTGCTCGTACCGGCTCCGTGCCG
>DATKQB010000041.1:0-28465 GCA_035523795.1 Verrucomicrobiia bacterium | reverse complement strand
CGACTTTTCCACAGTCCGCTCCTCACCCTTTGTGACATCTGCCCTTGTCTTCCACAGCCAAACTCCGCAATCATCGCGGAGGCCGTCACTCTCGCGAAACGCGAAATGGTTCGGCTCTAAGTCCTTTGTTTCACGGATTTTAGTATCTAAGTTCTTTGAAAGACGTATTTTGCCGGGAATTTCGCCCTAACGGCAATAATATACTTTACAAATCAAGTGGATTTTGCTATTCTGTACTTGCAAGTGGTTAAGACCATGAAACCAAAGACCTTGCAAGACGCAATCCTTCATTTCTCCAATCCTCAAAACTGCTTGGACTACATGGCTCGTAAACGCTGGCCTGACGGCGTGGTGACTTGCCCTACATGCGGTCGGAAAGATGTTACGTACCTTCCAAGCATTAACAAATGGCAGTGCAAGAGTGCTCACAAGAACCGCCAGTTTTCGGCCAAGGTAGGCACGATCTTTGAAGATTCGCACATCCCGCTCGAAAAATGGTTGGTCGTCGTATGGATGCTCTGCAACTGCAAAAACGGCGTCAGCTCCTACGAAGTTGCCAAGGCTGTTGGCGTGACGCAGAAATCCGCTTGGTTCATGCTTCATCGGATTCGCCTTGGACTCCACAAACCCGCCTTCGGAACCAAGATTGGCGGCCCGGATAACACGATTGAAGTTGATGAAACTTGGATCGGCGGAAAAGCCAAGAACATGCACAAAGCGCGCAGACTGCGGTACGAACAGTCTGGCGGTCATCATGGCAAAACGGTTGTCATGGGAATGCTGGACCGCGATGCTCGCACAATTCGCGCTAAGGTAGTTCCGAACGTAACCCGCGACACGTTGCAGACCGAAATTCTGAACAATGTGAAATACGGAACGAAGGTCTACACCGACAATGCTCCCGCTTACGATCTGCTTCATTGGCGCTACGTGCATGACTTTGTTGACCACGCGCAACAGTATGTTAACGGGCAGGTTCACACGAACGGACTTGAGAACTTCTGGAGTCTGTTCAAGCGCAATCTGCGCGGTACTTACGTTACCGTTGAACCGTTCCATCTTTTCCGCTACCTAGATGAACAGATGTTCCGCTACAACAATCGCGGCTCGAAAGACAATCCAGTTACTGACCAAGATCGATTCGACCGCGCCATGTCCCAGATCTTCGACAAGCGCATCACTTACTCTGAAGTCACTGGCCACGATTCCGAGAGCGCATTAGGCACGCAGACCGTGGCGTGGTAAGCGCGGGCCCAAACCGCGTAAATCAAGAGTGACCGCAATCACTGAAAAGTAAGGTTCGGGCACTGAAAATTGTGCGCGAACCGTTGTGCGTGTTCCGCGTGCGCCTCACAGTTTTTGGGCGAACCCATGGAGGATGTTGTCCAAGTTTCTCGCCTGAAAACGAGAAAGGGTGCAAGTCGGAAGACTCGCACCCGCCAACGCATAACGGGAGGTGTTAAGTGCGGAAAAACCGCATGTTAAAACCAAGGGCAATTCGTGGAGTGCACCCACGGATTGCCTTTCAAACAACATTCAGTCTATGCCTTCTTTCTGCGAAGTCAAGTTACGGTCTTTTGGTTTTCGGCCCGCTTTACGTTCAGGCTTGTCCCGTTTCTCGGCTTCCAGATCGGCCTTGATTTGATCGGGCGAGACTTTCAGTAGTTCGTCCATCGTCCGGTCAAAGTTCTCGAATTCTCTAGATTTCTCCATCGTCACGACTATCATAGTCCCTTCACATGCAATGGCGAGCGTTTGTCCACAACGGCATAACCTATGATCTGTCCCATCTTTCGTCTAAAGTTTGTACATTCACTCAACCAGCTCAAAACCAAAACCCAGCGAGGGATTACAGAGTTGAAATAGACTTCGGTTTGCACTGCTTCACCCGTGGTCTTGAAGAAGGCGAGACCCCCGACCCTGTGTTGATATATTCAGATGCCCGCGAAACGCGCATTTTTGACTTTGAGCGGTATGAGCTTTCAAAACTCCTGCCAGATCTCATTGACAGACTTCCGTCTTGCAAGTGCTTCCACACCGAAAAGGGAAATTTCTTTACAATCGAAGTGCACGGGGAAAAGAAGATTCTGTATCACGTATTCTTCGAAGCGTCCCGCACTGGAACCAGAAAAATGTTACGACTATTTGTTCAGAGTGCATACGCAAGAGACAGGCTAAAAAGAAAACCCATCAGATTTTTTGTGGTCTTGTTTAACACTCAGAACAATCGCGAAATCAAAGTTCCAATCTAAAAAGATTTGGCCCCTCCTTCTGAGAGGGGCCAGACCGTATCTTGCTAATCGGGCCTCTTGATTATCCCCACACATGGGTGTGAGACCATTTCTGGCGGGGTCAACGCACGATCATTACTGACCGTCCCGATTCATACGCCGACACTTTGAGTCTACCCCTCTTGACGGATTTGTCAAGAGGAACATTCCTCGCTGAATCAATCGGATGTGACGCACGTACCGGACTTCCTCACTTTGCTTGATTCCGCAAGTATATTATTGCCGCCCTAACTTCATGATTCCAAAGATTCGGGGGGGAGGGGGAGGGGGTATACTAAACAGTAAACACAGGTCCGAAATGAAACTCATTCCTGCTCCACTGAAACGAGCTCTACTCCGTGAAAGCAAAAATCTTCCCAACGCAATCCCGAACCTTGAAGCCATTGAACAATCTCATCTGCCGCGCTACTCTATCCACCTGCCTATGACTGCCGTCCTTTAATTCCGCAAACTGCGACCTCAGGCGACACGCGTGTTTGCGTCGCGTTGCGCTTCTGCCTTGCTGCATTCTCACAACAGAAAGGATTCTGTCATGCAATTCGTGGATAAGGCATTCGCGCGCCGCCTGGAAGCGTGCGAAGAAATGCCGCAGGTTTTGTACGCGCGGGTGTTTCAGAAGACGCGACCCGCAGTCGGAGCAGCCGAACAGGAAATCTGTGGCGGTCATATGAGTTTCTGCGGTCCTGGATCGCCCGTCGGACGGGCGGTTGCACTCGGCCTCGACCGTCATTTCGGCGAAGAAGATCTCGACTGCGTCGAAGCCTTCTATCGTTCACACAAGGCTCCGGCGCAGGTCGACTTGTGTCCTCTGCATGGACCCGAAGTGTTCGAGATGTTCAAGCAACGGCGATACTCGTTCGCCGAACTGAACAATGTGCTGTACCGCAAACTGGACGCACAGGAAAAAGTCCCTTCAGCTCCAGCGAGCTGCACGATTCGCCGTAGTTCGCAGGACGAAGCGGAAGCCGCAGGCGCAATCGTCGAGAGCGCATTCTTCCCCGACGGTGCGCCGGAGGAATTTCGTGGCTTGATTGCGCCGCTCTATCAGATGCAGGGATCGCTCGCATTCGTAGCCAGCGTCGACGGCAAGCTCGTGGCCTGCGGCACAGGATTGATCATACCCGAGCACAATGTCGTGGCTCTCTGTGGAGCGGGTACTTTGGCCGGATATCGCGGGCGTGGCCTGCAGACCGGGTTGCTGCGCGTCCGCATGCATGCGGCAGCGCGGGCCGGCTGCGAATATGCCGTGATCGTCACGCAAGGCGGTACTGCGTCGCAACGCAACGCCGAGCGACTCGGTTTCCGCATAGCCTACAGTAAGTTGACCGTGATCAAGCCGATTCCAGCTTGAGGAAGCGAGCAGCGATTGCAGACTACGGTAGAGAAGCTGCATAGTGAAAGGCATGGTGCTGGAGAGTCCCACTCTGCAAGGTAAGCATGTTCGGCTGGAACCGCTGCATCGTCGGCACATTGACGGCTTGGTCTCAGCTAGCGCTGGCGATCCTGAACTTTATCGATGGAGTCCGGTGCCGCAAGGCAAGGATGCGGTATCGCGCTACGTTGAGGACGTACTCGCTGCGCGCGATGGCGGAACGGCTGTTCCTTTTGCCACGGTTCGCGCCAGCGATGGCGTCGTCATCGGAAGTACGCGTTATTTCAACCTGGAATATTGGGCCTGGCCGCAGGGACATCCGTCGCATGGGCGCGGCATTCCCGACGCTTGCGAGATCGGCTACACGTGGCTGAGCCATGCGGCGATTCGGACCGCCGCGAATACCGAAGCCAAACTGCTGATGCTGCGCCATGCCTTCGAAGTCTGGCAGATGCTTCGGGTTTGCCTGCACGCAGATGCGCGCAACCAGCGGTCCCGCGCGGCGATTGAGCGCATCGGCGGCAGGTTCGAGGGGATTTTGCGCGCTCACCGTATGGCGGCCGATTTCATCCCGCGTGATTCGGCGCGCTACTCGATCGTCGCGGCCGAATGGCCAACGGTGAAGCCGAGACTCACGCAGATGGTCGATCGATAGCCGACAGAGGTCAGACCATCAGCCAATCGTTTTGGGTTCGATGCCGTAGGCTTTCACCCACGCGTCGTGCGTCTCCTGAGTGGCGGGCCATTGGAAGCACAGACCAAAGCCGTCCGGGTCCTTTGCATAGAGTTGCCTCATTCCATAAGGAGCCACTTTCGGCGGACGAACACTGATCCCATGCGCGAGCAGATGCTGGTATGTGCCATCGATATCTTCGCAGCCAAAGAAAAGACCGGTGTCGTCATGAGCCGCGATGCGCTTGAGATCGGGAGCCTTGGGGCGTTGGCCTTCGTCATAGGCGGTGTTCAACATCAGTTCAACGCCACCGAATTTCAGCAGGGCCCAGCCGCAATCGTCACCGGGAGTGGACGCAGCTTGCACCTGGAACCCAAGAATGTCGCGATAGAAATGGAGTGCGGTGGGCATATCGAAGACTTGCAGCAGCGGCGCCATTCCGCGAATATCGACCGGCATAACGCTCTCCTTTGACGCGAGTGCGAATATATCAAACAGACAGGGATGTGATACGGAGAAATAGCGATGAATGTAGATCAAATTCGGCAGTACTGCATGAGTTTTCCAGATGCGACTGAGAACTTGCAATGGGGAGACGACCTTTGCTTCAAGGTCAGTGGGAAAATCTTTGCCATTGTCGGATTGGAAAATCGCCGGATGTGCTTCAAGTGCACGCCCGATATGTTTGCCGAGTTGATTGAGCGCGAGGATATTCATCCTGCTCCCTACGTCGGACGTTACAAGTGGGTGATGCTCGACCGCATGGATGCACTGGGGAACGATGAGATAAGAGAACTGATAGGGCGATCCTATGAGATGGTCGCTGCCAATGCCCCCAAGTCGAACGGTAAACGAAGAAAAGCTTCGACACCAAAGAAAAAGGCGAGAGCAAAAAAGCGTTAGCGTTTTTGACTAACTCCGACGCTTATTACTCCCAATATTCGCGCGGATTTGACTCCATTCCTCTGAGTCGGCTAGCCTCAAGAGTCCCTTGCATTTTGGGTTCATCCGGATGCGATCTGCGCATAAATACATCGGTATGCTGCTGGTGGCTCTGTTACTGGCGCCCTGCCTGCTTGCTTCCACCGAGCCGGTCCACGCGAAGCATGGAATTGTGGTCAGCGCGCGAGACTTGGCCTCGCAGGTGGGCGTGCAAATCATGCAAGCGGGTGGCAATGCGGTTGACGCCGCGGTAGCGACGGGATTCGCTCTGGCGGTCGTGCATCCGGGAGCGGGGAATCTCGGAGGCGGGGGATTCATGCTGGTGCGCATGGCGGACGGGACCACGCATTTCCTGGATTACCGCGAAAAAGCTCCGGCAGCGGCTACCCGCGACTTGTATCTGGATGCGAATGGGAACGTCATCGAAGGCGCCAGCGAACTTGGCTACAAATCGATTGGCGTGCCAGGTTCGGTCGCGGGCATGGTGTATGCCGAGAAGAAGTGGGGCAAGCTTACGCTCAAGCAAGTGATGGCTCCCGCCATCAAGCTTGCGCACGAAGGTTATGCGCTGACCTGGGGCGAGGCTTGGGAATTTCACGACCCGGATCTGGCCAAATTCCCTGAGTCTCATCGAATCTTCCAGCGCAGTGGGGACTACTACAAACCTGGAGATATTTTCCGCCAGCCCGAGCTGGCGCATACGCTGGAACGAATTTCTGAAAATCCCGACGATTTCTACCACGGAGCGATGGCGCGCGAACTTGCCGCCGACATGCAGAAAGGTGGAGGCCTCATCACGGCCGACGACCTGGCCCACTACGAAGTGAAAGAACGCGAACCGGTACGCGGCAATTACCGTGGATATGAGCTGATCAGCGCGCCGCCGCCGTCGTCCGGCGGGACGGTGCTGATCGAAACGCTCAATATTTTGCAGGGCTATGATCTCGGCCAAATGGGCGACCGCTCGGCCGAAGCGATCCACTTCATTGTGGAGGCATTCCGGCGGGCATTTTATGACCGGGCGGAGTTTCTGGGCGACCCGGATTTTTCGAAGATTCCCGTCGCGCAGTTGATCGATAGCCGTTATGGCGCGGCGTGGCGGGAGTCGATCGATCCGCAGCATGCCAGCGTAAGCAAGGAACTGAAGCGCCCTGCCGTGTTCAGCGAATTGGAGCAGTATGCGGCGGCGCATCCGGCTGCACTGATGCCCCGCGAGTCGAATCACACCACTCATTATTCGATCATCGATGCTGACGGTAATGCAGTTGCGGTGACAACCACGATCAACGACTGGTTTGGATCGCGCGTTACGGCTGAGGGATTAGGTTTTCTGTTGAACGACGAGATGGACGATTTCTCGGCGAAGCCGGGCGTGCCCAACAGCGATGGCTTGCTGCAAGGCGCGGCCAACGAGATTGGGCCAGGGAAGCGGCCATTGTCGTCGATGACGCCCACCATCGTCGTTCACAACGGCAAAACTGTGATGGTGCTGGGATCGCCCGGCAGCTCGAAAATTATTACGACCGTCGCCAATGTGCTGATGGGTGTGGTCGATTATGGGATGAATCTGCAGGAGGCGGTGAACGCCCCGCGCTTTCACAATCAATGGATGCCCGATGTGGTGTACGTGGAAAAGTGGTTTTCGCCGGATACGCTGAGCGTGTTGCGCAAGATGGGGTATGAGATTCAGACCGGGCTGTACAAAGGCGATACGTATGGCTATTGGAGCGATGCGGAGTGCGCAGGGATCGACGAGAAGACGGGCGCCCGGCTTGGAGCCACGGACGCGAGGAGTAACGGTAAAGCATTGGGATACTGAAAGGGATTTTGTAATTTGGTAATTTCGTAATTTGTTAGTGGCACGGCGTCCTGCTCTGATGCAGGATTGCAAAGTTACTCGATTACAAAGTTACAAATTCTTCCATGATCAAAGCGGTCTCAACTTATTTGTATGTGAAAGAGCGGCTGCATCCGGGCATTTTGGATGGTCTGGCTCGCTCGGGGGTGCAGGCAATCGAAATCTTTGCCGCGCGCCAGCACGTGGACTATGCCAACCGCAAGCAGCATGTCAAAGAGATAGCCGAGTGGTTTCGCGGGAGCGGCATCCCGCTGCACTCGGTGCACTCGCCGTTGTATGCCGATTACGAATGGGGACGAGCCGGTGCACCGCCGGTGAACATCGCTTCCACGGACCGCGCCGGACGAGTGGACGCGATGGATGAGGTCAAGCGGGCGTTGGAGATTGCTGAGCAAATTCCGTTTCGATTTCTGGTGCAGCACATCGGCACGCCGAATGAGACGTTCAGCGATAAGAAGTTTGAAGCAGCGATGACGTCAATTGAGCATCTGCGCGCATTCGCCAAGCCACTTGGCGTGCGCTTATTGCTGGAAAATATTCCCAATGAACTCACGACCCCGGACCGGTTGGTGGAATTGATTCATCAGGCCCATTTCGACGATGTCGGTGTATGTTTCGATGTCGGCCACGCGCACATGACGAATTCAGTCGGCGAGGCCTTCGAAATTTTGCGCAATCTCGTTCAATCGACGCACATCCATGACAATGCGAAAGATAAAGATGCGCATTTGTGGCCGGGGCAGGGAAGCATTCAGTGGAAGGAAGCGATCGAGTTGCTGCGGTCGGCCCCGCAAGCGCCGCCTCTCGTGCTGGAGATTGGGGAAGATGACAAGGTGAACCCGCTCGAGAAGCTGGCAGATACGTTTGAGAAGCTGGAAAGGGACTGAGAACTGGTTTCAAAGGTTTCAAGATTTCAGAGTTTCATAGTGGCACAGCATCCATTGCCGTCAGTTCCTTGCAACCTTGAAACTTTGAAACGTTCACACTTATGCCACCAGTAACCACCATCGCAGAAATCGGTAAGAACGAAGGCCAGGCGGTCACGATCCGCGGTTGGCTGTACAACCTGCGCGAAAGCGGAAAGCTGCTCTTTCCGCAGTTCCGCGACGGCTCGGGAATTATTCAGGGTGTCGTACCCAAGAATGCCGTCACACCGGAAGTTTTCGACGCCATCAAGACGCTTACGCAGGAGTCGAGCGTGATTGTCGAGGGCAAGGTTCGTGCTGACAAGCGTGCTCCGGGTGGATACGAGCTCGATGTCTCGAATGTGCAAGTCGTGCAGCGGGTTCCGGAGTCAAATCCCTATCCCATCACTCCCAAAGAGCACGGTACTGATTTCCTGATGGAGCATCGTCACCTTTGGGTGCGCTCACAGAGGCAGGCAGCCATTCTGCGAGTACGGGCGGAGATCATCAAAGCCACGCGCGATTTCTTTGATGATCGTGGCTTTACCTTGACCGATCCTCCGATCATCACACCCGCGGCTTGCGAGGGAACCAGCACGCTGTTTCCTGTGGATTACTTCGAGGAGCAGGCTTTCCTGACTCAGTCGGGCCAGCTTTACGTCGAAGCCACCGCGATGGCGTTGGGCAAGGTGTACTCGTTCGGCCCGACGTTTCGCGCGGAGAAATCAAAAACGCGGCGCCATCTCACCGAGTTCTGGATGGTCGAGCCCGAAGTTGCCTATGCGACGCTTGATGACGTGATGGAATTGGGTGAGGGACTCATCACCGCGATCGTGAAGCGGTGCCTGGAGCGGCGGCGGGCCGATCTGCAGACGATTGGCCGGGAGGTTTCCAAGCTGGAGAAAATTGAGCCGCCATTTCCCCGCATCAGTTACGACGACGCGGTGAAAAATCTGCAGGAAGGATTTTCGAAGGGGGCGCTGGAATCGAAATTCGAATGGGGCGGCGATCTGGGATCTCCTGACGAAACGTATCTTTCCTCGCAATTCGATAAGCCGGTGATGGTGCATCGTTATCCCGCAAAAGTGAAGGCGTTCTACATGGAGCCTGATCCGCAGCGTCCAGAGCTCGCGCTCTGCGTGGATGTGCTCGCGCCGGAAGGATACGGGGAAATCATCGGCGGATCGCAGCGTATGGCATCGCACGATCTGCTGCTGCAGCGGATTCACGAACACGGACTGCCGGAGGAAGCCTTCAAATGGTATCTTGACCTGCGCAAATTCGGCAGCGTGCCGCATGGCGGATTCGGGATGGGGATCGAGCGCGCCGTGGCCTGGATTTGTGGCTTGGAACACGTGCGCGAAACGATTCCGTTTCCCAGAATGCTGTACCGGCTGTACCCGTAAAACAATTGAGTGATTGCGCGATTTCAATTCAAGTCACTCAATGACTCAATCGCTCAACGACTCAGCCCTATGACGACTTTGTCCACCAACATTACTGCTAGAAAGATTCGCGTGATCGGCGTTCCACTTGATCTCGGGCAATCGCGCCGAGGCGTCGATATGGGGCCGTCGGCCGTGCGGGTGGCTGGACTCGAAGCGCGTCTGGAGGCGTTGGGGCATCAAGTCGAGGACGGTGGCAACGTTGCGGTCGCAATTCCCGAGCAGAAAAAAGAGGGCGCCGCGAATGCAAAGTACCTGAAAGAGATCACGGCGACCTGCACCAAGCACGCTGAACTTGTGCTGAAGACGCTGGAGGCCGGAAAAGTGCCGCTCGCTCTGGGCGGAGACCATTCGATGGCCGCCGGCACGGTCTCTGGCGTGGCTGAATATTATCGCCGGCAGAATCAGCGCATTGGGCTGATCTGGATCGATGCTCACACCGACATCAACACGCCGGATTCTTCTCCCAGCGGCAATGTGCATGGCATGCCGCTCGCTGCGCTGATGGGATTGTGGCCGGGAGAACTGGCAAATATCTATGACTTCTCTCCTAAGGTGCAGCCGGAAAATTGCGTGCTGGTGGGAGTGCGCGACATCGATGGGGTTGAGAAAGAAAACGTGCGGCGGGCGGGAATTGGCGTCTTCACGATGAGAGACATCGACGAGCGCGGAATGCGGACGGTGATGGAAGAAGCGCTACGCATGGCCGGACGCGGCACGGCGGGCTATCACATCTCGCTCGATATGGATTGGGTCGATCCGGAAGACGCTCCGGGGGTCGGAACGCCGGTGCGCGGGGGCGCGACTTACCGTGAGGCACATCTTGCCATGGAGATCATCGCCGATCACGGGCGCATGTTAAGTATGGAGATCGTCGAAGTGAATCCGGTCATCGATGAGCACAACCGGACCGCGGATCTGGCGGTCGAGTTGGCGCTATCGGCATTCGGGAAGAAAATCCTGTAACTTGTCGCCACGGAGGAACACGGATCAACACTGATAAAGGTCTTTCTTCAGTCCGTTGAATCGTAGCGAATCACTTAGCACCGCGAACCATGCCTGCCGATTGACGCATCCCTTCCGCCCCGTCCACACTGGTAAGTCACAGCAAAAGGGGAGTCATGGCAAAGCTTCGGGTGGGAATTCTGTTTGGCGGCCGCAGTGGAGAGCACGAAGTTTCACTGCTCTCGGCGGCATCGGTTCTCAATGCGATTGATCGCGAAAAATATGAAGTCGTTCCCATCGGAATCACAAAAGAGGGCCACTGGCTCACCGCGGAGCACGCGGAAAACCTGCTGAACGGCAAGCTGGTCATCGAGCCGCGTCACTTGCGTGCCGGAGATCCCGAGACTACTCCAGCGGCGGCCGTGCTGACTCGTGGCGAAGCGGTCGTGGTTCCTCCCGAGCCGGTGCATCGTGAAGCTGGATTGACGCCTTTTCAAACGGAGACTTCAATGTTGCGCCGCGCGAGCGACCGCGCTATCAACGTCGACATTATTTTCCCTGTGCTGCATGGAACATTCGGCGAGGATGGCACGATTCAAGGACTGCTGGAGCTGGCGGACCTCCCATATGTTGGCTCCGGCGTGCTGGGCTCGGCAGCCGGCATGGACAAAGACATCATGAAGTCGCTGTTCATCGCCGCAGAATTGCCCATCGTGAGGCACGTGACCGTCCTGCGCAGCGATTGGGAAAAAGATCCGAAGAAGATTCAGAAACTGGTTCAGAGCAGGCTAAAGTATCCGGTCTTCGTGAAGCCAGCCAACCTCGGCTCTTCGGTGGGAATCACCAAGGCACACAATCGGCAGGAACTCGGGCCTGCAATCGAGGAAGCGGCGAAGTTCGACCGCAAGATCGTCATTGAGCAAGGAGTCGGCGGAAAAAATGAAAAGGCGCGTGAAATCGAATGCTCGGTGCTGGGCAACGATGATCCGCTAGCTTCGGTCCCGGGCGAGATCGTCCCGATCAAGGAGTTTTACGATTACGCGGCAAAATACTTAGATGAAGGATCGGAATTGATCATCCCCGCGAAGCTGACGAAAGCCGAGACGAAGAAGGTTCAGGAACTCGCGGTCAAGGCCTTCAAAGCGGTGGACTGTTCCGGTCTGGCCCGCGTCGATTTCCTGATGGATGGGAAAACCCGCAAGATCTACCTGAACGAGATCAATACCATGCCAGGATTTACTTCCATCAGTATGTATCCAAAGCTGTGGGCCGCGTCCGGTTTGGATTATCCGGACCTGATTGAGCGCTTGATCCAACTCGGCATCGAACGGCACGAAGATAAGAAGAAGAATCAGTACAGCAGATAGGTTGAGATGGCAATGCCGCAGAAAATCTTGATGTGGCTACAAATCAGACAAGCGTGACGAATCGGCTGCTTCATCTGACTTCAAACGACTGGGCCCTGATCAGCTCCAAGGCTCAGCGGCAAATTTTCAACATGGGCGAGGTCATCATCCGCCAAGGCAGCCTTGGGGACAAGCTCTACATCATTCGCCGAGGAGAAGCTGCCGTGGAACTGGCAGGGACCACCTCGCGCGCAGTTCTGGCGACACTCGGCCCAGAAGATATCTGCGGCGATATGGCATTTCTGGAAAAAAGTCAGACTACGGCAGCGGTCGTCGCCAATAGCGATAAAGTCGAGGCAGACGAAATCAAAGGGGAAGACTTACGCGAGCTGTTCGAGGCTTTTCCCCGGCTGGCCTCGCGTTTCTATCAATCGCTCGCCATCGTTCTCGCCCGCCGTCTCCGAGATACTTCCCGCGCCTTGGCGCAAGAGATCGCGGCCAAAAAGCGAAATCGATTAGATTGATATTCCTGAGAAGTTCTTCTGTCTAAGCTCGGAAAAACTCGCCACTCAAGTCGATACCCTCGTTTGCCGATAGAACCAACGTGGCCTCCAACGGCTTGCGTTACCTGACTGCCAACGATTGGGCTTTGATTAACGCCAAGGCGCATCGGCGCCACTTTAAGCTCGGCCAGGAGATCATCCGGCAAGGAAGCCTGGGCGACAGAATTTACATCATTCGTAAAGGCGAAGCCTGCGTGGAACTCGCGGTCACCAGCACCCGGACAATCCTGGCGACACTTGGTGTGGAAGATATCTGCGGCGACATGGCTTTTCTCGAAAAAGGCAGGACCACAGCCGCGGTGGTTGCCAAAGATGTGGAAGTCGAAGTAGACGAGATTCAGTCCGCCGATCTGCGCGGAATTTTTGAAGCCTTCCCTCGACTGGCTTACCGCTTCTACCTCTCGCTGGCTGTGGTTCTGGCGCGCCGCCTGCGCGATACGTCCCGCGCTTTGGCCAGCGAAATAGCCTCCGCCGATCCCGCTAATTTGAGTGCAAGGCTCGTTACTTCCCTGCAGCCGCTTTCTCCATGAAAGCTGCCTGGTCTGCCTTCATCTTCTTGAGCCCATCCATCGGCAGGTAGACCATGTGCCCAGCATCGTAAGTCGCATAGGAAATATTTTCCCGATACTTGGGCGGAAGATTCAGATGATTGACGGTATAGTTCGCTGCATAATACGGCGTCGCCAGATCGTAATAACCCTCCATCACCAGAATCTTGAGATACGGATTCTTCACAATCGCCTGGCGCAGCGCCGAAGCAGTGTCCGGAAATCCTTCCTCACCTTTCGTTCCCCAATCCCAAGTAACTCCATCCATGCGCGGGGCGCGAACATTGTACGGGGTGTCGACCTTGTACCCGAGTTCGGTGCGCAGATAGTTGTTGAAAGTTGACGTAAACGGCGGCATGGTTTCCGATCCAGTGGGATCGTAGAACGGCGTATTCAGCAGCCCATTCGGGTCAGGGCCGGTGAAACGAGCATCGAGCCTTCCCACCCGCACCTTCTGATCGATCAATAAGTAGTGCGTAAACTTACTCACGTTGATACGCAGATCTGCCTCGTCAATCACTTCCTTGCTGATACCGGTGAATCGCGACATCTGGTCGATAACCTTCTGCCGATCCTCTGGCGAGAGCGAATCCCCCTTATCGAGCGCCTGCTCGTATTCGGTGGAAGCCCACTTCTCCGATTCCTGCCGCGCACGATTCATGTCCTGCGCCAGATCCGGCGCCAGTTTGTGATGGTAACCCGCAATCATGGTGAACGATGGAATCAGAAAAATGTACGGCTGGTCGTTGGTGAAATTTTCGTCCAGCGTTTCAAAGTTCAGCACCGTCGAAAGCAACGTGATGCCGTTGAAGGAAATGCCGCGGTCGGCGAGATATCCTGCGATGCCAGCGGCGCGCGTCGTGCCGTAACTTTCTCCCAGAATGAAGAGCGGCGAACCCCAGCGCTCGTTCCGGCTGATGTAGAGCCGTATGAACTCCCCGAAAGATTCAATGTCTCCCTTGACCCCGAAGAATTTCTTGAACATCTCGTTATCGGCCGCACGGCTGAAACCGGTGCCGATGGCATCAATCAGTACAAGATCGCTTTTGTCGAGCAAGGTGTAGGGGTTGTCTTCCAGGTGATATGGTGCGGGCGGCATGAATCCATCGGGTTGAAGCACAACGCGCCGCGGTCCGAGCGCGCCCATATGCAGCCAGAGGGAAGCCGATCCCGGGCCGCCGTTGAAGGCGAAGGTCAGCGGGCGTTTGGCCGTTTCCTGCCCGTCGAGTGTATAGGCCACATAAAACATTTCTGCTTCGATTTTCCCGTCGCCGCGCTTGATCGGGAGCCGTCCTGCCGTGGCCGTGTACTTCAACAGCTTGCCGTCCACGGTGATCTGGTGATGCGTAACCACCGGAGCCTGCTCGGTCATGTCGAAGTGCTCTTCTTTGTCTTTGTCCTTATCGCCGCCGGCTTCGCGCGAAGCGGGCTTTTCTTCCGGAGCAACTTCTGGCTTGGCGGATGGTTCTGCTGCTTTTTCTGGAGGCTGATTCGCTGTCGGTTTCTTTGCGCTCGAAGGCTTGGCTGGCTCGTTCGCTTGCTGAGCAAGGGAAGTAAAGCAAAGGGAAGTGGCGAGGGCCATGAGCGCGAACGTAGCGGCGAGAGTTTTGTGCATGCTTTTCTTTTCTGAGCGAGTTGTCACGCAAATCCGGTTTTCACTGCGATGAAAGCGCATTGTACATCGCGCGGGGATCCTCCCTGGAGTGGTTCCAATTTCCGCTTGACGTAGGGCAGATGATTTTCGTAACATCCAGAGGACAAGTTCGCTTCCACTACGGTGTGAAGCGGACCTGAATTTCATGCAGAGTGGCTGAGGGACGAGCCCTGAGACGCCACGGCAACCGCGCCGCGATCATATATCGCGGTTGGCAGGTGCCAACTCTCTCCTGGAAACAGGGAACATGAGATTCGGCTGCGAGCTACTGCTCCATCCGATAGCCTCTTTTCCTTTTCCTGGAAAAAGAGGCCATTGCTTTTTATGGCCGCTTTTTCCGGCTCGTCTTCAGCTATTCGCGAAAGCGAGTAGCGACATGTCTTACTACGAACTGCGGTGCCGCGAATGCGGACGAAACTGGGGAAATCAGCCTCGCAATATCTGCGACGATTGTTTCTCTCCCCTGGAAATTTTCTACGACTACGACGCGCTGAAGCCGCATATCAGCCGCGAGCAAATTTCCTCTCGTCCCCCGAACATGTGGCGCTACTCGGAACTCCTGCCTCTGCCGGCTTCTTTCGAGCCCCGGCTTCCCGTCGGCTTCACGCCTCTGCTTCACGCTCCACATTTGGCCGATCGCCTCGGGGCACTTGCGCAGAACCTCTATCTCAAGAACGATGCGGTCTGCCTGCCGACCCTGAGCTTCAAAGACCGCGTGGTCGCCGTCGCTCTGGCCAATGCCCGTGAATTCGGCTTTGACACGGTGTCGTGTTCGTCGACTGGGAATCTGGCGAATGCCGTGGCGGCGCAAGCGGCGCGCCTGGGACTGAAAGCCTGGATCTTTATCCCGGCCGATCTTGAGCCGGCGAAGATTCTCGGGACCAATGTGTTCGGCGCGAAAGTCGTGCGCGTGAATGGCAATTACGATCAGGTGAATCGCCTTTGCTCGCAGATTGCTGACGAGCATCGCTGGGGGTTCGTGAACGTAAACCTGCGCCCCTATTATTCGGAGGGGTCGAAAACCTTCGGCCTTGAAATCGCCGAACAGCTCGGCTGGCGCTTGCCCGATAACGTAGTCTGCCCGATGGCCGGTGGTTCCTTGATCATCAAGATCAAGAAAGCCTTCGACGAACTCGTGAAGCTGGGTCTGGTCGAGCCCAAGGAAGTGAAGTTCTTCGGTGCCCAAGCGACCGGGTGCTCGCCGATTTCAACGGCTATCAAAACCGGAAGCTCGGAGATCGAACCGCAGAAGCCCAACACGATCGCGCGTTCGCTCGCCATTGGCAATCCTGCCGATGGCCACTACGCTATCAAGGTGATCAAGAATAGTGGCGGATGGAGCGAGGACGTCAGCGATCCTGAAGTGGTCGATTCCATTCGCTTGCTGGCCGAAACCGAGGGCGTTTTCACTGAAACCGCAGGGGGCGTGACCGTAGGAACCGCGGCCAAGCTCTATCGGCAGGATCGCATTCTCCCGGAGGAAACGACCGTGCTCTGCGTTACCGGCAACGGCCTCAAGACCACCGACGCTCTCACCGGCGTTTATAGGACGGAACAGCCGATCGCACCCAAGCTGACGGAGTTTGAATTTTATCTGCAGCAGACACTCGCGTCCGGCGAAGTTCTTCCGCTATTCGCGGCAGCGGAACAGACTAGCGCCGTCGCCGCAGCAGATTAGGTTGCTAAGTGCGTAATCAGTTGCCCTTCGCAGATGAGCGAAGGGCATTTTTATTTTTTTATTTACTTCTGTCCTGGGGCGACCGCCGGTTTCTTTGGCGACCCGGCATACACGCGGTCTTTGATGTCGTTGTAGACGACGCGGGAAGCAGTTTCTTCCTTATCAGGGACTGTTCAATGTCGCTACGATGCTTAGCGGCTGATTCCTGTCGACGGTTCCTTTGTCAGATTTGTCAATGATCAGATCGGCCCGCGGAACTGGATTGAATCAGCCTCTGCACCGACGCGGCTCGCCGCCGAGCATCCTCGTCCCCCGTGATTTCGAATTCTTTTTCGAATTCTGTCAGTGCCTGCGGAAGCAGGCCTTGTCGTTGGTAGAGCATTCCCCACATCGAATGGAGTTGGGGAAAGCGGTCATCGCTGTGTTCGGCCTGTTCCAGGACTTGTTGCGCCTCGGTCAGGTTTCCCAAGCTCATCTCGACATTGGCCAACCATAGCAGCATCGACTCTCGCCAGGCCGAGGTCAGTTGCGGAGACTCTAACAGACCCTTCAGCACGGTTTCGGCTTCGCTATATTTTCCTGCCGCAAATAGTCCACGGGCGAGAGAGGACTTAACTTTCTGGTCGTCCGGAGCAATCTGGCTGGCTCTCTGGAATTGTTCGAGGGCAAGGTCCTGGCGCCCTTGATCCAGGTAGGCGTTGCCGAGCAGGCCGATCGCAAACGCGTCTGACGGGCTGACTTCAATCACGCGGGAGTTGAAGGCGATGTCGTCCTGGTAATACTTCTGCTGGGAAATCGTTATGACCGAAAACGTCACAAAGACGAGACTCACAACAACGATCGCCATCGCTCTGGCAGGCCTTGCGAGAGACCACACTTTCTGGATAATCAGTGCAACCAACAGCGCAGCCCCCGCCGACGGCAGGTACAAATAGCGGTCATTCGTCATGGAGCCCTGCTGGTAGATCCGGATCACGGCTAGCGCCGGCAGCACAGGGATCACGATTAGAGCGGCGGCAAGGCCGAAAAGCGACCGGTAACGAATGGCAAGCCACGCGACAACGGCAGCACCAACTACGACCGCAAACAGCTGCAGCCAGAAAAGTGTAGTGGGCGATGCTGTTAACGGGTTGACGTAGGTGCCAGCCAGGTTCCACGGAAAGAATAATTTCTTGAGATAAAAAAGTAGGATCGAGGGAGCACTGAAGACGACAGTCGCCCAGCTATGCTCCGCTGTTGCGCTTCGCACGTGGCGCATAACGGCCCACCTCACCGCCAAATAGCCGGTGGCTACCACGGCATAAGGGAAGACAGCTCTCCACAGTCTCTGACTCCCGGCGACACGGCCTTTCAGTTGCATCCAGGCAATCACCGGCAGAATCGCCAGCATTGCGATTCCCGTTTCCTTAGCCAAGAGACCGGCGCCGAACCACACCGCGCTGAGCCACACCGGGGAGTAGGGGAGACTGTTGTGACCTTCTTCTGCGCGGCCGTTTTTCTTGTCTTTATCTGTCTCCAGCAATGGCGGGTCGAGCAATGTCAGCATAGCGGCCAGCGCGGAGATCGCAAAGAGAAGCTCGCAACTTGCAGAGACCCAGCTGACGGCGTCGACGTGAATCGGGTGGACGGCAAAAATCGCGGCTGCCGCAGCCGCAGCAGCATCGTTCCCGGTCAGCCGCTGGCAAATCCGGAATACCAGCCAGGTCGCCGCAACATGCAGCAGGATGCTCGAAAGATGCCAAAACCAGGGAGCAAGTCCGCCGCAGGTGTGCAGCAACAACATCCACACGGAAAATATTGGACGATAAAACTGACCGGGCCGGTCGCTCAATTGACTCCAAAGATTGGAGCCGAGAAGTTTCGGCAAGTACGCCCACGACTGCACCTGCGGATTGTTCACAATTTGCGGAAAATCATCACCTTCAAACCCGCAAAACAGCGAACGTGAATAAATGAGAAAGGCCACGCCGCAAACGGCCAGAGGCAGCCGCTCCGCACGCAGCCACTGGAGCGGAGTTTGACGTGCAGCAGCTTGCTGGTCGGTCTTAGATTTCTTTCCCTTTGGCATTTGACTTCAGTTGCAAGGGGAGTGAATCAACATTCGATTAGGGAGAATAGAGCGTTTGTCCGCAAATTCCAATAGGACTGTCGGGCTAGACCCTTGAATTGGGCGCACTCGCGAGCGTGTGCAGAGGCGCAGTCCCGTCCCTTACAACGTCCGTGTGCTGTCCGTCATCTGCGGTGGGGAGGCTTGCTGCCGCTTGATCTGTTTTTGTATAATCTAACTAACTGGTTAATTAAGGCATATGGCACGACACAGCAACCGCGAGGAGTTCCAACGACGCCGCCAGAAACTCCGTGAGCAGCGCCAGCAGCTGCGACAGCAACGGCACGAGTTTCGTCGCATGGGGTCTCGAGGCCAGCCGGAGGAGAGCCGTGCAGCGATCCTCCAGGCGGCGGCGCGAGAGTTTGCCGAATACGGCATTGCAGGTGCCCGGACGGATGCGATTGCCCGCGAAGCAAAGGTCAATAAAGCGCTCCTCTATTACTACTTCAAGGATAAGGAAACCCTTTATGGCGCTGTGCTCGACGAGGCGTTTTCCGGCTTGAAGAATACGGTGTTCGCGGCACTCGAGAGCAATTTGCCTTCGCGGGAGAAAATACTGGCCTACGTGGGCGCCTATTTCGATTTCATCGCGACCAATCACCTATATCCGCGACTGATGCAGCGCGAGATGATGCGCGCCCGAGAAGGGCAATCGCAGCATATCGAAAAGATTATCGCCAATTACATCCGGCCGATCTTTGTGCGCGTCAGCGAAGTCTTGCAGAGAGGAATTGCCGAGGGAGAATTTCGCGCCGTGGATCCGGCCCATTTCGTTCCCTCGATGATTGCCATGATCGTCTTCTACTTCAGCAGCGCGCCGACGATGCAGAAGATTGTTGGCTTCAATCCTCTTGCTCCGGAGCGGATCGCGGAGCGAAGGGCCGCGGTGCTGGATTTCGTCTCCGCGGCTTTGTTTGTACCTCGACGCCATGCAGTACAAGGAGCACGCCCATGAGTGCGCGCAACCGTTTTTTTATTCTGCTGGGAATCATCTTCGCCATCGCGGCGACCTACTACTACTTCTCAACGAACCATTCCAGCGACCTGGTGCTGATCGGCACGGTAGACGCGAATCAGGTGATCGTCAGCGCCCAAGTGGAAGGCCGCATCCAGAAGTTGCTGGTGGACGAAGGCACGCCAGTAAAAGCGGGAGACCTGATCGCGGTGCTTGATCCTTCTGAATTGCAGGCGCAGGAGGCCGCCGCCGCCGCGAACATTGGCAGCCTGGAACACAAGGTCGCCGAGATGCAACATACCGAGAGGTCGACAAGCGGCTCCACTTCGAGCGATGTGGCCAACGCAGAGGCGAAGCTGGCGTCCGCCAAGGCGCAACTGCTGCAGGCACAAGCCACGCTGGAACGTACGGAAAGCGACAGTCGCCGCACCGTTGAACTGGCGAAGGCCGGAGTGGCTTCCGATCAGGAACGCGTGCAGGCGGAGACGAACCTGGCCGCCGCCCAGGCGACGGTCCAGGCGCAAAAAGATCTCGTTACTGCGGCGCAAGCCGATCTGACTGCAGCCCAAGCCCGCACCTATCAGGCGAATGCCGCAAAGAGCACCGTTGCCGCGACTGAAGCTGATTTGAAAAATGCAGTTGAGCAAAAGAATGAGGCGGAGGTCCGGCTGGGCTACACGAAGATTTATGCGCCGGTCACCGGTACCGTGTCCGTGCGGGCAGCGCGGCAAGGCGAAGTGGTGAACATTGGCGCGCCCATCGTAACCATTGTTGATCTAAGCGACACCTGGGTGCGGGCGGAGATTCCGGAAACCTATGCCGATCACATTGGTTATGGCGACACGATGCGGGTGGAGTTGCCCGGCGGCACGATCACGAAAGGAAAAGTCTTCTTCAAAGGGGTCGAAGCCGATTACGCTACGCAGCGCGATGTAAGCCGGCGCAAGCGGGACATCAAGACCATTGTTCTGAAAGTCCGGCTCGACAATCCCAAGGGCGCTTACGTTCCTGGCATGACCGCGGAAGTATTGGTTTCGCCACAGCAAATGAAAGGCGACGCGACGCAGAGCGCCAAGGCGGCTGACCAACCATGACGGCGGAAGCAAAAAAGACGACTGGCAATGCGGGTTCGGCGGAGGCGCCTGCTTTTGAGAAGCCGGCGTACGACCCACATGCGCCAGCTGCCATAGAAGTCGATCACATCGTCAAGAAATACGGCGATTTCACTGCCGTGGATGACGTTTCCTTCAGCGTGAACGAAGGAGAAATCTTCGGCTTGCTCGGCCCCAACGGGGCAGGGAAGTCGACCTTGATCCGCATGATGACGACGCTGATCCCGATCACCTCGGGCAAAGCGAGGATTGCCGGTCATGACGTGGCTAAAGAACCGAACGCGGCGCGCAGGATGATTGGCGTGATTCCACAAGCTCTGACCAGCGATCTGGACCTGACGGTGGAAGAGAATCTGAATATCTACGCCAAACTTTACGACGTTCCGGCAAAGAAGCGGCAAGCTTCCATTGACGAACTGTTGCAGTTAGTTGATTTGACGAAGTGGAAGGATGCGCAGACGAAAACCTTGTCCGGCGGTATGCGCAGAAGGCTGGAAATTGCGCGTGGACTGGTGCATCATCCGCGAATTTTCTTTTTGGACGAGCCAACAACTGGATTGGACCCAGTTTCACGCGTTGCGGTCTGGGAGATGCTCGGCAACATCAAAGAGCATCGGCAATTGACGATTCTGATCACGACGCACTACATGGATGAGGCTGACCGGCTCTGTGATCGCATCGCGATTGTGGATCACGGAAAGCTGGTGGCTTTGGATGCGCCTGCAGCTTTGAAAGCCAGCGTTCCGGGATCGAACGTGATCGAAGCGCAGTTCATGAATCCGCCAGAGGATTGGGAGCAGCGGCTGCATACCCTGGAAGGTGTAACTTCTGTCCAATCTGAAGGCGCAGACATGTACCGCGTGCTCACCGGCAATGGCTCCCAAACCACGACGCAGCTGGTTGAAATGGCGGTAACGGCAGGTGTCCAGGTGAAATCGCTGTCGGTACAGAACACGACATTGGATGACGTGTTCGTGCACTATACCGGGCGGCAGCTGCGGGATGAACTGCAAAAGGCATTCGGCTACACGATGCCGCAGCGGCCGGGATTACAGCCGTAGGCTCAGGACTAACGACTCAGGACTAACTATGAATCGCATGATGGCTATCGTCGAGCGCGAAATGCGGAAATTCTTCCGCTCGCCGGCGCTGATGCTGGCCTCGATGATTTTTCCACTCGTGCAGTTGATCATTCTGGGCAACGCCTTTGGCGGCAAGATTCACGACGCCAAAATCGCACTTGTCGACGAAGACGGTGGGCCGCAGGCTTTGCGCATCCGTGAGGCCTTTGATGCGGTTCGAGCCAATATCCGCACGTTCGAGCCGATCCCTTACGACGATGAAAAGACCGCGGTCCGCGACGTGCGCGACGGCAAGCTGCAAGGTGCGGTGATCATTCCCCCGCAGTTTTCGCGGCGGGTTTACGAAGAGAATCATCCGCGCATCGCGCTGGTCGTGGACAACAGCGACAACTTCATGAGTTCCGCCGTGGAGTCGGAACTCACCGATCTGACCAACGCGCTAAATCAGCCCACCGTCTCGCCGCGAATTCTGCAGCAAACCGCTCTCGACGTTGTGGAGTTGTATCCCTACATCGAGTACATGAAATATCTGCTGCCTGGCTCGCTCGTGCTGGCAATGTTCGTTTCCGTGATGATTGGCGGCGGCATGCTTTACATTGATGACAAAGCACGCGGCGTGCATGAGGGTTATCTCGTAACACCGATCACCAAGCTGGAACTCGTGCTGGGGCTTAACCTGGCAGGCGCGATCAAAGCATTCATGACCGGCATCATCATCGTAGGAATCGGTTCGATGATGGCAGGAGTTGGAACCATCTTTCATCCGGCGACTGTTCTCGGCCTGCTCATCATGATTGTGCTGACATCGCTTGCTCTCAATACCATGATGTTCCTGCTGATGGTGCGCATTGAAGATCCGCTCGTTCCCCGCGCCATGTTCGGCATCCTCAACACGCTGCTGTTCTTCCCGAGCGGGTCGGTCTATCCGATTCAGGCCTTTCCACCATGGCTGCGTGCCATCGCCAGGTGTGATCCTTTCACTTATGCCGTCGACGGCTTCAAATGCCTGCTGCTCAAGGAGACGCCTTTATCCGCCGTGTGGGGCGACATACTCTTTCTCGCGATCTTCGCGACTATCACACTTGGGACTGCCATCCCGCTGTTCAAGAGGACGCTGTAAAGCTCGCGAGTCCTTCTGAGCAGAAATGCTGCCAGTGCCGTGGAATTGCGAGCGTAACCGTCGGGGAACTTTTCCTGTATCGCCGTTGTCCGGTATTCTAGGTAGCGTATGACCCTGCTCGATGCGAAAGCCTACGATCCGGAAAAGTCGCGAAAGCGGAACTTCAGAATCATCACATTTGTCTGCGTCATTATTGTTCTGGCTTTCCTGGCTTGGTGGTTTCGTTATTGGCCGCAAGAGCACATTGTCGGCAAGTTCTTTGCCGATCTGCAGAAGCAGGACTATAAGGCAGCCTACGGAATCTGGATGCACGATCCCAGCTGGCAGCAGCATCCGCAGGACCATTCCCAGTATCCCTTCAACGATTTCTATCGCGATTGGGGACCCGGTGGCGAGTGGGGCCTAATTAAGACAGCCGATGTTTACGGCGCCAGTACTTGCCCGGGTGGGGGCAGCGGCATCGTAGTCGATGTGATCGTCAATGGCCGCGCTGAGCACGCCCAGGTCTGGGTGGAAAAATCGAACAACACTCTCAGCTTCCCGCCGTGTGAACTGATCTTCCGCTAAAAAAACGGCCGTTGCTCGCGCATGAAGCAACGGCCAGTTGATCAAGTTGCTGCTGACGCGAAAGTCTATTTCCCGCTCAAGCCTTTGCTGCTGCCAACACCCGTACAAACGTCCCAGCCCGTGCCAGCAACGTAGCCTTCATAGGGACCGCAGAAGCCGGTCGTGATATCAGTGAAATCGCTAGTCACGCCACGCGCGTTGTAGATCGCCGTCAATTCCGCATTGCTTGACGTGTAGAAATGGTCGGCCAGGTTCAGGATTCCGGCCAAGGCGGGCGAGGAAACGCTGGTTCCGCCGACAATATTCCATCCGCCGACATTGGTGTCATAGATCCAGACGCCGGTGCTTGGATTGGAGTCAAACGACAGATCGGGGACGCCGCGATACATGCCGACAGTCGTCGAGATCACACTCTGAAAACTCGGCCGCAGCTCGATTGAGCTGGTGCCACCGCCCGCTGAGTCCCACGGCACTTCGGATTCGAAGTTCGCGGTCGATGGATTGCGCCGAACGGTCGTCCCGCCCGCTGAGAGCACGTTAGGAGAAGTGCCTGGCCAGCTGGTTCCGGGATAATCGCCGGCGGAAGCGATGAAAACCACGCCAGCCTTCACGAAATGAGAATCGTACGCGGTCTCGCCGGAGAATTCACCTCCGCCCCAGCTATTCGAGACTTCTCCTCCTCCCGCCGCATTGACCATTTTGCTGGCCACGTCTTCCGCAGTCATCAGATCCGCGAAACTGTTCGACGCCGCTTCGACAAGAACGATCTGTGCATTTGGAGCCATAGCGTGCGCCCACTGCACGTCAAGCGACTCCTCGAATTCCCAACCGATATCGTAAGCCGGTCGCGTTCCACCCGCATAAACAACCTGAAAACTGGCATGCGGTAAGCCGAATTGCGCCGAGAAAGTTGCTAGATCGCTGGCCGCATTGGGCGCGTCGTACGCGTCCACAATGGCGATCATTCTTCCGCCGCCATTCGGCAGAGCCGTCACCGTATTCGGATTGCAGCCCGTGACTGCCTTTACCAATCCATAAACACATGCAAGCGACGCGGGCGTTTCGTAAGCGTATCCAGGATATGGAGGACCCGCGATCTGCGCCCTTCGCGGCGCATCAGCCGGCAGAAAAACCTGAATGTTCGTGTGCGCAAATCGTCCCACGTCGGTGGGTTTTTCGATGCTTGAGTTCGGAACGAATATCTTGCCGCCACGTGGGCTGACCTGTGCGGCAGCAATGCTTGCCCAACAAAACATCACAGCAACAGCAACCAAGAACAATTTCATTCGCATGTCGTCCTCATTGGTATTTCGTTTTTGCCGGTCGGAGATAGATTGCGGGTGGGTGAACTGCGCGAACTCCTCGAGTCGGAGGAGCCTGGGGCTGACTAACTCGACTTGGGAGCAGAAGCCTTGAACCTGCGCGGTACGCTGAGCCACGGGCACAGTTTGAAGGTGATGTTGAGAACTAACAAGATCACGCGCGACGGTTGAAATTGATTACGCGCGTATTAAGGCATTCTTATACGACTTGTGCGAGCCGCTCGAGAGTCTTTGCGAGTGAGTCCACATCACTCACGTTCAGCGATGTTTTCGAGCGGTCGATTTGCCGCATTAATCCCCACAGAACTTTCCCGGGACCGACCTCGATGAAGGTCGTCACGCCTTCCGCGATCAGCAGGCACACGCACTGCTCCCACTGCACCGAGCCGGTAACCTGCCGGACCAGCGTATCCAGCGCGCGGAGATCGTCGGTAACCAGGTTCGCGTCGACATTGCAGGCGACGGGATAGACCGGCTTTTGCATCTTCAGTTTCTTGAGGTCGCTTTCCAGACGATCTTGTGCGGGCTTCATCAGGGAACAGTGGAAGGGTGCGCTCACCGGCAGCAGCTTCGCTTTTTTCGCGCCGCGTTCTTCGGCCAGCTTTACTGCGCGTTCGACCGCGCCCGTATTTCCCGAGACCACAATCTGTTCGGGTGAGTTAATGTTGGCGGGCTGGCAAACTTCTCCTTGTGCCGCATCGTTGCACACGGCAGTGACGTTCGCAGATTCCATGCCGAGTATCGCGGCCATCGCTCCCACTCCGACAGGAACCGCTTCCTGCATATACTTGCCGCGATTGCGCACAGTGCGCACCGCATCGGCGAAGGCAATCGTTCCCGCTGCCACATGTGAGGAGTATTCGCCAAGACTATGTCCGGCAACGAAGGCGGGTCTGGGCATCTGCGACTGCAAAACGCGCAGGGCGGCGATCGATGTGGTGAGAATGGCCGGCTGCGTGATTTCGGTCAGGCGGAGTTGATCCTCTGGGCCTTCGAAGCACAGTTGCGAAAGTTTGTAGCCAAGAGCCTCGTCAGCTTCTTCGAAAGTTTGGCGGGCAATGGGATATTTCTCAGCCAAATCCTTGCCCATGCCAACCGCTTGTGATCCTTGGCCGGGGAATAAGAGAGCGATGCAGTTATTTGAGTCTGTCATGAATATGATTCGAGTTTAACGAACGCAACTGCGAGAGATGCTCGCGCGACGAACTGCCAAAATTCGGCATAACTTATGACTGTGTCGCCGCAGCTTCGATCGCGGGCCGGAGTGCAGCTAATCCACGTTCGATCGAGTCGATGATTCCATGCCGCGAAAACTCAGACGCGACGCGAATCGCATTCTTCATCGCGTTCGCGTTCGACGAGCCGTGGGTAATGATACAGATTCCTTTCACGCCGAGCAGCGGTGCGCCTCCGTATTCGGTGTGGTCGAGACGTTTCTTGAAATCGGTGAATGCGCTGCGCGAGAGCAAGGCCCCGACTTGCCGCGTAATCGTGGCCTTCAACGATTCCTTCAGCGCGGATCGCACCAGATTGGCCACGCCCTCTGAGATTTTCAGCGCCACATTCCCCACGAAGCCGTCCGCCACAATAACGTCCACTTCACCGTTATAGAGGTCGCGGCCCTCCACGTTGCCAATGAAATTGAGAGGCAACTGTTTCAATAACTGGAATGCGTCGCGGGTCAGTTCGTTCCCTTTACTTTCTTCTTCACCGATGGAAAGCAGTCCCACGCGAGGGCCGGACGTTCCGGGGCGCTTCCCGAACATGGCGCGAAAATAAACGTCGCCCATCACGGCGAATTGTTCGAGATTCTGGGGCTTGCAATCGACATTGGCGCCGACATCGAGCAGCATGGCCGCCGTTCCAGGTGCTGTGGGAAAGACCGCGGCCAACGCCGGACGATCGACTCCCGGGACGGCACCGAGCACGATCTTGGCCGTCGCCATGGCTGCGCCGGTATTTCCGGCCGTCACAAAACCGTTGGCCCGTCCTTCGCGCACTAGGCGCAAGCCGACACGCATCGAGTTATCGCGCTTGGCGCGAATCGCCTCAACCTTATCTTCCATGGTGATGTATTCGCTGGCGTGAACGATCTCGATGGGCAGCCGCGCGGCGGAATGATGACGGTCGAGTTCCCGGCTTAGGATCTCTTGCGGGCCGACCAGCAAGACGCGCACTCCGTACTGGCGCGCCGCCTGAATCGCGCCCTCGATTTCCGGCTTGGGCGCGCGATCCGAACCCATCGCATCCAGCGCGATGATGCTAGGCATGGTGGCTAAAGACTAGCTGGCTTCCTCAACGTCGAGCACTTCGCGTCCTTTATAGTACCCGCATTTGGGGCAGGCGCGATGCGGCATCTTGCGCTCGTGACAATTGGGGCACTCGGAAAGGCTGTGGCCCTTGAGGGAATCGTGGGCGCGCCGGGTTGAGGTGCGTTTCTGCGAATGACGTCGTTTCGGATTAGGCATGGTGTCGAAATTCCTTTAATAGCATTGAGCAGTCAGCATTCCGCAATCAGATCTTAAATGTCGTCAGCGGTTTCATCTCCGGATTCGACGGGGCTGAATGCCAAGTGCTGAATGCTGTTCTAATGTTCCATCCGGCTGCGAACTTCCTTCAACGCGGCCCAGCGCGGGTCTTCCACCGGGACCGAGCACGAGCACTGCTCCTGATTCAGGTTCTTGCCGCAATGCGGGCAGAGGCCCTTACAATCCTCGCGGCAGGTCACTTTTACCGGAAGCGCGAGCAGGACCTGTTCTCGCAGCACATCTTCAAGCAAAATTCCGTCGCCCTGATAATAGCCGATCTCCGCTTCCGCGTCGGTTACTGACAACTCGTCCCGTCCTGCGTCAACGCCCAGGGGCCGATAAAGCAATTCGAACTGCCGATCGACCTTCTGCGGCACGGGATCCAGACAACGGGCGCACTGCAACTCCAAATCGGCGGACAGTCGGCCACGCAGCCGCAAGTCCCTGATGATCTCGTGTTTACCGTGATGCTCCTCGACGACTTCGGCGCGTCCTGAGCTTTTCAGGGCGCCGCGCTGCCGAACTTCTTCCCCAAAATCAACCGCACCAGGCTCAAACTGCTCCTCAAAATCCAGAGGGTGCAATTCCAAATCATTGATGTCGAGGAACATGGGAAACCTCCGCGCCAGTCGGTCGACCCCAACGCTCGCGGAAGCCCGCCAGAAGGCGTAAGTACCGCAAGGAGCAAGACTTAGGATAATAGCCTGCAAGCTGAAGTGTCAAGGAAGAGAGGATGGAATTTCCCTATGGATATGCTAGACTTTCCCTAGGTAAACCCTATGGCAACACTTTATGTCGAGAATGTTCCGGACGATCTCTACAAGGCATTGCGCAAGCGGGCCAAGGCAGCAAATACCTCCATCGCAGCCGAGGTCATTGCGTTGCTGAAGCGGAACGTACCCACTGAGGCGGAACTTAAGAAGCGGCGAGAACTATATGCCAGGCTAGCCGAACTACGCGCAAGGCCCCCACTCAATCCAAGTCCGTTTCCGCCAGCGGAAAATATGATTCGAGAGGAGCGTGACCGCTGAGTATGCTTGTCATCGACGCCAGCGTGGCGATCTTGTGGGCGGTTCCCGCTGCCCAAAGCCAACTCAGCGAAACGGCTTTGGGGTTGCTCAGACGCTACGTTGACCGCGATCTGGAGTTTGTCGTCCCCGAAGTGTTCTGGGCGGAGATTGCGAACGCTTTATGCAAGGGAGTCCGCCAGCTCAGATGGAGGCGCGAGGATGCTGAAGAGGGTGTGGCGGATCTGATTCACTACAACTTCGACACCGTGCCATCCCTCCTTTTGATGGAGGATGCGCTACCCATCGCCCTCAACTTTGGTGTCTCGATTTACGATTGCCTCTATGTCTCGCTCGCATTGCAAGCCAAGGCCGAACTCATCACAGCCGATGAGCGCCTGGCCAACGCGCTGGCCGCGCGATTTCCAGTGAAATGGCTCGGTGC
>DATKQB010000040.1:0-148208 GCA_035523795.1 Verrucomicrobiia bacterium | reverse complement strand
TCGCCTTCGGTGGCAACTGTGACTAACGGACCTCGGCGCGACTTCACTTCTTTCATCACTTCGAGCGTGCGGCGATATCGCAGGACCGAGTCCGGATCGCTCTGATCACAGGTTGCAATTACGACCACGGGAAGGTTCTCGTCAACCAGCGCATTCGGGCCATGCTTCAACTCGCCCGCTGGATAGCCTTCCGCGTGCGCATAAGAAATCTCCTTTAACTTGAGGGCCCCTTCGCGCGCGATGGCGTAATGCACACCGCGCCCAAGATACAGGAATTTTTCTGCCCGGAAGCGCATCTTGCCAAACTTTGCCGCCAGATCATCCCACGCTTGAAGATTTCGTTCAATGGCCGCAGGCAAGCGCTGCAGACGCTGTAAATAGGAGCGCGTGACTTCCGAAGTCATGCGTCCGCGCTTGCGCGCCAGAAAAAGGGCCATCAAATAAACGATGGCAAGCTGCGTGGTGAAACTTTTCGTTGCTGGAATTGCCAGCTCCGGGCCTGCGCCGGTAATGAGCGCTGCGCTGGCTTCGCGCACAATGGTGGCCGGCGAGACGTTCGAAATGGCAATTGTTTTCACACCCCGTGTCAGAGCTTCGCGCTGCGCTGCAATTGTGTCGGCGGTTTCGCCAGACTGCGTAATCAGCATGACGATGGGATCGACCGCAGCATGCGTCGAACGGTAACAATATTCGCTGGCGTACTCAACGTCGACGGCCACGCCCGACAGATCCTCAATCATGATCTCGCCGGCTAGACCGGCATGACGGCTGGAGCCGCTGGCAGCGATGATCAACTTCTCAAAAGTGAGCAAAGCGCTCTCGATCGCATCGAGTTCGCCAGGGAAGATCAAGTCGTTTTTCAGATGCTTCTCGACGGTCTTGGCGATCGCTTCCGGCTGCTCGTAAATCTCACGGTGCATGGCATGGGAGTGATCGCCATTACCGGCAGGCTTTTTGGATTTCGTCGGAGTCATGGTCAGGGCTGAGGGTAAATCATTGCTGGTGAATGGGCAATAAGTCCGGCGCTTCGCCCCTGATGACGTCGGGCACTTTTTATGTTGTTTTCCCCTCGAAGTGCTCTTCGATTTCTTCGAGGGTTTTGCCTTTGGTTTCCGGCAAGAAGAATGTCGCCGTCACGAAGTAAATGACGGTGCAGGCGGCGAATCCGAAAAACATCGTCGAATAGCCGTACTTCCCGACGGTAGGAAGGAAAACGGCGGCGATGGTCGTGGCAACCCCCTGGTTCAACAGCAATGCGATGCTCATGCCGTTGGAACGAATGCGCGTGGGCATGAGCTCAGAAAGTGCGAGCCAGACACAGACGCCCGGCCCGACGGCATAAAAGGCCATAAAAATGAAAAGCGTGATGGCCACGATCCATCCGTTACTGGCGCTGGGAACGGGACTGATAAGCGCGTTTTCGATTTTGAGCGGCGCGGTACGGGCGGCGTCAAGATTGCCGAATGGATTCGAGAAAAATGCGATCACCTTATTGGAGGGAATGCAGGCAGCTCGCGTGAGATCAATGGGCTTGGTTGCGGCATCATTCGAGCGAACAACTTGACTGGTCGCGTGAAAATCGCCATATGAATAAATGACGACGAGCGATGTGGCGCGCATGGCGGGTGCATGACCTGCTTCGCGAAGAAGTTGGTCGGCAACTTCGGGTGTGTAGTTCAGAGTAAACGTCTGGTTGGCTGTGACGCGAGACTGGATCGCCGCTTTGGCATCGACGCGCTGCTTCTCGCTGCCCAGAAAAAGAATGCCAGTGCAGATGAGCGAGAGAATAATCCCAGCGGTGCCGAAGGAGAGCAGGAACTTGCGGCCTTTGCGATCAACGAGCAAAACTCCAACGTAAGTGATGAGGAAGTTGATCAGTTGAAAGAAGAAATAGGCCCAGTGAGCGGCGAAATCGGAAAGACCGCCCTGCAAAAGGATGTTGGCGTTGTATCCGATGATGGAATTGATGCCAGTCGCTTGATTGCACGCCAAGATGACGCAGGCGAGAATGAAAGGAATGACGTACTTCCGGCGAAGCAGAGATTCGCGTGCGGACGCCTTGCCCGCCGTTTTGCTTTTCTCAGCGGCAAGAATCTGTTCCATTTCGTTGAGTTCGGCATCAGCCTCAGTGGCTGTGAGGGAGCGCAGGAGTGCATCAGAGGCGGCTTCTTTCTTGCCGCGACGCAGCAGCCAGCGCGGCGATTCGGCCACCATGAAGCTGCCGATCACGAAGAGAATTCCGGGCGGTAACGAAACCCAGAAAATGCTGCGCCAGGCTGTGTTTTTGAAGGCGAGGAGTTTGGCGGCATCGCCGAGTTGGGCGACTTGATCGACGCGGAAACTGAAATAGAGGCCAAGGGCGGCGGCGACCACGAGTCCCAGCGTCAGCAGCCATTGAAAAATTCCCGTGCCTTTGCCGCGATCGGAGGCGGTGAGGCATTCCGCAAGATAAAGCGGAACGACAACGCCAATCAGCCCGCCGCTTACGCCTTGCAGTAGACGGCCGAAGACGAGCGGTCCATAACCGTGCGAAAGCGCGATCATGGGGATGCTGATGACGAACATCACGCCGCTCAGGGCCATCAGAGTGCGGCGGCCCATCCAGTCGGCGAGCAATCCCGCAAAGAGCGTGGAGATGACGCTGCCGAGCAGGACGGCGGCAACAACAGTAGAAAGCTGGCCTCCAGTGAAGCCGGACGTCGCTTCGAGGTAGGGCAATGCGCCGGCGACGATGCCGACATCGACGCCGTAGAGCAGGCCGCCAAGACCGGCCACGATCAGCAAAAAGCGATTGTAAAAGGTTCGCTTACGGTCTAGATCTGCAACAACAGAGCTTTGAGTGCTCATAAAAGGTTATGGAAACTGCCGCTCATAAGCAGTCCGGCTTTTTCATGTCGCGTCCACCTTGCTCGAAGTTTCTGATTCTAGCTTAGATTTCAATGTTCTTGTCCTAGGGTTTCTGGGGCGGCACTCCAGGAGTCTTTTCTGTCGGCAAAGTAAAAGAGAAAACAGAGCCATTGTCCAACTGGCTGACAACGCCAATCTTCCCGCCGTGGGCTTCGACGATGACCTTGGCAATCGCCAAGCCCATGCCCGTTCCGGGCGCGCTATACCGCTGATCGCGGCCGCGGTAGAACTTCTCAAAGATCAAACCTTGCTCGAAGGAATCGATGCCCGGACCGCGATCGGCTACACTGATCACGAGTTGATCGCCCTTTATTTCGCCACTCACTTTGATAGGAATTTCCGGCCCGGAATATTTTCCTGCATTCTCGAGCAGGTGCATCAGAACCTCGCGGATCCTTTGTACGTCGATTATGGTCTTGGGGAGATTGGGTGGCAGATTCACCTCGACCGGATGCCCATCCAGCGACGTTTTGGCATCCTGTAAAGCTGGTTCGAGAGCATCTTCGATCGAATGCGGCTGCAAGTCGAGCTTGAACATGCCGGAATCGAGTTGTGCCATCTCCGCCGCTTCGCCTACTAATCGATTGAGGCGGTCTGTCTCTTCATCAATGACTGTGAGCAGTTCCCCACGACCGTGGTCGTCAAGATTCGTGCTGGAAAGGAGCGTGGTCACGCTGGCCTTGATCGAAGTAAGTGGCGTGCGGAATTCGTGTGTGACGGAGTCGAGCAATGCCGAACGCAGCCGTTCGTGCTCCTGCTCGGCGCGATGCTTGCTCAAGGCTTCCAGCGCGCGCGCCCGCTCAATGGCCAGGCCGGCAAGACTGCCAATCGCATCGAGAGTCTCGCGCGACAAGTCATTTCCCGTGACAGCCAATGCGCCTACTGTTCGCATGCCCAGGCGCAACGGCACATACGACACGCCTGCTTGCGTGATCGGCTCACCGCGTAACAGCGTGGAACGCAGCACGCTTTCTTCAAACGGGGCATCCAGCGACGTTCGATGAATCGTGGGATGATCAGCGGCAGTTACAGCAACGTGTCCCACCGCGAAAGTTTCCTGGATGTAGTGCGGGAGGGCGTTGAGCAATTCTGCGACATTTTCCAGGCTCAATATCCGCTGGCTTAGTCCATACAGTCGTTCGACTTCACGGCGGCGCTGTTTGGCCCGCTCTGCCTCATCACGGGCGCGCTCCCCTAGATTGCTGGCCACCAATGCGGTCACGAGAAAAGCGAACAAAGCCACCCAGTTTTGCGGGTCGGCAATTGTAAGTTTCCATATGGGAGGCAGGAAGAAGAAATTGAAAGCCGCGGTCGCCAGAAACGCCATCAGCACTGCGTAGCGCAAACCCCAGTAAGCGGATGCAAGCAATACGGCCACCAGGAACATCATGGCTACGGCGGTGTGGTTGAGATGCAGCCTGAAGTCAATCGCCGTGATTATCACAATGGCGACGACGACAAGGATGTATCGTACAGCTTGCGTACCCGGCCCGGTTTTCACACCCGCATTGTACGATGGAGGTGACAATCGCGAAGCTAGCGGACGACAATAACGGCGATGGCGAAGACTCCTGAGGAGTGGCTCAACGAAGTCTCCAGCGAGAAACCACGAGGAATTTTCAAACTATTCCTGGGGTATGCCCCCGGTGTGGGTAAAACCTACAGCATGCTGAGCGAAGCCATTCGGCGCGCGAGCCGCGGGGAAGACGTGGCCGTGGGCGTGGTCGAAACGCATGGGCGCAAAGCGACAGCCGAACTGGCTGCGAAGCTGGATCGTATTCCTCCGAAGAAATTGGAATATAAGGGCACGGTTTTTGACGAGATGGATGTGGATGCAGTCCTCGAGCGTAAACCGGCGGTCGTGTTGATCGACGAGCTTGCCCACACAAATATTGAAGGCAGCAAGCACGCCAAGCGTTACCAGGATGTGATCGAGTTGCTCGATGCCAAGATCGATGTGCTCTCCACCATGAACGTGCAGCACATCGAGAGTATTGGACCCACCGTCCAGCAGATCACCGGTGTTCAGGTTCGCGAGACGGTTCCCGATTGGGTGATGCAGCGAGTCGACGAAATTGTTCTCTCCGATGCAACGCCGCAAGCGCTGAAGAAACGCATGGAGCGAGGAGATATTTACCCTGTCGATCGCGCGCAGCGGGCGCTCGCGCATTTTTTCCGGCCGGGCAATCTTATTGCATTGCGCGAACTCGCGTTGCGGCAAGTGACCGGCGTGGTGGATCGTAGTCTGGACGCTTTTCTCGATCAAGATGGAAAGCAACAGGCCCATACCGTCCGTGAACGGATTGGAGTGTGCGTGAGCTCAAATCCCGCCGCACAATATCTCATTGCTCGCGGGTCGCGCATGGCCGAAGGAATGAACGGGGAGCTGTATGTTTTTTATGTAGACGTCGGGCGCGATACGCGCCCGGAAGATCAGAAGACATTGGCGGAAAACATCCGCTTTGCCGAGAATCTCGGGGCCAAGGTTATTCGAGGTACGGGACGAAATATTGCTGACGGACTTTCAAATCTGGTTCGCGAACACCACATCACGCAGGTAGTTTTCGGACGATCTGCGCGCACTGGATGGCAGCGCTATTTATATTTGAACGCAATCCAGCGCTTCCTGCGCGATACGCCGTCCGTCGACGTTCACATCGTGACGCAGGAGGCACGCTGATGACCGATCGCCCGCATATCCTTGTGGTGGACGACGAGCCGCAAATTACTCGCGTCCTTCGCACGAGTCTTTCCGCGCAGGGCTATGACATTCGTGTCGCCAATAGCGGTGAGATGGCGCTGGAAATCATGAAGGATTGGTCACCGAATCTCATCATCACGGATCTGACGATGCCTTCAATCGACGGAGTAGCGTTGTGCCGGCAAGTGCGTGCGGCTTCACAGGTTCCTATCGTGGTTTTGTCGGTGCGAGATCAGGAGCGGCAAAAAGTGGAAGCGCTCGATGCTGGTGCCGACGATTACGTGACCAAACCCTTCGGTATGAACGAACTTCTGGCGCGCGTGCGGGCGAACTTGCGGCGGGTGCCCGCCGAGCAGGAGCCGAATGCCGTCATCGAAATCGGCGATTTTCATATCGACACGGGTGCCCACCGTGTGATGGTTCGTGGTCGGGAGGTCCGGCTTACTCCGAAAGAATTTGACATGCTGGTTTACCTGGCGCGGCGTCCGGGAAAAGTCATCAACCATCGCGCTTTGCTGGGTGCGATTTGGGGTGGTCAGAGTACGGAACAGGTGGAATACATCCGCGTATTCGTTGGCCAGTTGCGGAAAAAGCTGGAGCCGGACGCTGCTTCGCCACGCTACATCGTGACCGAACCATGGGTGGGATATCGCTTCGAGCCGGGCGCGTAAGTCGCAATTCGGCGAATCGTATATCCGGTGTTTATTGTTTTTATCTCCCTCGGGGAATACAACCATGAATATTGAAGATTGCCGGCGATTTTATGCAGAGGAAATTCGCTATGCGGGCGGGATTCGTTCTGACGCGTTGATTGAGGCGTTCGCTCGCGTGCCGCGAGAGTACTTTCTTGGGTCCGGCCCATGGGAACTCGGTTCACCGGATGCCCGCGCGATGTCGGCCGTGGGTGGGAAACAGATGTCCTACACGCCGGTGAACGATCCCAGAGATGTTTATCACAATGTAGTTATCGCTCTTGATAAGGCAGCCGACATCAATAACGGCCAGCCGAGCGCGCTGGCAGCGTGGATCAATGCGCTCGACCTGAAGCCCGGTGCGCGAGCTTATCATCTGGGTTGCGGCGTCGGATATTACACCGCGATCATTGCGGAAGTCGTCGGCCCTCACGGAACAGTCCTGGCCACTGAAGTGAATCCTGATTTGGCCGCGCGTGCAAAGGCGAATCTGACGTCTTATCCCAACGTAACGGTGAATGCCGCGGATGGTGGAACATTCGATCCCGGCGCTTGCGACGCCATATTCATAAACGCTGGAATGACACACCCACTGCCACTATGGCTCGACCGGTTGAACGAGGATGGTCGGCTTGTCATCCCGCTCACCATGGCCATCTCTCCACATCTCGGAATGGGAATATTTACCAAAATAATTCGGCGCGGTGAAAGCTTTTCAGCGCAAATCGTCTCTGCCGCTGGGATCTACTCCTGTACGAGCGCGCGTGATCCCGAACGGGAACCTCTCATCAAAGCGGCATTAACCAATGGTTCTTTGCTGAAGATGAAGTCGGTGCGCCGCGATGCACATGACAAAGACGAGAGCTGCATCGTGCACGCTGCCGACGTTTGCATCAGTTCGCTCGAAATCCCTTCCTGACTATCACTTTCCTTCTTACGAAGATTCTACGGACTCTTTATTCATTCTTTACGCCTCTCTGGATCAAATGCTTGAAGCGCAGAGGGGCCCCCAGGCTCCAGCGCAGAGAACGACAGAAGGAATGATCCTGCTGATTTTGGCGTACCTGGTCAGTATTGCGGGCGGCGAGAACCGCGGCGAACGCACGGCTGGTGGTTTGCTGAAAGCAGAGCGATCTGCAAATTCTCAAAGGGGCTGACAAAAGCTATGTGGTCGATTCAAGACGTATCCGCAGAAGAGCTGGCAAAACTATTTCATCATTATCGGGGAACACTCGCCCACGACTTTCATTGTGGGCAGCACGAGACCTCCTCACCATGGGAGCGCACTTCGCCGGAGGAACGGAAACTGATGGTGGCGGCCGCGCGCCTGGCGCTGATGGAACTGGCCGCATCGCCGAATCCGGCAGGAGATGCGCGCCCCTATTTCGCCAAGCCGGGTGAAGCAGATTGGGGCTGCTAAGAAACCTTCAGGAAAGACGAGCACTCCGGTTGGCTCGGTCCGTCCTTGGCCGCAGTTGCGTTTAGCATTCGGTCTGCAAAGCGGCGATGAGATCGAGTGAGCCACCGCGCTAAAGCGTTCATAACTATCTTTACGAATTCCTTATGAACTCTTGATCCCAGCTTTACGCGTGGAGTTGTCAAATTACCAGCGCAGCCGTCCAGGAAAGATGAGCAGCCCGATCGTGAGGATCGCGATGTTGTTGCTGTGTGCAGGGGCGTTAACGTTCCTGCTACGTGTGCTGGTCGCGCTGATCCGGGAGACGCGGAGTTTGCCGCCAGAACCGATCAGGGCCTATCTGGCAAGATTTCATCCATCCAAACCAACGGTATTGCGAAAAATTTCATATCAGGGGCGAGGAGAACTCATCGTGATGGATTCGAGTGCGCAGACGCGTGCAACAAGAATAAGGACCGGGGGAAGAATTGCGCTTGTAATTCTGGTTGCGGCGGGGATCGTATCTCCGTCGAAAGGCCAGCAAATAGCGACCGCTGTTTCAAATCGATCTGACAATGGAGGCTCCTCTACCAAGAGCTCATCCCCTGCGGCCGAATCGCAGCCTTCGACGCAAGAAATCCAGCAGGAACTGGAAGCGATGAAGAAGCGGATCGAGGAACTGGAGGCGCAATTGAAGGCGAGAGAAGCGGCGCAGCCGGCGTCCGTGGCGGGTTCGGCGTCTTCCACTTCGACTGTTGCGCCTGTGACGGCGGCGGTTGCAAGGCCGGCTCCCGCTCCCGCGATGATGGCGAATACGCCGAATGCCATCTCGCCTGTAATGTCGAGCTCGGCGATGATGCCGGTCCAGACCGAAACGGCATCAGTTAAGAAAAAAGAAAAGATTGCGCCCTTCTCCGATTGGGACTGGACCTGGCTGAACGGCAATCCGCGCAATAAAGAAACGGCTTTCGATACGCCATTTTTTACTCCTGAAATCCGCGCGGACGTAACCTACAACTACGATTTTAATAAGCCGGTGGACAATTCGATGGGCGGATCGAGTGAACTCTTCCGCTCCAACGAAATTCAGCTGGAGCAATTGGGTCTGGGCGGCGATTTTCATTGGGACAACGTGCGGGCGCGGGTGATGACTCAGTTCGGAATGTATTCGGAAACCACCCCGCGCAACGACCCCAGCCCCGCGAAAGGCCAGTGGGATCTGGATACAGCGTACCGCTATGTTTCCGAGGCCTACGGCGGGTATCACATCAACGTGTTGGATGGCATCAATATTGACGCTGGAATTTTCATGTCGTACGTCGGCCTGTTCAGCTACTACAACTATGACAATTGGGCGTATCAGCCATCGTATGTTTCGTCGAACACGCCGTGGTTTTTTGAGGGCCTGCGGATGCAGATTTTTCCCAATCCACACCTGAAGATAGAGCCATGGTTCATCAATGGTTGGCAATCCTACGGTTCGGCGAATAGCCGGAAAGGAATTGGCGGTCAGATCAAATGGACGCCGTTCCCCTGGATGAACATCATTTCGAACAACTACGGACTCGGGCATGATGATCTGTACGCTCCGAACCGGCAGCGCATCCATACGGACGACAGCGTTGAGATCAAGTACTACGACCATCCGGAGAGAACATTCGACAAAATGGCGTTCACATTCACGGGCGACATCGGATGTGAATTCGGACCTACTCAGCCGAATGCGAACGGACTGTACGTACAGGGTGTGGGCTGCCACGGCAACACGCACGACAAGAATTCGTTGGGTGGCGATTATTTTGGAGCCGGAGTCAATCCGAAACAGAGTTTCATCGGCTTCATGCTCTATGACCGGACTTGGTTCAAGAAAGACAAATACGCATTTACGGTGGGCGGAGGAAAGATCAACAATCCTGGACGATATCTAGTGCTGCTACCGCCGATCAACGGCGAGACGGCACCATCCGCTTCGATTAACTCTCCCTATTTCTCCGAGAATCCGAGCGATCCATTCAAGGCATGGGACAGTTCGTTCACCTTCGATTACATGCCGCGCCAGTGGCTTACCTTCCGCTGGGAGTACGACTACCGGCACGCCAGCGTTCCCTACTGGAGCGGGCATGGCGGAATCACGCCTCCCGGCCCGGGCGGAGTTCCTTACACCAACAACGGATATCCGGAATACTATGCGTGCAGCAACGGCAATTCGTCGATGCAGCTGGGCTTGGCGGCAGCGCAGACCGCTTGCGGGGCCCAGGGCAGCTCGGTTTGGTTTCCGGATTTGCGGCGAGACGAGTCGTTTATCGATCTCGACATTCTCGTGAAGTTCTAACGTATGACGCGAAATTCTGTGAGTGGAGTTTGATTATGCAGGATCTGCTTTGGGTAGCCGTGACAATCGCGTTTTTTGCCATCTCGGTCGCATATGTACATTTTTGCGACCGAATCAAGTAGGAGGAAGCATGGATGCGCAATCGTTAATCATGCTCATCATAAGCGCGCTGACCACGATTTATCTGTTCTACGCGCTGCTGCGTCCGGAGAAATTTTGATATGACCCTCATCGGCTGGCTGCAGGTATTTATTTTTCTCGGGCTCATTCTCGCGGTGACCAAGCCGCTCGGCGTGTTCATGACACACGTGTTCTCGGGAGAGCACACGTTCATGGATCCTATTCTCCGGCCCATCGAAAAGCTGCTCTACCGCGTGACAGGCGTCGACGAGAAGCACGAAATGCGTTGGACTGAATATGCCACGGCCATGTTGCTATTCAGCGGCGTATCGATGCTGGTCCTGTATCTGATTGAACGGGTGCAGGGGGTGCTTCCCTTCAACCCGCAGCATTTTGCCGGCGTGACGCCTGAGCATCTGGCATTCAACACCGCGGCATCGTTTACCACGAACACGAACTGGCAAGCGTATACCGGCGAAGCCATCATGAGTTATTTCACTCAGATGGCTGGGCTGGCTTTTCATAATTTTGCCTCTGCCGCGACCGGCATCGTCCTCGCGATCGCATTTATTCGCGGTATTGCCCGGCGCCAGACGCAAACCATCGGAAACTTCTGGGTGGATTTTGTGCGCTGCTGTTTGTGGGTGCTGCTGCCATTTTGCGTGATCGGCGCATTGTTTCTGGTTTCCCAAGGCGTAGTGCAGAACCTGAAGCCGTATGACACCGTGAAACTGGTCGAACCGCAGCAAGTGCAGCATGTCGGCGCAGACGGCAAGCCGACAGTCGATGCCAGTGGCAAACCGGTCATGGACACCGTCACCACGCAGACGATCGCCCAGGGGCCGGTGGCCTCGCAGGAAGTCATCAAGGAATATGGCACCAATGGCGGGGGATTTTTCAATGCCAACAGCTCCCATCCTTTCGAAAATCCGACTGGGCTCTCAAATCTGTTTGAGATGTTCTGCATTTTCGCCATTAGCGCTGGGCTGACTTATACGCTTGGGCGCATGACCGGTTCGCCGGCTCACGGCTGGGCGGTGTGGGCGGCGATGGCCATTCTGTTCCTTTGCGGTGTCCTCGTCTGCTACTGGGCCGAGGCGCGTGGGAATCCGCTATATCCCGCTACCGTGGCGCAGCACGAAACCAGCGCGCAGCCGGGCGGCAACATGGAAGGCAAAGAGACGAGGTTCGGCATCGCCAGCTCGACGCTTTTCGCAACCATCACTACTGATGCAAGTTGCGGCGCGATCAACGGCTGGCACGATTCGTTTACGCCGCTTGGCGGCATGGTACCGCTAGTTAACATCATGCTCAGTGAAGTCATCTTCGGGGGAGTGGGCGCGGGCATGTACGGCATTCTCGTTTACATCGTGCTCGCGGTTTTCATTGCCGGACTCATGGTGGGTCGGACGCCGGAATATCTCGGCAAGAAAATCGAAGCTTATGACGTGAAGATGGCGATGCTGGTTTCGCTCGTCTTTCCGCTCATCATCCTTACGTTGACCGGAATTTCCAGCGTGAAGAATTTCGGTCTGGCAGGCATTAGCAATCCCGGACCACATGGCTTGACCCAGATCTTGTATGCCTTTACTTCATCAGCCGGTAACAACGGTTCAGCCTTCGGTGGGCTTAACGCAACCACACTTTGGTACGACGCCGCTACGGGGATGACGATGCTGTTGGGACGATTTTTCATGATCATCCCGATGCTGGGGATTGCCGGCAGTTTGGCGCAGAAAAAGTATGTGCCGCCGTCGGTCGGCACATTCCCGGTGACCACTCCGCTGTTTTCTTTTCTTTTGATCAGTGTGATTCTGATTCTGGGCGCGCTCACCTTCTTCCCCGCGCTGAGTCTCGGGCCGATCCTTGAGCATTTGCTTTTGTACGCAGGGAAGACTTTCTGAGGAATCTATGGCTAGCCATCACAAGTCAATTTGGGACGTGAAGCTCGTGCGCAGCGCGGCATGGAGCTCTGTGCTGAAGCTGAATCCGCGCCACATGATGGGTAACCCCGTCATGTTCGTGGTGGAGATCGGCAGCGTGATCACGACGATCCTGCTGGTTCTCCATCCCCACGCGGCGTTCGGATTCAACCTGCAGATTACGCTTTGGCTGTGGTTCACGGTGCTGTTTGCGAACTTTGCTGAAGCCATGGCTGAAGGACGCGGCAAGGCGCAGGCAGAGACGCTGCGCAAAGCCCGATCCGAAACCATCGCGCACCGGATTACATCGAGCGACAAGACAGAGGAAGTTCCTAGTGCCAAATTGCGCGCTGGAGATCTTGTGCTGGTCTCCGCCTGTGAATTGATTCCTGGGGATGGGGAAATTGTCGAGGGCGTAGCATCCGTCGACGAATCGGCGATTACGGGCGAGTCTGCTCCTGTGATTCGCGAGGCGGGCGGCGACCGTTCAGCGGTCACCGGCGGAACACGGGTGCTCAGCGATCAGATTAAGGTGAAGATTACGTCCAACCCCGGCGAAACCTTTCTCGATCGCATGATCGCCCTCGTCGAAGGCGCTACTCGCCAGAAGACGCCAAACGAGATAGCTCTGAACATTCTGCTTGCCGGGCTGACGATCATCTTCCTGCTGGCGGTGGTCACGCTGCAGCCGTTCGCGATTTATTCCGGATCGCCGCAAACCGTGTTCGTGCTGGTTTCGCTGCTGGTGTGCCTGATTCCGACGACCATCGGCGGATTGTTGTCCGCAATCGGCATCGCCGGCATGGACCGCCTGGTGCAGCACAATGTGCTTGCGATGTCTGGACGCGCCGTCGAGGCTGCTGGTGACGTCAACACCTTGTTGCTCGACAAGACCGGAACGATCACCTTCGGAAACCGGCAGGCTACAGAATTCATTCCGGCTCCGGGTGTGAGCGAAGCCGACATGGCCGATGCCGCCCAGCTTTCTTCTCTGGCCGACGAAACGCCGGAAGGCCGGTCCATCGTGGTTCTCGCCAAGGAAAAATACATGCTGCGCGGACGCGAGTTTGCCAGCCATGAAGCGGAGTTCATTCCCTTCACCGCGCAAACGCGTATGTCTGGCGTGAATCTGGATGGGCGAGAAATCCGCAAGGGCGCGGCCGATGCGATTATGCGGTACGTTCAGCAGAACGGAAACGGGCCGATGCCTGCGGAAGTAAAAGCGACGGTAGATCGGATCGCATCTTCTGGGGGTACGCCGCTCGTCGTCGCGCAAAACAAGAAGGCAATGGGCGTAATTCACCTGAAGGATGTGGTGAAAGGCGGCATTCGCGACCGATTCGCGCAGTTGCGAGCCATGGGAATTCGCACCGTGATGATTACGGGAGACAATCCGCTCACCGCGGCGGCGATCGCGCGCGAAGCCGGAGTGGATGACTTCCTGGCGCAGGCAACGCCAGAAGACAAGATGAAGCTCATTCGCAGCGAGCAGGCTGGCGGAAAGCTCGTGGCCATGACCGGCGATGGTACGAATGATGCTCCGGCACTGGCGCAGGCCGACGTTGGGGTGGCCATGAATACGGGCACACAGGCTGCCAAAGAAGCCGGAAATATGGTCGATCTCGACTCGAACCCGACGAAGCTGATCGAGGTCGTGGAAATCGGCAAGCAGCTTCTGATGACGCGTGGCGCGCTGACTACATTTTCCATTTCCAACGACGTCGCCAAATATTTTGCGATCATCCCGGCCATGTTTGCCGGCACTTTTCCTGTACTCAACGCGCTGAACATCATGCAGCTGAAAACGCCGGAGTCGGCGGTGCTGTCGGCCGTGATCTTTAATGCGGTGATTATCATCGCGCTGATTCCGCTGGCGCTTCGCGGTGTAAAGTATCGCGCGATGAATGCGGAAGCATTGCTGCGGCGCAATCTGTTCATCTACGGCGTAGGCGGAATCATTGTGCCATTCGTCGGAATCAAGCTAATCGACATGCTGATTACGGCCGTAGGACTGGCGTGAGGACCAACATGAAAAAGAATCTGCTGACTGCATTCCTGATGACCATCGCGATGACGATTCTATTGGGGCTGATTTATCCCCTGGTTGTAACAGGCCTCGCCCAACTCATATTTCACAACAAAGCCAATGGGGAATTGGTCACGCGAAACGGCGAGATCATTGGCTCACGCTTGATTGCCCAGCCTTTTACGTCAGGAAAATACTTTCATCCGCGACCCTCGAATGCGGGGACCGGTTACGACGCAACCAATTCTGGAGGGACGAATTATGCACCCACCAATCAGAAACTGATCGACCGCGTCCAAGCGGATGCCAAGACGCTGCACGCGGAAAATCCGAGCCAACCAATACCCGTAGATCTGATCACGACATCAGCATCGGGCCTTGATCCGGATATCTCGCCGGCGGCGGCCGAATTTCAAATTCCGCGGGTGGCGCGGGAAAGAGGCCTTCCAGAAAACACGGTGCGCGAGCTGATCAAGAAATACACGACTCCGCGGGATTTGGGAGTGTTCGGCGAACCACGTGTCAATGTTCTGGAACTGAATTTGGCTCTGGATCGGATGGCGGCGCATTAGCAGAGGCCTCCCTTTCTTCTTTTCCAAAGCGCCATTTTTCCACGAGCGCAGACGTCTGAATTTGCGACAACACGTGCCGCAGGTTTCGCATCGAAAGTTTGGTGAAGGCTCCGCCCCGGATAGCTAAAAAGAGAATGGCAAAGGAAGCATGACTGGCCCCGAGAATCAACGCACGGAGACCGAGCGGAAGGACATTGCGATAGCGGAGTCGGAAGAAGCTTTCGGAGCTGGTTCTGCGGGCGGGCTGGGATCAGTAACGGCTGGGTTGGCGAAAACGAGCTCAGGTGTGAAGGAGAATGTTCAGGGGTTTGTCCTTTGCACCTGCGAACGCGCCGTCCACCGTTCAAAATCTCTAGCGCACCATGCGCGCGAAAGCGCTGCCCGAATGCGTGAAGAAAAGGCGCTGCAGGTGATTGCCATCGTCGCCAGCGCGGCATTCCTGCTCGGAGTTGCAAGTGCGGCGTGGAAGACCCGAAATTGATTCCACCGCGCAAGCAAGAAAAAGCACAGGAACTATCCAATGAGCACAGCGCCATCGCCAGAAACCTTCGAACTGCAAGCAGAGCAGCAACGGCATCGCATTCAAAAGACTGCGCTGGAGCTTATTTCCAAGGTGGATCACGCCAAAGAGCAGCTTGCCGAGAATTTGAGCCTGAAGCACCAAGTGAAGAAACACTTCGGCGTTGCAGTCCTGATCACCTCTGGCGTCGCTTTCTTTCTAGGCTACTCTTTGGTAGCGGGTTTCAAGCGGCATTAGGACGGTCCTGAGAATCAGTGCGCTTCTGAGAATCATCCTGGGGTGCATGATCTTTTTGCCGCTGCTTCCTTGGGCGATACCATTTCACATAGACCAAAACACCGACGCCGGCAAGTAGACCTGCAGCGATTAAAGCGTAAAGCAGGGGTTTGTAATAGCGGCCGAGCCAGCCAATAATCGCCGTTCCAAACGTGCGTCCGAGAAAGGCTAGGGCGAAGAAACGAACCCCTCGTCCGATCGCCAGGGCTGACATGAATTTCTTCCGGGGATATTGCAGCGCGCCCGCCGCCATGAGAATCGGCACCATGGGAAACGGCGGCGGCAAGACTGCGCCCACCATGACGCTTGAAAATCCCCGCTTCTCAAAGCGCTGGTAAACCTTTTCGGATTTCTGCTTGCCAATCTCCTTCTCGAAAGCTTCCTTCCCGCCCTTCCTTGACAGTCGATATGTCAGGTATCCGCCTAGGAGCGCGCCTAATGTGCCCATAACGGCGTAGTAAACCCACCAAGCCCGGTGATGGGCGGAAAGCAGAATGACAAAAAAGTCCGTCCCTCCGGGCATGGGTATGACCGAGTTGTCGATCACGCCCACCAGAATGAGCCCGGGACCTCCTAGGCGGAGTACCCACTTCCACGTCTTGCTCGCCAACAGAATTGTGCCGATAGAATGCACGAGGTCCGATTGCTCCTTCGCTGCAATCCCTCAGGTGCAGCGTTTCTTTTCTTGCATTTAGGATCGCGGCAGGTATGATGCCGGCGAGCTAAGCGATGGGGCGGGATTTACTGCTCGCGATACATGGATTTACCGGCGCTATTGGGCGAGCAAACCGTAAATGTCGAGTTCGTTGGCGGTAGGAACGAATACGCGACCATTGGCAATCGTCGGAACAGTGAATTTCAAGGCTTGTCCGGCTTGATCACGGCTGCCTGCCTGGGCGCTGTTGTAAAGCTCATTGGCAACGTTACTGGCGTTGTACGCGTGCAAGACGGCCGGTCCGCTGGCGACCGGATTGTTTCCCACATAGGCGGAATTATCGATATCCCAGACGATGCCATTGTTGTTGCCATTGGCTGAAAGAGATGCCGTCGCGCCATGGGCTCCAGCGGCGAAGACGGCTTGGCCTACGGACGTGGGGCTGCTCGATAGTTGTTGGCCAGCGTCAGCGCCGGCATTCCAACTGAAAGCCCGGATCACATCTCCAGCGCAATGGAAATAGATATTTCCGTTCCAATACACGGGAGTATCGAAAATATTGTCGTACTGCGTGACGCCGGTATGGATGGTCTGAAGATTTTGATTCGTGCCATTAAACCCGCCCATATTCAAGGGGTTGACCACGAAAACGTTCCCGTCTTTCCCGCCACCAACCAATTCGAGTGGATATTGCGAGTTCCCCGGCAGCAGGACGTTGGCGCCGCTGCCGAGATCCACATCGTATTCGGAGAGCGTGTAGTTGTTGTCGGGCGTGAAGGAACTCTCGACCGCGAGCGAACTGGAATTTAGATACAAGAACGAATCGTTGTAACCAATCTGGGTATACGTGGGTGGGACAGAGATCCACTGATCGTCATAATCAGTGCCGCTCATCAGGTAGACGTTCCCGGTGTTGTCGTCGATCGTCGGCGCGCCCCCGCTCGCCCAGAATCCTCCACCTTGCGCGCCGTTGGTAGATTCAAAGACTGCTACTTGCGCCAGTGACGTTTTATCAAAAGCGAGGATCCATCCATTCGGACAACTGCCAATGGCGGCATAGACCAGATTCGTGACAGGGTTGAGGGCGAGTCCCATACGCTGGTAGCAACCGTTACCCAAAGTGTCGCCGGAATATGACCCGGTGATCGTCACCGGAGTTACCTTGTCAGCGCCGGTCGTGATGTCCAGGGCGTGCAGTTGATACCATGAGCTCGCGTTGCTCACGTGGGCCACCACGTACATGGTGTTGGTCGTGATATCGATCACCGGCGTCGAAAGAATACCCACATTCGGCCAGGGGCCTCCAGAATCGTAGACGCTAATAGAAGGTCCCAGATTCACATGCCAGAAGGTAGTCGGGTTCGAGGAAGTCGCGTCGGCATCGAACGCATAAACGCTGTTATTCTGCGTCTCCACGAAAACGACATCGTGCGGCCCTTGATTCGCAATGTTTAATTGCGGCACGTAGAGCGGTTGGGCGTAAATCTGGCCATCGACGGGATAAGAAATCAGCTTGCCGAACTGGCTCGAATTCACGTTCGAGGGCATGAGTGTTACTTCCTGTGTGTAAGCGCCATCGCGGGCGTCGTCGTTGTGATACGTCAAGACCGCGGATTGTGCGACGTTTACCACCGTCACTTGAAGATTCACCATTACTGTTGGATATGCCAGACTCGCTGCCGTGACAGTATGAGCGCCGACAGCATTGGGAGCGGTGTACAGGCCGCCCGAGCTGATGGTCCCGTCAGCGCTGTTTCCGCCGGCAGTTCCATCCACCGACCAATTCACGCCAGTATTCGAGAGTCCCTGGATGGTGGCTGTGAACTGTTGCGTAGCGCCGGGATCGAGCAGCGCTCCGTTCGGAGAAACTGAGAGCGTGAATACGGTGATGGCAGCGCTTGCGCCTGTAGCAGAGTTTTCCAGATTTGCAGCAATGGTGTGATTCCCGACTTGACTTGGCGCCGTGTACAAACCATTCGAGCTGATCGTGCCAACGCTCGCATTTCCGCCGTTTATGCCATCTACGGACCAGGTTATGGCCGGATTGGTTTGTCCTTGTACACTGGCGGTGAATTGCTGAGTGCTGCCGCTATTAAGAACCGCCGAAGACGGTGAGATTGAGACGATTCCTTGAACGGTCACGGTGGCGCTCGCGGATTTGGTTGTGTCCGCGACACTGGTAGCTGCCACAGTATGTGCGCCGGCAAGACTAGGAGCGGTGTACAAACCGGCTGCGCTGATGGTCCCACTTCCGGTGTTACCGCCAGCAACGGAATCAACGGACCAAGAGACGGCCGTATTCGTAGTTCCCTGCACCGTCGCAGTAAACTGCTGTTGCTCGCCCGTCTTGAGGGTTACCGATGTTTGATTGAGTTGGACGGTTACCTGCCCAGTTGTCGATGTCGAACCGTTCTTCAGACCCGCACATCCGACCGCTGGTACAACAAGAACCAGAATTAGCAAACGCTTCCCAAACCTGCGGTTCCTTACAACCAAACGACAAGCGGTGCGCATATTTTGGAAATGTTCTTAAAGAGCATCGCAATAGATGTGAGCGGAGGAAGGTAGGTTGCCGAAAGCCGCATCCCGTGTGGGAATGACAACATTTGTCTCTACACTGAAGATGCTGGAAATCTCAGGGGATTTTGGTATGAAAGCTCTTGGCATTCTCCGCAGTTCGGGAATGAGGCTGCCAAATCTGCGTGAGATAATGACATGCTGCACACTAGCAGTGTAGTCAATCGCTTCAGCGGACCGGCCCCGTAGCTCAGATGGATAGAGCAGCGGTTTCCTAAACCGTTGGTCGGCAGTTCGACTCTGCCCGGGGCCTCCAATTTCATTTCCCAAAGGTCATGGTCTTCGCGGCCGCCCTGTCGACTTGCTGCGCAAATAGACCTGTTCAAAGATTCGGGGCTGCATGATCCGAGCGTAAGCTGCGATCTCGACAAAAGTTGATTCTCAGACCCGGGTTAAACATTTGCAATGGGAAAAGCCTCTCCCAACCAGGTTTACAAATGGAGAGATTCTTGGAAGAGTCTTTTGGGCAGGTGAAGCGGGTGCGGCTCAATTGTGAAGGAGAGGCTTTGGGTGGCTCGCGAAGAATCGAAAGACCCGAACCCCGTCTCAGGCGCGGGTCCTTCAACTCTCCATTGGTTTGTTCCACCCCTTATGCGTGTAAGCTATGGCATTCGCATTTCGCCATGGTTTCAGCAGTATTAAATCTGAGTTAAATATGATCGAGGTCGCCACCTTGCGTAGCTTCGACCGATTTCCTGCTTGGGAACTCTGACCATCACTCATGCTTAGTAAAGACCGACAGTTAAACCCACGATCCAAAGGCGTCATGTCCTTTCTGGTGCCGCTGATCGCAGTCGGCACTGCTGCCTTCGCTGTGGAAATCCCGTTCTTTTTCCTGGGAACACCCTCGGGGCATGATGTTGAATTCCATCTGAACTCCTGGCTGGAAGTACTTATGCAGTGGAAACACGGGATTTTTTTCCCGCGATGGGCCTCGCTGGCAAACTTTGGCTATGGTGAGCCGCGGTTCATTTTCTATCCACCTGTTTCGTGGCTGCTCGGGGCGTCGCTGGCTGCGGTTTTTCCGTGGACTCTGGTATCTGCGATTTTCATATGGCTGGTGCTTACCTTGTCTGGGATGTCGATGTTTATGCTGGCACGGCGATGGTTTAATCGCCGCACCGCCATTTTCGCGAGCGCGCTCTATGCCGTCAATCCGTATCACCTGGTGATTGTTTACTGGAGGAGTGCTTTCGCGGAATTGCTGGCAAGTTGCCTGCTGCCCATGCTTTTTCTGCTGATCCTCCGTATCGAGGAGGGAAATAGACGCGTAACGATCCCGCTCGCTATGGTTTTGTCCGCGGCGTGGCTGACAAATGCTCCCGCAGCGGTGATGATTCATTATTCGCTGGCGTTACTGTTGCTGATCCTGGCATGGAAGCAGCGCACAGCACAAATCCTGACCGTCGGCGGAGGGGCTATCGTGCTGGGAGCCTGCCTCGCGGCTTTCTACCTAATCCCGGCAGTTTATGAGCAACGATGGGTCGATATTGGGCAAGCAATTTCGGCAGGGTCCCGGCCGCAGGATAATTTCTTATTCATCCACACAGGGGATGGCGATCACGATCACTTCAACCACGTCATCTCATGGGTGGCCCTGCTGGAGATGGGCGTAATCCTTGGAACCGGCGTTGCGGCACGAATCCGGCAAACGATGCAGAAGGAAACATGGACCCTGCTCGCGGCCTGGGCATTTGCATGCAGCGTGCTTTTGTTCCCGCTGACGGCACTACTATGGAGGATATTCCCGAAACTCGAGTTCATGCAGTTTCCCTGGCGATGGCTTCTGTGCCTAAGCATGATTTTCTGCCTTTTCGTGACGGCTGGAGCGCATCGCTGGTGGATGAGGAGCGCGATCTGCGCCGTTGCCATACTAACGATTGCTCTGACCTGGCACTTTATTCAGCAGCCTTGGTGGGATGCCGCTGCGGACCTGCGCGAGTTGCAAGACAACGTGACCGATCACATCGGGTACGAAGGCACGGATGAATACACGCCCACGGGAGCCGATCCGTCTGCGCTCAATAAAGATGCGCCGAATGTTGGCGTCATCGGAGCGGGGCCGGCCAAGATATCCATTTCTCAGTGGGATGCGGAATCGAAACGGTTCACCGCGGAGCTACTCGGTCCTACGCAGTTGCAGTTGCGGCTTTTTCAATATCCTGCGTGGAAGGCTGTCGTGAACGGTAAAGTTGTACAGGCAACAAAGGGCAATGTGGGGCAGCTCCTGGTGCCGGTCGAATCGGGTATGAATGACGTACAAATTAAATTCATACGAACGTGGGATCAAACGCTCGGAGACTGGATTTCGCTGATTACCGCTTTTTGCATGGGAGGATGGTTTGTACTTACGCGCTGATAAGTTCGCCAGTCGAAGTGTAGGCGGTCAAAACTACAAGCGGGTGCTGATTGCGACCTCAAATGCGGGCAAGTTGCGTGATTTCGCTGGAGCCGCTTCCGCCCACGGCATAGAGATTGTCGGCATTCCCAATTTTTCTGTTCTTCCTCAAGTGGTGGAGGACGGCCGAACTTTCGAAGAGAACGCGCGCAAAAAGGCCGTCGAATATAGCCGATATGTTCCCGGAGAAATTATCGTGGCGGATGATTCGGGACTCGAAATTGATGCGTTGAACGGTGCTCCGGGCGTGCACTCAGCCCGATACGCTGCGGACGAACCGCATCTGGCAGAGGAAAACACCGATGATGAGGAAAACAATGCGCGTGTGCTGCAAGAATTGAAAGGAGCTCCTGCTGAAAAACGCACCGGACGATTCGTCTGTGTGCTGGCCGCCGCGCGTAACGGAGAAATTCTTGCCGTATTCCGCGGCACTGCCGAAGGCGTTATTCTCGAAGCTCCCCGCGGATCAAACGGCTTCGGTTATGATCCGCTATTCTATTTTCCAAGCATTCAGAAGACGTTCGCCGAACTGACCGCAGAAGAGAAATCGAAGTACAGCCACCGTGGCGCAGCCTTCCGGCAGTTTCTGGAATGGTGCGGTGAACAGGGAAACGTCTCGACGAAACGCGCCTGATTCCTGAAAAAGCACAGTCCAGTGCTCGGTAGTGTGCTCCGATGTATTGACTTACCTTCAAGCCACGCACGATAATGTCAGGTTATTTTGTCATTGCTGGACTTATAAGGAGCGCTACGTGGCATCTGCCAGTTCTACTGCTCCCGCAATTCCGCATGGCGTTGCGCCATTGCGTGCAGGTCAGGGAATTTCATTCGTTCTGCGGCGTCTGCATTCGTTGACCGGGATCATCCCGGTGGGCGCCTTTCTCTTCGAACACATCCTGATTTCGAACTCGACCGCGATCAGTGGTCCGGCAGCGTATGCTCGCCAGGTCAGCTTTTTGGCGAACCTGCCGCTGGTATTTTTCCTTGAGCTGTTCGGAATCTGGATCCCCATCGCCTATCACGCAGGCTACGGCTTTTACATCTGGTATCGCGGAGATGGAAATACCGGCTCGTATCCGTGGACCGGCAACTGGATGTATACCGTGCAACGCTGGACCGGGGCCATCGCCTTCATCTACATCGTCTGGCACGTCTACACCATGCGATTCGCAGGTGTTGACCTGCACGAAAATCCGATGGCTTCCTTCGGAAAAGTGCAAGCCGAAGTCATGCACACGGGACTGTTCCTCTTCTACGCGATAGGCCTGGTAGCGGCTTCCTGGCATTTCGCCTATGGAATCTGGCTGTTCTGCGCAAAGTGGGGCATCGTCTCTGGGACCCGCGCACAGAAAGGTTTGCTGCGGCTATGCCTGGCCTTCTTCCTGCTGCTGTGTGGAGTCGGATTTGCCAGCTTGTACACGTTCCGTTCACGTCCAATGCAGGAGGAAGGCACCAGCGGCACCATCGTAGAAATGCATCACAGAGCAGCTGATCAGGCCGCCAGCTACAGGAGGTCCCGATAATGGCAGCTCCGAAAATTATCGTTGTCGGTGGCGGACTGGCGGGACTGGCCGCAGTCATCAAGATTGCGGAGATGGGTGGCGAAGTTGATCTGTTTTCCATCGTTCCGGTGAAGCGATCGCACTCCGTCTGCGCTCAGGGCGGCATCAACGCTGCCAAAAATCTGAAGGGTGAGGGCGATTCCACTTGGAAGCACTTCGATGACACGGTATATGGTGGCGATTTCCTCGGCAATCAGCCGCCGATTAAAGATATGTGCGAGGCGGCGCCGGGGATCATCGACCTGCTCGACCGCATGGGCGTCCCCTTCAACCGGACGCCGGAGGGGCTGCTCGATTTCCGCCGTTTCGGTGGGACACTCTACAACCGCACGGCCTTTGCCGGGGCGACTACGGGCCAGCAACTTCTTTATGCGCTAGACGAGCAAGTGCGACGCTACGAGGCGGAAGGAAAAGTAAAGAAATTCGAGCACTGGGAATTTCTGTCGGCTGTACTCGATGGCAATAAAGTCTGCCGCGGCATCTGCGCGATGGATTTGCGTTCAATGGAAGTGCGTACCTTCCCTGCCGACGCGATCATTATCGCGACTGGCGGAATCGGAGCGATCTTCGGCAAGTCCACGAATTCCGTAGTCTGCACCGGATCGGCGCAGTCGGCTCTCTATCAGCAGGGCTGCTATTACGCGAATGGCGAATTTATCCAGGTTCACCCCACTTCGATTCCGGGGGAAGACAAGCTGCGGCTGATGTCGGAGTCAGCACGTGGCGAGGGTGGACGCGTATGGGTTCCGAAGAACGCCGGCGACAAGCGCGATCCGAAATCAATTCCACAGAGCGAACGGTGGTACTTCCTGGAGGAGTGGTATCCGAAGTATGGGAATCTCGTCCCGCGCGATGTGGCGACACGCGCCATTTTCAAGGTCGTTTACGAATACAACCTCGGCATCGATGGCAAGCCGATGGTCTACCTCGATCTGACCCACATCGATCGCAAGATTCTCGACCGCAAGCTGGAAGGCATTCTGGAAATCTACGAGAAGTTTGTCGGTGATGATCCACGCGACACGCCGATGAAGATTTTCCCCGGCATGCACTACACAATGGGTGGGCTGTGGATTGATTACAAGCAGGCGACCAACATCCCGGGCATCTTCGCGGCCGGCGAGTGCGAGTATCAGTATCACGGCGCGAACCGCCTCGGCGCGAACTCGCTGGTGTCGTGCATTTTCGGTGGCGGCGTTGCAGGTCCTAACGCTGTGAATTATGCACGCGGCCTGCAAGGCCCCGCCGGAGGCAACGGGCATTTCGAAGCCGAAAAGAAAAAGCAGGAAGAGAACAATGCCCTGCTCATGAAGAATGAAGGCAACGAGAATCCGGTGAAGTTGTGGCGCGAGCTGGGCGATCTGATGACCAAGGATTGCACGGTCATCCGCTACAACAAGAACTTGCAGCAGACGGATGCGAAGCTGGTCGAGTTCCTGGAGCGCTATCGCAAGATCAATTTGAGCGATCGCACGCTGTGGGCGAATACGACGGTGGTTTTTGCGCGGCAGCTTTACAACATGCTGCAATTGGCACGGGTGATCGCGCAGGGAGCGCGCATGCGCGATGAGTCGCGCGGGGCGCATTACAAGCCGGATTTCCCCGACCGCGACGACAAGAACTGGCTGAAGACGACGAAAGCGTATTTCGCTCCCGACGCAGACGAACCGAAATTCGAGTTTGAGCCGGTGGACGCGGGGCTAATTCAGCCGAGACCGAGGAAGTATTGATTTAATGGAGTCCAGACGCATTCATCCGCCCGCGAGCGAAGCGAGCACCCTGTTCCATTGCGCTTCGCGCGCAATCTTGGACGAATGCGTCCGGGGCTACGTGGATATTCTTAAAGGCTAATTGCGAATGGCTGATAAAACCGTCATCTTGAAGATCAAGCGGCAACTCACTCCCAACGGCAAGTCGTATTGGGAGGAATTTTCCGTTCCCTACCGGCCGAACATGAACGTGATTTCCGCGCTCATGGACATCGCCGCCGATCCCGTAACGCGCGATGGCAAGCCGACCACTCCCATCACTTACGACTCGAATTGTCTCGAAGAAGTTTGCGGATCCTGCGCTATGCTCATCAATGGCAAGGCGCGCATGGCTTGCTCCGCACTGATCGATCAACTGGAGCAGCCGATTCGGCTCGAGCCGTTCTCCAAGTTCCCAGTCGTTCGCGATTTGGCGACCGACCGCAGCGTGATCTTCGAAAATCTTAAAGCCGTAAAAGCATGGGTTCCCATCGATGGAACGTACGACCTCGGTCCCGGACCTCGCATGTCATCTGAGGATCAGGAGGCTGCTTACCCGCTCTCACGGTGCATTTCGTGTTGCTGTTGTATGGAGGCGTGCCCGCAATTTGACGATGCGACCGGATTCGTCGGCGCAGCCACGATCTCGCAAGTGCGCCTGTTCAACACGCATCCCACGGGCGCCGCGCTGAAGCGCGAACGCCTGACTGCACTGATGGGCGACGGCGGCATCCAAGAATGCGGTTACGCTCAGAACTGCGTCGAAGTTTGCCCCAAGGATATTCCGCTGACCAAGTCGATTTCTGAGGTTGGCGGGCAGGTCATGAAACAGGCCCTAGGTGACCTTTTCCGGCGCTAATTTTTGTCACTTTGCCCTATACGCGCTTAGGCTTCGCTTCATCTAAGTTCTGCAAATATAAGCATTAGCTGCACATAACGGAGCGGGCGACGGTGCTCCTGGTTGGTCTTGCGATTGCCGATAAAGTAGTGGGAGAGCTTGCCCCAACGGAAAGTAATCACCGAGTAACGGCTGGCGAATCGGGCCCTTATTACCGAACCTGAGTACAGAGGTAACGGCCTCAGGCCCCTGCAAGGTTGGACGACTTGACACCGTCGCTTAGAATAGCCGCTACCCGCGTAGAAGAGTTGCTGCTCGTGCTTGATGGGGCACGGTGGCTCGAACCCAGGAATACCACTTCGTGAAAGTCGTTCGACTAAAATTCGTTGCGATTTTGGCTGCGGCATTCCTGTGTACGTTGCTACCCAGCCAAGCCTTCGCCGTACGTCACGCGGTGGTCCATCGGACGCACCATAGCCGCGTCCGCTGGCTGCTCCGCTGGAATCCGATGTTCCGGCCCTCCCACGAGTCGCTCTTGATTCAGAACGCGGAAATCGATCGGCTCGACCTTCCCAGAATTCAGGATGAAACCGAATTAGAGGCGCTCAAAGCGGATGGCTCGCTTGTGCCCATCGTTCCGGGAGAGACCTTGCGCATCGAGCACTCGCTTGATCCTTCACGGCGCTTCTGCCGGCCGTGGACGCGCGACTTCGTGGATGATCTCAGCCAGGCATACTACAACCGCTTTCATGAGCAGATTCAGGTGAACTCGGCGGTGCGCACGGTGATTGTTCAGAAGAAGCTGCGGCGGCACAATCGCAACGCCGCCCCTTACGAGGGCGACACGGCTTCGTCACATTTGGCGGGAGTCACGGTCGATCTGCAGCGGCGCGGCATGACCAAAGAGCAGATTCGCTGGATGGAACATTATCTTTTCTATATGAAGGCGCTCGGTCTGGTGGAACCGGAAGAAGAGCGGCGCCACTGGTGCTTCCACATCATGGTGAGCGGCCATTATTCTGAGTGGCGCCAGACACAAAGCATCATCCCGCTCGAGCCGCAGCAGAATGATCACCCCGATAGCGACATCGCCAATAGCCCGGTCGCGCTGGGCAGCGGCCTCCAGTAGTTTTCTTCTTGGCTTGTCCGTTATTCTTCCGCAATGATCGTTCTCATGGCTGGGCTTCCCGGCACAGGCAAAACCACACTTGCGCGTGCACTGGCCTCGCGTACCGGCGGGCGCGTGATCGGCAAAGATGAAGTCCGCCACGCGCTATTTCTGCCCGAGGAAATCGAATACTCCTCACGGCAGGATGATTTCTGCTTGCAGGTGATGCTGCAGCTTGCGCAATACATTCTGGCGCGCGACCCTGCGCGATTCGTTTTTCTGGATGGGCGTCCGTTTTCTCGAGGCTATCAGATTGAAAATGTCATCATCGCGGCCAATTCGCTGCGGCAGCCCTGGAGAATTCTGGAGTGCGTCTGTTCAGAAGAAACCACGAGGAAGCGGCTTGAATCGGATCAACAAGCGAGCACGCATCCTGCGGGAAACCGCAATTTCGAACTTTACCAAGCGGTCAAGGAGCGCTTCGAGACCATCCTTCTGCCAAAAAATGTAATCGATACCGACCGGCCGTTTGAAGCCAGCCTCGAATGCGCTCTTGCCGCCATACAGTGAGGGTTTGAGTCCGACCACTTCCTGCTTATACAATCGAAAACTTGCGTCTTCGGTGAACCCATAATCGTGAAACTCTGCCTTGCAATTGTAATCGCTATCGCTTCCTTATTGATCGTCCCAGTCGTTGCCCAGAACTCGGCCAATACAAACAACAGCAATGAACGCATCAGCCGAAAAGCATGGGAAATTCAAAACTCGGCGATCGTCGTTGACACGCACGCCGATACGCCCCAACGCTTTCTCGACGAGGGCTACGATATCGGCTCGACCGATCCCAACGATCCGGGACATATCAGCCTCGACAAAGCGAAACGAGGTGGTCTCGGGGCAGAATTTTTCTCCATCTGGGTCGATCCCGAAATTAATAAGGGCCATTACGCCCAGCATACTTTCGATCTCATCGATTCGGTCTATGAGCAGGCCGCGCATCATCCGGATCGCATGATGATGGCATTCTCCGTTGCCGATATCGAGCGCGCGCATCGCGAGCACAAACTGGCGGCACTCATGGGCATTGAAGGCGGACACTCCATCGAGAACGACATGCGCCTGCTGCGCGATTATTACCGGATCGGCGTCCGCTATATGACCCTGACGTGGTCGAACACCAACGAGTGGGCTGATTCATCGGGAGATATCGACGATGCAAAGGTCGAGCACCATAACGGCCTGACTGATTTCGGCAAGCAGGTCGTCTTAGAGATGAACCGGCTCGGCATGATGGTCGATATCTCACACGTTTCTGACAAGACCTTTTTGGATGCGATTGCGACTACGAAAGCTCCTGTAATTGCGTCGCATTCTTCGGCGCGAGCTCTGGTGAATGCGCCGCGCAATATGACCGACGACATGCTGCGCGCCGTGGCCAAAAACGGCGGTGTGGTGCAGGTGAACTTTTTCAGCGGATTTGACGATGAGACCTTCCGCAAGCGTGTCGACGATCAGGCCAAAGACCTAGCGGCTGCGGTTCAGAAGTATGTGGACCACCTGAAGGCCGAGGGAAAGCCGGTGAACTACATGGATATCGATCGCATCGAGCGCGAATGGATGGCGATGATTCCTCGCCCGCCGTTGAGCGTGATCATCGATCACATCGACCACATTGCGAAGGTCGCTGGCGTCGATCACGTGGGACTCGGCTCGGATTTCGATGGCGTGAGTGGGGCAACTCCGCAAGGGATGGATTCCGCTGCTGATCTGCCGAAGATCACGCAAGCGCTGCTGGATCGCGGCTACAGCGCGGAAGATATCAAGAAAATTCTTGGCGGAAATCTGCTGCGCGTGTTTGGCAAAGTGGAACGCGTGAGCAAAGAGATGCAGAGCGGCGGACACTGATTGCTCTCCGCGTGGCACTCAGAATCTAGCATTCGGCATCCCAGCCCGCGAGTTCTTAGTCCTCCCGCCGGAAAGGCAGAACTTCTTTCGTTGGAATGCCAATTGCTGAGTGCTGAACGCTCCCATTACAATGCAACGTTAACCTCGAAATCCCCTAGGAGCTTTCATGCGGAAGTTGCTCTTTATTTACTCAGTAATGCTGCTGGTTGCGGCAGCGTTGGCACAAACAAGTACACACGCCTCGCCGTCGAAGCCCGGTACCTCGACGCATCTGGTGGTTCATCCGGTGGCCATTATCGACACAACCGTTGGAAAGATGACCTGCACCCTGTATCCCGATAAGGCGCCAATCGGAGTGGCTAATTTCATCGGACTAGCGACGGGAACGAAGGATTGGAAGAATCCGCAAAGCGGCGCGACGATGCACAACAAGCCGCTCTACGACGGGACCATCTTTCATCGCGTGATTCCAAATTTTATGATTCAAGGCGGAGATCCGGCGGGCAACGGCTCTGGTGATCCCGGATATAAATTTAAGAACGAGACTTCGTCTGATCTTCTCTTCGACCGTCCGGGACGCCTCGCCTACGCCAACGCCGGTCCGAACACCAATGGGTCACAATTTTTCATCACGGAAGTGGCCACACCGCATCTCAACGGTGGTTACACAATTTTCGGGCAATGTGACGAGGCAACCGTAGCCTTGGTGAAGCAAATCGCGCGAATGGCCACCGATCCGCAAAACGATCGGCCATTTCGACCGGTTAAAATCATTCACATCACCATCGTGAAACACCCTGCGGGAGCGCATCCGGCGGCTGCGGCAAAGAAGCCGGCAACGGCGACGAGCTCCCACTAGTTTTGGCATCCACACGAGATTGTTTCTTCAAACTGCAGCTGCTCTCGGAGTGACTCGCTTAATTTATTAATGACAACCGATTGATTTCAGAAAGGAACTCATGACTCGCCAACCTGGACTTTATGCAACATTTGAAACTACCGAAGGAAACATCGTCTGCCGGCTTTTTGACAAAGACGCACCGAAAACCGTCGCCAATTTTGTCGACCTAGCCGAGGGTAAACGGGAGTGGAAACATCCCTCCACCGGAAAGAAATCCAATGACCGGCTTTATGACGGCACGATCTTTCATCGCGTGATCCCCGATTTCATGGTCCAGGGCGGAGATCCGCAGGGCACTGGCATGGGCGGCCCAGGATATCAGTTCGAGGACGAGACCAAAGGCTCGCCCCACAAGTTCGACAAGCCCGGGAAGCTGGCCATGGCCAATGCCGGGCCAAATACGAATGGCTCGCAGTTTTTTATCACGGTCGTCCCGACCACGTGGCTGACTGGCAAGCACACCATCTTCGGTGAGGTAGTCGAGGGACAGGATGTCGTCGACAAGATCACGCGCGTTCCGCGCGGTCGCAATGACCGGCCGAGCAAAGATGTGGTGCTGAAGAAGGTAACCGTGGAAAAAGAGTAGACTCTTCTGTTATTGGAGGCTCTCTGGCCGCCACCATCGTAGTGGGAGCAGCAAAGACAGGCCCTACTCCAGACCGCGCAGCAGATCACCGGCACAAAAGTCGACGACCTCGTGCGGCAGGAACTCGGAGTGCCTTTTGGATTTCAGGGCGGGAGGCCGCTGTTCGAGTCCGCCATTGAGCTCGCTCATATGATTTCGTCGGCCGACCTAAGCCTCGCGAGTCGGCGCCAGCTCCAGCAGATCGGCGACTTTGGTCAGCAGGTCATTCAGCGCTTCCAGGAAATCCGGACCTTCTCGGTCGTCCAGAGGCAGGGAGACAACCGTAACCTCACGCTGGAACGCAACAACCTACTTAGCAACCTCGCGACCACCTACGACCAATTCGCTAGTGTCGCCGCTCCGACCCTGGCGCTTTCACAGCACCAAAGCCTCGGACAGTATGAAGCCGACGTCAAGACATCGGCCGAGAGAATGAATGCATTCTTCGAGGGTGAGACGAAGAAGTTCGAAGCGTATCGCCGCGTTACAAAAGGAGATATCGGACACGCTAGCCACGGCCAAGCAGGCTGCCCAGGAGGCTGGCATCACCCGTCACGAGGCGCTTTTTCGCGCTGAGGCCAACGAGCACAGGCAGATGGCGCGCTGGTGGCTGATCGCCACACTCATACTAGCGCTGGCATCCGGCTATCTGGCGTGGGTTAACTATAGCCGGACCATGGATGTCTTCATGTCAGTGGCGAAACAAACACTCGGCGGTGGGGCAGAGAAATCTGCCCCCGCCGAAAACGCGGCTGTTACTGTTCAGCTGGCTCTCGCGAAGATAATAGCCTTTTCGATCCTTCTCTCCGCGGTCTTATGGTCTGGCCGGATATACCGGGCCCACCGTCACAACTACGTGGTGAACAAGCACCGCCAGAACGCGCTTAGCACCTTTGAAGCTTTCGCTAAGGCAACGGAGGGGGACAACGCCACAAAGAATGCTGTCCTTCTCCAAGCAACCCAATGCATCTTCTCGCCGCAGACCACGGGCTATCTCCCGCAGGAGAAGGAGCCGGAAGGTTCTACGCAGATCCTCGAGGTCATTCGCGGGGTCGCCTCCGGCAAGGGCTGACCTAGACTCCGATCACGCCGCAGAGCTCCTTCACCGCCGCTGCGCTTTTGTCGAGGCCGGCTTTCTCTTCAGGCGTCAGCTTGATCTCGATAATCTGCTCGATTCCTTTTGAGCCCAGCTTTACCGGCACGCCAACGTACAAGCCCTTGATGCCGTACTCACCATCGAGGTAGGCCGCGCAGGGCAGGATCTTTTTCTTGTCCTTCAGAATAGCCTCGACCATCTCCGTTGTGGCCGCCGATGGCGCATAATAGGCCGACCCGGTCTTGAGATATTTCACGATCTCGGCGCCGCCGTCACGCGTGCGCTGGATCATCGCGTCGAGTTTCGACTTCTCGATCAATTCTGTGATTGGAATACCCGCGACGGTCGAATAGCGCGCAAGAGGCACCATGGTGTCGCCATGCCCTCCGAGGACGAATGCCGTCACGTTCTCCACGCTTACGTTTAATTCTTCCGCGATGAAGGCGCGGAAACGCGCAGAGTCGAGCACGCCGGCCATGCCGATGACGCGCTCGCGCGGGAATCCGCTGAGTTTGAAGGCAGTTTGCGCCATGGCGTCGAGCGGATTCGACACGATGATCAGGATGCAGTTGGGCGAATACTTTACCACTTCACCCACTACGTTCTTCATGATGTTGTAATTCGTGTTGAGCAGGTCGTCGCGGCTCATGCCGGGCTTGCGGGGAATGCCGGCCGTGATCACGACGATATCGGAGTTCGCCGTGTCGGCATAAGTATTGGTGCCGCTGACGTGCGAATCGCGTTTCTCGATGGGCATGGCCTCGAGCAGGTCGAGCCCCTTGCCTTGCGGCACGCCTTCAATGATGTCGATCAGCACGACGTCGGCGAGTTCCTTGGAGGCAATCCAGTGAGCCGCAGTAGCGCCAACATTCCCTGAACCTACGATAGTGACTTTCTTGCGCATAAGAATTCCTTTGTTGCCACGGATTAACAACGGATTAAAACCAGCACTGAGTTCTATCGGTGTTGATCCGGGGAAGTCCGTGGCGAATGAATTTTGAACCTATACCAATACCGCCGCACCCATATTTTCGATCATGTAACCCGCAAACTCGCTGGTCCTCACCTTGGTCGCGCCCGGCATCAGACGTTCAAAGTCGTACGTAACTTTCTTCTGCTCGATCGTGCGCTCCATGCTTTTCTCGATTAGATCGGCGGCTTCGTTCCAGCCTAGATGCCGGAACATCATCACGCCCGACAAGATCACAGAGCCGGGATTGATCACATCTTTATCGGCGTATTTCGGAGCCGTTCCATGGGTGGCTTCGAAAATCGCGTAGCCATCGCCGATATTCGCGCCAGGCGCGATGCCCAGCCCTCCGACCTGCGCAGCACAGGCGTCAGAGATGTAGTCGCCATTCAAGTTGGGCGTGGCGAGAACGGAGTATTCATCGGCGCGCGTAACAACCTGCTGGAAGATGGAATCGGCGATGCGATCGTTGATCATCAATTTCTTCTTCCATGCGCCGTTGCCGTGTGTCGCATAAATCTGGTCGAGCACTTGTTTGACTTCCTGCTCGACAGATTGCCGGAAAGCTGGCGGCGCAAACTCCATACCCGGTTCGACCAGTTCCGCATTCTGCGCGATCGTGAGATTCGGATTCTTGTCCTTGTTGTCGACGATCCAGCTTTCGCGCTCGGTGATCACCTTACCGCGGAACTCTTCGGTGGCGAGTTCATATCCCCACTTGCGGAATGCGCCCTCGGTGAACTTCTGGATATTTCCCTTATGTACGAGAGTGACCGTCCTGCGGCCGCTTTCGAGGGCGTGCTGAATGGCCATACGAACGAGCCGTTTTGTTCCGGTCACAGAGATCGGCTTGATTCCGATGCCCGAATCCAAGCGAACCTGCTTCTTGCCGCCCTTCAGCATGTCTTTATTTAGGAATTCGATCAGGCGGGCGCACTCGGCCGTTCCTTGCTCCCACTCGACGCCGGCGTAGACGTCTTCAGTATTTTCGCGGAAGATGACCACATCCATGCGTTCGGGATGCTTCACCGGCGAAGGCACGCCCTGGTAATACTTGACTGGACGAACGCAGGCATAGAGATCGAGGATTTGGCGCAGCGCGACGTTGAGTGAGCGGATGCCGCCGCCGACGGGGGTGGTCAACGGGCCCTTAATCGCTACACGAAATTCGCGAATCGCTTCGACCGTGTCATCGGGAAGCCAGTTGTCGAACTTCGCCTTGGCCTTCTCTCCCGCAAAAACTTCATACCACACTACTTTCCGTTTTCCTTTATATGCCCGTTCGACTGCCGCATTGAACACGCGCAACGAAGCTTTCCAAATATCGCGTCCGGTTCCGTCACCCTCAATGAAAGGGATGATGGGATTGTCCGGTACGCGATAAACGCCTCCGGCATAATCAATCTTCTGTCCATCTGCTGGTACTGCTACACCGTTATAAGTTCCGTCCATCCCAGCCTCCACAAAAAATCGCACTATGAAGTAAAAAACTTTTAATTATAGAGGAATTGGAGTCAAGAAGTGTCAGATAATTATGACTGGTCTGTGGGATAATTCCGTCTCGCCAAACTCAGGTCTACCGGCTATCGGCAGAATGGAGAATCTATGATGCGTCTTCGAGTGCACCTATGGTTAGCTGCAATGGTCGTTGCCGCGACTGCCCTCGCGCGGGCCAGCGCGCCTGCCCAAGACAGCGCCCACGATCGGACGCATTTTGGGTCGGACATTACCGTCGCTGCAGACGAGGAAGTTGGCGATGTCACCTGCTTTGGCTGCAGCGTTCGTGTGCGCGGCCACGCTAGCGGCGACGTAACTGTATTTGGAGGAACGGTCACGATCGAGAGTAAGGGCGATGTCGACGGGGATTTAACTTCATTTGCGGGAAATGTGGCCTTGGAAGATGGATCGGAAGTGGACGGAGACGTGGCAGTTTTCGGTGGTCAGGTTCGACGCGACCCAGGCGCTACCGTGGATGGGGATGTCACAAATTTCAGGGGAACCATTTGGGCAATACTGATCTTCGGCTTGCCCCTTGTCATTTTCGGGGCTTTCATCGCGTTGATTATCTGGGTCATACGCCGAGTAGTGAGCCCGTCACGGACCGTCACTGCCTAGACTTTCATCTTGCATTTAATCAATCTGTTCTTGTCGTTTTACCAGCGCCTCTCGCCGAAGGTTTTTCTGACGCCAATGGCGTTGTAGCGGCCCCAAGGACCGTTACTACCGAGATCTGCCGTGCCCAGGTTCTTGTCGCGGGCTCCCAAACGATCGAAAAGAAAGTGCTGGGTCACTCGGAATTCAAAGCCCTTCCCCATGTAAATTCCCAGTCCCCAGGAGTGCTCGACTCCGATTGCATCCGGTGACCACGTGTAGAGTTTTTGCGGCACATTCTTTCCGAACAGGAACGCTGGCGCTCCGAAGAGCATGAATCGGCGGAGCTGTGTCCGGCCGAACGGACGGACCTCCAGCAATCCGGACAGCATATAACGGGCGAACAGGCTGCAAGGTGCGTCGGCGCCGCCATACTGGCCGGCATTCCCTGCGCAGAGGTTCGGATCGATCTCATTATGCGGAGGCGCGAGGTCCAACTGCGCCCACCCCCAAAACGTATCGCGAGGAAGGAAAAAGCGCGCGCTCGGGTCGGAAGCCTTCCAGGGGCCTTGATAACCCAAAGTATTTGAATCCTGGGCTTTTGACGTAGCGATCATTGCAAGAATCATCAACAGCCATGCCAACGGTTTCATTCGGCCTCCAAAAACTTGGAATGGAAATACAAGAACATGTTTCGCCACCTCCCAATCGATGGAGGCGAATTCATAACAGGAAAACATGTGTTCTGGTGGTAGAGCGGAACATTGTAACCTGTTGGCCGCAAGCGGAGTTTCGGTTGCTATCGGAGCACACTTGTATGCCCGTATGTGTCTGCCAGTCAGCAATCTGCGAGACCTGGAAAGGCTCGAGTTAGGCTCGTTTAAGGAGCTTCTTGGGGCGTCGATTATTCCAGAATCCATATTAACCAGACCGGTTTATTCCATTCATGGTACGTTTACACGGACTGAAACCTCGAAAACCCTTGCAGGGAGTACATTTCCAAGTTTGGTTTACCGATTGCACAACAAGGGACAAAACCCAGGTATCCAATGCCACAAGAGATCTCGGTGTCGTATCAGGCTATCAAGAGCAAGGTCTATCGCTTAGTGGATTCCCTAGTCGTAGGAGAGAAGACAGAAGCTGAGGTGCAGGAGTCCATTCGCCGGTGGTGGGCGCTGATTCACCCGGCCGATCGCCCGATCGCGCAGAAATATCTGTCTCTGGTGCTGGGCCGATCTAACACAGCTTTGGAGGCCATGGAAAACGTGTTGCTCTCCGCCACCGCTCCCGAACCGCATCCTCAATTGGCCCACGAGCAGATCGTGGCGAAGCGCATGCGCGCCTGAACCTGAATTACTGCCTTAAATGTCGTAGTACAGGGCGAACTCCCACGGGTGTGGCCGAAGCCGGATGGCGGCCACTTCCTTTGAGCGCTTGTAATCTACGTAGGCTCGCAATAGCTCTTCCGTAAAAACATCTCCTTTCAGCAAGAACGCGTGGTCGCGCTGGAGTGCGTCGAGCGCGTCCTCGAGCGAACCCGGCATCGAAGGAACACTTGCCAACTCTTCAGGGTCCAGTTCGTATATGTCTTTGTCCATCGGCAGACCCGGATCCATCTTGTTTTCGATTCCGTCCAGACCGGCCATGAGCATCGCAGCAAATGCAAGATAGGGGTTACAGCTTGGATCGGGGGGGCGGAATTCTACGCGCTTCGCCTTCGGCGAGGACGAGTACATAGGAATTCGACATGCCGCCGAGCGATTGCGCCGCGAATAGGCAAGATTCACTGGCGCCTCAAATCCCGGAACAAGCCGCTTGTAAGAGTTCGTGGTCGGCGCAATGATCGCTGACAACGCCGGACCATGCTTGATCAGTCCCCCGACGTACCACAGCGCCATCTGCGACATTCCTGCGTAGCCGTCCCCGGCAAATAAAGGCTCGCCACCCTTCCATAGAGACTGATGGGTGTGCATTCCACTCCCGTTGTCGCCGAAAATCGGCTTGGGCATGAACGTCACGGTCTTGCCGTAAAGATTGGCGACGTTCTTCACGATGTATTTGTAAAGCAGCATCTTGTCGGCAGAACGGACCAGGGAGTCAAACTTTAGATCGATCTCCGTCTGACCGCCGCTTGCGACTTCGTGATGATGGCATTCGACGTCCATGCCGCAGGATTGCATGGTCAACACCATCTCCGAGCGCATGTCCTGATAATGGTCGGTCGGAGGGACGGGGAAATAACCTTCCTTGAAGCGCGGCCGATAGCCGAGGTTATTTTCTTCCCTTCCCGAATTCCATCGGCCTTCTTCGGCATCGATGTAATAAAAACCGTACTGCTCGCGCTGATCGAAGCGAACATTGTCGAAGATGAAAAATTCGGCCTCCGCTCCGAAGCAAGCCTTGTCGGCAATGCCGGTTGAAGCGAGGCACAATTCTGCCTTGCGCGCGATGTAGCGAGGATCACGGTCGTAGCGCTGTTTGGTTACTGGATCCACCACATCGCAAATCAGCACGAGCGTCGCAACTTCGGTAAACGGATCCAGCATGTGCGTACCCGGATCGGGCTTGAGCAGCATGTCGCTCTCGTGGATCGCCGCCCATCCACGGATCGAAGATCCATCGATTCCAAAGCCGTCTTCGAACGAAGCTTCGGTGAGTTGGTCGATCGGATATGAGACGTGGTGCCACAACCCGGGAATATCGGTAAATCGCAGATCCAGGATTTTGACTTCGTGCTGCTTCGCGAACTCGAGAACAAACTTGGGATCGTTATTAAGACTGGCCATAGGAGCTCCTTGCGATGTTTCAGCGATAGAAATTTGGCGACCTGTTGCGAAGGATCCTGCGAGTGGCAGGCTGCTACAATCGGTCGCGTCATGCAGGACGGTAGAGTCTAAAGCCTGCACTAAGCGCTGGCAACGCGATTGTTCTTATAGACGGGATAACGCGACTTTATACTGCAGAATCGGGAAATTTTGGGGCGGCAGCGTGCGCTCCTGATGCCTCATATCGGACCGTGGCCTTATGGACTTCGATCAGCTCGAAACATTTTTCGAAGTGGCGCGCCACGCGTCTTTCTCGCGTGCGGCGGAGAAACGCTTTCGCACGCAGCCGGCGGTTTCTTCGCAAATTCGCGGCCTCGAGGAAGAAGTGGGAGCGAAGTTGTTCGATCGATCTGGCGGGAAGGTCTCGCTTACAGCCGCGGGAAAAGCGTTCCTCAAATACGTTGAAGAGACGCTGGATGCCCGCAAGGCGATGCTGGTTTCGATCGCCGAGATGGAGCGGGTTCCCAGAGGCGAAATCATCGTGGGCGCGAATGAGGGCACCTGCCTTCACATCTTGCCGCATGTTTTCGCCGATTTTAAGCGGCAATATCCCGACGTTTCAGTCAATATCAAGCGCGCCGACTACGCGAAGATTCTGGAGTCCGTCATCGATAATTCGGTCGATTTTGGTGTGGTCTCGCTGCCGGTTTCAGACAACCGCCTGACGGTGGTTCTCATCCATCGAGATGAATTGACGCTTATCGTGCCACCGCATCATCCGCTTGCCAAGTTGAAATCCGCGAGCATTGCCGACATCGCCCGATTTCCGCTCGTCGTGCCCAAGGCCGGGCACACCCGCGATGCCATCGAGCAACTCTTCCATGAGCGGCGGCTCAAGGCGAACTTCACTATGGAACTCGATTCCAGCGAATTGCTGAAACGCTTTGTCGCTGCAGAAGTTGGCGTCGGTTTCATCGCGCGATCGAATGTCGAGGAAGACGTGCAGGCAAAAGTGCTTTCCGCCCTTCCGCTGGCCGATGCCAAAGTTCGCCGCGATTTGGCTCTGGTCTTCCGCAAAGATAAGGCTCTCAGCCGTGCCGCCCTAGCATTCATCGACATCGCGGTGAAGCATAAGTCCACACAAGAACTCGTGGAGTCTCCCGGCAGATGAGAAAGCTGGACGTGATTGCGACTCTGTGCCTCGTCATCGCCGTGGGATGCACAACCGCCTTTGCCCAGACTTCGGAAGCCTCATTCGACAAGCTGTCCGCTCCTGAACGGAAGCTCATCGCCATCAAAGCGGAAGGCAGCAAGCGCTTTAACGAATCAGATATCGTAGCTTCTGCCGGTTTGCAGCTGGGCACGACCGTCATCGAAGACGATTTCAAAAAAGCCGCACGCCATTTGGCCGATACGGGGGCGTTTACCGACGTCGCCTACAACTACGCGTATTCCGGTGAGGGCACGAAACTCGAATTCCACCTGACCGATGCGAATGATTTCGTTCCCGTCCGCTTCGAAGATTTCGTTTGGTTTTCTCAATCAGACCTGCTCAGAAAGATCAAAGAGCACGTGTCTCTTTTCAATGGACAGTTGCCTACTTCGGGCAATCTGCCCGATCAGGTTTCTGACGTGCTTCAGGCCTTGCTTGTGGAAGGCGGCATTCCCGGACACGTGGATCTGGTTCGCCTCGGGAAAGACGACGGGCCGGTCGAGGGAATTGCTTACCAAGTTTCTGATGTTTTAATTCGTATTCGCAAAGTGGAATTCAGCGGAGCGAGTGCAGCGGAATTGACGGCGCTCGAGGCCGCCGCGAAGACAGTGGAAGGCGGCGCGTATTCGCGCGGCCGCCTCGATCGCTTAGTAAGAAATGATCTCCTGCCTATTTTTCATTCCCGCGGATTTTTAAAGGCTCAATTCAGCGTTCCGCAACCCAAGCCCGTGAGCATTCCCAGTTCCCAGGAAATCTCCGAGGGGCCCCAAAACCAATCCGTGGTGGATGTGCGGTTCACGATTACGCCTGGCATTCAGTACAAACTGAAAAGCCTCACTTGGTCTGGTAATCACGCACTCTCCACCGATCACCTCGACAAGCTGGTGCATCCCCAACTGGATCAGCCTACCGATTCCGTTGCACTGGAGCAGGATCTGAAGCAGATCCAGGTGCTTTATGGAACACGCGGGCTGATTACCGCTTCATGGAAAGTGAACGCTAAGTTCGATGACGGTACGGCAACCGTGGCCGTGATTATCGAAGTGACGGAAGGGCCCGTCTACCACATGGGAGACCTGGAATTCCGTGGCTTGGACAACAGCCTCACAGCCAAACTGCGAGAAGCCTGGAAGCTACGGCCTGGTGATGTGTACGACGCCAGTTATCTTGAGGAATACCTGCCCATGGCGGAAAAGCTTCTTCCCCGCAATTTCGACTGGAAGGCTGCATCCCATGTCACGCCTAATCTGCGCGACAAAACTGTGGATGTGGATTTGATCTATACGGTCAGCGCTCCGCGACAGTAGCCCATAGAAGTGCCCAGCCGTGGTGGGCTATACCGATTGCGAATTTTACTTGTTGATTACGACACAACCGAGTTACTATGCCTGCTGTTTGTAACATAGGCTAGCCCGGGGCCCTCCCCCGTCTCTGATTCCGGGCGAACAGCGGGGACTCGCTCCAGCGTCTCCCCGCTTCCTCTGCAACCGCTGAAACTTCCTCCCCTGATAAGCATCAGCTGATGTAAATTTGGGCAAAGCCCGAATTGCCTGACATACCCAAGGAGACTTTTTAATGACCGCTCGCGCACAGAAACTCGGATTTGTAATATTGACGATGGTTTTGGCCAGCAGCCTGTCTATTTCCGCTCTTGCCGCAAAAGCTCAGACCTTCACCGGAACTGTCAGCGACTCGATGTGCGGTGCCAAGCACGCCATGCCCGGCGACGATGCCTCCTGCACGAGAGCCTGCGTGAGCAAGGGATCGAAGTATGCGCTTGTGGTGGGCGACAAGGTTTACACGCTCGAAACATCAAACCACGCTTCTCTCGCCACTCTCGATAAACAGGCTGGTGCGAAGGTCACGGTGACAGGAACCGAGAAAGACAACACGATCACTGTTAATTCGGTCAAAGCGGTCCAGTAGCGAAGTGGCTTTGACTGCCCGCTTCCACGGGGAGGACGCCCATCGCGTCCCCCTGTAATTTTCTTTGCCTGCACCAGCAAATTCATATTTCCTTTACAAACCCTTGTGTTAGATTGTGCTTTCTCATTGGAAAATGCGTGTCTGGAGGATGATGAATTGGGCAAAGACATGGTTCCCAAGCGGATTTTCTTCACCAAGGGGGTGGGGAAGCACCGCGAGCGGTTGACGTCTTTTGAGCTTGCGCTACGTGACGCTGGAATTGCGGCGCAGAATCTTGTACGCGTCTCTTCAATCTTTCCGCCCAACTGCAAGTTGCTGGCCCGCAAAGAGGGCGTGAAATACCTGCATCCCGGCGAAGTGGTCTTTGCGGTGGTTGCCGAGAACTCCACTCGCGAGCCTCACCGTCTGCTGGCGTCGTCGATTGGCGTGGCGATTCCCGCGGATCGCAATACCTATGGATATCTGAGCGAACACCACTCTTTTGGCGAAACCGAAGATGCCGCTGGAGAATATGCCGAAGAACTCGCTGCTGAAATGCTGGCTACGACTCTAAACGTGGAGTTCGATCCCGACCGCTCCTGGGACGAGAAAAAACAGATCTATCGACTGTCGAACAAGATTGTTCGCACGGCGAATGTCACTCAATCTGCGGTCGGCGATAAGCGCGGGCTATGGACGACGGTGATCGCATCAGCGGTCCTCATCTTCGACTGAACGCCGGTCCCCAAGCACAACTCCGCCAGCATCAACTCGTTAAAGGAAACAGCTTCAGCAGGTCACCAGAAACGGTTAACACCTTGGTAACCAGCGGCCTTATCCGGATGCAACCTTCCGTTAACACCCATCCAGTATCATAGAGCTAGTCGGAATGTGGGGTGTACTGGTTTGGATATCGCAACTCGCAGGAAAAAACGGCAGGCGTTGATGGCCCGACTTGTCGAGCGCAAGGTACGAGCTCGTGCCCAGCAGCTCTACGAACTGCGTGGCCACGAGGAAGGCAGAGACTTACAGGATTGGTTTCAAGCCGAATCGGAAATACTAGGAAATAAAATCCTTGCGCCGATGTATAAACGCCTGCTATCCGACAATCGAGAGCCGGTCGTGGTCGAATCAGCCTCTTAATGTAGTCGCAGTGACGTGAAGCTCACGCCACCACATCCTCAACTTCCGTTTCATCTGCGTGCCAAGCTTCTTTTGGCTTTCTTCACGCTTGTTCCCTTCTTTCCTTTGTCCAGGCGCTCCAGCACGGCGGCAACAATAACTGGCAGCCCCACGGTGGCGTCGACGAACACCTCTCCAAACATTCCGCCCTCAGATGGCGGCACGAACTTCCCCCACGAGATGGCTTCGCTGTAAGGGCTCCCCGACAGTCCACCCCAGTAGACCGGCTCCGGGCATATGCGGAGCCCGTAATGATAGCGTTTCAGCGGAATGTGCTCTCCCAGGCGACGATGCCGCAATTCGCAGAATGGCCCAAACTGCTGCGACCAGTTCCGCGGCACGCCTCCGCCGATGGTGAATATTCCCAGCTTCTTTTGCCGAAGCAGCGTGGCTGCGAAATGCTCGAGATCCTCAAATGGGTCGTAGCGGATTTTGTGCCTTCCCGTCGACTCGCGCAGCCGGTTACTTAGCGCCGTGTCCAAACCGAGTTCGGAATCCGTAAACGCCGGCACAAAAACTGGAACTCCTTTTTCGTAAGCTGACTTCAAAATTCCACGTTGTCCTTGCGCGTGCTTCGCCAAATACGCGCCGATCGCATGGTTCAGCTTGTAAGAGCACATGACCTCGTTGTGGTCCCACGACTCGAGAATGGCCGACATAACCTCTTCCACATCGTCGAGGTTCGTTTCCGGCTCAAGCGTGTCGTACACACGGTTGTAACCTTGCTCGTAAAGTTCTTCGTCTGAGACTTCGGGATTCGCGCGGAAGTGGGCGCGCCCGGTGGCCTCCACAAGTCCGTGCGCCATCAAGGCTCCCGTCGAGACGATGGCATTGACGATCCCGCGGTCAATCAGTTCGGTGATGATGAGTCCCTGTTTAGCGACAGTCATGGCGCCAGCAAGCGTCATCACGACGAACGCGTCTTCATCGAGCGCCATCGCTTCCAGGACATCGGCGGCTTCGCCCAGTTGACGGCCTGTAAACGCCGTTTTGGCCATCGCGCGCACCAGTCCGTCGATCGACGAGATCGTGTTGAGATCCAGCGGCTCGAGAGGAATCAGCCGATCTTCGATCGGGTTGTGCAGCTTACGATCGATCCCTTCCCCTCCGCCGCCGTTATGTCCCGCTGCCGGCACGGTGTGCTTTGAATTTCCATGATTGCCCTGTTTCATGGGATCCTCCCACTCAAATGCGCTGAAAGATCTACTCTACAGGAATCAGAGGCCTGAATCACAGGGAGGGCCCCAAGGCCGTGCGACGTTTTCGGATGCTATATTGATTTTCGGGGGTTAAACGCTTGTGGCACTTGAAAAATTTCGCGTAGCCTTGGTTCAGATGTCATGCGGGCCGGAGCCGGAAGAGAATCTCGCCAAAGCCATCGGCCGCATCGGCGAGGCTGCTGGACGCGGCGCGAGGGTGGTCTGCCTGCCTGAGCTTTTTCAAACGCAGTATTTTTGCCAGCGGGAGGATCATGCACTCTTCGATTTGGCTGAGCCGATTCCCGGCCCCAGTTCAGAGAAACTGGCCGCTGCAGCGCGGAGCAACGGCGTGGTTCTGATCGCGTCTCTGTTCGAAAAGCGAGCGCCTGGCCTCTATCACAATACGGCTGCGGTGTTCGACAGCGACGGCACGCTTCGTGGCCTTTACCGCAAGATGCACATCCCCGACGATCCGCTCTACTACGAAAAGTTTTACTTCACTCCCGGCGATCTCGGCTTCCGCGCGCTCGACACCAGCGTGGGCCGCTTGGGAACCCTCGTCTGCTGGGATCAGTGGTATCCGGAGGGTGCGCGGCTGACGGCGTTGCAGGGTGCGCATGTGCTGTTTTATCCCACGGCGATTGGCTGGCATCCGGCGGAAAAAGCTGAGTTCGGCGTGGCCCAACACGATGCCTGGCGCACGATTCAACGCTCTCATGCCATCGCGAATGGGGTGTTTGTGGCCGTCGTCAATCGCGTGGGATTTGAAACCGGCAACGTGCGAGGTAGAACCGCGCCAGGCCAGGGACTGGAATTCTGGGGCGGATCATTCTTTTGCGATCCGTTTGGACGCGTACTGTCCGAGGCATCGCACGATCGCGAAGAAATTCTTGTGGGCGATGTCGATCTGAAAGCGCTGGAAGAAATTCGGCGCAACTGGCCGTTTCTGCGCGATAGAAGGATTGACGCGTACGCCCCGATCAGCAGTCGACTGCTGGACTAAACGCTCGAGCCGAACGTGACAGCCGCTAGAGTCCAACCCCCAATTCATGTTACACATCGGGACATGAGCGCGCCCAGCACTGGCTACCGAATGCCGGCCGAGTGGGAACCGCATGTGGCCACGTGGCTCGCGTGGCCCCACAACCGTAATGACTGGCCGGGGAGGTTTGAGCCGATCCCGTGGGTTTATGCGGAAATTATTCGCGCCCTCGCTCGGCGTGAACGCGTTGAGCTGATCGTGAATGATGCCGCCGCTGCAAGACAAGCGCGCCGAATCCTGCAACGAGCGGATGCATGGTCAGCCAATATTCGATTTCATCACTGGCGGACCGACCGCGTCTGGCTGCGCGATTCGGGATGCATTTTTGTAAAGCGAAAGCATGGCATCCCGGATCTCGCAAAGACGGCGAGACCCGGGGCATCCCCTTCGCCGGATGGGAACCGCGATGTCGCCGCCCTGAAGTTTCGCTTCAACGCCTGGTCGAAATATTCGAATTGGAAACACGATGACAAGATTGGAAGCTTGATGGCGGAGGTTGAAATCCCCACCCTAGCCTCAAAAGGCGCGGCTAGGATGGGGCACCCTCAAACATCGCAAATGGGCTTCCCACTCGAAATCCATCCCGTCTCCCGTGGTCGATCCATCGTCCTTGAAGGCGGCTCAATTGACGTCAACGGCTCAGGAACGATCTTGACCACCGAAGAATGCCTGCTCAGCAAAGTGCAGCAACGCAATCGGCATATGAAGCGAAGGGATTATGAGAAGGCCTTCGCCGAATATCTTGGTGCCCCGCACACCATCTGGTTAGGCCGCGGCATTGCCGGCGACGATACACATGGTCATGTCGACGATCTCGCGCGCTTCGTGGCGAAAGACACAGTTATCACCATGGTCGAGCCGAACAAAAAGGATGTGAACCACGCGCCGCTGCTCGCGAACCGGCGCCGGCTCACCGCAGCTCGGGATCAGGATGGAAAGCCGATGACAGTGGTTGAGATTCCTATGCCGCAGCCAGTGGTCTTCGAGGGCCGTGCCCTTCCCGCCAGCTACGCCAATTTTTATATTGCCAATGGGGTCATTCTGGCGCCTGTCTTCAATCGACCGAATGATCGGATTGCGCTCGACACCCTGTCTCAACTTTTCCCGACGCGCGAGATCGTGCCGATTTATTCGGGAGACTTTATCTGGGGATTCGGCGCGATGCACTGCATGACGCAGCAGCAACCAGCTTGAGAAAGCCGGCCATTCAGGCACATACGAAGGCGGGCCCTTATGGACCCGCTTTTGATTTCACCTCCTAAGAACTAGCGCGTGCTCGGGCCGCTAGGCGGCGGTGGCGGAGGAGGGTTGGTAGTGCCGCCCGAGTTGCCGCCTGGATTCGTAGGCGCGTTTGGATTGCTCGTCCCATTCGGATTCGAAGGAGTAGTAGTACCCGGATTCGTGGGCGTCGTCGTCCCGGGATTAGTCGGATTGTTTGGATTGTTCGTATTCGGTGTATTGCCCGGGTTGGCCGAACTCCCCGGCGTTCCGGCCGAGCCAGGAGCATTCGAAGTACCCGGCTGCGAGTTTCCCGTCGTCGGCGAATTCGGATTTTGTCCGGATGCTCCAGGATTTGTCGTTGTCGGTGGATTGGTCGACTCAGTCGGAGGATTAGTAGATTGCCCAGTTTGACCCGTTGAACCGGTTGGAGGCTTCGTCGGCGGCGTTGCGCTTTGGCCATTCATACTGCCAGACTGACCGCTGGCACCCGGTGCTCCCGCTGTGCCGCTTTGCCCTGCCCCAGCACTACCTGCACTGCCGGCCGACTGCGCCAGCACCCAGCTTCCGCAACATAAGATTGCGATCAACAGAATCAATCTGAGTTTCATAAGAGACCTCGATGATGAAATTCCGGTTGCGATTGACTTCTCTCGCAATCGTTGTTGACATCAGTCTGAGACTGGGCACAGACAATCGCTATCCGGCGGATCCTGTAACTTCGAGGAATGGATCAGGAAAGGAAGGCTACGGGCGAGGTCCGAGTCATCAACTACAGCGACTAACGCAGGATGACAGAACCACGCCCTAGCGAGGTGATGGTATGGGGGACATCCGGCTGCACGGACTTCCCTTCCGGCTTAGAGGCAACATTCCAGGCTTTCGAAACGGATTCTCCGGCCGAGAGTTTGCTAAGCAGACCGTCGAGAAACAGTGAGAAGTTTGGCCCAAGGCGACGTTCGGTGAGGATAACGTTCAACTTCATTCCTTTGGGATGGAAGCCGGCGTTGTATTGCTCAGCAAAATTGTCGGAGCCAAGCCACAGCAACTTGACTCCGGCATCGACGCAGGTCTTGAGCAGATCGTCTCCGGAAAGCTTCGCTCTACTGGAATCGACCAGGGCGCCTTCAGGATTGACGTCGCAGAGCAGGTGGACGATGTCATAGGCCTGCGAAAGACTCTGTTTCAGTTCCGCCACTGTCGAAGGAACGACTGATGTAGTGGCGGCATAGAAGCGTCGGTAGATACGCTCGTCGCGCTCTCGCAAATCCTCATGTTTGGCGTCGAGAGCACAGACCAGCACCTTTGCTCCGACCACCTCATCTTTGCGGAAGGCATCGAAAAGGCCCATTTCGTTTCTCGTCTTGAGTCTTCTGGATCTAGCGCTGGTATTGCGTCGGCTGCGGCCCCTTTTCCAAAGTCGGTCGATCCCAGATCCATCCCTGGCGGGTGTAGCTGGCAAGCTCGAAGTCCTGTGTCAGTTCGAGAGCATCGGTGGGACAGGCATCTTCGCACAAACCGCAGAACATACAGCGGCTCAGATCGTATGTGAAGTTGGTGAGCTCCTTGCGCCGGGTTTTCTCATTGCGCTCGCTCGAAACAACGATCAGGTGTTCGGGACAAGCCAGCGCGCAGAGATCGCACGCAATGCACATCGTCTCGTCAGTGTCGGGATTGACATTGAGCCGCGGCGCTCCACGATAGCGTTCCGCAATTTGCGGCCGCTCCAACGGATATTGCTCGGTGTAGGTTTCTTTTGGGTCCTGGTAACGGAAGGTAATCCTCAATCCCTGAATGAGATCGACGAGAAACACTTTGCGTAAGACGCTGGGAACACCCATGACTCCGCTAGCATACCACTGAAATTCGATGGTTTAAAGGCGGGGATGTCCGTTGTGATACCCGGATTAACCATAAAGGTCACGAAGGCGCACGAAGCAAACCACTGGGGAATCAGAGTTTTGTTTTAATAACAACCGCCTGCCCATTCACGGAACTTCTTCTCGTCCGGCTGCGTAAGTATGAGTAGAGCATGTCATGAAAGCCTACTTAACCAACCTGCCGACAAGAACATGGCTCATCCTGGCCATTACGGCAGTATTGGTCGCATATCCGATTGCGGCGGCCCTCGTGCCGGCTGTCGTTCACGCGATCGTGCCCGACGTGGTTCGCAGCGTACTGAGTCTCATTTGACTGAGACATCTCCGTGAACAAGGCTGCAAGCATAAATCTGCTAACCTCTAAAGCGGTTTGCCGAGATTAGGCTGTCTGCAAGGCCCCCCTTGCTTGCCACTAACTGGATGATCGCCACTGACAGCATCGACGACGAATTGTGGATGGAGGAAGCGCTGCGTTGTGCCCAGCGTGCGCTGGAGGAGGGAGAAGTCCCGGTCGGTGCAGTTGTTGTCTGCCGAGGGCAGATTGTGGGACGAGGATGGAATCGCAACATATCCGATCGCGATCCCACCGCGCATGCGGAAATACTCGCGCTCCGGGAGGCGGGAACGGCAATCGGAAACTATCGCCTGAGTGGATACAACCTTTATTGCACGATTGAGCCCTGTGCCATGTGCGCGGGAGCCCTGCTGCATGCGCGTATCCAACGCCTGATCTATGGCGCAGATGACCCCAAAGCGGGAGCGGTGCGCTCCGTCATGCAGGTGCTCAATCACCCCCAACTGAATCATGTTATTGAGATACGACCGGGAGTGTTGGCTGGCCGCAGTGCCGCGTTGCTGCAGGACTTCTTTCGTGCACGCCGCGAGGGCTAGGCGGACTTTTTTCCCCGTGCCTGTTGCAAGAGCCGAAATAGAAGCAGCCAACGTTTGACGTTGGTGGTCATGAGGAAATTCTCTTTTACGTGTTCCCTGCCGCTGATGCCGATTTGACGGGCAAATTCCGGGTGGGTCAGCAGATAGCGGATCTGAAATGCGCACCCTTCAACCGTGTGCACAAGAACGCCGGTCAGTTTATGGATGATCTGATTCGGGATGCCTCCGACCGCTCCGGCAATTGTCGGCTTTCCTTTCCACAAAGCTTCCGTCACGGTTAAGCCAAATCCTTCTCGAAGCGATTTCTGCACGATCAGGGTCGAGGCACGTTGAATCGCATTGATTTCAAATGCGCACCACGGCGGAAGATCGAGCAGGATAATATCGGGATCCTCTCCGGCAGCTTCCTTGACTTCTTGCAAGACGGCCGCTCCTTCCGGATCATCGGTCGCTCCGCCACCCGCGAGAACCAGTTGGCAATCCACATATTTCTTGGCCAGCTTGTAGGCCTTCACGACCCCAACGGGATCCTTCAGGCGGTCGAATCGCGATACCTGAGTGACGATGGGCCGGGAACGATCAATTCCGAAGTCGTCGCAAACTTTCTGCACCTGTGTATCGGTCAATTCCTTGTTCTTTTCGGAAAGCGGATCGATGCAGGGATAAAAAAGATATTGAGAAATGGGCAATTGCCGCGCAAAGGATTGCGAAGAAAAAATGGCCGCATCGTACTGCTCAATGAAAGGGCGCAGAAACTCCCAGACTTTCTGGTCAGGATTCGACAGGTCGATATGACAACGCCAAACCCAGTCGCTCCGTGCTTTATTGCGCGAGCGAATTAGTGCGGCTGGCTGTGGATCGTGAATTACCACCAGATCTTCCTCAAAGTGCAGCCGTTCGCGGTTCTGCTCGTTGTACATCAGAAAAATGTCTTGCGCGGCCTTGGTCAGTTCGTATGGGCTGCCGTGCAGCGCGTTGTGAAAGGCCTTCGTCACCTCGAAGAAATCGTTCCCGCCGGTAATGACGTCCCAATGCGTCGCCACTTCCAGTTCCGATAGCAATGGGACGAGCCGATTGAGCATCTCCGCGACACCTCCGCCCACCGCCGTGGAGTTGACCATCTTGATGGTCTTGCCTTTGAGCTCTTTGGCGAGATAGCGCAGAGCGTCAACCTGGCCGCGGCTTATGATGTTGGCATAGTCATCCAAATGCGGAGGAGGGGGCGGCGCGGGTGGCGTCAGAACGCTCGCCGGCAGTTGCCTGCCGGGCGCACGCACGGGCGCGGGTGTCGCTTGGGTGGCTATTTTCTCGGTCTGCGTTTGCGACCCGTTTCCAGAGGAAAAAGTCGAGATCGTCGTGCTCTGATCGTTGGAGTTCATTGTCGGTCTCGGTAATTTTTTGAGCTCTTTCAGAGCGCTATTTCAAAAGTTCTGGCTATTTCAGAACCTGTTCCACCATGCCTGCGATCCGTTGGCGGACACCTTCCATCGTGTTTGTATAAATATCGATTCGCTCAATGGCATCGGCGACCTTCGGTAATCCAGCCTCTTCGTCGAGCCATTGCGAGAAGTCATTGGACATCCGGTGCAGGCGTAGCCGCGCCTCAATGAAGTGATGCTGTATCGAGTGAATGCCAACCTGCCGCAAACCGTTGACAAAGCTGGGTAGCGAGTCGGCGACAAAGGACGTCGGAAGAACCAGCAGGTCGGAGGCACAAAAATAGAACGGCTCAAGTGCCGGCTGCGATCCTAATCTGGGATGTTGTTTCAGGAACTCGTCCACGATCTCGACCATGCGATCGCGCAGCCCGTCAATGGATGTAAATTCTCGTACGTCCACGCTGGCGAGCTGTTCGGCCAGTACCGGCTCATGACAGGCAAAGAGACTCCAATGGGCAAAATCATTCGAGAATCCCTGCTGAATGAAGTGATGTTCCTGCAATGTTCGAAACGTGTGCTGAAAAATGGAATCATCGGGGCAGGTGCGCAGCGCTTCCAGCAATTCAGAAAAATTGTTGGCCTTCTGACGTCCGATACGCAGCAGGTGTTCAGAAGTGTTGAAATAAAAGGCTGTTCTTGGCTGCTTCGCGGAGGGTTTCTCGGGAGCGGAGATGGTTGTAGAAGACATAATGGATAGGATTTCACCCTACTGCAAGTAAGTAGCGCTACGGGCCGGATGGGTTGCTTCCCTTTCGCTCGGGTCCTCGGACTCAGATAGCGAAATCGGCTGCCCTATTCTTAGGGAAGATGCCTGAAACAGAGGAGCGGCGGCCACTGTATCAAGACGAATTTCACAGAGCTCTCCGATCAGACTTGCCGCCCAGCGATACACATTGTGTTCCCGCACCATGCGCCGCATTTGATGCATCCGCAATTGTTTCTCCTCAGCTGGCATCTCCAGCGCCGTCCGGATCGCTTCTGCAGTTTGATCGATATCGTAAGGATTCACTTGAAGCGCATCCTGCAGTTCGCGGGCAGCCCCCGTGAAACAGCTCAGAATCAGCACGCCACGTTCATCTGTTCGAGTGGCTACGAATTCTTTGGCCACCAGGTTCATGCCATCATGCAGCGACGTTACCAGGCATAGATCCGCGGCCCGGTAATACGGTTCAATTTCCTGATGGCTATGTTGACGCTCCAGGAGCACGATCGGTTTCCACCGGTCTGTCTGGAAACGCCAATTGATCCGTTCCGCCTCAGCTTCCACTTCAGCCTGCAGGTCGTGGTAGCGCTTGATATGAGTTCGGCTCGGAGCCCCAATTTGGACGAACGTAAATACCTTTTGATACTGCGGATATTTGTCCAGGAATCGCTCGATGGCATGAAATCGTTCCAGAATCCCTTTCGTATAGTCCAGCCTGTCGACGCCGATTCCCAGATTTGACGCTTCCAGGCCCAGATTCTTCAGCAACGCGACTCGCTGTTCATAAGAAGACTCGACAGAGTGTTCACCGACTTCATGGCTGAATTCAACGCTAATGGGAAACGGCCGCACAGTTGTCTGGTGTTCAAGTCGTTGAACGGTTGAGTGCTCCCAGGTAATACGTGACTCAACCGTGCGATCAACTGTTTGCAGAAAATTCGTGCAATGAGCCTGAATGTGAAATCCGATGAGATCAGCCCCGAGCAGTCCGTCGACAAGTTCGCGTTGCCAGGGGCAAATGCGGAATGATTCAGGGTTTGGCCAGGGGATGTGCCAGAAGATCGCGACCCGCGCGTCGGGCCGGCTCTGTTTGATCATTCGCGGGAGAAGAGCGAAGTGATAATCCTGTACCAGAACGGTTGGACGCAATACACCTCTCATCTCTTCCAATAACGCATCAGCGAATTTACGATTTACGTTCTGGTAATGTTGCCAGTCGGTCGGTCGAAAAACTGGACGGGTATGGGCAATGTGGCATAGCGGCCACAACCCTTCGTTGGCAAAACCGTAGTAGTAGCCGGCTTCCTCTTCCTTTGTCAGCCAGACGCGCCGCAACGTATAACGCGGATCATCGGGTGGAACCAGGACCCGATCGTGACGGTCGACCGATTCCATATCTGCATCGCCTGAACCGTGTGCAATCCACGTTCCATCGCAGGCGCGAAGCACCGGCTCCAACGCAGTGACCAGGCCACTCGGCGGTACATTGACGTCGAGAGATTTGCCGTTTCTGACGTGAGAATAAGGTTCACGATTCGAGACCACAAAAAGCCGCCCATCCTCAAGACGATCCTGTACATGGACGGCGAGACGTTCCGCGGTCCACATGGATTCGCCCATCTCTCTGAGGCGCGCTTCCAGCTGCGCGGCCGATCTGGCCGTGTTCAGACTTTCAGCCATGGTGGCGACTTCTCGCGCCAGCGGACGGAACAACTCCATATCCGGTACTTTGATCCTGGCTGCCACCACTCTGCCCGTCCGCAAAGCCTTCATCCAGTTGGCGGTGCGGGCAATAGGGCCGGCTATGCTCCAACGGACAATCAGCAACGTAATCGCGACAATCAGGATGACGTGCGCCAAAGCGCTGAGAAATGTGTCCCGCCAGATGGTCAGACTCTGAGCGCGAATATATTGCGCATCATGCACAATGGCGAGAAAGCCGATCAGGGAATCGCCCTTGTGCAGCGGAAGCGCGTAGATGTTTACCGAAGCATCTCCAAGATGTTGAAAAGAATCTGCGCCTTGATTTTCCTTGGCAGCCAGTGAGACGACGGCCGGCGCGTCGATCATGAGGGCGTCGAGGCTGGCAGTTATCGCAATGGGACGAAGTTGCGAGTTGTATACAGCCAGCCCGATCAAATGTTCTCGATTGGCAAAGTGCTGAACCGTACGCTCAATCGGACTTTGTTCATCCCGACCCAAATCGCGCTCCACATTTCCCGCAAGGCTATCGGCAAGCAGCTCGGCACGATGCTGCAAATCCTTGCGCAAGGAGCGCTTGAGCATCAGTGCCTGGTAATAGGAGGAGAACAGCGAGACGACGGTCACCCCTATGATGAGCGAGACGATGAGTCGAGCGCTGAGCAGTCGCATTCAGATCCTTTGAAAAACTATGCCGGCGGGAACGCTTTCGCGTCGGCATGCAAAAAACAAACCTAGCCCAATGCCACGTCCACGGATGGACGTAACACAACAAAGATCAATTTTTGCTTGTCAATTCGCCCGATCCAATACGCACTTCACCCTAGGTTCCCTACATGACATGCACGGAAGATGCCATTCGTGTGTCAGGACTTAAGAGAGTTGGAAGTTGCGGAGCGAGTAATTCTTTCAAGGAAACAGGTAGTAAAGGCCGCTGTTTGCGAATCTGGTTACGCACGGCAAGTCATATCTGCTCCCATACGTAGCCCGCTGTATCGACCTGCTGCGGAGGATCTGTTGTAATCGTCCGCAACAACTTGCTGAGCGCGCAGCTTCTTCGTCTATGGAGATCATGATGCCAGCTGTTCGCTTCGGTCTAGCAATTTTGATAGCGCTCGTAGGATCGGCATGGGCGCAAGACTCGCCCCATCCTGTCATACCACTAACCAATGAAGTTATCGGACCTCAGTTAATCGCCTGGTCCGAATTGCAGAAGCCGGTCCCAGAGCTTATCGTGCGTGGCGTGGTCAAGCGAGAGGATAACGTGTATATCCTTCAATCTGCCCGCGGCGGCTCCCTTCCGCTCGATGAGTCAGTGAACGCTCAAGCTTTTGAAGGCCAAAGGGTGCAAGTCTCCGGCAGGTGCGACGTACAAAACGTTCTGCACGTGATCACGATTGAACCGCTTCCCTAACGGCGCAACGACCGCAGGCCATCTCGAAAAACCAACAATGCTACGCCACGTGAACAATGCCGTTGCGGACTGCATAGAGCGTAAGATCCACGACGGAGTGCAGATCCAATTTCCGCATCAGGTTTGTTCGGTGAGTCTCGGCTGTCTTTACGCTGAGATTCAAGGTGGTTGCAACTTCCTTGGTACTCTTCCCTTCCGCGAGCAGCTGGATAACTTCGCGCTCACGCGGCGTTAGAACGCTTCGACCCAGCTTGTCGACGTTGAGCATCGGATGGAGATATCCCTCAAGCACAAGTTGAGCAACTTTGGTCGTGAAGAAAGTGCGCTTGTGTTGCAAGGCTTCGACTGCAGTGACCAGGTCGCGTCCAGCGTCTGATTTCAGCAAAAAGCCCCGAGCGCCCGCCGCGAGTACTTCCCGCACGACCTGCTCAGAGTCATGCATAGTTAAAATCAGAACGCGAGTATTGGGAGCCGCCGTCAGAATTTGCCGTGTCGCATCCAGACCGTTCAGGCTGGGCATTCCGATGTCAAGCAAAACCACATCGGGTTTCAATTGAGCGGCCAAACGCACCGCATCACGCCCATCGGACGCTTCCGCGCAGACTTCCCAACCCGGATGACTCTCGATCAGGGCGCGAATTCCCCTGCGGGCGACTTCATGATCATCAGCGATCAGGATCCGAAACATACCCATGCCACCCCTCCGCAAATAGGTTTGCGAGCAAACCTGGAATTTTGCTGTAAAGCGGAACGTACCCCAATAGCACAACTCATGCCAAACGCTTAATCGTTTTCGAACAAGGCTTTGACTGTTCTTGTGGCCCCACTGCCATCGACAGCGGTGTAACTTTTGCCGCCCCTTTCACGATTGCAAAGTGCGCCACCTGCTCTCTGGCGTCGCTATACTAGCGCCAAACGGGTAGACCCAATCAATCCGGTGTTCACCTAGTATCCATTACAAACATTCGTAGTGTGAGTACAGTATTTACCCTAGCCGGAATCCTCCTGTTTTCTTCCTTTTCCTTCCCTTTCGGCTGGAACGGCATCAAAGTAAGGCTTTAAGAGGAGACTTCATGCGCTTAATCGCTTGCTGGCGATTCTGCTGCCTGGCGTTGTTGGTACTGCTTGCGATGACGCCGCTCGCCATCGGACAAGAACCGGACACGCCTAATACGCCGCCACGAAGTTCGCCGCCCCCGCAGCCAATTCCAGAAGCAAGCCATGTGCCGCAGGGGACGAAGAACAACGATCAGGAAAGTGGTTTTGTCTTTAAGAAGGAGGTCGAGGAGGTTGTGCTGCACGCGACGGTGGTCAATCCCGACCATCGCTTGGAAACCCACTTGGACCGAAATGATTTCTCCGTCTTTGAAGACGGACGCCCGCAAACCATTACTTCATTTCGCCAGGAAGATGTTCCGGTAGCGATTGGAATCGTAGTTGACAACTCGGGCTCTATGCGCGACAAGCGCCAAAAAGTGACCCGCGGTGTTCTTGATCTGATGCGCGCGAGTAATCCGAACGATCAAGTTTTTGTGGTGAACTTTAATAGAAATCCCTATCTTGACCAGGACTTCACTTCGAACATCGGACTTCTGGAGACCGCGCTTCATCAGGTGTCAATGCAGGGCGACACCGCTCTTTATGACGCGATATATGCGTCCGCTCTTCACCTCGAGAATAATCGCGAGATCACCAAGAAGATATTGCTCGTCATTACCGATGGAGAGGACAACATGAGCCGGGAGACGCTGGAGGGCGCGATTCGTGAACTGCAGAGGCCGAATGGCCCTACGCTTTATGCCATCGGACTCACAGGCGGAGAATTACAGCCTGCCGGCAGACAAGCGCTGCAGAGGCTCGCACAAGCTACCGGCGGTGCCGCTTTCTTTCCGCAAGATCTCGACCAGGTCGAGAATATAGCGCAGCAACTGGCACACGATATTCGTAGCCAGTACATCATCGCGTACAAACCCAGCGACCAGGATCCGAACGCGAATTTTCATCCTATTGTTGTCGAAGCGAGAGCCCCGGGTTTGCCGCAACTGACTGTGCGGACTAGAACAGGGGTATTTACGGGCGAGTCAACGCAATAAGGTCTCAGTCTGTGCCTGTAGCAGCTGGTTTCGGAGAATGGTCGGTGCCTTCCGGGGGCATTTCAATCTGAATGATCTTGTTCTTGATCGCGTAAACCACCAGGTCGCGAATGGAGTGCAGGCTCAGCTTCCGCATGATATTGCTGCGGTGAGTCTCCACCGTTTTCGTGCTCAGATTCAGTAGTGACGCCGCCTCTTTGGAGCTGCGGCCTTCTGCGAGCAACTGCGTGATCTCCCGCTCGCGCGCTGTCAAAGTCGGCAGGGTGGGCGGCTGGCTACGCGAGATGGCATGCCCTTTTTCCAGAAAGCCCGCCAGTAACAGTTCATTTACTCGCGGGGTGAAGAACATGCGCTTGCTTTCGAGTGCTTCGATGGCGGAGACCAAGTCCCGAGCCGCATCCGATTTCAGCACAAAACCACGGGCCCCTGCATCCAGCGCCTCGCGGATCACCTGATCTGCATCCGTGACAGTAAGAACGATCACCTTGAAGTTTGGATCGTACTGCAGCAAGCGGCGTGTAGCGTCCAGCCCGTTCAGGTTGGGCATTCCGATGTCGATAATCACTACGTCGGGTTTCAGCTCTTTGGCTTTTTCGACAGCTTCTCTGCCGTCGCTGGCTTCTCCGCAGATTTCCCAGCCTTCGTGCCGTTGCAGTAGGGCTGCCAGGCCACGCCGAACAATTTCGTGGTCGTCAGCCAGCAAGATTCGCAGCTTCATAGCTAACCGCTCCTTGGAGGTATTCAGCCTCTCTCACAAAACAGCCAGCGGATGGACTCGGAAGAGAATCAATCCACAGGAGTAGGATCTAACCGCGCTAAAGCGGTGAATACCTCATGTCTACTGACAACCTCAATCGCTTCCACCAGGTCCCGTGCTGCATTGGACTTCACCACATAGCCCTTGGCACCCGCACTCAGCGCCTCCCGCATCATCTGCGGAGAATCGTGCTGAGTGACCATGAGTACCTCTACTTGCGGCATCCGCTGCTTCACCAGGCGACAGACTTCAAGCCCGTTCATCTTGGGCATCGTAATATCGAGAACAACTACATCCGGGCGAAGATCCTCGGCTTTTTCGAGTGCCTCGATCCCGTTTGAAGCCTCCCCTACAACCTGCCACCCCGGCCGTCGCTGCAGTACCGTTTTGAGGCCTTCCCTCACAATTGGATGATCGTCCACCAGTAAGATCCGAGTTGCCATATTTTGGCTCGTGTATTCCGGGGGAGATTTAGATTGAACGCCTTACGCTGCATGATTAAAACATGAATACGCAAAGTTAAGGTAGCAGTGGCCTGAGTTGATCCGAATACAGAGAATCCTGTATTAAGCCTGCAAACCGCCTTTATCCAGTGGCGAGTGTGCGTCCGGAAAGTATGTCCCGCGATGCAAAATCGTCTCCACAGCGTCGACGATCGAGCCGACATCCGACTTCGCACAGGCCCCCCGTATTCCCACCTTTTGCGCCGCGGCAACCAGTTGTCGGTTGAAATGTACTGTGATCATGAGAATGGGCAGTCCAGGCGACATGTGGCTGATCTGTCGGGCCACGTCAAGCCCATTCGTGTCGGGCATCTGAAAATCCAGTAGGATCAAGTCCGGCTTTGACTCCCGAACTCGGTCAATCGCTTCCTGGCCGGTTCTTGCTTCACTACAGACCTGCCATGTGTTTTGCTGCTCAAGGATCGAGCGCAAATAACTTCTGACGGCTGGATTATCGTCTACAACAAGAATTCTGACCAAGGCAGACTCGGATTCCCCGGTTGGAAATGCTTTGGTCAAAGCCGCGACACCGTGCGCGACAGCCCGACTCAAGCTGGTTTCACCATAGAAGCCACCCGGAAAATGCAGCAATCCGGTAATACCTCTAGTGGAACCAGATTACGCAATAGCCGCTAAGGAAAAGGCACTTCTCATTCACCAAATTCCTTTGTCGCTATTCGTGATGCTTTGCTTGATCGCGGCCGCCGTTGCCAGTGCAGGCAGAAGACTTAGACGCAGCGAATCGCTGATTTCGCCTCCCGAGACCAAGCTGCCTAGTTCTGAGATATACAGCTTGGCCGAGTGTGGCATGATCGGGATCCGCAAGAAGGCCTTTCGGTATTCGACCTTCTCGCTGCCAAATCGGGCTGCGGTTCGAGCAAATTCGGGTAACGGCAGTGCGAGGCCACGGCGGAGCTGCACATATTCAGAGATAATCCGCAGATAAGTCGCGACACCATTCCACAGTCCGGATGGCTGAGTCAGGCGATGCAGATAGTCGTAGTCCAACCCGGCGCCCATCAATTGCGCGATTTCGAGCACGTCGCACAGCCGGATGTAGAAATGCCGGAACATTCGCTGCAACGCGCTGATTACGACGCGCTCCTCCGCGGCGGGCACTCGAAAACGGTAGCCATCCACCTCGCGATATACCGATCGCTTCACCAGAGACTCGCCAATCGCGCGCTGCTCGCCCGTCTGACCGAGCCTGCCGATGTGCACCTCCACAAGCTCAGGCAATTCCGGGACGACAAAGTTCCACTTGTTTGCCAGACGATCTCCCCAGCTCTGTTTCTCTACCTGCGCTTGAAAAGCTTTGCGCATGGTGTCGACGATTGCACCCGGGGTAGCGTCCGTATAGAGATCCAGGTCGCTTCCCAGGTCCGGCCAGTGATCAAGCGATTTGATCACGATCACGTTCCCAGCGCTTTCCAACGCTTGGCAGATATCGTGAAGGAAAGGAATTGCGTAGTGGATCCGTGCGACCTCTTTCTTCATCGACAAAACAAGTGCCCTGGCGGCGCTACTTTGCGCCCCATCCGGAAGGGATGAACAAAGCTTTGGGTAGGCCCGCATGATCACATGGTTCATGCTTGCGAGAGATTGCAACTCTCCTAACGCTACGCTATTCGAGAAGAGTGCCAGACGTTGACATTTCCAACCCGCGGCGGAGGCCTTCTCACTTGGGTCGAACAGAACGCTGCAGAGAAGGTCAAAGCAACTTGCGGAAATAGATGGCATTTGCGTACCCATCGCCGGGTTTTGGATGGCGTGCTCATCTTCTGGGTTGTAGCTCTGCGTATTTTTTCAGCGCACATTTCGGGCGGTGCGCTGCTCATCCTGCGTCTTGCAGTTAGCCGTGTTCAGGTGCTCGATCGCCGTTCCTTCCTCATAATCATTCCAGGTCTCGATTAACAGAAAAGGCGGAGGATTTGAATCGTCGCCGTAGTAACGCCGATAAAAAGTCATCGTGTCATCGAGCGTCTGCCCGCAACGGCTTTGCATATGGCGGTTCAGGCTCCAACTGGCGCGCGAATCATCAAACCCCGGCCATGCCGCCCCGACATCAATCTTTCCGGGTTCGCCCTTCATAGTCTTGTAGAAATGATCCAGATATTGTTCTCCCCAGTTGCTGCCGTCCGGTTTCCATCCCGTACTGCCGGGTTGCACCCATGCATAGGAACCTGCGAAGTCAGCGGCGTATTGTTGCGGCGGCTGATCTTTGTACAGGAGCACCGGTGGCGCCTGCCAGTTCGCGCAGTGCTCGCGGACACGATTCCAATCTGTATTTCCACGCTTCGGAAAAATGAAGATCAGCGGGCGGCCTTCATACAACAGATAGGCGTCGCGATTCGCAGCTTGTGGCCCAATGTATTTCTGATAAGCCTCGTCGAAAGCCGACATCGCATCGCCGGTGGCTTGGGAATCATCATCCTGAGCTTCGTTATAGAGCAGGGCAACATGGAAGTGGTTTTCGTCGGCAACCTGCTCCAGCAGCCCAAAGTTGTGATCTGAATACGGATTTCTTTCTGCGTTCCAGTCGACAACGAAGCCCGAGATTCCGCGCTGCCGGGCCTGTTCAATCTGATGACGGAGGACGCCCGGATCATCGCTGGAATAGCCTACGTTGATATGAGTGTGATCGCCGAACCAGGGCATGTAGACGGCGAGCAATTTTGGATAAGCCGAAGGAGCATGCTCATTCAGCGCCGGTGCATGGCGCAATCCCGGAGTCGCGCAGCCGCTGACAAATAAGAAACAAGCTGTAGCAAAGCCTACGAACCCCTTCAGCAAGAAGCCTCTCCATTTCTTTCTCACATTTCGCTTTTATCTTGGATGCGATGAAGAAGAGCGCTGGTTGGCATTCGGGAGTGGTGAAATCACTGTAGACGCGGCATTTCGCCCACGCATCTGCCCGGTTTAACGCGCCTAAAACTTCGGCACAGATTGAAGCTGCCGCACCACCCAGCGATCGGCTCCAGGCGTCATCAGCACGACATAATGCACCACGACTGGCCGAGCATATATGACCTTGCTTCCGTCGAACACTTGCAGTTGATACGAAGCGGTGTCATGCAATTCCATCACGTCGCCCTCGGGAGCGTAGAAAACCGCCTCCAGTTTATGAGACTGGTTGAGATACCTCGTTCTTAGCCCCGATGAGTTCTGACTGGCAACGGTGTCAACAATCCACTTTTTGGCCGCGCCCACGAATAGGCTCTGAACAGGGGCTGTGTTGTTCTCGTCCACGGCAGCGGCCAGATTCATCCACGCAAAACGATAGTCGGCGGTGATGCGCTGTTTCGTTTGATCCTCGACACTGCGCGGAACGGCTTTGCTCGTATCCAGTTCGACGTCGATAGAAGGCCCGGCAGCAGACGCTCCGCTGTTCAGCATAAGCGAGAGAATGACAGCTGTTATTGTCCGGATTACCAGCGTTCGCACAGAGCCATTCATGGTTGTGCTCCGATTCGTAGTTCGTTGCCTACGATGACACCCGAAGCCGCCGAAACCACAACTGGTCCTGGATCGATGAGGCGTGCGCGTGCCACATCTCCTTTCACCGGCGCGTCGACTGTGCTCTTTCCGGCTGCGCCAGTTGCGGTGAAGGTAACGATTGTTCCATCGGAAACTGGATTTCCCGCGCAATCCCGCACCGGCGTCGTCGCGACATCGATTCCTTTTGCGGTGCGGTCGCCCGTAATGCGCAAGTTGCAGGGCTCCGAGGCTACCTGTTGAAGGACCCTTGTCGCCCTAATTCCGTTGACGGAAGCGTCGATGTGAATTACGCCCGCTGCTTTCCCCGAAGAAGTACGAAACCAGGCCACACCATCACGTGTGGGAATCGCATGTGAGAAGAGAGACTCTTTTATTCCGCTTGCCTGGAAGTCGACGTCCTTTGTCGCGAGAACCAGATTGCCAAAACGATCGAATGGCAACGCTACTCCACTCACCGCATCCGGTTGACCCACCGGAACACGTGAGGGATGCGCCAGGAAACTGAGTCGTTCCGGCTCGGCGGGAGTGACGGTGAACCAGGAGTTGCGGCAGCTGTCGGAACACACCACCACGAGATACTGACCTGAGAACTTCAGATCCTCAGAAGGTACGGGAAAATCTTCTCCGAGATTGATTTGGAACTTGGTAGAAACGCCCGGGCCCACCAGGTACAAGGTCCCCGTCCCGCTGCCACTGGCCGAAATAGTTGGTTGCGAGCCAGCCGGAACGAAATTGGGCATGCGGATCTCCTGCGCTTCTGAGAAGGCCGCTGAGAAGGCCGCGAGCCAAAAAAAAACGGCTATCCCTGCCCCGACCAATCCGGCGCATCTCGTCTTTCTGGTGCGCCTACGATTTGTGGAGGCTGTATTGATTGACCACGACATGAAAGCTCCGTACATTCGCCGCGAGGTTGCGCGGAACCTGCACTGCGAACGGCTGCGATTCCTGTGGAAGCAGGGCATGATCGACGTAGCCGTCAGATACCCAAATCACTCGTCCGTTGCTGTCGTAAAAACTTGCAATCACATGCGGGATATTCACCGTCTGGCCGCTCTGATTGAGCAACTTCCCTTCCAGCACTGAGTTGCCCTGCATATCCTGCTGCATCTTCTGCTCCATCACTCCGATCACAGGATCAGCCGAGGCCGGCACCAGTGCCGCTTTTACATCCATGCGGACGTTCTTCACTTTTGACAGATCGATTCCGGGGAAATCAATGCGGTAGGGCGAAACTTCCTTCGGCAAGAGGATGTGCGCGATCTTGTCGAAGCTGTTTTCCTGGTCGATGGAGTTTCCCGCCGCATTCACTAGAGTCGCGTTGACGTTCACAAACGCCGGAATCGTATCGTCGTTCTCCACCTCTCCCATGACGACGGCGCCGGTTGCGTCATCGACCGCGTTCATCGAGATGATGCGAACGCGTGGCGCATCCACGTTATGTGAGCCCCATTGATCCTGAGCGTTTCCGTTCACAAGATCCCAGCGCAAATATGTCACGGGAATAATCTGAGCGGGAACAGTTGTCTGCTCGGGCCTCGGCAAAATCACATTCCACATATCGCCGGTTCGGCCAAGGTGAAAATCGCGGACATCTTCTACCGGTCCCACGGGGGTCGTCCAGGTCAGCCGCGCACGAATTTGTCCATCGTTATCGGTTTCATGCAGTGGCCACAAATTGAAGCTCTCAAGGCTCGAAAACGTGCGCAAGCTGCCATCGGAACCGGTCCACTCCGCCGCCATCGCCTGCTCGTCCACGCCTGTGGTTCTCGAGACGAGAGAATAAGCAGCACCCCAGTCATGTCGCCGCACGTCATTCAACATGATGGTAAGGGCATGCTCGGGAGTATCGGGTTTTTCCGCAAAGCCGGGAAGGGCAGATCCCGACGCAATGCCAACCGTCCCACTCGCGCTTGCCGGATGGACGATGGCGATACCGATCAGGATGACGGTCACAACTGCCAAGATGATGGACAGCGCCCATTTCATGAGAAAATCCCCGTCGTTTGGCCGCGATCAAGCAACGTATTGTTTTTCAGTCCGCGGTGACTGGGCAGGCATTTCCAACGGAACCCGCCTCTCCTCGGGAAGAAAAATTACGAGAAACAGCGCCAGGAGACTTGCCCCAATCGGCAACGTACCCCACATGATTCCCTGCCACACCGGCGGCACCGCGTCCGATTGAATGGTATGCGCAGGGGGCACATCATCTTTCGACCACGCTGTAACCGCGCCCTGATCGAAAGTTTCAATCTTGCGCCAACCCACAAAAGTCAGCAGCGGCTCGTAATACGCATCGTGAACAAAGATGAACTTCAATCCGTAACGGTCGGCGTGCTCCAGCATGGCGCGGAGTGCCGACATGCCCGCGGTTCCGTAAAACTTTGAGTTCGTGAGCTGCGCCGAGCCGTAATGCGTCATCTCCGGCAGCAATCGAGCCGAGTTGTAATCGCCATCCACGCTGCTGGCGTCGGTGTAGGTGGCGACTTTTGCCAAGTCGCTGCCGAAGCCCAAAGTCAGATAACGATAAGCATCATGTCCATCACGATTCAAAAAGGCAACAACAGGGTCGACGTTGACAATCGCGATCGGCCGATAGGGATTCGCCCGCAGCCACCAGAGCGCAGCTCCGAGCGTTGCAACGCAAGCTAAAGACAGAGCAGTAGCAGCCCGATTTCCAAATCGCCGCAGCAGTTGAACCGCGAGCAACCCCACGATGGGCATCGCCATCAGGGTTGCCCAGAACGCGAACCGCTCGAAAGTCAGAATGTCGAAAGCGCGCCTGAGCAGAAACTTCGGCAATGGGGTTGTGCCGCCGAGGCCGAAAATAAACGTCAACCAGAAACCCAGCAGCAGCGGTCGAAGCCGGGGATTCTCTGATCCGCGAAGGAAAATGAATGGCAACGCGAAGATCAGCGCTCCGTACGGAATCACGAAGTAATTCACTCCCGTGATCCAGTGCAGCAGGTAATTCGCGCGGCTGTCGTGCGGGATCGGAATCTGGTGGATCGGATGTTGAATGAGTTGCAGCCAGTAGGGCAGCAGGATAACTGCGACGCCAATCGCAACGACAACCGCAAAGGCCAGGGCGCGAAATAAAGTGCCCCGGATCGAAGCTGGGACGTGCTCATCCCGAGCGTCGATACAGGCCACCCACACTACAGGCGCGGCGAAAAAGACGACGCCGAAAATCAGCGTGACATGGTGCGCGGCCGCTGCTGCCCACCCAATCGCGACCCCTTTCACAAAAGAAGTCCACGATGCTCCAACCATCCACTCATAGAAATAAGGCAAGGCGTTCAGATAGAGCGCCGCGGAAGCCACCGTCGCCAGTTGCCCCGCTTGATATACGAGGAATGCAAGGGCTCCCAGAAACACGCTGCCCAGAGCAGCATAGCTTGAAGCAGTCTCGTCCACCCAGATGCGAGCAAAGCGATATACCCCCACGGCCAGAAGCAACACGAAGATCAACTGCACCAGCATGTATCCCATGTTGAGGCCCACCACGTTAGAGAGCAGCGCGATCCATTGGTGGGTGAGCGGGGGGTAGGTGGTTTGCGAAAACCCGGCGAACCACTTCTGATTCCAGGGATTGAACCAGTGATGAGCGTAGTGCGATGCGAAAAAAATGTGGAAATTGGTATCGAACGAGCCCAGCGGCAGCTGCATGAACAGCAGCGGGCCGTGCACCGCCAGCGCAACCAGGACCACGGCCAAGAGCGGAATTGGACGCGAATAACCTTCGCTACGGTTAACCATTGATTGCTGCATGCCTTTTTGGCAAACGCAGCTTGGATTCAAAAACCGGCACGGGGGTTTACGTGCATTCTTGTGCACTCCTGGGCTTCTCTGTCCTGTGACGAGGCAGCCCTAGCCGTCCCATGGGCATCTCACAAGGCCGCAAATACCCGTAACGGGAGGTTCCGGGAAAACTCTTGCTGATTGGTGAATACGTGAAAAGCCGATTTCCGCTCACGAGCTTTTTAATTGTTCTGCTAGCCCATGGCGCGTGGAGCCAGACGTACGACCTTCATCCTGAGAACAACTCGAGTTCCCAGAATCAAAAGCAGGGCGAACCCCAGTCCAAGACGCAAAGTACGCCACAGTTCGGATGGGGCGCCAGCATCGAGGTTTCTCGGCAAGCGCGCGCCGCTCAAGATGCAATCAATCGCGGCGATTATGCATCAGCCGTCAACTTTGCCGAACACGCCGCCAACGCGGCGCCGCAAAATCCGGACATGTGGTTCTTGCTGGGATATGCTGCCCGGCTCCACAGCGAATACCAGCGTTCGCTTGACGCGTACAATCGCGGCCTGCGGATTCAGCCGGCCTCGGTTCACGGACTCGCGGGACTGGCGCAAACCTACGCCAAGATGGGCCGCGTCAATGATGCCGAGCAGCTCCTGCAGCGCGTCATTGCCGCCAATCCCAAGGATGCGAACAGCCTGGAACTTGCCGGTGAACTGATTCTCAACACCGATCCCAATCGCGCCATCGATCTGCTCAACCGATCTGATGCTTTACAGGGTTCACCGCACACCGATTTGTTGCTTTCGCACGCTTACTCGCGATTGAACAACGCACAAGAAGCCTCATTTTATCTGAACCGTGCGAAGGCGCGTGCACCGAAAGATCCGGAAGTCCTGCGTGCTGTCGCCGATGAGTATCGCGATCAAGGCAATTACCCGCAAGCGATCGCCAGCCTGCAGGCGATCCCAACGAAGTCCACGGATGTGCAGGCAGACCTCGCCTACACATATCAGCTAGCGGGCAAGCAGCGAGAAGCGGCAGAACTCTATTCACGAATTGCGAAGTCTTCAAAGGGCAACATTGGGCTGGATCTCAGCGCAGCGCAGGCCTTAGTGAATCTCGGCCAATTCGACCAGGCCCGGCCGTTTCTGGATGATGCCCGGCAGATCGACGCGAACAATTACCGCCTTCACGCCATTCTCGGGCAAGTGGCGGAAGGCGAAGATCGACCCACTGACGCCGACGCTGAATATCGCGAAGCCCTGAACAAACTGCCGTCCGAAGTGCCCGAAGGACCGCTGTATCCCGTCGAACTGCGCCTCAACATTTACGAGCTCGATGTTCAACTGGATAAACAGAACGATGCCAAGCAACAACTCGATGCGGCATGGAACCAGCTTCAAGGCCTTCAAGTGCAACCTGCGGCACAATCCGAATTCCTTCGTCTGCGAGCCGCCATGGAAGCCGCATCGGGAAACACGGAAGCGGCGAACAAAGATTTGCAGCAGGCGCTCGCGCTTGCTCCAACGAACATCAACTCGTTGCTGAATTACGGCAGTCTTCAATGGAAGATGGGTCAGAAAGATGCGGCTCGCGCGACGTTCAACAAGGTTCTCGATTTAGATGGGCAGAACCGCACTGCGCTTTCTTCTCTGGGCTATCTGGCGCGCGACCAGGGTGACAACAAAGCAGCGGAAGGTTTCTTCCAGAAAGCAATCCAATCGCATCCCGGCGACTACGGTCCGTATCTGGCACTCGGTGACTTGTACACATCCGAGCACAAATACCATCGGGCGGAAGCCGAGTACCAGAAGGCGTATGAGCGGGGGCGCGGAAACCCACTCATAGTGGCTGGCGGCACGAACGCTGCATTGGAGGACCATAATTTCGAACTGGCAAAGAGGTGGATTGATCGCGCACATGGGCCGATGGCCGATGCGCCGCAGGTGGAGCGCGAAAAAGAACGCTATCTCACTCTGAAGGGCGACTACGCAGCTTCTGCGAGTTTGGGATTCAAGGTTCTTGAAAAGCTCCCGAACGACCATGAGGGAGTGGTCTATCTCGCGTATGACCTCTATAACCTGGGCCGCTACGACGAAACAAAAACGCTGGTCGAAAAATATGATTCTCGCTTCCATGATGACAAGGACCTTGCCCTGATCGCCGGCTATTTGAGCGTTCGAGACCACAATTTGCACCAGGCGGTGGACGATTTCACCCGCGCGCTGAAAAGCGATCCGGAAATGGCGACGGGCTATGTCAATCGAGGTTTCGTTTACGATGACCTGCGCGAGCCTGCAAGCGCAGTTCGCGATTTTGAAACTGCAATTGAACTGAAGCCTGATTATGGCGAGGCGCACCTTGGTCTGGCCTATGCCGATCTTCAGCGTCACCACCCCAAGCCTGCATTACTTCAGCTCGATCTGGCGGCCAAACGACTCGGCAAGAGCCATGCCTGGCATCTGGGGCGCGCGGAGGCATTTCGCCAGGAGCGGGATTTTGAGCACGCGCTGCCGGAATATCGCGCGGCGCTAAGCGAAGAACCTCATGACCTTCCCACGCAACTGGCTTACGCCGATGCTCTCTTCCAGACCGGCAGTTACACCCGCTCGCTAGAGGCTTTGCAGGTTGCCGAAAATCTCGACCCCAGAGATGCCGAAGTTTATGCTCTGCGGGCTCAAGTACATGCTAAGGAAAACGACCGGGAGGCGACACGTCGCGATATCGAGTCGGCCGAAAAATATGGCGGGGATCAGGTCAAGATTCTCCTGGCTACTGGAGATGCCCTTCTCACGTTGGGTGAACGTAGCGCCGCCATGCAGCGTTTTAGCCGTGCTCTTGATGTCCCCAATGGAGACCGGCTCGATGTGCGTCTGGCACTGGCACACATTTTTGCGGAGGAAGGGCACGGAGACGAAGCTCGCCGAGAGGTTGCCTTGGGATTTTCTGAAGCGCGTGCTGTCTCAGGACCGGTAACCTCTGAGGACCTTCTCAGTGCCGCAAATGTGTTTCTCGGACTGCATGATTTCGATCTCGCGGAGACCTATTTCGACAAAGCCCAACTCGCCGGCGCCGATCCACGTTCGAGCGGGCTTGGGCTGACCAATACCTATCTGGCCGAAGGCAGGACCCAGAGAGCGGAGAAGGCGCTGGCAAGTCTTGGGCCGGCAACTGAATTTCGCAATGATTACGAGTATCAGATGGCGGCGGCTAACGTGTACCGGCAGCGGCAGGACCCCGTTCATGCGTTAACTTCTTTCGCGCAGGCCAGCAGCGTTGCCGGGCAGAACAATGCACTGACGGCGGAAACCGCGCAGTTTGAGGCCGCTGACGAAGTCGGCCGCCCAATCACCGACAAAATTAGCGTGGTTCCGGATGCTTTGTTCACCCCGGCGCTGGAAGATCTGAATGTTTACGCACTCGACGCCAGGATTCTCAACGTCACCAATCCTGCCCTGTTGCCGCCACCGCGCCACTCTTATGAGAGCCTGGTCGAATCGCATTACCGGCTGAACATTCCAGGATTGCCCGCCATTACAGGATTTGCCGGCGAGAGTCTTACAGTCGGCCGGTTTCTGTTCCCCAGCATCAACATTGTCGAGGATCGCAACACCTACGACACCTTCTTCAACGGGGGCATTAATCCTGTGTTGCGATTCGGATCCAACTCGATCTCTTTCGACGGTGGCCTGCAATACACGATCCGGCGCGATAAGGTGTCTCCGCAGTTCATGAGTCAAAACCTATTCCGCCAATTTCTGTATCTCTCTACCAATTCGTTCTTCAATTGGGTCTCGGTTCACGGCAGCGCAGTCCGCGAGGCTGGCCCGTTCACCGATCAGAATCTCCATTCACGCGATGCCTTCGCCAATCTTGAATTTACAGTTGGACGTCCATGGGGAAGTACTTCCTTGATTGCGGGATACACAGCAAGGGATGTTTTATATCGGCCCTCGATCATCGAGTATTTCACCACGTCTTCCTATGCCGGCCTTCAGCACAAATTCAGCGACCGCATCACGGCCGCTCTGCTTGCCGAATCTTTGAGATCGTGGGAGGTCTACCAGACTCGCTACGCCATCGCCGAGGCCTTGCTGCCGGGCGCCCGTTTCGACATGCGTATCACCCGGCACTGGAGCGCGCAGGGCTCCTTTATCCTCTCGCGTGGGCAGGGATATCACACCTATGACAACACCCAGAGCCAGTTTCTCGTCCAATATGTTCGACCGATGCATGGTTCCATGAAGGACAGCGACAGTGAGATTCCTGTCTCGTATCCAATGCGGTTTTCTTTCGGGTTCGAGCAGCAATCGTTTTATGACTTTCCTGGATCCAGCCATACGACATTCCTGCCGGTCGTGCACTTTACTTTGTTCTGATGACGCTTGCGGTCGATCAAGCTCTCACGAGTGCTGCCGGCTGAACTACCTATGAAGTCTTTCACCGCCCAATCCTCGAAACAGGAAGTCACTCCGAAGCAGGCGGCGAGCGCCAAAACCATGCGTTCGCTGGTGGGCGGAAGCCTGACATTGCTGGCCGGGTCCGGTCTGGTGGGTCTAACCAATCTCATTTACAACGTAGCCACCGCCCGACTGCTGGGTCCCGCCGGCTTTGCCCATGCCACCGCCGTTTACACCATGCTGATGCTGATGTCGGCGATTACGCTTTCGTTTCAGGTGGTTTGCGCGAAATATGTGGCCCGCCGCACCTCGGAGGAGGATGCGCGTTCCATATTCGCCAGCCTCCATCAGCGTGCTTGGTTGACGGGTATCGTCCTCGGCATTGTTCTGATCGCGTTCGAGGGGCCTCTTAGCCGCTACCTTAATCTCGGCGACGTTAATCTGGTCAAACTCCTGGCTCTCGGAACGGCCTTCTACATTCCGCTCGGTGTCCGCCGCGGCTACATTCAGGGGATCCAGGCATTCGCTCCGCTCGCTCTTAATTTTCTGCTCGAGGGCGCAGTGCGTGTTCTTGGTGTCTTCCTGCTGATTGCTCTGGGAATGGGTGTTCGCGGTGCTGTTCTAGCGAGTGTGTTGGCAGTGATACTGGCGTATTTCTTCGCCGAACCAAGTCCCGGAATCACGCGCTTCAGCTTTGCCGACATCGCCAATTCCTTTCGTGAAGGGGTACAAGCCATCGTCTTTTTCTCCGGCCAGACCATTATCAATAACTTCGATATCGTTCTGGTCAACCACTTCTTCCCAGCCGACGACGCGGGTCTGTACGCCGCTGTAGCTCTCGTCGGCCGTCTGGTCAACATGTGTGCCTGGTCTGTGGTGAACACCATGTTTCCTGTATCTGCGAGTAAAAACGCGAATGAACGGGAAGGTCGGACTGTGCTGTTCATGTCTCTGGCCCTCGTCTTCGTCATTCTGGCCATCTTGATTTTGGGACTTTATCTTGTTCCCAGCTTTCTGTGGCGAACCATCTTCGGAGCCCACTTTGCTCCGGCGCGAGCTCACTTTCTTCCCGGCCTTCTGATTCTTTACGCCATCACAGCCGGGGTGTATTCCCTGAGTTCCGTAATCATCACCTACGAGATGTCGCGAAAGATCGCCAATACCAGCTGGGTTCAATTGGCCTTCAGCGGCATATTCATCATCGGCATTTGCGCCTTTCATCAGACGCTACAACGGGTCATCGTGGTGCAGCTCGTGCTGATGATTGCGCTGCTCGTGGTTTTGGTGATTCCGCTGCTGAGTGAGCGCTTCACTGGCCAGACGGCGCAAGCCTTCTCCCCTTTACGAGCATTGCGGCCGCTGTCGGAGGAAGAGGTTATCGCCGAATTCCTGCGCAATGAGTTTCATTACCCCGAATTCGACGAGTACCGTTCCGACTTCGAACACCTCGTGACGCGTCCCGATATAGGCAACGTTCGCGAGAACGAATTGCGGCGGGCCCTCCTGTTCTTACGTCGTGGAAAAATGTGGCGAGAACTGCCTTTGGATACGAAATGGTACGCCGTAGACCTCACGACAGCAGACGTCGAACGCGTTCGTTTTTTCCCGCGGGCCCAGTGGCGCCGCATATCAAAAGGCAGTTTCTATCTGCCGGCTTTGCTCGAGCAGATCCGTCTCGCTCTCGAAACACCTTCTGAAGATGAGTTCTTCAACAAACTTCGGCGCTTGACGGCTTCCATTCCAGGAGGCCCGATTAACCCCACCGTTCTGCTGATTGGCGTCGATGAAACCGGACCGCTCACGATCCTCGACGGAAATCACCGCATGGCGGCGGCAATGCTCACCGAACCACCGGCTCCCCTTAGCAAGTTCCGCTTTATCTGTGGATTCTCGCCCAAGATGACAAAATGTTGCTGGTACTACACGAACATCAATACGCTACTGCGTTACCTGAAGAATCTGGTGCGGTATTTTTCCTATGACCCCGAAAGCGACATTAGCCGCTATCAACAGCGTGAACAACACCTGAATTCGTGACTTTTGTCTCCTATTGGGGTGATGACTGTGATTGCGGCGGCGACTGCCTCAATGGTGCATTTGAGTGCGGTGTCGGCTCCTGCACCACGCTGTTGTCTCGCCGCAACAGCACGACTGGAGCACGTTGCCGCTGCCGTACCTCGCGCTCTGCGGTGAGAGCGTTCTCCACAGCGCCCGTGCTGTTGCTCGCTACCTGAAACAACACTTTTCCCTCGGCATCTCGGCGTGTAGCCAATCCAACTACGGTGTTCGACCCGGCTGCTTGCAGCGCGTGGTCATAGAAAAACTGCGCTGTCTCGCGGTCGCCGTTCAGTTCGGCCACGTAGCCAATGTTGTTCAGCGTGAATGCATTGTCGGGGTCGAGCTTGTAGGCAGCTCGAAAGTCATTTTCTGCCGTTTCCAGGTCGTTCCGATTCACGGCCGAGACACCACGCGCGTTCAGAGAATTCACCTGAGCGGCCAATGTGTTTTCCGTAGCCATACGAGCACGCAGCGCTTGTGCATTTCGCGCCGCCATTTCGCTAGCAGGCTTTCCACGCCAGGCACGATTCTCAGTCACGATAGCGCTCGCATTCGAACCTGAGCTGGCGGCTTCGTCGTAATATCGCAGCGCTTCCTGAGTTTCGCCCTCCATCTCCTTGGTCACCCCGAGATTATTCAAGGTAAAAACGTTCCTCGGTTCTTCCGCCAATGTGTGCTGGAGAAGCAGGTCGGCTTCAGATGCCCGTCCTTGGGAGAGCAGGCGCACGGCCTCAACATTGTCGTGATTGATTTCCAGCGGTAGGTCCGGAATCGCCAGGGCTTCACTCATTGGCTTCCCTTGTAGACTTCGTGATGTAGCCTCATCGATGACGGCATCGGTTGGCACTTGCGCCGCTTGCTTGTAGAACTCTTCCGCTCGGTCAACCTGCCCCTGCAACTCTGAAATGTATCCGAGATTGTTCAGTGTGAAAGGATCGTCTGGATCGTAAAGGTAAGCCTTATAGAAAAGTGCTTCAGCCCGCTCATAATTGTGTTTCCGCAATTCCGCGACGCCTTCGCGGTTCAATCGCTGCACGGGCGTCAAGTGGCTGGGCTTCGGAATTTTGATCTTAAGGTCGCCCGCGACCGCGGCTAAAGTGAAAGTTAATGTTATACCCGCTAACACTAACGTCCTGTGCGGCTTTTTCCCCATCCCACGCACCTCTACGTGAAGGTTAGATCGGACCCAGATTGGATGCAGAAAGGAAGCCCCTGTTTGCTAATTATCCACGTACCGCCTGACCACCACAAACCGCCCGTGTGCATCCAAAACCGGGCTGGTTTTTTGTCCATGGGAGGGCCATGAATCGTATCTCCGCTAGCGTAGCGGTTATCGCAACCGCTTTAGTAATTCCCGGGTTTGCCCAATCGGTTTCTTCTGCACCGCCGTCCCCTGATAAAGCTTCGTCGGCAGCTACCTCGCCCGCGATCAGCGTCTTGGAACGAAACGCGACGGAGCCAAATCCGACTGATTCTGAGAACGAGAATGCCGTCGATCCAGCGAGTCTCATCCCCGACTTACCGCCTCTGCCCGATGCTAAAGCAACCCTCGTAGGAGGCATCGTCCAGAAGGTCGATCGCGTGCAGGACCGTGTGACGCTTCGATTGTTTGGTGGTGGGAAGACGACTATTTTCTTTGATGGTCGTACAAGCGTGTACCGCGACCGCCAGCCAGCCTCCCTCACGGAGCTGAAACCAGGCGAGCGCATTTACGTCGATACCATCCTGTATGACGACATGGTGTTTGCGCGCAACATTGACCTGCGAACGGGCCGTGCGCAAGGAGAGAGTCAGGGAATCGTCTTGTCATATCGCCCGAATCGCAATGAACTCATTGTTCGCGATGTTACCGCGCCGACACCCCTTAAACTGCGGATCGCGGAGAGTACCCACATCGTGCGCAATGGCCAGCCCTCTTCTGCGTCCTACCTGAGAGAAGGCGCGCTCGTTTCGCTGAGATTTGGAGCCGAGTCCGAGGACCGCGACGTCGCCCAACAGATAACAATTCTGGCTGAACCCGGCGCAGCGTTTACCTTTGTAGGAAAGGTGAAATTTCTTGACCTTCATACCGGTCTGCTTGTGCTGACTTCCGCGACAAACAACAAAACCTATGAAATTTACTTGTCGCCCTACGTTCCTGTCGACCAGAACTTGAGAGAGGGAGCGGATATTACTGCGCTGACGCGCTTTGAAGGGAATCGATACGTAGCCCACACCCTAACAGTTAAGCCTGCAGCAAAGTGAGTTCGCTTCAAGGTCTAGGATAGCCGAGGGTCTGTGCCTTACGATCCCTCTTTTTCGAGTCTCTCCGTGCGCTCGCAATTCAGTTGTCGATGTGAGAACCGCCAACCAGAATCCCGTTCTTCCATGTCAATGGCACTTGAATACTCCCCGAAAGTTCCTAAACCCCAGTTACCTTCCACAAAAAGCAACTCGCTCCTAAGCTAGTCGCGTTCCCGGCAAGCGAAACTCCCAGCGATCGCTTGAAGCAAGCGCAAGATCCAAATCGCACAGTAAGACCGGCAAACAAGGCAAATCACAGGCAGGGGCGCCTCCCTTGTGCGCCGGGCTCGACGTTCCAAGCCATGCGCTTGGTTCTGCCTCTCCCGAGGGCCAATGTGTCGAAGATTTTTCTCGTGTGCATTCGTCGTTCTTAGCGTGTCCATCGCGTGTTTGGGCCAGTATGTCACGCCCACCACAACTTTAGCCGCTCAAACTAGCAACAACACGAGCGCGGCCAACAATTTCCCGACTCAAACAAACGGAAATCTCGGCGCCAACAATGTCAGCAAGGTTGACATTCATTCCCTGCTCTATCCCGGCGCTACAACCAAAATCTACGCTCACCTGCTTTTGTGGTTCGGGGGATCGAATCACATGAACGTCGGCTATAACTCGGACGATGCCTCGCAGGTGCACAATCAGATCGTCGACATGATCAGCCGCGGTATCGACGGCGTGATCATTGACTGGTACGGCCCGGGCAATTCCATTGATGATGCAACGCAACTGGTGATGGCGGAGGCCGAAAAACATCCCGGATTCACGTTTGCCATCATGATTGATCAAGGAGCAATTGAGTGGGATTCCTGCTCCGGATGTAATCCGCAGCAGGCTTTAATCGAGCAACTTCAGTACATAGAACGAACATATTTCCCCTCACCCGCTTACATGACAATCCAGGGCCAGCCGGTCGTTACCAATTTCAATATCGACTTGTCATTCTCGGTCGATTGGAATGCGGCCAACGCCGCTTTGAGTTCGCACCCGGCGTTCCTTTTCCAAAACAACAATGGATTTGCGCACACTCTGTCAGATGGAAGTTACTCGTGGGTCATGCCTACGACTACCGATTACGGCATGAGCTACCTGAATAGCTTCTACCAGACGGGAATGGCTTACCCCGGTGAGCAGACGATCGGAGCAACGTACAAGGGATTTAATGATACCTTGGCCTCTTGGGGATCAGACCGGATTATGCCGCAGCAATGCGGTCAAACCTGGCTGCAAACCTTCACGGAAATCAATGATCTGTACAACTCGGGCAAGCAGTTGCCGTATCTGCAGCTCGTGACCTGGAATGATTACGAGGAAGCCACAGAGATCGAGTCCGGCATTGACGATTGCGTCAGTGTCTCTGCATCGGTCTCCGGAAATAGTTTGAATTGGAAGCTCGGAGGAAGCGAAAGCGCGGTTGACCATCTCACCATCTACATCAGCGCCGACGGCGAAAACCTGATGAAGCTAACGGAAATGCAGCCCGGGACTACTTCGCTGAACTTATGCAGCTATCCTATCCCTTCCGGCAACTACCAACTCTTCGTTCAAGCTGTCGGGAAACCGACACTGGCGAATCGAATCACAGCGGCGATTAGCTACAGTCCCAGCTGCGACGTTGCTGGAAATGGCTCGGCCACGGTCTCACTGACAGCCTCTCCGGCTTCTCAAACGATTCTGGCGGGCCAATCAGGACGCTTCACGATCACGGCCTCCACTCAATCCGGGGCCTTCGCCTCGCCCATCTCGCTTACTTGCGCCAATCTCCCCAGTATCCTGAGCTGCAGCTTTTCCCCTGCTTCCGTTACTCCCGGCTCGGGCAGCGTCAATTCCACCCTTACTATTACCGCTGCCAGCGCTGGGGCGAATCTGCAGCAGCGAAGCACTCGCGGTTGGATTTTCACTGGTTGGATCATGCCGTTTGGAATCGTCGGACTGGCGTTCGTCAGCCCATTCCGGCGCCGGCATATCACTCGCATTCTCGTAGTCCTCGTGGCCGTTGGAGGGGGACTGATATTGACTTCCTGCGGAGGTTCGCCCGCTGCTCACGCGAATTCCACGGCTCCCACCTACTCCATCAAAGTCATGGGGACTTCTGGATCGACCCAGCTTTCCTCCACCGTTGCCGTTACCGTTCCCTAGAGTTGCGGGGAAACGCGCTTGAGAAAACAAAGCTTCCGCTCGATTCAAGGAGCCAAATGCAGCTGAACCATTGATTCGGTTTTCGGAGTTACGGCGGATCGCGCGCAGAAGAAGTGATCGCGACGGCAGCCACTTCGGCAGGCGATTAAATCGCGACACGTGGCGAAGAGCTTCGAGGCGTTGGTCCAATTCAAAATGCCGGAGATACTTCTGCACAATGCTCGGCATGGTCATACGCAGGGCTGATGAAAAATTCTGTTCTGCCATTGTGCGCAGCCGTTCGGGACTTTCGAGCAGTTGGATCAGGCACCTTGCCAGACTTTCTGCATTCCCCGGCTGATAGAAGTCAATCGCGAGATCTTCGCCAATCGCCATTTGCCGAAAATCTTCGAGATCGGCGCAAACGATTGGAACTCCGTAGCCGCACGCCAAGTGGGCAACGCCGCTGCACCCGGTTGATGACGAATACGGCATGACCGCGACTGACGAGCTTTGGAAGAGATCGCGCAAGCGATCCTCATGAACATATCCGGTGAATTCAATCTTTGAATTGCCCTCACAATTTCTTCTCACCGACTCGACATAACCCGCGGCCTGTGGATGGTCGCCACCAGCAACGACGAGCTTCACCGTGGGCATCTCCGCTGAAATCAAGTCAAACGCCTCGATCATCAGCTCCAACCGCTTATAGGTACCCCACTTGCCGAAGGCAAGAATGCGGTGCGGTTGCCCACGTCGTGAAAAGTCGGGATACTCCGGACGTCGCGATAAAATCCCGTGAGCGCGCACGTGTACATTGTCGCGGCCATATTTGCTGGCAAGAATCTCCCGGTATCGCGGCATCAATACCGATACAGAATTCGAAAGCAATAGCATTCGCGTAGCTACGGCGCCCGCCCATCGATAGGCGCGCGGGAAACGGACTCCCAAATCTTCCAGATCTACCGTGTCCATCAGGTGATGCAACGTCACATGCGTATAACGTCCGCTAAGGCGCGTAAGCAGCGGGATAGTAAGCCCGGCGAACGCAGTTGTGGGCTTGGTGCCGAAAGTACTGAACAGCAAGTTGAACCAGACCACGTCTGGATCCTGCTCACGCAGCGCAGACAGCAAACGCATCGCGCTGTTGCGGCGGTCGGGCGACCAGCAGCGTATGACGGAATAGCCAGGCAATTCGCTGGCAGAGCCTGCCGTTGCTGTGGGTAGGTCGTCGGCCAGGATTACAAGATTAACGAACGCGTTTTGCTGTAACTCCCGCGCGATGTGCAAACCGTATTCGCTCAATCCCCCATGACTCGGTGGAAAAGTCGTTACCAGACATATTTTCAATTCGCGGTCCCTGGCCTATTTGGCATGTTCGTTCGATGAATTGGGGGATAGGAATGTTGGCCGTGGCTTTCCAGTTGGCCGTACAGCGAAAACGGCAGATCTAATCTGCGGGGATGCACCGAGGAAGCATTGGCGAGTTCAAGGCAAAGAAGTTGCTAGCCACGACCTTGTTCTGAATCATTCGGTTCGTCTCCTCGATTGAACCATCTCCGACAACGCAGATATTTGGGGCGAGGTTAATCAACTCGAGGTACGTGGCACGATTCCGTTGAACAAATTCCAACGGATACTCTGGCTTACGGGTACAAGCCGCCTCCGGCGCAGCATCGACAATAAACGCCAGATCGGGCTGAGGAGCCAGGCCTAGCAGAAGTCGCGCCACGCCCCTTGCCCATTTTTGCTCCAGCGGCAGATTGACGATTTCGTCATAGATATAGCGATCGAAGATAATGACGTCCTCGTTATTCTCTTTGAAGTGCCTCATTCGCAGCTTAAGACTCCACGCATCAGCTGCATAAAGAGCTGACCGAACCAGCGTCAGCGGCCATGCTGTGACGTTCTTGTCGCGACGTTGTAGAGGACGTTCCGGCGTCCCGATTCCTTGATCTCCACGGAAGGCGTGAAGGCTGGCAGCTTCCCTGAATTTCGCTCCGACGACGATGTCATCCCACATAGCGAGAATCGAAACGCGAAATCCGTTTTCTGTCAGCCAGGATGACAGCGATGAAATCTGCGTGCTCTTGCCTGCGCCATCGATACCAGAGAACGAAATAATCCTTGCCTTGTTTCCGGTCACAACTCAATGGGCTCCGGGGGGTTTGCTCGAAGTTGCTTCCGTAAGAGCGACTACCGTACCAATCGCAACCGCCGCCGCAACAATTGCTCCCGTGCGAAGCACCAACGTCCGCACACGATGTTGTTTGGCTGGAGCGATCGCCACACCCGCAGGTTGCGAGGCCGAGATTCCGCTGGCGTTAGGGGCTTCGGCCGCCGCAGTCCCTACCGGTTTTTGAGCTGTCGTCGTCGGCGGAGCAGACTGTGTTTGCTGGTCCTGGCTCGATTGATTCTGCTGTGTCTGTGGATCAAGCTGAGCGAGAGATAATGGCGTTATCGCCTTGGATTCGCTGTCTAACGAGATTTGCGAAGACACTGTGCCAGGACTGTCGGGTAGGACTTCGTGCTGGGGAAGCGACGCTGTAGTCGTGGGGCCCCCACCAACGGACGACTGCTGCGCTCTTGCGCCTACTGAGCCGCCCGCAAGGAATAAGACGATCAACCCGATCCAACTGGAGTACAGGATGCTTCCCTTCCTCACCAACATCTCTCCCTCCAAATGTTCAAGCTGCCTTAAACTCTCCAGCGGAACGATCCATCCAGGGAAGATCGGTGGCTATTTCGTACGCAGGAAGAGAATAGAAGCTTCGCACCGCCTCTTCCGGAGTTTCAAACACTTCAAACAACCGGTCGACCTTCATCAGTTCCAAGATCACCGCAGAGGTCGGCGCGACCGCCGCTAGCTTGATATCGCCATCTCGTTTCATGGCCTCTTCCATGCAGCACAAGAGGGTTTCGACGCCGGCACTATCCAGTTGCTGGATTCCAGAGCAATCCAATACCAATTGCGGCCGTCCCTCTTCCAGAAAGGGCTTCAACTGATTTAAGAAGGCACAGGCTCCCCGCTTATCGAGTCTCTGAGGAGCTTGCAACACCACCACCGATCCACAGCTGTACATTTCCCGGCTCCTTACATCTAGGATTCGAATTCTGTCCGCGTGTTAACTTGCTGAATGTTCGTAAAACACTCTTGCTCCCGTACTTCTTCCGCCACCTCTGCCTCACCCGCGTGCGCAGAGGTCGTGCGCTTCAGCAGGTTCATAAGACCGAGCCCTGATGTCGACTTGCCGTCCGGCATGGTCGTGCGGAAAAGATTAGGATCGGAGAGCTCAATCACAACGTCTCGCGACATATTGAATACTCGGTTCGCATTCACAATTGATTCACGAACCTCGAGGCCAATTCCTACGTATGTGTTGGCCAAAATAGTGGCGTCTTCAATGATCGTTCCATAATCTATGTAGGAACAGTTCTCAATATTGCTGCACTGCCTGATCAATGTGTCTTCGCGTAACGTGCAGGCGCGCCCCACATACGCGGGACCTTCAATCCGTGCTCCGCGATAGATCTGGGATCCTTCGTCAGCCCAGATCCCAGTTTCAATCTCTTTTCCTGAGGGACGCAATGCACACCGGCCGTTGAATGCGTCGTCCACGAGCCTACGCAAATCTCGCGGATGGTCGATCCTTTGGCAGTGCCCCTTCACAAAGTACAGGTCCTGATTTTCTGCAGATTCGAGAAAACCTGCCTCCCATCGGGGAACGCTGGAGTCCCCAACGATGTCGGAATCTATCAGCCATAGATCCAGCTCTCTATTCGAGTCGGAAGCACGACTTACACTGCACCGGCTTTCGCGATGAAACTCCATCATGTCGTTGAGATCGGCTTCGCAGTAAGCGTTGGGTCTCACAATAAAAGCCTGTTCCATTCCTCTCTCGGCATACTCCTTCAACGTCAGTGCTACCTGAAGTTCGACGTCCACCGCTGCCAGGATGACAACATCCTTGGCCAGATCTCGAAATGGCGGCATTGCCGGGAAGACATCCCAGTGAACGAGCACGGTCGTTTCCCGCACGCCTCCCGTTCTGAGATGGTGAACGGCTCGTTCCAACGATGATTGGCCCAGCGTTTCGACAAAGGCCAAGGGGTATTCAATCAACTTTCCGAACCCCAAACCAGTTCTGGAAACGCCCCCACTTTCAGCGTCAACTATGACAATTGCCCCAGCTCCCACGGACTCCAATCCTCTCTCCTGAAGTTTCGGTTTGAACCCTTCCCTACTCGTTGGCAGAGCAGGCGAGTTGGGGGAATGAATCGTTATTGCTCCGACTGGCGGAGGATGCTTCTTCTGCGGGCCGCGGAGCCGCTCGCCGCAGTAATACTCGCCTCTTGGGAAACAAAAGATCGCGCATCTTCAGCTTGGCTTTATGAAGTTGTGACTTGGAGTTTCCGATTGAGCAATGAAGTATGCGTGCGATCTCGTGATGTTGATATCCTTCAATTTCGTGCAAAGCGAACACGGTGCGACAGCCTTCGGGCAGGGCTTCGATCGCTCTTAACAGAGCAATCCGATCGATCGTTCCGGTAAGCCGGGGATCTTTTTTCCCGACATCGTGCGACAGAGAAGGCGAGTCGTGCGAGACAGGTTCGTTCAACGAAACTACCGCGCGCGATTTTTGGCGTCGCAACTTCATCAAGACGGTATTTACCGCAATGCGATAGAGCCAGGTCGAAAATGCGGATTCTCCGCGGAAAGTACCAATGGTGCGAAATACCTGCAGGAATGCTTCCTGAGTCAAGTCTTCGGCTTCCGCTACATCCTTGGTCATCAGCAGACAAACCGAGTACACACGCTTCTTGTGCAGTTCGAACAACGTCGCAAAAGCCTGCTCATCTCCCTCTTGAGCGCGCTGCACCAGGCTGCGTTCCGAGGTATCGCGCTTTGCGCCCTTTTGAAGTGGAATAAGATTCGTTGCGGTGGTGGAAATTACGGCAGTTGCCACGATAGTCTCCTTCGAATCCTTGTCTTTTGCTCGCTCAAACCGGGCGAACATTCACCCTTCGAAAAGAGACTAGAGAATTCGGCGCGTTCTCTCTATCGGGCTGTAGCTGTAATTGGATATGCGTCTTGCTGTACGAAAAATACTGGAAGATACAGAGACCAAAGGCTTTTCGGAACAGTGAATCTGCAACTTTTCAACCCGAACGGGGTTGTAAGCGCGCTGAAGTGCACATAGGGTTCGTCGGCCAGACGACTAATGTAGTTTCGCATTCGGAGCATGAGTGATCTCTTCAGTACAGGCGAAAACCAACTTCCACGCTCACTTGCACATTGACCGGCTGCCCATCTCTTTTCGCCGGTTCGAAACGCCACTCCTTGACGGTCTCCAGCGCTTTCTCGTCGAGACCATATCCCAAGCCGTGAATGACATGAATGTCGCGCGGTCTCCCGTCGGCATCGACAATCAGTCCGAGCACGCAAGTTCCCTCGACCTTTGCTCTGCGCGCTGCTTCGGTGTATTCCGGATCCGGCGCCGAGATCGGCTTAGGAGCCGAGATTCCTCCGCCCACTTTGAACACTCCGCCACCGATTCCACCGCCAACACCTGTACCAACCCCAGGTCCATGTCCGATTCCGACTCCACCTCCGGTACCCGCGCCAATTCCGCCTCCAGAGCCAGTTCCATTTGAGGGCGGAGCTGAGGGCATGGGCGCTGCTTCCGGCGCGCCCAGATTCGGCATGTGGTTCTCTGCCAGATGCACTTGCGGTGGCACAACTACAGTCGGTTCTACGGCCAACTTCGGTTTCTCATTGCGCAAAACGATTTGCGGAGGAGTGATCTGCTGCATCGCTAGCTTTGGCAAATGCCCCTTTGGGGCCTGCAGGTGATCCTGATCCCCACCGCCGCCTCCACCACTCACTTCTTTCTTGGAGGGAGTCATGAGGTAAGAATCAGGGGACGGTGCAATCAACGTCACGACTTCCTTCGGTTTTACGGTCACTACCTGATGACCGAACGTGGCTCCTGCCACAATTGCGCCAATGATCACCGCATGCACTGCGATCGACCCTTTGATCCCAGTCGACCGATAGTTGTTGTACTGGCCCCAGATTTGGATAGGCGCGAGCGGGTCACGCGGTTTGCGCTCTATCAGCACAGGTCCACCCCGGAGCGCAAAATCACGGTTAGCAGAGCGAGTGTGACCAGCGGAAGACGCGTGTTCGATAACCGCAGCGCGCAGTGGCGAGTTTTGCTGCTTCAACATAACGGCCCCTTCGAGAGTTTTCGTCCGACGAACCGGAAATGAGATGCCAGGCGGGACGATACAGATTGCCGGAACTATTGCCTGCGTTCCCTGAGAGGCTTACGAAAATCTCCTCATACGGGAGCCAGCAAAATCCAGCCAGTTCTGGTGCTTCAACGAGTTGGGGCTAGGGATTTAACTGTATTGTGATCGTGAACAGGGCCTTCTATTCTCAAATCCTCGACACAACGCCCCAAACAGCGGGTGCCGGTTTGCTGGGAACAGCCGGTACCCGCTTCCTCTTTTTGGAAGCAAACAGTCTTACGCAGTTTCTTCGGGAAGAGATCTGGGTCAACCGGGTGGAATGGCTAAGCAGCACGGAGCTTGGCGTTACATGCACTCGCCCAACTTAGTCGAATCCTTCTGCGATCATGGCCTCTTGCAGCACGGGAGTGGTGGTGGGAATCAAGACTTCCACCAATGTCCCGGGCTTCGCATTCGCAATGCGGAATTCTCCTCCAAACTCTTTCGTGCGTTGGCGGATTCCTCCAATACCCACGCCAATGCTGTCAGGCTGAAGGTCCGCTACACGCTCGCCGATTCCCTTTCCATCGTCCCGTACAGAGATCAGAGTCTTGCCATTGCTCTGGGTCAGGGTAATCCACACTCGGCGTGCATCAGAGTGTCGAAAGACGTTGGTGAGCGCCTCCTGCACGATACGGAAAATGGCCGTTTCCATGTCGGCGGGAAGTCGGGGAAATTCCTGGGGCTGCACATCAAGCGATGTCTCGATACCACTTCGATCAGATAACCCGTCCACATACCAGGTAATCGCCGAGAGCAGACCCACTTCATCCAGCAACGGAGGATGCAACAGGTGAGACATGGTTCGCACTTGCTGAATAGCTCGATCGACGATGCGGCTGGCTTCCGCGCACGCGTCTTTCCCTGACTGGAGCGGCTTTTCCTGCACAGCGCTGTCGAGCACCATTTTTGCTACAGCTAGTTCTTGTCCAAGCCCATCGTGCAACTCCCGGGCGATGCGGCGATGCTCCTGATCCTGCATGGTCATCAGCCGCACGGAAAGCCGGCGAAGTTCGGCAGTTCGGTTGTCCACCATCCGTTCCAGACGAATTGCGCTATCGCGAATCGATTGCTCGAGCAGTTTGCTGTCATGAATATCGGAGCAGGTCCCATACCAGCGCACGATGTTTGCCTGGTCATCGCGAATCGGAACCGCGCGTGCGCGAAACCAGCGATATTCCCCTTCTCCCGAACGCAGCCGGTATTCGGCCTCATAATTCGCTCCACTGTCGACCGAGCGTTGCCAAAGAACCATGGCAGCATCTCGATCCTCCGGATGCACATAGTCCATCCAGGCAGCACCATGGGCTGAACCTGAAGGAGCGCCCGTGTATTCGTAAAAACGATCGCTGATGTAATCCCGGTTTCCGTCTGCGTGCCGGCTGAATATGATGTCGGGCGCGGTGTGCAGAATCGCATCGAGTTCCTGATTCTTGTGCGCGAGCTTCAGGTTCAATCTTTGCAGAGCTTCTGCTCGCCGCTCCAGCTCCTGGGTTCGGTCTTCTACCCGGCGTTCCAACTCTCGATTCAGCTTTTCCAGTTGGCTTGTCTTGCGATGAAGCTCGGCGAAGACTCGGACTTTCGCCCGCAACAAATCGGGAATCACTGGGACAGAGATGTAATCGACCGCGCCCAGTTCGTATCCTTTGAGGCGGTCGAGGTCCGTCAGGTGGACGGCGGAGATGAAGATGATCGCGGTCTTCTGAAAGCGAGGATGCTGGCGAATCATGTTTGCGAGTTCAAAACCATCGAACTCCGGCATGCTCACATCCATCAACACTACCGCGACGTCCACTTTCAGTAGGTGCTCCAGCGCTTCTTTCGCGGAGTTCGCCTTAATCAGATGTTCGCCCAGTTCTTCGAGCATGACTTCATAGCTCAGAAGTTTCGCGGGCTGATCGTCGACCATCAGAATGTTGACCTTCTCATGTGAATTCGAGGTCATGACTCTGTTCTCCGGCTCTGCAACTATTGGACTCCTCCGCTTTCTTCTTATTACCTGTGCAGCCACATCCGCAGGGCGGAAAGCAACTGTTCCGTGTTCACTGGCTTCGCCAGATACTCGGAAGCCCCAGCTTCCAGGCATTTTTCGCGATCGCCTTTCATCGCCTTGGCGGTCAGGGCGATGATCGGTAATCGCCGCAATTGAGCGTTGCTCCGAATCGCCTGCATCGTTTCGTAGCCATCCATCTCGGGCATCATGACGTCCATCAGCACGATGGCAACATCTGAGGTGGATTCCAGAGTTGCGATTGCTTCGCGTCCAGTACTGGCGGTGAGAACGACCATCCCTCTCCGTTCCAGCACACTGCTCAAGGCGAAGATGTTGCGCACATCATCGTCCACGACCAGCACTTTCTTGCCGACGAGCGCCTCGTCAGAACGATGCAACTGCTCAATCATCTTCTGTTTCTGTGGCGGCAAATCCGACACTACCCGATGCAGGAACAGAGCCGTTTCATCCAGCAGACGCTCGGGAGACTCAACTCCTTTCAGAACCACGCTGCGGGCCAGCGAGTGCAAGCGGGCGTCCTCTTCCGGCGAGAGCTCTTTGCCGGTGAAAACGACGATGGGCAAATCGCCGAGCGTCGGGGTATCGCGAAAACGTTCGAGTACTTCAAACCCCGACATGTCAGGTAACCGCAGATCAAGCACGACACAATCGAATGTCTCCTCGGAGACGGCATTCAAAGCATCAGCGCCCGTTGAGACTGTGACTACGTCGATATCGTCATACCCAAGAAGTTCGTGAATGCTCAACTGTTCAGCGGGGTTATCTTCCACGACCAGCAACCGCTTGCGGCGTGGTGCAGCGTATTCTTTGATCCGCGCCAAGGCCATTTCGAGGCCAAGCGACGTAGTCGGTTTAGTTACGAAGGCAAATGCTCCACGCGACAAGCCATGATGCCGATCCTCGTCGAGTGTCAGCATCTGCACCGGGATGTGGCGCGTCGTTGGATCCTGTTTCAGATGATTCAGAACCGTCCAGCCCAGCATGTCAGGCAAGAAAACATCGAGCGAGATGGCGGAAGGATGGAATTCCTTGGCAAGCGCGAGTGCCTCCGCGCCGCCCGTCGCGACCAGCACCTTGAAGCCGCGGTCACGAGAGAGATCGCGAAGAACACGTGCATAATGCGGGTCGTCCTCCACGATCAGCAAAATGGCATCGTCCGCCTGCAGATCGGCGCGATCGTCTTCGATGCGCTCTGGCGCGGAGACAATCGCCGCGGAAGTTGTCAGCGGCAGCGGCTTGCGTTCTGCGCCTTGCGGACCAGCCGTAGGCGCCGTGGATGGCCCTTTGTAGATTTGCGGCAGATACAAGATGAACGTGCTGCCCTGTCCCGGCGCGCTACGCAGGCGAATCTCGCCACCGAGCAGACTGGCTAATTCACGGCTGATAGCCAGCCCCAGTCCCGTTCCGCCGTACTTGCGGCTGGTGCTGGCATCTGCCTGCTGGAACGCTTCAAAAATGATGCGTTGTTTATCCACCGGAATCCCGACGCCAGTGTCGGCAACTTCAAATGCCAGCACTGGGCCAGCTTTTCCAAGCAAAGGATGATCTTGCGACCATCCTTCTGTCGCCACACTCACCGTCAAATTGACCGCGCCCTGCTCTGTAAACTTGAAAGCGTTCGACAGCAGGTTTTTCAGAACTTGCTGCAGGCGTTTCGAGTCCGTAACCAGGCTTCGCGGCAGATGCGAATCGGCATGCACATGGAACGCCAATCGCCGCGCCTCCGCTTCATGCCGGAAGGGCCGCGCAACACTGTCGAGCAGGCTCGTGAAGAACACTTCTTCGGCCTCCACGGACACCGTACCGGATTCGATCTTGGAGAGGTCGAGAATGTCGGTGATCAGGTTCAGGAGATCGGTGCCGGCGCCATGAATCGTGCGCGCGAACTCGACCTGCCTGCCAGAAAGGTTCCCGTCCGGGTTGTCGCTGAGCTGCTGACCGAGAACCAGGATGCTATTCAGCGGAGTGCGCAGCTCGTGTGACATGTTCGCCAGGAATTCCGACTTGTACTTGGAAGTCAAAGCCAGCTCTTTAGCTTTTTCCTCCAGAGCGCGGCGGGCCTGCTCGATTTCCTGGTTCTTGCGTTCGACTTCGACGTTCTGTTCCGCAAGTTGTTGCGCTTTCTGCGCCAGCTGTTCGTTAGTCTGCTGCAATTCCTTTTGCTGCATTTGCAGCTCTGTCGCCAGTTGTTGCGACTGTTTCAGCAGGGCCTCGGTCTGCATCGTGGCTTCGATACTGTTGAAGACGATGCCGATGCTGGCCGTGAGCTGCTCAAGAAATGCGATGTGTGATGCGGTGAAGTTCGTAAGGGACGCTAATTCCATCACCGCCTTCACCCGGTCTTCAAACAGCACCGGCAGCACCACCACGTTACGCGGGACCGTTTCAATCAGGCCCGATCGAATGGAGATCGTTCCGGATGGTAGATCGCTGATCAGCATCTTATGTTTTTCTGCGGCACACTGCCCCACCAGGCCCTCGCCCGCTTTCAGTCGACGCAATTTGTTGTCGTCGCCCTCGGCGGCGAAAGCTGAAAGCAATACCAATTCCGCCGAATCGTCGCTTTCCATCTGATAAATCAATCCCTGCTGCACGTTGATCAACGGGGCAAGCTCCGAAAGCAGCAAGCGTCCTACCTCTGCCAGATCACGCTGTCCTTGCAACATGCCGGTGAAGCGGGCAAGGTTCGTCTTAAGCCAATCCTGCTCGGTGTTGCGATCAGTTGTGAGCCGGAGGTTGTCGATCATCGTGTTGATGTTGTCTTTCAACTGAGCGACTTCGCCGCGAGCTTCTACCTGAATCGATCGCGTAAGGTCACCCTTGGTGACGGCCGTGGCTACCTCGGCAATCGCGCGGACCTGGTTCGTTAGGTTGTCGGCAAGCAGGTTGACGTTCCCGGTGAGATGCTTCCACGTACCAGCTGCGCCGGGGACGTTGGCTTGTCCGCCAAGGCGTCCTTCGACACCCACTTCGCGGGCGACCGTGGTTACCTGATCCGCGAAAGTCGCCAGCGTGTCGGTCATGTTATTGATGGTTTCCGCCAGCGCTGCGACTTCGCCCTTGGCATTTACTGTGAGTTTCTGTGTGAGCTCTCCGTTCGCAACCGCGGTCACGACCTTCACGATGCCTCGCACTTGTTCCGTCAGGTTCGCGGCCATCACATTGACGTTGTCGGTAAGATCTTTCCATGTTCCCGCGACACCCGGAACTTGCGCCTGTCCGCCGAGTTTGCCTTCTGTACCGACCTCGCGCGCCACGCGCGTCACCTCCGCTGCAAACGCGTTCAGCTGATCGACCATTGTGTTGATCGTGTTTTTCAGCTCAAGAATCTCACCCTTCACATCGACGGTGATCTTGCGCGAGAGATCACCGCGCGCCACAGCCGTCGTCACTTCTGCGATGTTTCTCACCTGACCAGTCAAGTTACCCGCCATGGCATTGACGGAGTCGGTAAGGTCTTTCCATGTGCCAGCGACGCCCGGGACGTTCGCTTGACCTCCGAGGCGGCCCTCCGATCCCACCTCTCGCGCCACACGCGTCACTTCAGCGGCAAACGAACGCAGCTGCTCAACCATCGTGTTGAGCGTCTCTTTGAGCTGGAGAATTTCACCGCGAACGTCGACCGTAATTTTGCGTGACAAGTCGCCGCTGGCAATGGCCGCCGCGACTTCGGCGATGTTGCGCACCTGCCCTGTCAGGTTGGACGCCATGAAGTTCACATTGTCAGTGAGGTCCTTCCACGTTCCGGCGACGCCCGGGACGTTGGCTTGCCCGCCAAGTTTCCCTTCCGTGCCGACTTCGCGGGCGACGCGTGTCACTTCGCCGGCGAACGCGTTCAGCTGATCGACCATCGTATTGATGGTGTTTTTCAGTTCAAGAATTTCGCCCTTCACATCGACTGTGATCTTTCGCGACAAGTCGCCGCGCGCTACAGCCGTCGTCACTTCAGCGATGTTTCGCACCTGCGCCGTAAGGTTGCCGGCCATCGAGTTGACCGAGTCGGTCAAGTCTTTCCAGGTACCAGCCACACCGGGCACCTGCGCCTGCCCACCGAGTTTGCCTTCCGATCCGACTTCGCGGGCCACGCGCGTGACTTCGGCTGCAAACGCGTTCAGTTGATCGACCATCGTATTGATGGTTTCTTTCAGCAGCAGAATCTCGCCGCTTACGTTGACAGTGATCTTCTTCGACAAATCGCCGCTGGCAATTGCCGTTGAGACTTCGGCGATGTTTCGCACCTGACCGGTGAGGTTCGAAGCCATCGAGTTCACCGAGTCGGTCAAGTCCTTCCACGTTCCACCGACACCAGGAACGACGGCTTGTCCGCCGAGTTTTCCGTCAGTACCAACTTCGCGAGCGACGCGCGTCACTTCTGAAGCAAACGATCGCAGCTGGTCCACCATCGTGTTGATGGTGTCTTTTAGTTCGAGAATTTCGCCCTTCACGTCGACCGTGATTTTGCGCGACAAATCGCCGCGGGCAACGGCCGTCGCCACTTCGGCGATGTTGCGCACTTGCCCCGTCAAGTTCGACGCCATGAAGTTGACGTTATCGGTGAGATCTTTCCACGTTCCACCGACACCCGGCACCAACGCCTGTCCGCCCAGTTTTCCCTCCGTGCCGACTTCGCGAGCGACGCGCGTCACTTCACCGGCGAAGGCGTTAAGCTGGTCGACCATCGTGTTAATGGTGTCTTTGAGTTCAAGAATTTCGCCCTTCACGTCGACTGTGATTTTTCGCGACAAATCGCCGCGCGCCACGGCCGTTGTGACTTCCGCGATGTTTCGTACCTGGGCCGTAAGGTTGCCGGCCATCGAGTTGACGGAATCGGTCAAGTCTTTCCAGGTACCAGCCACACCCGGTACGTTTGCCTGACCTCCAAGTCGGCCTTCCGATCCGACCTCACGAGCGACTCGTGTCACTTCGCCAGCGAAACGGTTCAGCTGATCGACCATCGTATTCAGCGTTTCCTTCAGCTGCAGAATTTCGCCGCGAACGTCGACCGTAATCTTTCGCGACAAGTCACCGCTGGCGATAGCGGTCGCGACTTCTGCGATGTTTCGGACCTGGCCCGTCAGGTTTGACGCCATAAAGTTGACGTTATCGGTAAGGTCCTTCCATGTCCCACCCACGCCGGGCACTTTCGCTTGCCCGCCCAGCTTTCCTTCCGTACCAACTTCGCGGGCGACGCGCGTGACTTCCGATGCGAAGGCGTTGAGCTGGTCCACCATCGTGTTGATGGTGTCTTTGAGTTCGAGGATTTCGCCCTTTACGTCGACTGTGATTTTTCTCGACAAGTCACCGCGGGCCACAGCCGTTGTCACTTCCGCGATATTTCGCACCTGGGCCGTAAGGTTTCCAGCCATGGCGTTGACCGAATCGGTGAGATCTTTCCACGTTCCAGCGACGCCCGGCACGATCGCCTGACCGCCGAGCTTTCCTTCCGTGCCGACTTCGCGGGCTACGCGTGTGACTTCGGATGCGAACGAGCGCAATTGATCGACCATCGAGTTGATGGCTTCTTTCAGCTGCAGGATTTCGCCACGCACATCAACCGTAATCTTTCGAGACAGGTCGCCGCTGGCTACCGCAGTGGCAACTTCTGCGATGTTTCGCACTTGCCCAGTGAGGTTCGACGCCATCGAGTTCACTGAATCCGTCAGATCCTTCCAGGTTCCGGCGACGCCCGGCACCTGCGCCTGGCCGCCGAGCTTGCCGTCAGTACCAACTTCGCGCGCCACCCGCGTTACCTCGGCGGTGAAGATTCCGAGTTGCTCGATCATGGTGTTGACGAGCTTTGCTGATCGCAAGAACTCGCCTTCGAGCGGACGGCCGTCCACTTCCAATCGAACGGTCTGCGTTAAATTTCCTTGCGCCACGGCGGCAATCGCGTGCGTTACCTCGGCCGTCGGACGCAGCAGATCTTCGACCAGCGTATTGATGGAAGTCTCCATCTCGCCCCACGCGCCTCGCGTTTCATGCACTCGGGCGCGCTCCCGCGTTCGTCCTTCTTTTCCCACCGCCTGTCCGATGCGCTTCAACTCATGCGCCATCTGCTCATTGGCGGAAACGATTTCGTTGAACGCATCAGCGATTTTTCCCGGAAGGCCGGTCCAGGAGCCCGGTAAGCGAACCGAGAAATTTCCGTCGCGTACTGCGTGGAGACTTGCCAGGATCGTTCCCAAATCCGCCGCGCCCGAATCAACCGCCACGGCCGAGTGGCCGTTTCTTTTATGACTCGCTTCGAGCTTGGGATCGATCGTCACTGTGCTGTTGGTATTTTTTTTCAAGTTCGTCTCCTGGCAAGTGATCCAACCTGCTCATCTGGGCAAAGCCTCACTCCTTGCGAACTGAGCATACGAGCCGATGGGGGATGAACGTACAAGAGAATGGCCGAGCACCCACTCCAAATGTTTTCGACAAAGAGCTTCGCGCACACTTAGGGCATTCGGCGTACCGACAATTGATAACATGGGTGGAAAGCGGCTGGCTCTACGGTATTTCCTGTACTGATTTTGCTGAACGGTACATCAACCAGGATTGGTGGAGCTAGTCGGGCTCGAACCGACGACCTCATCGTTGCGAACGACGGCGTCCGCCATTTTCCCTCAATGTTTATGCGGGTCTGAAAGGCCAATTACGGTCCATTACGGTCCAATTGACGTTTAAAACCGGCTCGCGATGGAGTTGCCTCAGAATTCCTAGCGTGGAGGTGCGGATGCCAGTCCTTTCGAAGCAAGTCAGATGTGGTACAAGAACCCCCTCGGGCCGGGGTTTCGGGCGCGCGAGAATAAGAAACGAGGCTGACCGATTCGTACGGGATTTGAACCCGTCAGACTACAAAATGGCCCGCTGATTCCAAAGCACTTACGCCGTGCCAACCGCTCGTTTTGCCTCTGATAACATGCTATTTTGCGGCGTTTTGCGGCGAAGTTGCGGCGGAACTTCTTGTGTCCCCTACGATGCAAGCGTCTACTTCTCACGGATGAGCTGCTTAAGAAGCTTGGCCGCCCTTTGCTGAGCATTTTTCGGGATTCTGATTTTGCCTCCCTTCGAATCCGTAGCAATTCCGTCTGCCAACAGACCACAATCGCGAGGCAGAGCCTTAAAGTTGGGAACTCTGTACCAAGGACCGTCTCCTATTTTTGAGATCACTCCGTCACGCTCCAGCTTCGCTAGATCAACTGCGATTTCCTTCTTCATCCTTTCGATGATCGCTTGGCGCAACTCTTCTTCCTTCATGCTTTCTCCTCTCGCATATTAGCTGAAATCGGTAACTTGAAGCTTGTACTTGTCGTCGGCCATTTTCATTTTGAAAAGTGGAATATGCTTTTTTTGACAGATGGCGAGCAGTTCCTTGCTCGCGGAATCATCGAATCGCGCTCCGAGAAAGATACGGGATGGAACAGGAGCGCTCGCCGGCGCATCGGCCTGAACCTGGGGCACTTCTCGTACGAATCGCCACTCGCGCTCGTATTGCCAACCATCGAACTTATATAACATCGCTAAAAGGGGCATATACGGCCTGAAACCTTGACTCGGACCTGCCAAAGCCTCCGCAAACTTGGAGAGATCATAGAGATCGGCGGAATAGAACACCGGATAGAGATTTCGGCGAAAAGAGTGATGATACGGCAAAATTGTTAAGTCATACTCAATACACAACCCGCGATGGTGGTCGGAATAGTGGCTCCACATCAAAATGGAATCATGAACTTCGCTGAACGAGCAAACTTTAGCCAAGTCACGAAAGATCTTTAGATTCTGAACAGTGCTTATCGCGATTTGAGAGATACCGTCTAAGTATTTCTCGGCGTTTGCGGTGTTCTTCTTGAGGGAGTGTTCTAGTAGTTGTGCCAGCACATTGGTCGGCATACTCAGCCACGAATCATAGGGGTCGTTGTATAGTGCAGGTGAACACGTCCAAATGGAGTCGGCATCCAGATTTGCTCGCGTGTAAGGGTTGTCGCAGCGATACTTGTATATGCGGGATGGGAGATTCTGGTCTTTCACCGCGAGCGCCTGCCAGATCAACGATGTCGCAGTAGTGCTTTCTTGCAGATAGGTCACGAACTGCTGTTTCCAAGACTCCGGCATCCTTTTGCCTCCAACATGTGAGGGAATCGTGCCGGGCTATTTTTTCATGAATCTCACTTGGGCATTTACGCACAGATCGTGCCAAAAGCACAGCGTCGAGCACTGGCACAGCTTTCAGCATTGGTTTCGGTAGGCTCGAACGCGGCACGGTCCAATTTACGTTTTAACCGGCTCGCGATGGAGTTGCCTCAAGACTCATGCAGCCTCGCCATTTATTTCTGCGAGCTCTGATCCGTGGACAGATACTTTATTTGGTCTCTTAGCGTTGCCCACTTGTCGGCAGCCTGTTGCAACGAAACCACACACTCAGTGATAAGGAGCAGGAGCCAGATAAATGCAGGCAAGATGCACCACCAGTGGCGAACACTAGGAAGAACAGTCGCGCTAAGCAGGATAATCAGCGCTGCCGCCTCCAAATTAAAGGTGAGCCCTGTGTGTACGTGCCAGACAACATCTTTACTGGGTTCAAGGATAATCTTGTGATAATGGTCGTACCATGACGCCCAGTTTAGGTCGTCTGACTCTGCAGCGAGTCTTTCAGTGTGTAACTCTATTCCCGCGGCGGCCTGTTGGTCTTGGGGCAAGTTTGCCACGATCTTGGAACGCAGATCGAGGAGCAAGGGGGACATGGGGTGCGTATCGTTCGGGCAACCTGCACCAAGTCGCTTCCTTATGAGTTCCCTCCATGTTGGGTCACGCCACGGGGCAAGAGAGTATGAATACGGCGGCTTGTAGGTTGACAGACCGACGACTCCGCCTACCGCACCGAGGAATGCATTAAGGAAACTAGTCACGGTAAAACCAACGACGAACGCTAGGAGAGCTAGGAGGCTCAGCTTTGTTCGGTAACCTAGGAATCCCAGGGCAAAGAACCATGGCAGCCAACCAGGGAAAATTAGGAGCACGACAAAACCAGGTATTATCCCGGCCACCAAGGAAAATAACTTTTCGAGCGGATACTTAGTCCAATCCATCTTGCCGGTAGGGTAGAACCGGCGGGGCCAGCAACGCAATACCAACTACGATAAAAGTGGCAAACCTGCTTAATATTTCCGCGTTCTGAAGTCAAGCGGGCGGCGACCCTAGCCGAAAAATCACTTCTTCGACGCCAACCATCTTAAAAGCCGGGCGTACAATTGGCCTGAAGATTGACAAACCGATGGCCGGTACTCCTCAACAATCCCCGCAATTGCAGGCGAAGAGTCTAGCTCAGTTTCTCGAAGGTAGCCCCCCGTATGCGCTAGAAGCCATCGCGGACTTAGCCCGTCAAGCTGGAGCTAACTACGTGTTGGCGTCCCCTGAGTTGCAAATCCATTGCACTTCCAAAAGATGCAATGGCATTCGGGTATTTCACACTTCAAATGACTTTGCATACCTAGTTTTTGACAAATGGACGTTCCACTACGTCACCTATACCTGTCGGAACTGCCAAGATAGTCAGAAAATCTATTCCCTTGCAGTTCAAATGGCCAAAAACGGTCGTTCTGGCCTAGCTCAAAAGTTCGGAGAGATACCAACTTTCGGACCGCCCACGCCCGCACGCGTGATAACGCTCATCGGTCCTGATAGTGAGATGTTTCTTCGTGGCAGGCGTGCCGAGAATCACGGTCTAGGAATCGGCGCTTATGCTTACTACAGGCGGGTTGTGGAAAATCAGAAAGGACGCATTATCGCCGAGATGGGACGAGTCGCTGCGCGACTTGGTGCTGAAGAGAGTGTGATTGATTCATTCTCGCGAGCTGCGAAAGAAAGCCAATTCAGTACAGCTATTGATTTGGTCAAGGCAGGAATTCCGAAGAGTCTGCTTATTGAGGCACATAATCCGCTCACGCTCCTGCATACTGCGTTGAGCGAGGGATTGCATGATCGTTCTGACGAGGAATGTCTGATGCTGGCAACTAGCATCCGGCTGATTCTGACCGAACTCGCAGAACGTATATCACAAGCATTGAAGGACGACACAGAACTGAAGCAGTCCGTCTCGAAGCTTCTCAATCGAAACAACACGCAAAGCCGTGAAAAGTAACTTCAGGGGGAATCGGCGACTAACGTATTCGCACCCAACGAAACAGATGGAGCGTGCAGCATGACCACAGCACAGCCTGACCCAGCAACACAAATAGCTCAGGAACAGTGGAATTCGATTTTTACCCAATCAGTGATGTATCAGATCGTCGAGCAGGCAACAATTGCAGGGTATTTAGGCACAATTGTCGTGGTTGCCGAACCTGATATCCAGCCAAACCAACAAGCGACTTTCCGCGTTTACGTGTCACGTTGGACGCAGAGGGATAGCGGTCACATTCAAGCAGAGCCGATGTTGATTTCGCCTCATATGAGAATCCCGGGCCAGCATCAGATCGCACTCGACACCTTGCCGATCCACATATTCATCTCTACCGACGACAAGAAAGGATCTAGCGTACTTTTTCGACTGCAACGGTCAACGCAATATCACAACAAATGGGAGATTCAAATGCCGAACGCATCGCAGGACTGGGAATGCGTCGCATTTGCCGAGAGGGCGGAAGTAATCGGAGGGAGCTGAGGGCGAGAATTGACTCTTGTTCTACAGGGCGTTTCCAGGATGGGAACGGCCTACATTTTTCCTGTTCGAGCCGCTCCACTTTTCAAAAACAAAAAAATTGTCGGGAAGGTAACGCGGTGAGTCGAAGGTCAATTTCGGTTTTCCAAGTATTGATTGTTCAAGCACTTCTGAGACTTCATCGAAGCTGTACTTTTGCACAGAAAAAATCTTCCGACTGAATGGCCGGTGACCGGCTAGCGTGTGCTTGGGGAGGATCACAACCAAGCGGGCGCGAAGCCGGAACATTCGGGCAGAGCCGTCGCATCACGCAAACCGGCAGCGACAGGGCTGCACGGATAGCAGTGTGGGCAATGGCGGTCACGTCAACGAACTGGTGAGCAAGCCACGATGGTAACGGAACCGCTGTGACGTGTTAGACAGCGCACCGTGAGCGTGTGGCAGTGGATCGCCCGCTTTTCTTATTGGCAATTGCTAGCTGGTTCTTTACGTCAGGAGCGTTACAAATGCTGCAACGAACGTCGCAGCATACGTTACAGGAGGGCGAATGGGCAAAAAGAAACGCAGGTTTGTCGCGTATTTCCGAGTTTCGACAAAGCGGCAAGGCATTTCAGGGTTGGGGTTGGATGCCCAGCGTGAAGCGGTCGCTGCGTATCTGGCAAGCGTGAACGGTGAGTTAGTCGCAGAGTTAACCGAAGTTGAGCATGGCACGCGCAAGGGCAATGGTCGGCCACAGTTCGCCGCGGCTCTGGTACGCTGCCGCTTACACAATGCGACGCTCATTATTGCGAAGCTAGACCGGCTGGCACGCAATGTCGCGTTCATCTCGAATCTCATGGAGTCGAACGTAGAATTCACGGCGTGCGATTTCCCGCAAGCGAATCGGCTCACAATCCACGTTTTAGCGGCTGTGGCAGAACATGAGGCGGAAATGATTAGTCAGCGCACAAAAGCTGCTCTAGCAGCCGCTAAACGCAAAGGCGTGGTACTTGGCGGGGACAGAGGCAACGCGCGTTTGATCTATCACAAAGGTGCTGTCGCTTCCGTAAAGGTGAGACGTGAAGCAGCCAAGAGCAGAGCAAGCGATCTGTTGCCAGTCATCGAATCAATCAAGGCACAGGGCACGGTGAGTCTGCGGAATATTGCAGCCGGATTGAATATGCGCGGGATTCCAACCGCCCGCGGGGGCGAGTGGTCTGCCACACAGGTAGCGCGGGTGTTGCAGCAAGCCTAGTCAGAAAATGGGGTTCGGGTGTTCCAGCCTGAACCCCCCGGGGAGTGCGAGAGCGCTGATTTTCTTGCTGTGCGTCGCTCTCTCCGTCTGGAAACGGCAATGAAACGCAACAGCAGACCGGCGCTTTTCTGCGGAGGGCACGCCGAAGGCCCGCAGGGACAACTCAAGTTCAGCGAAGTCGTTTCGTAAGTTCATCCGCGATTCCGCCCTCAAGACATGCAACGCAATCACCCGCCAACTTGTCCCAGAAAACCGTTTTTCCGTCATCCAACGTCAAATGTTGATGGCTGACGAAAAGCGGAAGTTTTCGGAAGTCGGCAATCATCCCCTCGACATGCCGCTTTCTCAGTGCCTTGCGAGTGGACGGAGCAACCTTTACTGTTTCTACCGCTGCCGCTACTTGCAACTTGATACAAGCACCGTTCTCTCCGACAATCGCATCGGAAAGAAAGTCACCAAGGACGCGGTTAGCGAATTCATCGCCGATGAGCGCCTTCGCCAGTGCGTCACCTGCACCAGTCGGCAATGAGTAATCGAATAATGGATCGTCTAGCTTTGTATCCGGCACGCTGGCATTCTTGGCAATCGGGGCATCACACCCAAAGATTTCCGTGAAATAGCTCACTGCAAGACCTCCGTGAGACGATTTGCGAGCGAGCCTTCTGTCGAATACCACGTCGCCATTTGTGGGACTGGTGCAGGTGCCAGCTTCGCCTGCAACTCGGCAATCCGCTTCACTGTTTGAGTGTGCTGCCCGTGCGTTGTTTGCAGCCGTGCGGGAATGGCTCTTGCTTCCGCGTTCAGTTTGTCGATTTTTGCACTGAGCGCGCGTGCACGGACGTTCAGGTCCGCTAGCTCTTGCTCATCGCGTGTTCGCTGTTCGCGTTCGGCTTCCGCCGTCTGCGCTGCATTCAATTCAGCAAGCGCGACATCACGCTTGGAAGAACACGCGGAGACAATCTCCTTTTGTTGCGACAAGCGAGCTACCGCAAGACTGAATTCCGCGGGTGCGCACACAAGGCGGGCATGTTCGAATTGCGACTCATACGCAGCAAGTAAAGCCGCGGCCTTGTCGTATGCGATCTGCGCCTTTTCGACTCGTTCCAGCAATTCATTTTTCACTGTGTTACCCCTTTTGCCTCGTTTGCTGCGCCTGCCAATGCTCGCAGTTCGGGACTGGCGTGAGGCATTTGCGCTGCCAGCGAGATGCACCAGTCAAGATAAGCCTGAAACTTCTGTGCTTCGCGCTCCGTCCATTCATTCGTGTCATGGGACAGTTCGCGGCTCGCTTCGTTCAATTCATCTTTGTGCAAGCAAAGAAATTCGAGCGCGCGTTGCGCCGATGCAATCGCGTTCGCCTGTCCGCGCACGTCACGGCTGGCGCTCGCAACGATGAATAGATCATTCGCCCGCGCAAGCCACATACGGACCTGTGCGGCGACGGAATCGTCTTTGGCACGGAGCGACAGCGCAAGACATTTGCGACGATGGCGGGCGAGCGCATCCTTGCTCACAGAGAACTGCTCTGCCACTACTGAAACTTTCATGCCGCTTTGCAGGCATGCGTCCATCTGACCGCGGGCATCGTGATTGCAAATTGAGCAAGTCATTCGCATGGTTTCACCTCCGACTCGCGCACCAATTTGAGCAAGTCTAGCAGCGCGTAGCGGCGATGGCCTCGGCAGCCGATGCGATATTCCTTCAGGCGACGCGTCGCAACGCATTTCTCGATTACTGTTTCCGAAAGGCCGGTAACTTCAATCGCCCGACCCAGACGCACAAGGGGGTTGCGGCTCGCTTCGAGCACGGCGTGATGTAGATCCTTTCGCATTCTCCGGATATAACCGGCTTCATGCGGAAATGCGAGTCGATAATGATCCTTGCGGGAAATTTCGCTTGGGAAAACGAAACGTTGCGGGGGACCAAGGTGCTAGTGCAGGATTATCTGCGAATCGTATTCGAGGGGTGACATACGGTTGACGTTTTTTGAAAACGATTCGCGGCCTTTCGCCGCGGTTGGACATTTATTCTGCGAATCGTTGTCAGTAGTCGAGGGGTAGACCCAACCCCCTACGGAAAGCCTTGCTCGATGGATGTGTGATATTAACGTATGTATATAAATGTATGTATAAATATATGAATATAAAGAATATATTTCTAATCTAACAAACACTCACAGAAACAACACTGACGAATCGTCTTCCGTTCTGATTCAAATCATCTTCACCCGTTGAATACGATTGCTTGTCTTCGGAAAGTATGAAAATCTCCGCCAATCGGAGGGGGTGCGTTAGGCACCCTGATTTTGAAGACGATTCGTTTTTGCCCTCTTCAACGCGGTACAGGTACTAGCACCCGACTTCATCGGGGTGTCGGAATTACCGGCAATCGGGCGCATCGAATTGCACAACGGCGCATCCACTACTTCAAGTGGCAATGAAAAAGAAAAATCTGACGCGCGACGTGTTCCGCACGCGTTTCCTAAACGTACTGAGGAGCTACTATGCCGGAGACGATACTATCGCGCTGATTCTCAAGAGTCCTGCTGTACTGGAGCAGGCCGCATGGGTCCTGTGGCACACCGTGAACGACACGGAAGACCGCCTTGCCGAGATGAGTCAACAACAGAAAGAAAATCTGAAAAGCGACCTGACGGCTGGCATCGCGGGCTGCAAGGCGATGGAGCGCATCTATCAGAATGTCGACCACAAACCCCACTTCGCAGAGTTCCTTGGTATCGTGCGGGGCGATTTAACGTTCAAATTGGAGAACTTTAAAAAGGCTGCACCTGCTCTCACTCAGAAACGCCTTGGCCGTGATCGTGATTGGTCGTTAGTTCGGTACGCTAAACAAAAAATCGAAGAGGAACTGCACCGACCGCTTACCTACCCCGTTCTGGCCGACTTGCTGAATGCGGCGGATGATGCCGGAGAAACAGGAAGGAAAGAACTAAAGGCGGAAGCCCTTGGACGCTGTCTGCAACGTCTTAACGAGCACAGGTTTGCCCTGCTGAAACCTATCCTCGAACGCTTGTTCTTGGAGAAGCACCCCCGCGCTAGCGACCTCCCCTGCGTCCCGAAACAAAAGAAATGAGGCCGTTCCCTCAATGGGAACGGCCTCCGAGAGATTCGGTAACGCGAATCCTAGCCACCTTCTTTTATGTTTCCGGCTCTAAGATGATCTTGAGCAACTTTTCGCTCCCCCCAGCTTCCTCTTCAAGTTCCGCAACGACGGAGAAAGATTTGACAGGACCTTTTCCGATTGCGTCGATGTGGCCAGTATGGATATTCCTATTTACCAAGCCCTTGATCAAAACATCGGTCCTGATAGAGCCGAGAACGAAACGGTTTACAGCTTTGTCCATTGTTTTACTCCTCCCATGAAATAACTCACGGCTGCCTGCCATGAGTCGCACGGCGTTAGCCGTGCTCGTGCGGGAGAAAACTGTCGCGTAAACTCATCGCGAAGAACCTTCCTTCCTTGAGTTACTCAGTTAGATGAGAATCGCCGATCTTCGATTCGGGGGCATCGGCTGAAAATCGCACACCGACACAAAACTCCGATAACTTTTGTTGTTTGTGTCCATTGGTTTTCGGCGTTTCCGTCCTACCATGCGCTCATGCCCGCAAATATGGCTACAAACGAACAACGGGAACCACTTCTCATAAGCAGGCAGGAAGCTGCACGTCTGCTCGGAGTCAGCCTTCGCACGATAGAGAAGCTGATTGCGCGAGGCGAGATGCCCTCCCGTGTTCTAGGCCGCCGTCGACTGATTCCGCGAGAGTTTCTATCGGAACTAGTCAAAGGCTCGGGCTGAAGGTTCTCCCAAGGAAAGGACGTGGGCTGGACAGGTCGCACTCCCAGCCCACTATTTTTTAAAGAACGAACATGAGCACGGATAACACGAAAAATGATGGACCACAATCTAACAATCTTCTGCGCCTGATCGCAGCCGATCTCACGATCAATCGCGAACCGAATCCCGACTGTGCGGAAGAACGCTACGGCGAACTCACTCTCGATAGAGTCGTAATCGTCACCCGCGCTCTGGGTCGGACCTCTCTGGGTCAGGTTCTCGCGCTGGTACCCGAATCGAGCGCTCGCCTCTGCAAAAACTGCGGAACACAAGTCGCACCCGTACAAATTGGAAGCCTCAAGTTTGACGCTGAAGTTGAGCGGCCTTTCGGAGATCAACTGATCGTTAATTTGATTGCCGAACATCGTTGCGGTGATGGCGAGGAAGGCGGTTCCGATGAGTAACAATCCAAATCCCATTGCACAAGCCGCCAACGACTACATTGCTGCCGGATGGAAGCCGTTGCCGTTGCGCCCTCTGACTAAGCAGCCCATCGGCGAAGGATGGCAGAATACGCGACTGACCGCGGATGACGTTCCGCAAACCTTCTGCGAACAAGACAACATCGGGCTACTGCTCGGGGAAGCGAGCGCGAACCTTGTTGATTTCGATCTTGATTCCGCAGAAGCGATTGCGCTCGCACCCGCATTCTTACCCGCTACTGGCTTTGTCAGTGGAAGGGCGAGCAAGCCCCGCTCACATCAATGGTATCGGGGTGAGTCGGTACCCGATCACAAGAAATTTGAGTTTGAAGGCGCTTGCCTCCTAGAACTGCGAAGCAGGGGGCAGACCATGTGCCCGCCGTCGCTGCATCCATCGGGCGAGCAAGTTATCTGGCACGAAGCCATGGGGGAGCTGCCGACGGTTTCAGCCGATGAACTGGGCAGCGCAGCGCGGAAACTCGCAGCGGCAACGCTGCTCACTCGCCATTACCCCCGAGTTGGGTCACGTCACGGGTTCGCCCTAGCGCTCTCTGGTTTCCTTCTACGTCAAGGATGGAGTGCAGATCGCGTGCGACATTTCGTGGTCGCGATTGCAACAGCGGCAGGCGACGAAGAACTTGAGGACCGACAGAAGGCAATCGAAACCACGTTGGAACGTCTCGAAAGCGGTCAGGCGGCATGGGGCGGTACGCGCCTCAGCGAAATTATCGGGGGTGCGGCATTCGAGAAAGTTTGCGAATGGCTTGGATTCACCCGTAGCCGATTTGAAGTGCTGTCTATTATCGAAGCCGCAAAAGTGGAAGACGAAAGAATTCCTGAGTGGCCGGTCGATTGTTTGGAGGGTGATCTTCTTAGCGATCTGACGTATGAACTTTTTAAGGGGACTCCCCTTCCGCCTGCGTATCTTCGCGAGTCAGCAGTCATGGTGCTTGGCAGCCTGATCGAAGGCAAAGCAGGCATCAAGGAACATCGCGATTTGAGCACTCGCCGTTATTTGTGCCTCGTCAGCGAGCTTCCACAATCGGGCAAGGGCGCAAGCTGGCAGCGCATCGGCGGAGCGTCCCCGGAAGGTGCAGTACTTCGACAGTTGATTGAAGCTAGTGGAGTAAAGGTTTTGAGCGGGTCTGGCATCGGCTCCGGCCAATTCTTGGCCGCGACTTTGGAAGAAAATCCCCGAGCAATTTGCGTTTGGGATGAAGTTTCACACCTGTTCCAAGTCAGCAGTCAACAGGCATCAACATTGCTTAGTTCACTCAAAACCCTTTATGAAAGCACTAGCCTTTGGACGGGGAGCTTCACAAACCGCAAACACGGAACCGACGATGCACATCTTTCGATCTTGTTGCATTCGACGCGCAAAACGTTCCGCGATGGACTTGCTACTAGAAACGCGGTCGGTGATGGCTTTCTGTCCCGTGTGACGCTTTGCTATTCGGATCAGTGGCCCGCGGTACCAATCTGGGCAGAGCGGAACTTCACCGAAGAGCGGCGGATCGTACAGCAGATTGCAGAACTGATTCCCAGGAAGTTCACACTTGTGACGCTGGATGCGGGCGCGCTAGAGCAACTGCGGGCTCTCGGTACGAAGATTTTGGCGCGTGACTTTCCGCATCCCGAGCAGACGCGGCGGTTGCTCGAAATGGTCAAGTCGGATGCGCTCATTCGTGCGGTTTTCTCCGCATCATCCACGATCACGGCTGAAATGATGGAGCGCAGTGTTCTTTGGGGACACCACCAACTCGCGCTGCGTTTGGCACTTTGGCCTAATGATGCCGCTTCCCGGTCGGAGGCCATCACGCAAGTTCTCCTCAAACGACTCCGCAAAGGGAGCGCGTCTGCGAATGACTTACGGCGGGCTGCGAACGTGGATCGCGATGGCAGTCACCAAGTCTTTAGCACCGCTTTGTCAGCGCTTCGCCGGTCGGGCGCGTTGGTCGTGCTCGGCAAGAACCGCAAGCAGCAGGAAATCTACGGGCTTGAGCCGGATGATGACGGGACAACCACACAGTAAAACCCATTGCCTAGCGCACAAAGAATTAACCTCTGGAAAAAGATTCACAATCCGCCGCTGCCGAAACCTGTGCTATCGTGCACGGCGAGGCAACTTCTCTCGCGAGCCATGGAGATTACGAAGCCATGGCCAAGCGGAGATTTCAGGCTCCAAAACCATTCAAGGAGGGTCAGTTCTGGTGGCTGCGCGTTTGGGATACAAGCCCCACGGGCAACCGAAAACGTCAACGTTTGAAGCTCGCTCCGGCAGACATGCCAGTGCGGGAAGTGCAAAAGATCGCCGACGAAAAACTCCGCCCTATGAATCAGGGGTTGGCGTTGACAGGTTCGGCGATGAGTTTCGGTGACTTCGTGACTGAAACCTACCTACCAACTTATTTCCCGCTGCTCGCGAGCAGCACCCAAGATTGCTATCGAGGGATGCTGTCGAAGTATCTGGAGCCGCAATTCTCGTGTCGTTCCTTACGCGAACTCTCGCGGCTCACGCTTCAGCAGTATTTTTCGGGAATGGCAGCGACGGTTTCATTTCCAACCATCTCGAAAATCCGAGACACCTTGTCCTCCGTCCTCCGCGCCGCGGTCGATGTGGACTATCTCAACAAAAACCCGACGGAAGGATTACGACTGCCTCGCGATAAGCGACCGAAGCAGCCGAAGCCAACGATCACACCAGAGCAGTTTCAGAATCTCGTTGCCCTCGTTTCCGAACCATACGCGACGATGCTTTACGTCTCCGTGTGGACTGGATTGCGAGTCAGCGAACTAATCGGTTTGAAGTGGCGCGCAGTCCATGCTGACAGCATCACGATTGAGGCGCGGTATTGCCGCGGCGATTGGTCGATTCCAAAGACTAACGCGTCAGCCGCAACTATCGGCGTCGCTCCATCGGTGATCGAACGCATTAACCGGCTCAAGACTTTGACCGTGCCGGTTCGTGCAGGACGTGCGACACGTCACTACAACGTCGTGAAGTCGGACAAACCTGACGCTCTGATTTTTCAAAGCGTGAAGTCGGGCAAGCCGATGAACGATCAGAATATTTTGAAAAGACACATTCAACCCGCGGCAAGAAAGCTAGGGCTGTTCGTTAACTGGCGTTGCTTGCGAACCTCGCACGCAACTTGGCTGGTGCAAGCCGGAGCCGACCCGAAGTCGGTGCAGGGCCAGATGCGGCATTCGCGCATCTCCACCACGATGGACATATACGCGCAGATCGTGCCAGAAGCACAGCGGCGAGCACTGCAACAGCTCTCGGAATTCGCCACTGTAAACCTGAATGGAGTACGGTCCAATTCACGGTCCATTTCGGTCCAATAAAGCATGAATTTTCGGGATCAAATTCGCCTGCAAAAAGCCTGCAAGTCATTGAGAGGATTGGTGGAGCTAGTCGGGCTCGAACCGACGACCTCATCGTTGCGAACGATGCGCTCTCCCAGCTGAGCTATAGCCCCACTGCGCGGGTATACAGGGAAGTTGCTGTTTCATTTTAGCAGCGATCCGCTTTCTGCTCCAGACATCCGCCTCGGATCAGTGTCCCTCAAGAAATCGCTTGACGAAATCTACGGTTGGACGTCTAACCTAACCAAGAATAAGTTTCGCGTCTCGATTCTGAATTGTCCGCAGGCCATTTCTATGTTCTCCCAACTGAGTTCCAGGCCCGTACGACAGCAGCAGATCACGCTGGCAGTCTGTGTTGCTTTACACGGATTGGTACTCGGATGGTTGCTGCGTGAACCCGAGGCACTGCTTTTGAGTCCGGCTTCAGTAGCCATCGGACGGAACGGCACTTCGATTACGCGCCTGTATTGGACAACGAAATCTCCCGATCTGAGCACTCACAGTTCTCCAGACAGCGCAACCGCAAAATACAGCCACGAACGGCTCAGCCAGAATAAGTTAACGTGGAAGGCGCAGGTGCAAGCGAAGAATTCGTTGCAGCGCTCGACCATTCTGCGGGCCGACGTCGACGATAATTCGAAAACTCAGACTCTTTCAGCTCTCGGGCATGGGGCTCAAGCCGGATTAACGTACGGCACCTTGGCCCGCGGCCGGTTTGACGGGGACGAGATTCGCCCGGCTCTCCCGATCGAGACCTCGGATCCAGTGGTATATCCCTGGCAGTTGCCCGATGCTGCTGGGAACGAAGTCATTGAGATCACCATCGACGAACGGGGAGTGATCATCAATAAGACTGTTCTCAATAGTCTGGGCTCAGACATCGATTCCAAATGTCTTGCTGCCCTCGACAATTGGCACTTTCAACCCGCCACGCGAAACGGATCGCCCATCCCTTCCAAGCAAGATGCGATCTTCCCCTTTCGAGCGCGGGGATAGTCGGTAATTACCAATGGCCCTGTCGACCCAAATCTGCTTGTGATCGTTCGCGCTGCACCGTCTTACCGGTCGGTATAATCAAAGTGGTATGTCGAAAGTTCGTCAAATGGCTTCAGCCGACTTTCCCACACGCTGGGGAAAGTTCCGCATTTATGGATTCCGTGGAGAGTTTGGCAGCGATGGCGACCGTCGGGTCGAGGATGCCGTTGCCTTGGTGATGGGCGATGTTCATTCGGGAGCACCGCTCGTGCGCGTACATTCGCAATGCTTAACCGGGGATGTATTTCATTCGCTGCGCTGCGATTGCCGGCAACAGCTTGAGCTCTCCCTTTCACTGATTGCGGGCGAAGGCAGAGGTATCCTGATCTACGAACAGCAGGAGGGTCGCGGTATCGGCCTAATGGCAAAGCTGCAGGCCTACGAGTTGCAGGACGCCGGCCTTGATACCGTGGAAGCGAATGAGCGCCTCGGGTTTAAGAACGATTACCGCGAATTCACGCTTCCTGCGGAAATCCTGAAGGCGCTGCGGGTGAATGAAGTCCGGCTGCTCTCGAATAATCCTGAGAAAGTGGAAGCTCTGGAGAGAGCCGGCGTGCAAGTGGTAGAGCGGGTTCCTTGTGAGGTTACGCCGAGTCCGCACGCGGAAGAGTATCTACGAACGAAAAAAGAAAAGATGGGCCATCTTTTCACATCCAGCTAAACGCTATGGCGGCCCTTTGCTTTCGTGACTCCCCGAGCGGTTCCCGAATACGCCGACAGGCTTCTTCAGAACTCCACTTTTAGCCGGAACTCCGTCTGTCGAGGCGAGCCGAGGGTAAACAGACCACTTCCGGCTCCAGCACGATTCACAACGTGGCTTCCGTAGGTTGTGCCGTTGATGCTGCCGGGCATTCCGGTGAGCAGCCCCGACATCATGTTGTTAGGCAGGTCGAAGTTCGCGAAATTAATCGCATTAAAAAACGCGATGGAGGGCTTAATGGTCACACGATCAAAGAAAGTGTGAGTCCATCCCACGCTTGCGTCGAGCGTCTTGAGCCAACTCATATTTACCTGACCAGAAGGCTCCGCCGGCAGCGGTACTCCCCCGTTACCCACTGCGCCGAGACCGACAAGATCTCCGACTCCCTCCGGGAAGAGCGTCGTTTGCAGCAATACGTGCCCCGCCGGCGTGGGCTGTCCCACCGCGTTCGTATTGAAGGTGGAAATCGTGCTATGGATGCTGCTGTTATCGATTCCGTGCATAAAGCTGCCGACGTGCGTGCCGGGAACAGGACTTTGCGTGTTGCCATCGCCGGTAAAGTCCGTGCGGAAAATCTCGCCTGCCCCCAAACCCGTGTAAGGGACAGTCGGCGTCGCGGAAAGCGGACTATAGAAGTGAGACATCACCTCGAAGTGGACGTTGCCAGGAACCTCCATGACACCAGCAAACGACACTTGGTGCGTGCGGTCGAGGGCCGACGGACCAAAATAACGATTCGGGTTGACATTATCGAGAGCAGCATGGATGAAACCCTGATTGCTGTTTGCGGACGTCACCGGGAAATCATTGGGGACAGCGCCCCCAGCGTCATTGAATCGTGAAAACGTGTAGGTCACTTCCAGATCCAGAGATTTGGCGGGATGAAACGGATGTTGGATGCTCTGCACTAATTTCCCCTGCACGCCCGTGTATACCGAGCGCCCCACAGAAGACAGAAGATTCATAGGAGGAGCATTTGAATTGATTCCTCCAAACGCGCAGGGATACCCGTTCGGAAACATGTTAATGAGTGTCGGATCGCCATAGGTTGTATTGATGGCTTTGAATGTGGACGCGAGCCCCGCGGGACAGTTGTTCCCACCCATGTCAGTAGCAGAACCGAGGCCAAATGCTGCGAAATCGCCGATGTTTAACGGCCGGGGATTGCCACTGTTATTCAGATAGCGTCCGCTTGGGCAGGGCGTTGACCATCCTGCCGTAATTGAACTCGCCCCGCAGTTGAGCAAAGTCGCAGTGACTGCGTCCTGTGCTCCCACGGGATTGAAATAACGCACGTCACCCGAGTGATTCAGGTCAAGTCCCAGCAAATAATGGGTTTGCACCTCGCGAACAACGTCCACGGTGAAAACGGTACCGGGCCGTAATTCGTGCTGGAAGCCAAGATTCATGTCAATCGTACGCGGTGATTGATAGTTCGGATTCAACAGATTTTCGCCGGGTTGAAGATAACATCCCGTGAAATTGGGAGAGGAGGGTGGAGTGGTGCAACCCGCGAGATTGGTTCCCACGTAATTGGGATTGGCTGCGTGCAGATTGAAAGAAGTGTTGCTCGCCCATTGTTGCTGAAGAGCGATGACTGCGGGCAGCGCATTTCCGATGAGGGGATAGCCGCCTCCACTGCCACAAACCCCAACCGCTGTCGCACTTCCCGGAAGGTTGATCGGCCCGTTCGAGGTTTGAATGGTGTTGGGCACGCCTGGCGCACTACACGGCGAGACCGACTGCAGAAATGTGCCGGTAGGGCTGCGCAGAGCTGCGTCGTAGCGCAGGTCATTCCAGAGGGCGTCGTCGTAGAAGAGACCTATCCCGCCACGAACCGAAGTGGTACCTCGGCCGCTCGGATCCCAGTTGAAACCGAACTGCGGGCCAAAATTCAGATTCGGCTGGCGTACCTGATTGCCCAGCCCCGGAAACAGGTTGTTTAGTTGAGAAATAGCGGGAAATTGGCTGTCAGTGCGCGAAGTGTCGCGGTTGTACCTGAGCCCGTAGGTTACCGTGAGAGTTGTGCTGGCCTTCCATGTGTCGCCAAGATATAGCAGGATGCGGTTGTCCGGACCGAAGCCGCCAGCTGGAAAACCGGCCGCGGAAACCCCGGTGCTGTAGCCCTGCTCATTGGCGACCATCACGTTATCGGCTGGATAGTTCAGTGGATTTGCGGTGCCATTGGGGAAAGGACCGGCGGCGGCTGCGCTCATTTCAGCAAGAGAAACCTGCGACGCGACTGAGGGACCGTTCAGGTAGTAGGGATCGTAACCACCAGCCGAAATCCGATCATAAGCGATTCCGTAACGAATGGTGTGGCTCCCTATAACGCGTCCACCGTCGTATTTGATTTCGAAATTGCTCTGCGACGAGGTTTGCGGCGCGAATGGATTTGGGCCGGCGACCAACCCGGTGGTCCCCATGAAAATCTGTGCTCCGAGGTTGGCAAACGGGAGACTACTTCCGAGAGTCGCGTCAGTGATCTGATTTCCAAACTTCAGATAAGAAAACCGTAGCGAGTGCATGTACTTGCCGCGGTTAAAATCGACGCCGATCGCATGCGTGCGGGTGATGTCTTTATTGCCGTAGACGGAATAGCCATTATCGTCGCTTGTATCCAGATTGTTTTTGAAGTAGGAAAAACGGTAGAACGCGCGCGCGTCGTGCGGCAAGGTGTAATCGATACGCCCGAGCACGTTATCCTCACGAAACGGTTCCTCAAAGGCTCCGGAGTACGGCTCGAAGGGCACAGAAATCGGGATCGCCGCATGGGTATATTGCAGGGTGCGTTCTCCATCGAGGAAGAAAAACGCTTTGTCCTTGATAAGCGGGCCGCCTACATTGCCGCCGTACTGGGTCCGTTGAAACGGCGCCGAAAATCCCTTTGGAACGGGCAGCGCAGCCGCCAGAACGCTGCTGTCGCGAAACTGCCCGAATGCTTCCCCGTGAATGCTGTTGCTTCCCGTGCGTGTAATGAGATTGATGGCCCCGGAGGAACCTAACTCCGTCGGCAGGTCCAACATCGACTGGCCGATTTGAAATTCCTGGATTCCGCTCAATGGAACGTCGCTCGTGGTCGCACCAAAAACTTCGTCTGAAACATCTGTACCGTCCACCTCCATGCGCGTCGTTTGACCAAGGCGGTCACCGATCGAAATCCATGTGGAACCGGCTTTCGGCGGAGCAACATCTTCCCCAGTTTGCAATTGAACCCCCGGTATAAGCTGCCCGAGATCTGCGAACTCACGGCCATTGGTCAGCAGAGTTTCGATCTCATTCTTGTTCATCACGCCCTGGACCGTTGGTTGCTCGGTATGAACGTGCTCATCAATAGCCGGAAGATCAACAGTCTTGCTCTCCTCCCCGGCCTGCATCTTGGCATTCGACATAACGCCGTTGCCAACCTCAACCGTTACGTGCTGCCTGAATGTGTTGAATCCCTTGGATGAGATTTGCAGTTCGTACTTGCCGGGAAGGAGAGGCCCTGAGTTGTAGAAGCCGGATTCGTTGGTTTTGACTTCCGCTCCTTGATTGGTCTCGATGCGCTTGATAGAAATTTTCGCGCCAGACAACGCGTTGCCGTTGGGATCGGCCACGAAACCAATAACACTACCGGTTGCGACCGTCTGTGCCGACAACAGAGATGAAACCAATAGAAAAAGAACACCGAGTATGGCTCTGAACCGGAGCTGCATATCCAATCTAGGACAGTTCCAGGGGAACATTATTCACCTTTCCTTATACGACTCTGCTGCATGCGAAGCTGTCGTCGCTGACAAACCCGCCCATCAAACAAAGCTGCTGGAGCATCAACACAAAGCCGGTCAGGCTGCGTCAGAATTCGCAAGTTCCGATACGCACGCCGGGCTTGAGCTTCTTCGTCAGAAGCCGTTCACGCCTGCCAAACACTAAAAGAAGCGAAAACTGGAGTCATTCAGAGTACACACCCGCGGTCTCTCGCGGCAAGTCAAAGAATCATCCAGCGCCCCATCTCGACATCAATCAAACATGTTCTGTTTTTTCGGCTAAAAATCTGACTTCACGGTGTAATAGCCCGCGCGGTGCCGCACTTGATAGCTCGACGCTTCCGATGTTCCCACAACCTTAACGTGAATCCGGCGAAAATCGGAAAACGACGTCCGCTGCGAGGGATAGTACGCCAGCAGGTATTGCGTCCGCAGTTCATCGCTGATCTTTCGAAATGCCTCGTCAAGCTGTGCGATCGAATTCGCGTAGTAGTATTTTCCACCGGTGTCCTCAGAGAGCTGAATCAGGGCATGCTCCCCTCCGGTTTCACGTCCTGCGCTGTTTTCGATGGGAACAATAATGATCGAGTAAACAAGTGCCTCGGCCTCTTGCGCGGCGCGAACCGCTTCCTTGTAATCGATCTTGCTGACTGTATCCCCGCCGTCGGTGATCAATACGATCACTTTGCGGCCCTTGCGATTGTCCAGTGAACGGGAACTGAGGTAAATCGCGTCGTAGAGCGCGGTCGCAGCGCCCACATGAATGTGATCGATTGCCTCGTCGACGCGTTTGAGTTCAGACGTGTACCCCGGAGTGACTTGGTTAACAACTTCGCTGAAGGCGAAAACGCAAAGCCCATCCACCGGACGCAGGATGTCATTGGCAAAGCGTTTCGCCGAGGCCTGCTCCAAAGGCAGGTCATGGCGGGTGCTCAGGCTGGTATCGATCGCCAGCGCAATCGAAAGTGGGAGTTCGGATTCGCGATCGAAAACTGCTATCTTCTGCTCCTGCCCATCCTCTTCGAGCACAAAATTATCTTTCGTCAAGCCCCCCACTGGCGACCCGTGATCATCGGTGACCGTCACGAAAACATTAACCAGTTTGACATCAACTTTGAGTCTGGTTGTAGGCTGCGGCTGGCTTTGAGAGGCGGGTGGAGCCGCACTCGGCGCCGGTTTCGATGGCGGCGCTGTCTGCTGCGACCAAAGGCCGCGAGCAGTGATCAAAAGGCCCACAGTGAGCAGACTCGCGGCGACTTTTCTCATTAGAAAGACGAAATTATACCTGCGAATTCTCGCTGCTAACACTTGAGTCAGCCTGCGCCGTTCACTTAGATGCGGGTCCGGGAGACGGGCTGCCTGGAAGAGAAGAATTCGCCCGAGGGATCTCGGAAGAAAACGGCTCGCCGTCCGCCCAGACCGCCCCATCTTCGAAATGCTCCTTTTTCCAGATGGGAACGGTGCGCTTGAGCGTGTCGATGAGCCAGCGGCACGCTTCGAAAGCAGGAGCGCGGTGCGCAGAGAACACGGCAATCAGTACGCTGCTTTCCCCAATCTCGAGATGACCCAGCCGATGCACAAGCGCGACGTTGCGGATGGCAAAGTGGTTCGTCGCCTCGCCCGCGAGCTCACGCAGCTTGGCGAGTGCCATGGCCTCATAGGCTTCGTATTCGAGATAAAGAGTTTTGCGATTCCGGCTATGGTTGCGAACAATGCCGTCAAAGACAACGACAGCGCCATCCTCCGGGCGCTCCATCGCGGGAATGATCTCGTGGGGCACAATGCGCTCGCGCACGAGTTTCACCAGGAACGTGGCACTCGGACGGTCAGCAGCATCAGTCGGTGCGTCTTCCGATCCTCCGCTCACCGGAGGCAGCAGCGCGACTTCATCATCGTCCTTCAGGGACGAGTCAGGCTCGGAATATTCCTGATTAATCGCACACGCCAGCGACGGGACAGATCCTTCTATCTTCGGAAACCGTGCCTCACATACCGCCATGAGGTCTCGCAGGAGAGCTCCTTGTGGCATCTCGACGGTCGCCGATGACGTCCCTGCCAAATCTTTGAGTATTCCAAAGAATAAGACTCGCACGCGCACACGTTGAGTGTAGCGCGAACTGGACGCTCTCTCAGAGGAAACAACTTATCGACATGGGGGCAGAGAGCGAGGATGCTCCGGCAGAAACTGGCCGCAAAAGAAAAGCCCACTTCCAGCAGAACCCTGTCGAAAGTGGGTAATCAGATAAAAAGCGCCATTACGCTTGGTTAGTCAGCACCTTGTCCTGTGCAACCGCCGGGCGGGCTGGCTCGTAATCCTTTTTTGATGCAGCTGGAGTGCTTGGCAGAATCTTCGCAGCCATGGTCTCTTCCACCACAGGAAGCGAAACACTTAACGCCTCGTCGATGGTTTTGACGTAGTGCACTTGCAGGTTCTCAAGCTGCTCTGGCGTCAAATCTTCCTCGACGTTCATTTTGTTTTCGGCCGGAAGAATCACATCGTGCACTCCGGCGCGCTTCGCCGCCAGCACTTTCTCTTTGATCCCGCCCACTGGCAGCACGTTTCCGCTCAGCGTAATTTCACCCGTCATCGCGATCAGCGGCTGAATGCGCTTGCCCGTCAGCAGCGATACCAGGGTCGTCGCCATGGTCACGCCCGCCGATGGTCCGTCTTTCGGAATCGCCCCCGCCGGCACGTGGATGTGAATATCGTGACTCGCGAAGAAATCGGCATCCAACCCAAGCCGCTCGGCATTCGAGCGCACCCACGTCAGCGCGGCCTGCATCGATTCCTGCATGACCTGCCCAATCTGACCCGTCATGGTGAAGCCGCCCTTGCCCTTCATGGCATTGGCTTCCACGAAGAGCACATCGCCGCCGGAAGGGGTCCAGGCAAGACCCACCGCGACGCCGGGACGCTCCGTGCGCTCAGCGATCTCGCCTTCGCTCCGGATTTTGATCCCGCCGAGGAACTCCTGAACCACTTCTTGCGTGACTACCAGCTTCTCGGTCTTCCCTTCCGCAAGTCGCCGCGCCTGTTTGCGGCAGATGGTACCGATCGTGCGTTCCAGGCTGCGGACGCCGGCTTCGCGCGTATAGTGGCGAATCACATAACGTACCGCCTGTTCTGGAAATTCAATCTGTTCGGCGGTGATGCCGTTTTCCTCAATCTGGCGAGGAATCAAGTATTGGAATGCGATGTGAACTTTTTCCTCTTCCGTATAACCTTGCAATTCGATGATCTCCATGCGGTCGCGTAACGGCTCGGCAATCGGGTCGAGCATGTTCGCCGTCGTGATGAAGAGCACCTTCGACAGATCAAAGGTGACGTCGAGATAGTTATCGCGGAACGTCGAGTTCTGCTCCGGATCGAGCGCTTCGAGCAGCGCCGAGGCAGGATCACCGCGGAAATCGCGCCCGACCTTATCGATTTCATCGAGCATGAACACGGGATCTTTCGTCTCCGCGCGGCGAATTCCTTGAATGATTTGTCCCGGCAGGGCTCCAATGTATGTTCGGCGATGACCGCGAATTTCCGCTTCATCGTGAACGCCGCCCAGCGACAGTCTTACGAACTTACGGCCTAACGCTCGGGCGATCGACTTGCCCAACGAAGTCTTGCCAACTCCCGGAGGGCCGACAAAGCATAGAATCGGGCCCTTCATACTCGGTTTCAAGCGACGCACCGAGAGATAGTCGAGGATGCGATCCTTCACCTTTTCGAGATCGTAATGGTCATGATCGAGAATTTCCTTCGCCTTCGGAATCTCAATCTCCTGGCCCGAAGTCTTTGACCACGGCAGCACGGCCAACCACTCGATGTAATTTCGCGTGAGCGAATAATCTGCAGCCATGGGCGACATGCGCGAGAGGCGGCCCAACTCCTTCAGAGCTTCCTTCTTCACCTCGTCCGGCATGTTGGCTTCTTCGATCTTCTTCTTCAGATCTTCGACATCGCGCTGGCCTTCGTCCTGCTCACCCAGTTCTTTCTGGATAGCTTTCATCTGCTCGCGGAGGTAGTACTCGCGCTGCGTCTGCTGCACACGGTCCTGTACTTCGCTTTGAATCTTGTTCCGCAGCTGCTGAACTTCGAGCTCCTTCGCCAGATGCTGGTTAATCTTCTCCAGGCGCACATGGACGTCGAGAGTCTCGAGCGTGTCCTGCTTATCGGGTGTAGACAGCGAGGGCAGCGAAGAGGCAATGAAGTCCACCAGGCGACCCGGCTCGTCGATGTTCATCGCGACGGTCGAGAGCTCGTCCGACAACGTGGGCGAACCAGCGACAATCTGTTGGAACAGAGTCAGAACATTCCGCTGCAGAGCTTCGACCTGCGAGGTCGCAACTGGCGGCGCAGGATTCTCCGGCATGGGCGCGTAATACGCTCGCATGAAGGGCGCCAGTTGTGTGAACTCTCCCAAGCGCACTCTTTCCAGACCTTCGGCGAATACAAAAAGGCTCTGGTTTGGCATTTTGACCACTTTGTGTACGACGGCCGAGGTGCCGACTGTGTAGAGGTCGCTCGGCTGAGGAGAGTCCACGCGCGCCTCGCGCTGCGCTACTACGATAATGGTCTTGTCTTCGCCAAGCGAGTTGATAAGCTGTACTGAGCTTTCCCGCCCCACTGTCAGTGGCAGAACGGCATGGGGGAACAACACTGTGTCCCGCACTGGTAACACGGGAAGCGCTCGTTGATCGCTCATTTCTCGAGGTTTAGAGGCACGCTCGCTTGGCGGCTGATTCATGATTCTCCTTGAGTGTATCTCGCTCAAGTTTTAGATGACAGCTGAATTGGAAAGGTTTCAGTTGCATCCAGCTGTGGCTCGAATTCTATCCTGCCCAAACCGGCATGGCACAGTGTCCAAGGTGCAGAGGCTAACGCGGAAGCAGGATTCTGCCAAGAGCTAAATTTCGTCGAAATCCACAGCCGCTATCCCCAACGGGCACCCCAGACTTTGAAGGCTGAGGAGGGGCTGCTCCACAGATTGGCCGCCCCTTCCTAGTTACGCTGTCGTTGTGAGTCCTGCCTTAAGAGGCTTAACTAGAACACGTGCTTTACGGTCTCACCTTGGAAGACCAGTTCCTGTAGCACACGCTCATTGGCGGCATTCATCTGATAACTGGTTTCAGTCCGTTCCGCCTTCTGCGTTAACGGTACCAGCGTGCACTTGGCTTTCACTTCCAGTCCCTTGCCCTTTGCGGGCTCGAACACCATGATATGGTCTTGACCTTCCATCGTATGGCGGACGACATAATCGCCAGCAGGCAACATTGTCGTACCAACCCGGATGGGGGCCACGAACGTGACGTGATTCGAATCCCGTACTCCCGTTCCATTCTTGGCGGCAACCGCCAGGAAAGCGACCACGAGTACGCACACCATCACGCCGACCACTTTCATCAAACGCATAACTCCTCCTATCGAGTAAGCACTGATGCCCTTTAGGGCATCAACATCAGTCTAGGAGGACCCGGGGCCACAGGATGTGCACTGAATCACATGAGAATGTGAGCCGGGATGAAGCTGTACACCTCTTTCCCAAATCGGCGTGACGTCGGTCACGATGAAGAACCCCTAATGAATGGCTCGGGCAGCCCGATAGATTCCCAACACTTTCACGAATTCAGCCACTTCACTCAAGTGATGTAATGCATTACGGGCCGCCTCGTCGTCGCCGCGCAGGAAGTCTACGTAAAAGACATATTCCCAGGGACGCCCCCGCATCGGCCGCGATTCGATTTTGCTCAGGCTGATGTCTCGCAGGGCGAACACACTCAACGACCTGAAAAGCACTCCAGGAACGTTCTTCACATGGAAAGCAATGGAGGTCTTATTGGAAGTTTTCGCGTACAGCCCCTGGTAATTCCGAGATTTGTCTTTCAATCCGCGAATAAGGAAGAAGCGAGTGAAGTTTTCCTTGTTGTCTTCTACACCTGATTGAAGAATCTTGGCGGAATACTGTTGCGCCGCTTTCCTGCCCGCGATGGCTGCGGTATCCCGCAGATGGCCACCAACAATGTGTTTCACGCTTCCGGCGGTGTCGTAGAAAGGCACCGGTTCGACATGTGGATGGAGACGAAAAAAGTTGCGGCACTGATCCAAGGCTACCGGGTGTGAAAGCACTCGGCGCACGCCGCTAAGCTTTACTCCCCGCGCCGCGATCACGTTGTGGACGATCCGAAGGAAGTATTCGCCTTGGACGAAAACCGGTCGATCCACCAAAAGATCAGCGTGTTCCGCGACGGTTCCGGCTAATGTGTTCTCGATCGGGATCACTGCCGCTTGCACCGCTCCCCGCTCTAGACGCTCAAAAACCTCCGCAGACCGCGCACAAGGCACGACTGTGCAGCCAGTGACCATCTTTTCCGCAGCTTCGTGACTGAAAGATCCTAGTTCGCCCTGAATGGCTACTTTCATGGAAATAGAAAGTAGCTGCCGGCCGAGAAAAGCGCAAATCCGGTCAGTTGCACAGCGGGGTGCTGGACGTGTACTTCACACAGCCGGAGGTGTCGGGCCCAACATTCCAGACCGCCGACATGTTGTTTTGGTTGCCAAAACGATCGAACCAAAAAATGTATCCAAAACCCTCGAATGGATAGTTCTGACTCAAACTGTCGGCGTAGTCATTGGCGTTGCAAGTCGTGCCGTGATAGAGGACGGCGTCGAAGGCATAAGTGCCGGGATTCTTCACGGAAAGCGCAATCGCTTGGTATTTGCGAGTGCCCTGCTTGTACCAGCAACCCTTGAATGTGGCATCGGGATTCGTTGGAGCGTTCTGTTCCGAGGGATCCCTCGTAACAAGAGGAGCGGAAGCAGTCTGATCGTCATTGGATCGCTGGTACGTGATCATGTTGAAGGATTTCGTTTCGGATGCGGCTCGCGCCTCTTGAGCGGAACAAAATTCCCCAGAAACTGCAAGGCTGCAAAGCGCAAAGAAGCAAAGAGAATATGCAAATTTGAAGGGTTTCATAAGCTGGCACCTCGATCGGCGGAATTCGAGAGGAACTAAGGTAAGCCGATTCTAGCGGTGCTTTGGAAGGGCCGAAGCACTCGGAAGTGCATGAGGATGATTCGGAAGTACGTCGCCGATTGGGTTACTTCGCAGGGGTAGTGGATGGCGGTTCCTTGGGGAACAGTTTTTCGAGCACCAGGGCGTCTAGCCCGTTGGCGTAATAGTGTGGCCAGCTACGGATGACGTGGTAGCCGTGCCCCTTATAGAAGGCCAAGGCCCCCATATTGTCGACGGCCGTCTCCAGCCCAACGGCACGCGAGCCTGCCGCGGCCAATCGTTCCTCGGCAGAACTGAGCAATAGCGAACCCACGCCCGCCCGGCGGGCTGATTTCAGCACGTCGATCGTGATGATGTGTCCCGTCAACCCTGTCTGGGCGACCAGGAACGCGGCGATCTCCTTCTTTTCTGATGTTAGAGCAACCAGGGTAATCGCCCCCCGACGGCGTATATAAGTCCTCAATTCCCGGTGAGAATAGGCAATTCCCGGGGAAAAACACTGCTGGTCAATCCACCAGAGCGTCTCGAAGTCTTCTGGAACGAAATCGCGGATTACGAAGCGCACATACTATTGTAGCGGGGCTGGCCCTTGGAGCCGGTCGTCCGCTTTCGGTGGCGTTTTCCACAAGCAATTGACAATACCGCGAAAAAATTCATTCATACAGTCATTTGCCCTCTTGCTCAGGCCGCAACCTCAGACGTACCATCGGCATCAGAGGAGCATTTGGAGCGCCTTCTGCTCATCGACGTGGTTACGGCGGCCGCGGTTTTGGGACTGTGGTACCTGTTTTTTTCTGTCTATAACCGCCGTAAAGGGGCCGAAGCGCTGCGCTGGGTGCAATCTGCTTGTGCCGGAAAAGGGCGTATTCTCGATTCTCGCTGGTTAACCTCCTCCCGCTTGCACGCCCGTTTACAGTTCCCTTCCCGTAGCTTCGAAAACGCCCGTGTGACCATGAGATTCCGCCCCCGACCTTTGCCGGTGCAATGGATCATCAGCGCCATTCACAAGCAGAAGGAAACTCTAACCTTCGAGGCCGATCTTGGCGGTTCTCCCAGCTTCCACATGGAGGTCATTCGGCACCGCTGGTGCGCCCACAGCCGTGGGATGAAATCCCACCGCGATCAACACGAATGGGACATCTATGAGCCCGGCCCTGTGATTCTGACAACGCGAACCCATTGGAAGCAGGATCCGAGCGCGGAGTTGAATGCGCTGATGACCGTTCGCCAGCAAGACATTCTGCAGGTTCGTTTCCGGCCCGAATCGCCGCAGTTTTCTGCCACCATCAAGCTTGACGCCCTCGACGATCCCCGCACCGCCGCAGGCTTTCTGACCACCCTTCGCGAGCTAGCCGCCGGCGCTTCCGCCCACCGGCAATAAACACCGCTTCGCCAATCGACATTCATTTGCTCAGCTTGGTTTGAGGCATTAGACTTCAGCACATGCTGAGAGGGAATGGATCGATCCATCTCTTCCGATTCTCTGGAATTGATGTCTTTCTGCACTGGTCGTGGTTCCTCGTTGCAATCATTGAAATCCGCGGCGGCCTGGGCGGTTATTCGTCGATCACGTGGAACGTCCTCGAATACCTGGGCCTGTTTGTGATCGTCACACTGCATGAATTTGGGCACGCACTCGCCTGCCGGCAGGTCGGCGGCAGGGCAAATCGAATTCTTCTATGGCCTCTCGGCGGAGTGGCTTATGTCGATCCACCACAGCGCCCGGGCGCAACTTTGTGGAGCATCGCTGCTGGTCCGCTGGTGAATGTCGCGCTATTGCCGCTGTTGGGAGGGCTCTATTTCATGAGCCGGTCGGCGGGCTTGGCGCAGACGAGCCCCGATGTCTACATGCTGGCGCGAAATGTATTCGGCATCGACATTGGCTTGTTGGTCTTCAATATCCTGCCGATTTATCCGCTCGACGGCGGGCAGATTTTGCGATCTCTTCTTTGGTTCCTCATGGGCCGTGCTCGCAGCCTGATGGTCGCCACGATTCTGGGATTCTTCGGAGTAGCTGCCTTCATCGGGTTGGCCCTATGGAAACAAGACTTGTGGCTGGGGGCGATCGCCCTCTTCATGCTCATGAACTGCTGGGGAGGATTGCAGCATGCCCGTACCCTGCTGCGGATGGCGAAGCTGCCGCGACGCGATGGCTTTGTCTGTCCGAGTTGTAAAACCGCGCCGCCAGTCGGCGAATTCTGGAAATGCGGTCATTGTGGACAAGCCTTCGACCCATTCCAGACTTGGGGAGTTTGCCCAGACTGCGCAGCTCGATTCGACTCGACCCGCTGCCTGGATTGCGGCCAACAAAGCCCGATCCCTGCCTGGTCAAGCGCGACCATTGAAGCTCCCACTGTGTAGCTTCTCGAATAAATCCGCTTTATGCCGAACATCAGCTTTTTCGATTGGCCGCATCGGCGCCAGCGCGTTATTCTCTTCTGTTCCTGAACCAGTGTGTTGAAACCAGCCATTTCAACTCCCCTTGTATCCGTAATGTGTTTTTTGCCTACAATTCAGCGTTTGCTTCGAAGGAGAACAAAGCTCATCCATGTCCAACGAACTCCGCAATTTTCTGGCGCTCTCTTACGACGAACTGGAAGAAGTCAATCTCAAGGCCAAGGAGCAGCGTAAGAAGCGCGTCGCCATCGAAAAGATCCGCGACGAGCGGCTGAAATATCTCACTGACGAAAAGCGCATAAAAGCCGTGACCGTTCTCTTCAGCGATCTTGAGGGACGGTTGCACATGCTCGATTACGACAAGAAATTCCTGATCAAGAGCTGGGATAACCTCACCTTCGACGGTTCCTCTATTCGTGGATTCACCGCCCAGCGTGAAAGCGATCTGCGCCTGGGCATCGACTGGGGTGCGTTTTACTGGGCGCCTGCCGATATCTTCGGTTCGGGCAAAATCCTCGTCTTCGGTGAAGTGATCGACAAGAATGGCACGCCATATTCCGGCGATATTCGTGGCGTGCTCAAGAGCTATGCCGACGAGCTCTACAAGAAAAAGGGATACACGCTCAACGCGGCCAACGAAATTGAAGGATTTCTCTTCAAGGGTCCGGACGCAGAGCGTCACTTTCACGAAACCGGCAAATTCGAATACGTCAATACCGGTGGTTACTATCATTCCCTGCCCGGCGACCCCCTGCGGACGTTCATCGATACCACCGCGGAAGTGCAGCGCGCGATGGGATTCCAGAACGAGAAGGATCACCCGGAAGTTGCTCCGTCGCAATTCGAAATCAATTACGGCTACGGCGAAGTGGTGGCTGCGGCCGATCAGATTCAGCTTTACAAGCTCATCTGCCGGCAGGTCGCCACGAATATGGGATTGACTGCGTCATTCCTGCCCAAGCCGGTGGTCGGAGTAAACGGCAGCGGCATGCATACTAACGTTTCCATTAGCGAAGAAGGCAAGAATCTTTTCTGGGACGCAAAAGGCGAAGAAAAACTCAGCAAGACAGGATGGGCCTTCGTCGATCGCATTTTGACCCACGCGAATGATATTTGCCTGCTGCTGAATGCCAGCGTCAATGCGTATCGACGTCTCGATCCGCACTTCGAAGCGCCAAACCAGATCAAGGCTTCTCCGGTGGATCGCGGTTCGATGGTCCGCATTCCCATCGGCAACGAGAAGAGCATGCGGGTGGAAGTGCGCTCGGTCGCGCCCGACGCCAATCCTTATCTGGTCATGCTTTCGATCTTCAAGACCGGCCTTGACGGAGAAACCGCCAAAATCAAGAATCTTCGCCAGGCCGAACGCTATCTGCCTGACAACATCTACGATGCTATCAAGAATTTCAGCAAGGCCGATTGGACCACAAAATTGCTCGGGGAAGACGTAAAGGCGCGTTATGTCGACCTGAAACAGGCATCGGCCGACCGTTGCCCACGCGCATTAGGGACTTTCGTGAAGGCGCAAGAAGTGCAGTTTCATCATGAGGTTTACAACCAGTTTCTGTGGAATCTCTTCTAATCTCTGCAGTTCTGCCATGCCCCAGCCGAAAGGCTGGGGTTTTTTCTCGTGCAGAGATCGGCACTCGAGGAAAACAGCTTCTCGTATAATCGTCGGTCAAATGAATCGCTTTTAAAGAAAGAGGAATCCTTGGCCTTCGACGACCTTCGTCAGTGGCTATCCGCGCTGGATCGGGCGGGCGAGTTAAAGCGCATCCGCGTAGAAGCTGATCCCATTCTCGAGATCGCTGAAGTCACCGATCGCGTCTCGAAAAGCCGCGATGCTCAGGGCCGGACCGGCGGACCGGCGCTGCTTTTTCAGAATGTGAAAGGCCACTCCGGATCCCAGCTTCTGATCAATCAGTTTGGCTCGGAAGCGCGCATGAAAATGGCGTTGGGCGTGAAGTCATTCAACGATGTTGCCGACCGTCTGCGCATGTTCATGGATGTGAAGTCGCCACAGGGATTTCTCGACAAACTGAAGATGCTGCCCTTGCTCACCGAAGCCGGCAAATTTTTCCCGAAAACAGTCCCGACCGGCCCGTGCAAGGAAGTGATCAAACGCGACAAGTTTTCGCTGTCTGAATTTCCTGTTCTGCAATGCTGGCCGAAAGATGCAGGCCGGTTCATCACATTACCGTGCGTGACCACCCGAAGCCCGAGTAGCGGCAAAAGAAATCTGGGCATGTACCGCATGCAGGTGTACGACGAACGCACCACAGGTATGCACTGGCAGAGGCAAAAAGTTGCGGCCGAACATGCACGCGAACGCATGCGAGCCGCGGTCGTTGGCAAATCTGCCGCCGTGGACATTATGGCAAGGTCCTCTGGCGCGAGCATTCTAGCTGAGGGCGAACGACCCACCGGCAAAATGGAAGTAGCGGTCGCGATTGGAACTGATCCGGCAGTCTCGTTTTCGGCGATCGTCCCTGCCCCGCCGGAAGTTGAAGAGTATCTGATCGCCGGGTTTCTTCGCGGAAGCGGTGTTGAACTGGTCAGATGCGAAACGGTGGATCTGGAAGTGCCGGCATCGAGCGAGATTGTGCTCGAAGGCTACATCAATCTTGACGAGCTACGCACCGAAGGCCCGTTCGGCGACCACACAGGTTTCTATTCGCTCGAAGATCTCTATCCTGTCTTCCACATCACCTGCATCACGCATCGCAAAAACCCGATCTATGCCACCACGATCGTCGGCAAGCCTCCGCAAGAAGACGCCTACATGGGCAAGGCAGTTGAGCGCGTCTTTTTGCCGCTGATGAAGCTGACCATCCCCGAACTGGTCGATATCAACATGCCCATCGAGGGCGTGTTTCACAATCTGATGATCGTCTCGATCAAGAAGTCCTATCCAGGCCAGGCGCGCAAGGTCATGCACGCGATCTGGTCGCTCGGCCAAGCCATGTTCACCAAGTGCATTGTCGTGGTCGATGAAGATGTCGACGTGCAGGACTTGGGCGACGTGGTGCTAAAGGTTTTCAATCACATCGATCCCGAGCGCGATATCCAATTTACACTCGGTCCGGTTGATTCCCTCGATCACGCCTCGCGACTGCCGAACTACGGATCAAAGATGGGGATCGACGCCACGCGGAAGTGGGCCGCGGAAGGCTTTGCCCGTCCATGGCCAGACGAAATCGTCATGGACGCGAAGACCAAGGCTCTGGTCGATAGCAAGTGGAGTGCGCTTGCGAAGGAGTTAGGCCTGCGTTAGCGAAAGATGTGCAATACCCGCGCCCCCCAAACCGCTGCCCATCCCATCGCCAGAATGACTAATATGTTGAAGATCCTTCCTGGAACTGCGCTTTTGCTCCAGCCCTGGAGCATGGCGATCAGTCAAAGAAAGAACGCAACAATCGCGAATATGGCCAGAGTTTTGAGCAACATGTGATTTTTCTCCTTGCCTCACATGTTGCAGCCAGTCGCAAATCGGCGCAGTGATGTGCATCACGAGTAAAATCGGGCCAACCGTTAATCGTGTGCAGATGAATCGGAGGCCTTACGCTCGTATCCGAGGCACTCCAGCACGGGCAGTCGCGGATACCGGGGAAACGTAGAATCGGTCAACGACCGTTCGCAGAAAGAAAACGATGATCCCCGATCCGAGCGCATGATTCGCTGAAAGCAGCAATCAGCGCACAACCCGGCGTAATCCGCAGAAGTGATATCTCTCGCTCGATCATCCACAATGTGTAATTTACTTCACTCCCGGCGATTCCCGATCCGTTGGACGCCGAAGGACAAGTGTATATTTTCCTGCCCCAGTAAGTTCTAAGTCGACTCCCGGCGAAACGTTTCGGGCCGGATTCTTCTCCATTCCAGCACCGAATCCGCTCAAACACTGCTCCCCGACGGACGAATCCGGCAATTCGATATACTATGAATGTATGCCGGTTCTGAAGAACATTGCGGCCATTGCCAAGGGCATGAGCATCACCTTCCGGGAGATGTTCAATCCGACGATCGTGGAGAATTACCCGGATGGCAAGGGTCCGCTGCGTGGCGCCCGTGTGGAAGCCCGTTTTCGCGGCGCTCATGTGCTGCAGCGCGATGAGAACGGACTGGAGAAGTGCGTCGCTTGTTTCCTGTGTGCGGCCGCTTGCCCTTCGAACTGTATCTACATCGAGGCCGCCGAGAATACCGCTGAAAATCGCGTCAGTGGCGCAGAGCGTTACGCGAAGGTTTACAACATCGACTACAACCGCTGCATTTTTTGCGGTTACTGCGTCGAGGCTTGCCCGACCGACGCCATTACGCACGGGCACGGATTCGAGCTCGCCTCGTTCAACGTTTCCAGTCTGATTTACCGCAAGGAGATGATGCTGGCCCCCCGGCCAGCACATATGGGAGCGAACATCGTTTTCAATCAGGCCGACGTGAATGGGGGCGCACCGGCGGAGATGGTTCCGGGGAGCTAGCTTTTAGCGATTTTGAGTGCATCTCACGCCGGTCTTTAGAGACCGGCGTTCGTGCATGGGAAGAATCGTTGGTCGTCTGTAATTGGCGGTTGTAGCCAATAGGACAACGCAATTCGACGCGATTTCGCTTTGCTGAAGGCTGAGCGCTAACGGCTGAAAGCTGATTTTAATGGCTGATTTTCTACAAACCGTGAAAGATCGCGTCGTCATCTACGACGGCGCGATGGGTACCAATATTCACAAGCATAACCCGACGCTTGATGATTATTGGGGGAAGGAAAACTGCAGCGAGGTTCTGAACCTCAGCAGGCCGGACATCATTCGCGACGTGCATGAGCAGTTCCTGCGCGTAGGTTGCGATGTGGTTGAGACAAACACATTCGGGGGCACGAGCATCGTACTTACCGAATTTGGCCTCGGCGATCGCGTACGCGAGATCAACGTGAAAGCCGCGCAACTGGCGCGGGAAGTTGCACAGCAGTTTTCGACGAAAGACAAGCCGCGTTTCGTCGCCGGCTCGATTGGGCCAGGCACCAAGATGCCCTCGCTTGGTCATATTACTCACGATGAAATGCTCAAGTCGTACAGAGAGCAGGCCAGCGCCCTCATCGAGGGTGGCGTAGACGTCCTCTTGATTGAAACTTGCTTCGATTTGCTTCAGGCGAAAATCGCGACCATCGCGGCATTAGAGGCGATGCACAAATCCGGAAAACGCCTTGCAGTCACCGTTCAAGTCACGTTGCAGGAATCCGGGACCATGCTTCTCGGGACCGAGATCGGAGCGGCGCTTACTGCGCTCGAACCCTTCGATGTCGACGCGATCGGATTGAACTGCGCCACGGGTCCAAAAGAAATGAACGACGCCGTGCGACATCTGGCGTTGAATTCAACCAAAGAAGTGTCTGTGCTTCCGAACGCTGGACTTCCCGCGAACGTGGGCGGCGAAACCGTATATAAGCTATCGCCCGAAGAACTCGCGAAGTATCACAAGCACTTCGTTCAGGACTACGGCGTTCGCATTGTGGGCGGATGCTGTGGCACGACGCCTGAGCACCTAAAAGCCGTGGTGGACGCGGTATCTGGCGTGGAACCTGCGAAGCGAGACGTCAAACGCACCGCCGCGGCGTCGAGCGCGTATACCTCCGTTCCTCTCGATCTCGAGCCCAAACCGCTCATCGTTGCCGAGGAAATGAACACAACCACACGCGTGGAGCATTTCCGCAACCTGGTGCGGGCAAAGAAATATGACGAAATCCTCGCTCTGGCGAAGAAGCTGGCGAATGATGGCTCGCACATGCTCGATTTGTGTTGCGCAATCGTCGGCGAAGACGAAAAAGGCTACATCAGTTCGATTTTAGACAAGATCGCCACCCGCGTGCCCGCGCCGATTTTGGTCGATTCCACAGAAGCGGATGTCGTGGAAGAGGCGCTCAAGCGCATTCCCGGCCGCGCCATTATCAATTCCATCAACCTCGAAGATGGTGAAAAGCGAACTTCAAAAGTTTTGCCGATGGCCAAGCGCTATGGTGCCGGCGTCATCGCGCTGACCATTGATGAAGATGGCATGGCGCTTACTGCGTACAAGAAAGTTGCCATCGCACATCGCATCTTCGATCTGGCGACGAAGAAATACGGCCTGGACGGCACGGATTTGATTTTCGACGCGCTCACTCTGCCGATTTCCACTGGACAGGAAGATTACCGAACGGCTGGAATCGAAACGCTGAATGCAGTCGAACGAATCAAGAAAGAATTGCCATCGGTAAAGACGATTCTGGGAGTCAGCAATATTTCGTTTGGGCTCGACGCCTATCCGCGGCGAGTGCTGAACTCGGTCTTCATGCACGAGGCAGTCGATCGTGGACTCGACATGGCGATCGTCAATTACAGCAAAATCTATCCGTTATACAAAATTCCTCAAGAAGAAGTAGAGCTCGCGCGCAAGTTGATTTTCCGCGATGAATCGGGCGGCGATGCTCTGCAGATCTACATGGCCCACTTCGCCGGAATCAAAGGAAAACCGGCGGCCACAACCGCTCACGTCGACACACTCTCCATCGAGGACAAACTGAAATTCGCAATCATCAATGGAGAAAAGTCGGTCGGGGATGGAGCGAATAAAAAGTCGCTTGAAGAATTGCTCGAACAAGCGCTCATAAGCTACTCCGCATTGGAGCTGATTAACACTGTTCTGCTCGATGGCATGAAAACCGTGGGGGATCTGTTCGGCGCACGCAAGATGCAATTGCCTTCCGTGCTCGACTCAGCCGGAGTCATGAAGCAGGCGGTCGCCTATCTTGAGCCCAAGATGGAAAAGAAAGCGGGATCAAAAAAAGGCACGATTGTGCTGGCGACGGTGAAGGGCGACGTCCACGACATCGGCAAGAATCTTGTCGACATCATTCTTTCGAATAATGGGTTCCGAGTTGTCAATCTCGGCATCAAGCAGCCCGGAGATGCCATCATTCGCGCAGCGCAGGAGCATCAGGCCAACGCGATCGGCTTGAGCGGCCTGTTGGTGAAATCGACGCTCGAGATGAAGTATGTCATTCAGGATCTCGAGCGCCAGAAGATGGAGTTCCCTGTCATCTGTGGCGGCGCGGCACTGACTCGCAAATACGTCGAAGATGACTTGCGCCGCGAGTATGCCAATGGCGTCTTCTATGCAGATGACGCATTCGCCGGGCTGCACATCATGGAGGATCTGTCGTCGCTCGACGGTGCCCGCGCTTCAAGGCTTGCCGAAGGCCGCACGGTAAAAGAGTATGCCAAGGCGGCGGTAGTTGACGAAGAAACCGGGCCAGTCTTTGCCGAGCGCAGCCCGGTTGTCGCGGACGCGCCAAATATTCCGCGGCCGCCATTCTGGGGCGTGCGCGTACGCAAGGATTACGATCTGCGCGAAGTATTTCGCTACATCAACGAGACGGCTCTCTTCAAGAACCAATGGCAATTGAAAACCGCATCGCAGGCAGATTACTTGCGCTTGGTCGAAGAAAAGTTCCGGCCAATCTTGCGCAATCTGCAGGATGAGGTCTTTTCTTCCGGCCTCTTTCAACCCCAGGCGGTTTGGGGATACTTCCCCGCGCAGAGCGATGGAAACGATGTTGTCATTTACGAACCTGTGAATCAAAGCGGCGATCCAGGGCCGCCAAAGCAGGAGCTTTTACGCTTCACCTTCCCACGCCAGAAGGAGGGACGCAGGCTTTGCATCTCTGATTTCTTCGCGCCGAAATCTTCCGGCAAGCTGGATGTCATCGGCCTGTCTTTAGTCACCATCGGCCCGAACGCGACGATCGAAACGCAGCGGCTCTTTGAAGGCGGAGAATACACGAAGTATCTTTACGTTCATGGATTGAGCGTAGAAACGGCGGAGGCTCTCGCCGAACTGCATCACAAAAAAATGCGGGAAGAGTTGGGGATTGCAGGGGACGATGCGCCAGAAATCCGCGACTTGTTTCATCAGAAATATCGCGGATCGCGCTACTCCTTCGGGTACCCCGCGTGCCCCAATTTAGAGGATCAAACGAAGCTTTTTGCGCTGCTCAAGCCGGAAGAGAATGTTGGCGTTCGACTCACCTCCGCATTTTTGCTCGAGCCGGAACAATCGACTTCTGCGATCATCGTCCACCATCCAGCCGCGAAATACTTCGTCGTTTAGTCCGCGCTTGGCGCTGCGGCGGGGAAGCTCGCCCACCGAGACTCGCCAACCCCATGCTCCTCACGCGCATCCCTTTTTCATGATTCGCAAACTGAAATCGGGTGAATATCGACTTTATTCGCGAAAGAAAAACGCCAAGACCGGAAAGCGGAAAAATCTGGGCACGTTTTCGTCTCTGGCTGCAGCCAAGAAGCACGAGAAAGCGGTGCAGTTCTTCAAACGCGCAGGGTAAGGCACCGATCCGCCGGTTTTTACAATTTCAAGACATCGTCATGACAATTTGACCCTAGGCTCGGTGCAGACTTTCCGCAGATCCTACGGTGCCCATGTTTGTCTGCTGGCCTTCGGGGATCGACGGCTTCAGGCCCTCCGTCACCAGGAGGGCATGGGGAAAAACAGGCGCTTGTGCCGCAGGGGGCACGAGCGCCGTTTTGCATGCTGTGAAGCCGATCAGCCAACGCAACTGCTACAATTTCAAGTTAACTGTCCCACGACAAACGAAATCATCCCAGCGCCATGAAATGTCCTTTTTGCGGATTTGAAAACGATAAAGTTGTCGATTCACGCGAGAGCAAGGAAGGCGAATCCATCCGCCGCCGCCGCGAATGTCTGAAGTGCAGCAAGCGCTTTACGACCTATGAGCGAATCGATGAAATTCCCTACATGGTCGTCAAGAAAGATGGCCGCCGCGAAAAGTTTGATCGGCAAAAAGTCTTAAACGGCCTGCTGCGGGCCTGCGAGAAGCGCCCCGTGCCGATGGGCAAACTGGAGCAGATCGTGAACGAGGCGGAATCGTTTGTCATCGACTCTCCAGAGCGCGAACGCAAAACCAGCGAATTGGGCGAGCTGATCATGAATCGCTTGCGCAAGTACGACAAAGTGGCCTACGTCCGCTTCGCCTCGGTTTATCTGGATTTCAAAGACGTAAAAGAGTTCATGAACGAACTGAAGGACCTGGTCAAAGTGAAGGCTTGATCGGACTTTCAGCAGGCGGCCTCGACCGCCCATAAAACAAAGTTTGGGAGCAGCAATTCATCATGACTCATAAAGTAACTCTGATTCCGGGCGACGGGATCGGCCCGGAAGTAACCCATGCCGTGGTTCGCATCCTCGATGCGACCGGAGTGAAGTTTGATTGGGAAACGTTCGCGGTGGGCGCCGATGCTTACGAAAAGTTTGGCGAATACATCCCCAAGGAAGTCATCGAATCCATCGAACGCACGCGCGTGGCTTTGAAAGGGCCCGTCACCACGCCGGTGGGCGGAGGATTTGCCAGCATCAACGTAGCCTTGCGAAAGAAATTTGATCTTTACGCTAACTTCCGCCCGATTCGAAATCTTCCGCATATTCCTACCCGTTATCCTGACGTCGATCTCATCATCGTTCGCGAAAATACCGAAGGGCTTTACTCCGGGCTGGAACATGAGGTTGTCCCCGGTGTCGTGGAAAGCCTCAAGATCATGACGGAGAAGGCGTGCACGCGCATTTCCAGGTTCGCCTTCGAATACGCGCGCAAGAATCAGCGGAAGAAGATTCATGCCATCCACAAAGCCAACATCATGAAGATGTCCGACGGGCTTTTTCTTCGCTGCGCGCGCGATGTCGCCAAGAATTATCCCGAGATTACCTACGGCGAACACATCGTCGACAACACCTGCATGCAACTGGTGATGAATCCCTATCAGTACGACATGCTGGTGATGGAGAATCTCTACGGCGACATCCTCTCCGATCTCTGCGCCGCGTTTGTTGGCGGCTTAGGATTTGTTCCCAGCGCCAATCTCGGCGACGAATGCGCCATATTTGAAGCAGTGCACGGCTCGGCTCCTGATATTGCCGGAAAAAATCTTGCGAATCCTACGGCGCTGTTGCGATCGGCTCTTTTGATGGTCCGCCATCTCGGCGAACACGCCGCGTCTACGCAGATTCGCAATGCGCTGGAACGCGTCTATCGCCACCCCGAAAAATTGACAAAGGATATTGGCGGAAAGGCCGGAACCTCGGAGTTTGCCGATGCCGTGATCGAGGAGATGTCGAAAGAACCCATTCCTGCTTAACCGAGCGGCTTCACCTGCGTTTCAGAGCTTCCAGCTCCTCCAGCGTGCGCGGCCAGTCCGATCCCAGAAGCCGTGACAGGCTGCGATCAGCCAACACCTTCCCGCCAGTCTGGCAGCGGGCACAGTAATTCGTTTCTTTATCGGCGTAGCGAATGCGCAGGACTTTTTCACCACACCTTGGGCAAGGCTCGCCATAACGGCCATGAACAGCCATCCCTTTGCGGAATGCGGTCACTTTCTCGGGAAAACTCGCTTCTGCCTCGGCGCGCAATTTTGAAATCCAGTACTGCAATGTTTCTCGTGTGGCTTTAAGTAATCGATCCCACTCTTCTGATTTCATTTTCTGAGTTTGCAGGATCGGCGAAAGCTGCGCCGCGTGAAGAATCTCATCCGAGTATGCGTTCCCGATTCCATCGAGCAACCGCGGGTCGGTGAGTGCTCTCTTCAGCGTGTGATTTTCCGCGGTGAGTGCGCTCCGGAAAGTCTCGGCATCGACCCCAAACACATCGATTCCTCCCGCGTCGAATTGCGCAAGGCTCTGTTCTCCACTCACCACGTGCAGCGAGGCTCGCTTCTTCGATCCAGCCTCAGTGAGAACCAGCGATCCTTCCGGAAAATCGAAGGCCGCCAAATTTTGGCGTCCCGAGAGCTTGGCGTCGCGCTTGCGCCAATGCAATCGGCCGGCGATCATCAGATGCAGCACCAACCAGAGATCGCCGTCGACACCGATCGCAATGCGCTTCCCGATGCGCCGCATTGCGCGGACGGCTTGCTTCTTCACACTTTCGAGCGGCGGCTGGGCTGTTCGTAACAGAAACGGGCTCGCCACGCGAACTTCTTCGATTGTTTGACCAAGCACGCGTGGTTCGAGTGCGGCGAGATAGGCCGCGATATCAGGCAATTCCGGCACACGATCAGATTGCACGCCAGCCTGGCGAATTTGCAAATCTCTGTTTTCTCTCGCAAATTGCTCATCAAATTTCGCAAACCGTTATTGACTCTCAGTCCGCATTCGGAGTAAAGTGCCTTCCGGTTCTGGGGTTCGTGGGAAAGGCTCTGGGTAACGATGGCGCGTACAAAACCGCGTGTGGGGATAGTTCTCTTCCAGCTCGGCGGGCCCGATTCACTGGAAGCGATTGAACCTTTCCTTTACAACCTGTTTTGCGACCCCGATATCATCGACTTCCCTCTTGCCCGTATCGGACGCAAGCCTCTCGCCAAGCTCATTTCCTCGACCCGCGCTCGCAAAGTACAACACCACTACGCAGTCATCGGCGGGGGCTCGCCCATTCGCCGAAATACCGAGCGCCAAGCTCAAGCCTTGCAGCAGGAACTGGGCCGCAGAGGAGTAGATGCCCGCTGCTATGTCGCCATGCGATACTGGCACCCATTTACCTCTGAAGCTATCGCGCAGTTGCAGGCGGACGGATGCGACGAAATCATTTTGCTTCCTCTTTACCCGCAGTATTCCTCGACCACCACAGGATCAAGCCTGAATGAGTGGCAGCGTCATTACCGCGGCAAGCTGCCGGTGCATTGCGTCGAAAGCTTTTATCGCAACACGACATATCTGGATTCCTTAGTCGAGAGAATCGATGCGGCCCTCGCGCGATTTCCCGACCCTCTCAGTCCTGAGATTTTATTCAGCGCTCATAGCGTGCCTGTCTCCATCATTGAGAAGGGCGATCCCTATCAGAAACAGATTGAACAAACCGTAGAGCTCCTCATGCAGTGCGGAGGATGGAGCAACCATCACCAACTTTGCTATCAAAGCAAGGTCGGAGCCAGCCGCTGGCTGCAGCCTTCCTTGCGGCAGACTCTGCAAGAACGAGCTTCGAAAAGTGTTCGTGAAGTTTGTGTGGTGCCCGTCGCGTTCGTTTCCGATCATGTCGAAACGCTGGCTGAGATCAATCATCAGGCCCGCGAATACGCGCTAAATCTCGGATTCACGCGGTTTGAAATGAGTGACGGCTTAAACGATTCTCCAAAATTCATACAGGCTCTGGGCGAAATCGTGATGGAAGCCTTGGGCCAGACAGTACATTCATACATTTCAGTCGATACAGGGAGGGTAGCGGCGCCACAGTACGCGGTAGCCGCAGGTTTGGATTAAGGCCAAGCGGGCAAATCAGAAGGAGGGACTCATGCCGGAGGCGGAGGCCGAAAAGGTCAATCCGAATGCCGAAGTGGTAAAACCCGCAACGGAGAAATCCGCAGCCACGACCGCGGCGAAAGGCGCAGCCGATCCCACAAAATTCGTGGGAACGCCGGCGGTAGGAACCTCGAAAGCTGCTCCCGCAGCGGGCGTTCCCGGAACCGCCCCCTCCACTGAGATTGACCGCCGGCGCCGTCGATTCGTCTGGACCATGGTGACCGGTTTCCTGGCCGCGTGGTTTCTGGCATTCTTCCGGTTTTTTCTTCCCCGCACTCTCTTCGAACCCAACTCCGTTTTCAAAATCGGCTACCCCTCGGAATTTGCCCTGGGAGTCGATACAAAATTCCAGCAGAAATTTCGTATTTGGGTCGATCGCACTCCTGACCGATTGTTTGTGATTTATGCGCGCTGCACGCATCTGGGATGCACTCCGGATTGGAAGCCCAGCGAAAACAAGTTCAAATGCCCATGCCACGGCAGCGGATACGACAGCGAAGGAATTAATTTCGAAGGCCCAGCCCCGCGCCCCATGGATCGCGCCCATATCGAACTCGCTCCCGACGGTCAGGTCCTCGTCGATACGTCAAAGCTTTATTCGTGGCCAAAGGGTCAACCCACTCACTTCAATGATCCAGGTGCATTTCTAACCGGAGTCTAGATTCAAAAAACCTATGGCTGACGCAAACAATCCAAACGGCGGAAACGGCGCAGGCGGCGGGCAGGAAAGAAACGGCGGCAAGGTCGGGCTGGCTGAGAAAGTCACGACCGTCGTCAAAGAAGATATCCAGTCCCTCAGGACCGAGATCCCCAGCAAAGCGAAGGAACAGATCGAGGGCCTAAAAGACCCAACGAAGACTCAGGTCTACACCTCGATCTTCCGTCACAAGCACGATGAGACGCCGCGCAATCGCGCTCTGGGCGTGCTTTCCAACGTGTTTCTTCACCTGCATCCCGCGAAAATCAATCGCGACGCCGTTCGTTACAGCTACACGTGGGGCATGGGTGGAATCACGTTCTACCTCTTCATCATCCTCACTTACACCGGCGTTCTCCTGATGTTCTATTACCACCCCAGCAAGGTGCAGGCGTTCCGCGATGTGCTCTATCTCGAGCACGACGTGCCGTTCGGGAAGATTCTTCGCAATATGCACCGCTGGGCTGCTCACTTGATGGTGATCGCCGTCTGGCTTCACATGTTCCGCGTTTTTCTGACCGGATCGTATAAAAAGCCGCGCGAGTTCAATTGGAACGTTGGCGTTCTGCTGCTGGTCTTCACCCTGTTGCTTTCTTTCACCGGATATTTGCTTCCTGACGACCAGCTTGGATTCTGGGCGGTCACCGTCGGCACGAATATGGCTCGCGCGACTCCGTTGCTCGGACACGAAGGACCATTTGGTCCGCAGTTAGGCATGACGCCGTATAACGACGTGCGCTTCGGCTTGTTGGGAGGATCCATCGTCGATGCGAACGCGCTGCTGCGTTCCTACATTTGGCACTGCATCGGAATTCCGATTGTTGCTTCCGTCCTTATGATCGTGCACTTCTGGCGCGTGCGAAAGGATGGCGGTATCTCCGGACCAGCTCCGGTGATGTTGCAAGAGGAAGCGGATAAACCGCGACGAGGACCGAAAGCTGCAGGTGAGTGAAGTTTCGTTGTCATCCTTAGCGAGGAAGCTTTTCCCGAGCGACGGATCAAGGATCTGAGCGAAAGGCCGCGCCGCAATCGCGCGTGGCGCGATTACAACAAGCGCGACTTGAGCCTCCTTTTTGGGAGAAATTATGGACTGGTATCAACTTTGGCAGATCTGCTCGGCGCCGGACAATATTCCAATTGTTGCCCTAATCCCGCTGCTTGCCTTCTTCATCTATCTCGCGTGGAGACAGGCTCATGCCAATGATCAGTTGATCGATCAGCTCGAGACTGATCCCGCGCTGGCGAAGACGCATCACCGCAAGACCTGGCCCTTCAAGCCCGGCTGGCAAAAAGAAGTGCACGTTTGGCCATTCCTGCTTCGCATTGAATTCCTGGCTGCGATTATCGTGACCATCATTCTCATGGTATGGTCGATCACGCTGAACGCGCCCCTCGAGGAGCCCGCCAATCCCAATCTGACAATGAATCCTGCGAAAGCTCCGTGGTACTTCCTCGGCTTGCAGGAAATGTTGGTCTATTTCGATCCCTGGATCGCGGGCGTCGTGATGCCGACCATGATCATCATCGGGCTCATGGTCATTCCCTACATTGACACGAATCCGCTGGGCAGCGGCTACTACACCTGGAAGCAACGCAAGTTCTCCATCGCAACGTTTTTGTTCGGCTTTGTCATTCTGTGGGTCGCCATGATCATCATCGGGACGTTCATTCGTGGCCCCGGCTGGCAATGGTTCTGGCCCGGTCAAACGTGGGATCACAACCGGCTGATCTATGAGGTGAACCGCGATTTGCCCGACATATTCGGAATCACGTCGAACCTGGGCAAAGGAGTCTTTGGTGCGATTGTGGTTGGCGGCTATTACCTGCTTGGCGGCGGGCTCGTCTATTCGCTTTTTCGACGCGTGATGGCAAAGGATTTCAAGCGCATGAGCTTGCTGCAGTTTTCGATCATGCAATTCCTTTTGCTGACCATGGTCGCGCTGCCCATCAAGATGTCGCTGCGCCTGTTATGGCATATCAAGTATGTGTGGATTACGCCGTGGTTCAATATTTGACTTTTTACTGTGTCATCCTGAGCGGAGACATCGATGCGCAAAGCGCGTCGATATCGCAGTCGAAGGATCGCTACCCGTACTACGCTGCTTGGGGTAGGGATTCCTCGCTTCGCTCGGAATGACAACGCAGGTTTCGGAGGAATCGGTGCCGGAAAAACCTATCCCCGAGCAGGATCCAATTACCAGTAAGTCGTATAGCGTCCACTATCTGATCGCGACGATCATTCTGGTGGCCACGCTGTTCTGGGCCTTATATGACGAGGCCTGGGGACAGCGCCCGTGGAAGCCCTTTCAGGAGCACTGGAAAGACCGCTACACTGCCTTCCTCAACACGGCGCGCTCCAGTTCGGCCAAGGCAGAGGGCTCAGTTGAAAAGAATCCGGAGTACGTTTCTCTCAAAGAGTCCTATCAGCAGGCCTATCAGAATGCGAAGCCGCAAGCCGAAGAAGCCCGCCGAAAACTGGACGATGCCAGCGCGCGCCTACTGGCTGTCCAGAGCGTCTTTACTGACCGCCGCGCTTACGTGAACGCGCTTACGTATGAATTTGAGACAAGCAACAGCGCTTCCGCCAAAGCCAGCAAGGCAAACGAAATCAAGGAATACAAAGAGAAGAAGGCCACGGTCGAATTTCCTGACGGGACCCGGAAACAATTCAATTTCGACGAGCTCGAAAAAACTTATAACGACATTCGCAACGAGCGAACGCAACTCAGTCTCGAACTCGGAGACGTGCTGAAACCCTCCACCGCGGCCAAGACAAAAATGGATGAGTACGTTTCCGATCATATGGTCGATCTGACGCCGGCGCAGATCGACGGCCTGAAACGCAAGGCCGCTGATTGGGACCCGAAGATCGTTCAGATCAATGTGGCCCAGGCCAACATTGTCGATCGCTGTGAATCCTGCCACATGAATACCCGCGAGCCGCTCAAAATCACTGCTGCCGCGATGACAGCGCCGGGTGAAAAGAAGCCTGATGAATATGCACGCGCCTTCGTAAGCCATCCACAACCACAGCTACTGCAGATTCACGATCCGGAGAAATTTGGCTGCTCGCCATGCCATCAGGGCAACGGCCGGGCCACGACCAGCGTAGAAAAAGCACACGGCAATTACGAACACTGGCTCTGGCCACTTTATCCGGTTGAAAATGCTCAAGCCGGCTGTCAGACCTGTCACGCGGCGGATATGGTGCTGGTCAGCGGCGACACCCAGTGGGAAACCATCAACAACGGCAAAGATCTCTTCCGCCAGAAGGGATGCGTCGGCTGCCATCGCTACGAAGGCTACGATAAAGAGCCAGAAGAGCTGAACTCGATCACGCAGCAGATCAAGCAGATTGAAAAAGAGAAGATTGACAATGTGAAGCAATCTGCGTACTTGATGAAGCAGGCGGACGCTGCCGAAACTAACGAGGAAGCGAACGCCCTCAACACGAAGGCGGTTGACTTAAGAGTGGCCAACAGCAAGCTGGACGGCCGCTTGCAGCAGCTCGATTTTCAGTCGCACTCCCTCATGCAGGACATGAAGAAGGTCGGGCCGAACCTGAAAGATGTCCGACTGAAGCTAAACAAAAACTGGATTCCCGTGTGGCTGAAGAAGCCCACAGATTTTCGTCCCACGACGAAGATGCCGAATTTCCGGCTGACTGACCATCAGATTCAAACGATCGCCGCATTTATCTGGCAGTCCGGGTTAACCGACCCCCTCCCCAAACACAAGCCCGGCAATGCCGAACATGGGAAGGAATTGTTCGAGACGCGCGGCTGCCTGGCCTGCCACTCCATCGGAGAAGGCGATCAGATGCATGGCGGGACCTTTGCCGCGAATCTAACCCGCGAAGGCGAAAAAGCGAATTACGATTACCTCGTGCGCTGGATCCACAACGCCCGTGAGCGTACCCGGCCCTACTGTCCTTACGAGAAGAAAGATATCGGCCCCGAGGATTACGCCAAGAAGGGTCTTCCCTACCAGTTCGATCTGGCGCACAGCACATGTCCCAATGACGGTCATGAACTCCAGGTTCAGAACATGACTGTGATGCCGAGCCTGCGCCTGACTGAGGAAGATGCAGAAGACATCGCGACGTTCCTGATGACGCAAAAGAAGCAGCAACCGTCATCGTACGCAGACGCTTCCTACATGGACGATCCCTCGCTCAAAGAAGAAGGCAAGAAATGGGTGCGGCAATTCGGCTGTGCTGGATGCCACGAGATTGCCGGCATGGAAGACGAGGGCCGCATCGGCACCGAGTTAACATTTGAAGGCAGCAAGCCGATTGAGCGTCTTGATTTCGCTCTGTTCACTGTACCCTCGCAGCGCGGCGGTCAAGACGCGGAACCGATCAAGAACAAGGAAGATCTGGCGCGGCTTCCCGATGGACCAGCCACGAAGCCCTGGTACGATCACAAAGGCTTTTTTGAACACAAGCTGGCCGAACCGAATGTTTTCGATCAGGGAATGGTAAAGAGTGAAACCGAAGCTCTGCGCATGCCCAACCTGCACCTGACCAAAGAACAGGTTCTCGATCTGACCACGTTCTTGATGGGAAGCCAGGAGACATCCTTACCTGATAGTTACCAATACAAGCCGGGCGATGCTCGCCACGATATTCAACAGGGCTGGTGGGTAGTTAAGAAATATAACTGCATGGGATGTCATCAGTTCATCCCCGGCCAGCGCACGATTTTGATGGGGCTCCCGCAATATCAAGATGCGCAGGAGCAGTTACCACCGAAGTTGCTCACCGAAGGCGCGCGCGTCGACCCTGAGTGGCTGCGGAAATTCCTCTCGAACCCGGCCCTGAGCACGACCGACACGAATCGAAATGGAGTGCGCCCATACCTGAAGGTTCGCATGCCGACGTTCTCATTCTCTGACAACGAACTTCGAATCCTGGTGCGGTTTTTCCAGGCGCTGTCGCAGCAACCGATCCCGTATATACCGGAAGACGTCCCGACGCTCACCGCCACGGAAACCGACATGGCTCGCAGCTTATTCTCCAGTACGGCCGCGCCGTGCCTGAAATGTCATGCCACGGGAGATCCGGCCCACGACAAGATCGCCACTGCGCCGAATTTCCTGCTGGCCAAGGAACGTCTGAAGCCAGACTGGGTCGAGCGCTGGATCACCGATCCCCAGGCCGTGAGCCCGGGAACATCCATGCCTTCCGGACTTTTCAAACAGGTGAACCATCAGTGGGTGTTTGCGGGGCCCACGCCGCCGACGTTTAACGGCTTCGAGGGAGATCACCGCAAGCTGCTTACCGACTATATTTTCCAACTGACGCCTGAGGAACAGCGGCGCGTGGCCGCTTCCATGCCACGGGCCAAGGCATCGTTGCAGATGCCATCAAACCGGAAACAAAATGCGATCTCCTCCGGAGCAGGCGGAGGATCGCGGTAGAATTCTCGTGCGAACTGAAGATAACGAAAAACAATTTCGAGGAGAGAGCCGTTCTATGAATCGGAAAATGTGTTTGCCAATGCTGCTGATGACGCTGTCCGTTCTTCTGGTGTTGGCGGCGTGCAGCAAGAAAGAAAACACCGAGCAATCCAACAATATGGCGGAGCAGCCGGCTCAGCCAGCTGCCGCGGCCACACCCATCGACCCCGCTACCGTTGCCACCATTAATGGGACGGTCAAGTTCGATGGTCCCGCCCCCAAAGCAGCGAAGATCGACATGAGCCAGGATCCCGGCTGCAAAGGTACGAACCAAGCAGAAAATCTCGTGGTGGATCATGGCGATCTCGCCAATGTCTTTGTCTATGTCAAAGACGGTTTAGGAAACCGCACCTTCGACGTGCCTTCCACTCCCGTCGAACTGGAGCAGCAGGGATGCCGCTATCATCCGCACGTGCTCGGTGTAATGGCCGGGCAGACGGTTGATATCAAGAACGCCGATCCCACCACGCACAACATTCATCCCACTCCCAAAGATAATCGCGAATGGAATGAGTCGCAGCCGCCTTCTTCGCCGGCGATTGAGAAAAACTTCGCCCGCGAAGAGATTATGCTGCCCGTCAAGTGCAATCAGCACCCGTGGATGAAGATGTACATCAACGTGGTGAAAAACCCGTTCTACGCCGTTACCGATAAGGATGGAAAATACGAGATCAAGGGCTTGCCGCCGGGCGACTACACGATTGCCTTTGTGCAGGAAAAACTGGGTGAGCAGGATCAGAAAGTCACCGTGGCCGCCAAGGAAACCAAGACGGTTGACCAGAGCTTTAAACCCGCTGCTGACTAATCCTCTTTGTTAGAATGTCCCTTTGGGCAGAGCGGGTTCCCGCTCTGCCTCCTGCAGTGAGTCGTTCATTCAACTCCTGCTCGGCAACGCTCATGAGCACTCCTTATAAAGCTGTCGGACTCCCATTCAATCGCGGGCATCATCGATTCGCCGTTCTACTGGCCTGCTGGACCTTCCTTCTCATCATCGCCGGAGCACTGGTCACCAGCAACGATGCCGGTCTTTCCGTCCCTGACTGGCCTACTTCGTTTGGGTCCTGGTACAAGATTCCGAAACTGGTGGGCGGAGTGCAATTCGAACATACGCACCGCATGATCGCCCAGGGCGCCGGCTTACTCACCATCGTCCTGGCGATCTGGACCTGGCGCGTCGAAAAACGCCGCTGGATGCGGATTCTGGGATTTGCGGCGCTCGCAACCGTCATCGCGCAAGGCATCCTCGGCGGATTGACGGTACTGTTCTATCTTCCCCCGCCGATCTCTTCCGCTCATGCCGCGCTGGCCCAGACATTTTTCTGCATCGCCGTTGCCATGGCCGTTTTTACAGGACAGAGGTGGGTCGAAGAACAACCAAGGGTTGACTTCGATCAGCGCCGCCCTAGCTTGTTTACGTTGACCCTGCTTTCGATATTTGTGCTCTACGTGCAATTAATCCTGGGCGCTATGTTCCGTCACCACGGCTTGAGTTGGTGGCCGCATGTGGTGCACGCAGCCGTCGTCTCGTTTGTGCTTGCATGGACCGCGATTCGCGCATTAACCGTTTATTCGCAGATAGAAGCCGTGCGCAGGCCGGCAATTCTTATGCTCTCGTTGTTGATCGCACAGCTCTGCTTGGGATTCACGGCATTTCTTACCCGTGTGGAATGGGGCAAGGACGCGGTGCAACCTGAGTTGCCCATGGTGATCTCGACGGTTGCTCATGTTGCGGTCGGCGCTTTGCTTCTGGCGACTACCGTAGTCCTCGCGATCCAGGTTTGGAGACATGCTCCAATCGCCTTCGAAGAGCGGCTCCCTGAGGCTCAGCGAACTCCTTCGACTGCATAGGAACTCTCCACGAATTGAAGAACCGGGCAGCACTAACGTGGAATTCATTGAGATTTTGGTTTCACCGCATTTTTTCTTCTTTGATGTCGTACACTGATTGAAGTCATTGGGGAATCATCTTGGTTTCGAAAGTCGCGTCGCTCGCTGATTCCGGGTTCGAGGTGGAACATGCTTCTGCCCCTCCGGTAATTGCGGTACAAAACCTGGTTCATCGCTATGAGAGCCGAACTGCGCTCAACGGTGTCTCGTTTGACGTCCGTCCTGCGGAACTCTTCGGACTTCTTGGTCCAAACGGCAGCGGTAAGACCACCCTGTTTCGAATCCTCTCGACGCTCATGGTCCCAACCGGGGGACGCGCAGTCGTGATGGGCTGCGATGTCGCTCAGGATCCTGCAACTGTTCGCCGGCAAATCGGCGTTGTTTTTCAGGCCCAGAGTGTAGATCCCAAACTCACAGCCTATGAGAATCTCTGGCACCAGGGACATCTCTACGGTTTGCGTGGCTCATCCCTCAAGAAACGAGTGGGAGAGATTCTCGCTCGAGTCGGACTTGCCGATCGCGCGAAGGAGCGGGTCGAGACTTTTTCTGGCGGAATGCAGCGTCGCATCGAATTGGCGAAAGGTCTGTTGCATCACCCCGGCGTATTGCTGCTCGATGAACCCACTACAGGCCTTGATCCGGGGGCGCGCCGTGACCTTTGGCAATATCTGCAGATCCTCCGCGATGAAGAACGAGTCTCCGTCCTGGTCACGACTCACCTGATGGAAGAAGCCGAAAAATGTGACCGCCTCGCCATCATGAATGAAGGAAACCTCGTCGCTCTGGGAACACCCGCAGCTTTGAAAAGTGAGATCGGCGGCGACGTCATCATGCTGGATGCGTCTCACGATGCCTCAGCCCTGGCTGATCGCATTCGTTCCCGTTTCCACGTTGAGACCACTGTGATGGGCAATCAGGTGCGCATCGAGCAAGAGGCGGGACATCGCTTCGTCCCCGACGTAGTCGAGGCCTTCCCGGGAGAAATTCAAGCGATTTCAGTAAGTAAGCCGGCCTTGGAGGATGTTTTCATTCACCGCACCGGCCACAAGTTCTGGAGTGAAGGCACGGAACAGACCTCCGAAGAAGAAAGGAAATAGTCATGCGTCTGATGATTTTGATTCTTTCTCTCACGTTAGGATTGTTGCCGCTGGCGGGCGTCGGATGGCTGGTCGCAAATGGCATGATCACCCCGTGGCCGCCTTCGGCCACGGTGGACGGGCTCTTCATGGGTCTGATCCTGCTTACGCTCTCCGCCTGCTTTCTCCTGAACGCTTATTGGGAAATGCGTGATCAGGGCATACTGAAGTCTAAAAACAAGAAGGGAACCGCTCCGGCAAAAGCGCCAGTGGCAAAGACAAGTTAAATATGGCAACTCAGGCCGCAACGCTACCGCGATCGACCGCACGCCCTTCCACAGGCGTTGCCTTGCCCGCGTTCACCCTGTGGTGGCGCGAAATTGTGCGCTTCTATCGGCAGACCGGACGAGTGATCGGAGTTCTCGCGTCGCCACTGGTCTTCTGGGCGGTTCTGGGCTCTGGATTTGGAACGTCATTCCGTTCCGGCGGAGGACCCGGCCAGCAGCATTATCTGGATTACTCTTATCCGGGAATTCTCATCTTGATCGTGCTCTTCACTTCCATCTTCACCATGATGTCAGTCATTGAAGATCGGAAAGAGGGCTTCTTGCTCTCGGTTTTAGTTGCGCCCGTGCCACGCAGTGCGATTGTGCTCGGGAAAGTTTTGGGCGGGACGACTTTAGCAACCGTACAGGGAATGATCTTTCTGGTATTCGCACCATTTGCGGGCGTGCATCTCGACCCGGTTCAGGTGCTTTTAGTCGGAGCCGTCGTTTTCCTGGTTTCCTTTTCTCTGACTGCCCTCGGCTTCGCAATCGCGTGGCCGATGGATTCCACCCAAGCATTCCACGCCATCGTGAACCTATTTTTGATTCCGCTGTGGCTGGTTTCCGGCGCACTGTTTCCTATCTCGGGCGCGTCTGGATGGATCCGCATCATCATGCGGCTGAACCCTCTCACCTATGGCGTCGAGGGGCTTCGCAGCCTTTTGTATCCCGGCGCGGAAACCAGCTTCCCGCTGACTTCGTCGATGGCGACCCTGCTTCTGTTTTCGTTGGTGATGTTTGCTCTTGCATTCCTTATGGCCAATCGCCGCACCACGAGGCCAGTCGCATGATCGCCGAACAGTACGCGTTCTTCCCTGCCCTCAACGCCACACTGAACGGTACCAGCGCCGTTTTACTTCTCAGCGGCCGCGTGCTCATTGCCCGGCGTAAAATGGCGGCTCATCGCCTTTGCATGATTGCCGCGGTGATAGCGTCTGCGTTGTTTCTCGCGTGCTATCTCTTTTTTCATTACAAGGTTGGGAATATTTTGTTCCTTGGTCAAGGATGGTCCCGGCCCGTCTACTTCACGATTCTGATCTCTCACGTGACATTGGCCATAGTGATCGTTCCGCTCGCTATCATCACGCTGAATCGCGGGCTGCGCGCCCGTTACCAAAAACATCGTGCCATCGCCCGCTGGACTTGGCCGCTCTGGATGTACGTCTCGGTCACCGGCGTAATCGTGTACTTCATGCTCTACCAGTGGTTCCCGCATAGCTGACCTGTAAGGTTTCAAGGTCTCAATGTCCGAAACCTTGTTCTGAAACTCTGAAACGTGGAAGCAGAGTTTATGTCGGTGCTTAAGCTCAAAATCGATGTCTCCGGCACCGTGGGCGATGCCGCGTGGAAGCAAATCCAGCAATTTGATCAGATCCAAGGCGCCGACTTCGGCCCACAGTTTGGTAGCGGTGGACGATGCAACCATCCCGCTGACGCGCCACATAATAAAGGCGAATGGGTCGGCGCCGAAGTCCGGCTCCAGACGCCTCTTTTGGCCCAATACGCGATGTCGCACTACCTGGAGCAAGAACGCGTTTTGGACGCCGACGTCGAGTGACGCCGTCTGATATAGTCTTAATCCAGTTTTTATGTCGGTCCAACCAACCCCTGTATCTTTCAATTCGTCTGCTTCATCAGCTGTCACGTCGCCGCGTCCCAAGCGCTCCATGAGCCGCACGCAGAAGATTCTCTTTTTCGTCACCGGCTGGCTGATCGTCCTCATGCCATTTCTCTTCTGGTGGAGCACATGGTTTGGAAGGCCGCTTTCCGATACGCAGCTCCAGCAGTACATTCACGACGATAAGAAGCCGCGCCATATTCAGCATGCGTTGGTGCAGTTAGGCGATCGCATGTCGAAACAAGATGCGTCGGTAAAGAAGTGGTATCCCGACTTGCTTCGGCTGGCAGACAATCCCGTCGAACAGGTCCGCAATACTGACGCATGGGTCATGGGACAAGACACTTCGGGCGCGGGCTTTCACGAAGTTCTGCTGAAGATGCTCTCCGATTCTTCGCCCATGGTTCGCGGCAATGCGGCTTTGTCGCTGGTGCGCTTCGGCGACGCCAGCGGGCGCCCGCAAATTGTCGCCTTATTGCAGCCGGCGCAGATCAACTCTCCAGCTCAAGGCAGAGTTGTCGATGCCGACCGTCCGGAGACAGCGATTCATCAAGCCGGTCTCATCGCCAAGCTGCAAACTGCTTCTGGAGTCATCGAAATCCGCTCGCCGATTCCCGGCCGCATTCACTCCGTTGTGTCCACCGGGGCGAATCTCACCGCAGGTGCGGAAGTAGCTATCGTCGATCCTGGAACTGAGCAAGTCTGGGAGGCGCTACGCGCGCTCTATCTCATTGGTCAAGTAGACGATCTTTCCGCCGTCCGGCCCTACGAGCGAAACTTGCCCGATGTTTCCGACGATATCCGCCAACAAGCGATCGAAACAGAAAAAGCGGTCCTCGCGCGGGCGGGATCATCCTAACTTGTCTCAAACGATCGGCTACATCTCACTCGTCGTTCGCGACTACGACGAAGCCATCAGCTACTTCACTGAAAAACTTGGTTTCACTGTCATCGAAGATTCTCCCTCGAAAGATCGGGATGGCCAGCCCAAACGCTGGATTCTTGTCGCGCCGCCCGGATCGCACGGCACGCAAATATTACTGGCCCGCGCCTCCACGCCTGAAGAGGAAAGCCGCATCGGCAACCAGACCGGCAGACGAGTGTTCTTGTTCCTTCACACCGACGATTTCTGGCGCGACTACCGCGCGATGATTTCGCGCGGCATCAAGTTTGTCCGCGAGCCGAAGGAAGAACCGTACGGAACCGTCGCCGTCTTTGAGGATCTGTATGGGAATAAATGGGATTTGCTGGAGCTGAGAGCATCCGCGATCTGAGTCGTCGCCGCAGATTCGACGCCGATCCTGCAGTTCACCGCACAGCAGGAGATTTTGTTTTGGAATTCATTTCGTGAACTCCAAAATTTCGCTTGATAACAATCGTGTGAAGCAGCGTCAACCGCATTTGGCTGATGGCTGAGCGCTGAGGGCTGATAGCTGTTTCTTAGATCGCCATCGTGCCGACTTCTTTTTCCACTTCGGCAGTGTCCAGCATGACGATCGCATCCCACGGGCATCCGTCAAGGAAGCAGCCATCCGGGCCTTTGCTCAGGCACTTCTTGCAGCCGATGCAGAGTATCGGGTCGATCTGAATGCGGCCGAACGGCGGGTGGTCTTCGTCTGGCACCCAGAACATGCAGTCTTCCACCGGGCAGTATTCGACGCATGCCGGCGAACCGGCGCATCCGGTACAGCATTCGGTGATGACCGCCAGTTCTTTGGGTTTCTTCTTTCGGGGAGTGGTAAGGCCTTTTGATTTCGGCTCGAATTTGAGCTCGTCAGGAACGAGCCCTACGGCTCTCGGCGCGGCGGTTCCACGCACATCAGGTGCGGCAGGCATGGCGGGCATTATACCCCAACTAGCTCTTGGTTCTTAGCCCTTAGTTTGGCGACCCAAAATGATACGCCACACAACAGTTCCCCGATGGCGCACCGATTTCCGCGTCGCGACATCTGCTATAGTGAACCGCAACGAAGGAGCACCGACATGGCGGGAAAGAGCGTCAACAAAGTCATTCTTTTGGGCAATCTGGGCAAAGATCCTGAGGTGAAATACACGCCGCAGGGCACGCCCGTGGCCAAGATTACGCTGGCCACCAATGAGCGCTATAAAGACAAAGAGGGCAATTGGCAGGATCGCACCGAGTGGCACAACGTCGTGCTGTGGCAGCGGCTGGCGGAGATCGCCGGCGAATATTTAAAGAAGGGCGGCAAGGTCTACATTGAGGGCCGCCTGCAGACCCGCTCCTGGGATGACAAGCAGACCGGCCAGAAGAAATACATGACCGAGGTTGTGGCGAGCGATCTGGTCCTGCTTGGCGGACGTGGTGAAGGCGGAGGCGGTGGCGATTTCAGCGGCGGTTCTCGCGGCGCGTCAGCAGGCGGCAACAACTTCGATCAGCGCACGCCCGAACCAGAACCAGCCGGCGCTGGCCCCATCACTGACGACGATATTCCCTTCTAGAAACACTCGAAGCCAGTGATTGGTTCAGCATTCACCTGCTCAATCCATCACTGGCCGTTTGTCCACTGATAAAAATCCGTTGCAGTCGCGCCCGACTCGACTTTCCTTACTTTTCTCCCGCCGTCTCTTTCAGAGCCTGAGCATAATCGGCTCCGTATTCCCGGTTCCGCGGATTGTTGGGGTTGAACCCAATCAGCCAGTCCTCGGTATAGATTTCGAGAATCGTGGCGTGATTCTTTACCGCAAAGGGCAACAGCGGCACGAGTGAACCGGTCATGCTGCTCAAAGCACCCAATTTGCCTTGGCCCTGCCCCCCGCGGCCTTGACCTCCACCCGACCCACCCCATCGACCGCCCCACGGTCCCGAATTTTGTCCCATGCCGTGTGTGCGGCTCCGCCATGGCCCTTGTCGCTGCCCACCACATCCCTCGCCTTGTGGACAACTTGGCCCCAGCGTCTGCAATTCCAGCGGAACCTTGCCCTGATATCGTTCAAACAGATTGCACCAGTCGGCCTGCATGCCGGTGCAGTTGCGCATCGACGTCCGCGAGAGACCTTGATTCCCAAAGCCGATTCCATTCCTGACTGCGATGGGCGCGATAAAATCCGAAACTTCCTGCGGATTGCGGCCGGGGGCTTGCACCGGAGTGATGCTCACCATCAGCTGCTTGGCGGCATGCAGGTTGCCCTCGAAATCAAGCATCTTCTCGAGATAAGCATTCCACGTGTATTTGCCGGAGTCGCCCACGGTATAGCCCCAGCGTTGAAAAGCCTCTCCGCAAGGCTCTTCGGGGTCGTGCCAGCCCTTCGGCAAATTGATCTCGCCGCCTTTGCCCAAACCGATGCGAATGTAGCCCACGCCAGGGTTGTTTGCGTAATGCTCGACCAGCGCCCGAACGGCTGCCTGATAGTTCGTGACGTAGATGTTCGAACGGAAATGCGGAACGCGCGCGCCGTCGCAGGTGATGTAGTTCGATTCGGTCAACGCCGTCCACATCCACGGCGGCATGGAACAGTTGCCAATTCCCTCCTGTCCATTTGAACCTACGCCCTGCTGGGGGCACTGATTTCCCGCATACGGAGTTGTGTGCAGGACGAGATTGGCGTACTTGCCGGCGGCGATCCACGGGGCGATGGCGTTATCGATAATCGTGAAATCGTATTTCGTGTGTGTGCCCGATTTTGGATCGCCCAGATCGAAGTCCGACCAATCGATACGAATCACAGCGCCCGAGATCAGCGCAAACGCCGGCGAGTTCTTATTTAACAGATGATCTTGAACTTCTTCATAATTGCGCTGATCGGGACTCGTGGGAGGAAAAAGTACTTCGAGCACCGGCGTGCCAGACAGCGGCGCGGCGGCAGAGTGCGGCTTCTCCACGGTGCCCGGCGCTGACGTGAGAATCAACGCGGCTGCAAGCGATCCCAGAAACAATCTCATTATGCGGATGCCCCCACGCGATTCTAGCGCGCAGGTTCAGAATTTCAGCGTTATTCCCCGAATAAGATCTTACTGCAGTACCGTCCACATCCAGGCGGGCATGGCGCAATTGCCACTGCTATCTACGCCGTTGGAGCCGGTTCCGTTGCTTCCGCTGCAATTGTTGCCGCCATAAGTAGTGTTTTGAAAAACCAGGTTCACTTTCTTTGCGCCCGCGCTGAGCCACTGATTAATGGTGGCGTCGGTGATCGTCCAGTCAAACGAACCGCTGCTCGACGGTTGGATGTCGGACCAATCTACGTCGATCACAACTCCCGACGGCGAGGATTGCGACAGAACGTAGGTTTGGATGTCTCCGTTGGTTGGATCGGGAAAGAGGACCTGCATGCTTGCATGGGAGGCTGCTGCCTCGATCGCTGTTTTATATGCTGCGCCGTACGTCGCATTGTTCGCATTCGTCGGATCGTAGGCAATCAGCCAATCCTCGTAGTAGATCTCAAAGTCATTGGCTGGAGTGGGAACCTGTGTCGTCGCAAACGAAAGCAGCGCGGGAAGCGGTCCAGTCTCGCCCGCCTGCCCTGAGCAAGCTCCATTTCCCTGCGGGCAGCTCTGTCCGATAGTCTGAAGCTCTCGGATTGGCATCGGATATTGATGGAAGAGGTTGCACCAATCGCCGGCGCACGGGTTGCCCGAACTAAAGCTCGTGATGTCCGATGCCTGCAGCCCCTGGTTTCCAAAGTTGATTCCATTCTGCGCGGCGACCTGGGCGATGAAGTCATCGGGCTCCGTCCCCACATCAGTGATCGGCGTGATGCTGACAAGCAGAGGGATTGATGTGTTCAATCCACCCTCCCACTGGACCATGCTTTGCAGGTAGCTGTTCCAGCTATCGCCCGGGCTGCCAGCTGTGTAGCCCCACTTCCCGCTGTAGCCACCGTAGCAGGCTCCAGAGGAAGAGTTGTCCCAGCCCGATGGCAGATTGATCTCCCCGCCCTTGCTCAGTCCAACGCGGATGTAACCAATGTGCGAAGCATACGAAGCCTGACTCACGTGCGTGAGGAGAGCGCTAACGGCGGTTTGATAGTTCGAATAGAAGAGCTGAGACTGCCAGTTTGGCACTAACTGGCTCCCTCCACTCGTAGAAACACATGTGGTGTAGTTAGTGCCGGTCGGAGGTGGAGGAGGCGTCGGTGTTCTGCCGACACCGGTTCCGCCTCCACAGGCGCTGAGGGCTGCCAGCACTGAAACTGCACACAAAATGAACAGAATTCGGGGGAACTTCATCTTTCCTACGCCTCCCAAGCTGGGCGATTTTTTTGAGACCACCGAAAAACTGCTTTCAATCTTATGGGCCAAACACGGATTAGGGCAATAAGTTGCTCGGCTCGGAGACGAAAGTTTTCGCTCCTAAAATCTAGCATCCATTAAATCTGGCATTTAGCCCGTATCCATCAACTCATACTTAAAGGAATAGTCTTGGCCATTTCGGCAACAAAAAAGCGGCCCGTGATCGCTCACGAGCCGCCTGATTTCCACACACCGCTGTTCTTTATTGCAGCAGGCCGTACACGTCCAGCTCCTGCGAACCCGGCATGTACACCTTGCCGTTCGCCACGGTGGGAGTGGCGAATTTGTTGTCCAATCCCGCCTTATCGCGCGAGCCCGCCAGGCTGCTGTTGTAAAGCTCGTGCGCGATATTGGCAGCGTCGTACGCGCGCAAAACCCCGGCCGCATCGGGAGCATTTGACGCCTGCACCAACCAGACGATTCCGTTGAGTGCTCCATTGCTGGAGATCACTGGAGTGGGGCTGGCGTATCCGATGACGTCTTGCGAGAGCGCTGTCGGAGCTGCGGAAAGCAGTGGTGACGGGGAAAGCGCCAATGTGTACTGATGCATCGGGTCGTCAATTCCCTGGATGTAGATCTGATTGTTGAAGAACGCGGGCGTTCCCCAATTTCCAGTGGGCACGCTGGTGGTTCCGATTGTGTTGTAGAGCGCTTCGACGACGTTATCTTCAGCCGTGTTGTATTCGCCCAGCAAATCACGGTTCATCAGATAAATCGTGCCGGTCTTTCCGCAAGCCACGGCGAGGTGTGGGATCGAACTGCTCTGGTCTGGAATCAGCATCGGGCCAGCTGAGGCCAGATCGGCGTTGATGGCTTCCAGGTTGATGAAGTCCTGGTTCATCGGCGTGAAGTAGTCGGCAACAGTTAACGAGGTTCCGTTAGGCGTCAGCTTGAGGAAGGCAGTTCCATAATCGATGTTGTTGTTGTTCGCATCGAAAGTGCCATTGCCTGTCGCCGCGTAGATGTAGCCACTTGAGTCAGCCAGCAAACCGCCGCCAGCTTGCCAGATGCCGCCCTTTTGGCCGTTGGGCGTGTCGTTATAAACATACTGCTGGGTGAACCCAGACGTCTGGTTATAGGTGTAACCCAGTATCCATCCGTGATAGTAGTCGATATCTTCCAGCGCGCCGAAACCGAGATAGACCGTTCCATTCAGCAACAGCAATGCTGGCCGCTGATTCTGGCGCTGGGTATTGAAGTTGATTACACCGCTTGAATTGTCATAGCCGGTTCCTCGCACCGAGGCGCAAACAATGATCGGGCTGCCGGGCATTTCGGCCCCCGTTGTGAGATTCAGCGCGTGCAGCCGATGCACAAAATTGTTCGGCGGCGCAGGATTGTTGCACTGCCCTAGCGGCGGTGTCTGCTCCCAGGTACGCGCTTCTACATAAAGAATTCCATTCACCGGATCGATCACCGGCGTTGAAGTAATTCCGACTTGCGGGCTGAGATCCTGACCGACTTCTACCAGATCGGCAGGGATTGGCGTCACATTCGGTGGGTTGATGAAGCTTGTGTGCCATAATGGGTTCGGATTCAGCGCGGCGCTATCGGCATCGAAGGCATAGACGCTATCATTCTCCGTCGCTACGAAGACGACGTTGTGCATCGTGCCGTTGATATTTACATTTGGCATCCAGAGCGGTTGGGCATAGGTTTGGCCATCCACCGGATAGCTGAATAGTTTCCCGAACTGGGTTTTATTGACATTGCCGGTCGTTAGGGCCGCTTCATCATTGTTCTGGCCCGTGCGATACGTGTCATTGTGATGCGTTAAGGTGCCCGTATACCCCGAGACGACCACCGACGCCGACGCGCTCTGCTTCGAGTTGGCGTTGTTCGTCGCGGTCACCGCATACGTGCCAGGGGTTGGCGGAGGCGTATACAAGCCCGCCGACGAAATCGTTCCTACCGTGCTGTTGCCGCCGATCACACCATTCACCGACCACGTCACGTTCGAGGTCTGAACTCCGCTGAGCGTGGCCGTATAGCTCACACTCTGGGAGGTCGTGATCGAAGTAATCAACGGCGAAACCGCAACCGGCGCTGACAAGTTAGCGCTGCCCGTCAGATTCAAAGTGACCAAAGAGGCAGGATCGGTGAGGTTCACGGTCACCCACCCCGTCCGCGTAGCGCTGTAGGAAGGCGTGAAGGTTACATTAATCTCGCACGAACTACCCACACCCAGAGAAGCTGGACAGTTATTCGTCTGCGCAAAATCTCCTGCCGCTGCGACGGAACTAATTGCCAGCGGAGCTGTGCCGTTGTTGGACAATGTAGCTGTCTGAGCCGGACTTGTCGTGCCTATCAGCCGCCTCGCGAATGTAAGAGTTGTTGGGTTGAGCGAGGCAACTCCTCCGCTGATGCCGTTCCCGGCAAGGCCGATCAGGTGAGTATTTCCTTGGGCATTGTCCTGCATGACGATCACCGAGTCGCGCGCAAACGCTGCCGAGGGCGTAAACGTGACGGCGAAGGTGCAACTGCTTCCGGGTTGTATCCCTGTGCCGCAAGTATTGGTCTGGACGAAGTCGCTGCCGTTAGTTCCGGCAATTCCCAGACTCTTGATGACCAGGGCTGTCTTACCCACATAGTTCAGCGTTACTGTCTGAGGCGCGCTGGTCGTTCCGATTAGCTGGTTGGGAAAGACTATATTCGGGGGAGTAAAACTAACGGGTGAGTTCTGCGCTACACCAGTCAGCGATACCGTTTGTGGGCTATTGGCCGCATTGTCCGAGATTGTAATGTTTCCCGTGCGCTTTCCGTTGCGCGTCGGCTTGAAGGTGACGTTGATCGTGCACTGTCCGCCCGCGGCCACGCTCGTCCCGCAGTTGTTCGTCTCTGTGAAGTCCTGGGGATCGGCGCCTCCCGACTTAATCGAGGTAATGGTCAGC
>DATKQB010000039.1:0-107825 GCA_035523795.1 Verrucomicrobiia bacterium | reverse complement strand
GGTTCAAAGGACGGGTCGCCATCGGCACAGGCTACGACGTTGCTGGAGGAGCCATTCGTGATCGAGTTTGTTCCCGTCTCGATCTCATGGAACACACCGGTTGGATTCGCAGCAAACACTTTGTAGAGCTGCGGATTGATCAATCCCAGCCCGTCCGCCTGCAGGTACTGATTCAAAAGCACAGTCATTCCAGCAGCCACAGGAGTAGAAGCAGAGGTACCTCCGAACGCAGAATTCCAAGTCGTAAGTGCGGTGTTGATGCCATCGCTGCCATCGTTAGTGCTAGAGCAAGTGCTGGTCGAACTGTTGGTGTTGCTAACTTCCGATTCAGGCACGCAAACAATGTAAGGATCATTCACGTTCGAGGCAGAAAAAGCCATGTCCGGCACGTCTCGAACGCCGTCCGACGGCGTCAACGATGACTGCCAGCTCGGTTTGGTAAAGCCTCCATTGGGCGGGGCCTCACAAATGAGAAATGCATAAGGACCGCCCCCGGGACCGGTGACCGACGTTTCGCCGGAGGAGCTCACACAATTGCTGGCTCCTCCGCCGCTCCCATCAAGTTGTTGTACGAAGGACAACGCGGAGTCATTCCACGCGCTCTCCGGGATGTAGCCAGTAGCTGAAGCTCCGTTAGTGCCGTTAGTAGTCTTCCAGTAGCTGACAGTGCCTTCGTCGAATTCTGTTCCCCCCACCCCGGTGACGTTCGGGCTACTTGCCGGATAGCTCACCGATAATCCCAGAGTCGCCGGGTAGTACCCATCATCGCCGTCGCAAGTCGCCGCCGCGGCGTCACCTGAAGCTGCAAAGAACGAAATCCCTTCCGTGGCGGCCTGTTTGTAGATGCTGGTTTCTTGCGCGGAAATACTCGGTGCAGTGTTGAATGCTTCGCACAACCCATAGCTGTAGCTGATGACCTTGGCCAATTGGTTATCAATCGCCCAGGAGGCGCTATCATCGACTCCATTCACTGAGGTCACGAAGATGATCTTGGCGCCACGCGCAACTGAATTCATCCACTCGATATCCAGATCCGATTCGCCCAAGTCTCCTGCCTGGATACCGGGATCATCTTCGCTCCCATTTGGCCAAACCTGTTGAAAGTTGCCCCCGCTGCAGGTTCCGGCTTGGAGAATAGTGTTCGTCGAATCCAGAGTGCAGCCGCTCAGGGGAGTGAACGAAAAGGCGTTCCGGAAGTAGTTGATGTCTGCGATGTAAACATCCGACTGCCCAACAATCACGACGTTCTCGCCGGTTCCGTCAATGCTCTGCTGATATAACGGATCAATGTTGTAGATCGTCGCTATGTCACCCGGTGCAAGCGCGGCGTAATAGTTATTATGGTCCTGAAAAGTGTAGTTTGGCCGCTTCTTCAACATCGGGTGCGGAAAGAAGTTGTGCAGTCCGCGAAATCCGCCAACAATCCCGTTCAGCGCCGTCGGAATCATCGGCGGCGTGATGTTGGCAAAGTGCATCTTGCCCTTCACGTTGAAATTGTGAATCGCGGTCTGGAAAACGTTCTGCACCTGCGACGCGGTGCCATCAAATGAAAGAAAATCGCGGCCGTGCGCAACGTAGGTGACCTTCAGCCCCTGAGATTTCAACCATGCGCTGATCTTGCTAATGTCATTTGGGCTTAGTCCGAACTGCCGGCCAAACTCATCCGCCGTCAGCCACTTGTGAAACTGCGCCGACTTCGGGTCTTGCTGCTCACTGAGCAGTTTCTGCAAAGCTTGCTGCTGCTGAGCAGAAGGTGTGAAGAGCATGGTCACATGGAGAACCTGGCTGCCGGCAATCGGTCCTTCATCGTCCTTCGCACGAGCCATTGGGGTGACGTGTCCCGTCAACTTCACCATATTTGCGTTATTGATCGCTCCTGTGATGCGATCGGGGGCGGCGGCAAAGGTCAGGCTTGAGACAAGTGTGGCAAACAGCAGCGTCGACAAAACGCACTTCAAGGTTTGCATAGATACTCCGGGCAGTCGGATGGGCTCGCGTACTTATCCTTATACGGTGAACCCTGTACTTCGATCAAGGTTGCGCGGCATCAGGTTGTACACGGGCTGGCTATGGCCAGAAATTTGACAAAACGTGGCCTAATGGACGGTCCTCGCGCTGTCCTTAGGTAATCTCCGCCGACCTCTGCTACCCTCATCGCCGCACATGCGCGCTGCCGCCATACTCGGCCTGGGATGTTCTCCCAGGAACCTGAAACCCTTCCAGGGAGGTCTCTCCGTCGAGTGGCGGATTGGCATGCCTGCCACACAGGATGAGGCCGACGTGATTCTGATCTTTGGCGGGGATGGCACCGTTCACCGTCACTTAGGACAGTTGGTCCGCCTCGGCCTGCCGGTGCTGGTTGTGCCGGTGGGCAGTGGAAACGACTTCGCCCGCTCCCTAGGGATGCGCAGCGTGAAGGATTCGCTGGCGGTCTGGCGCAGTTTCTGTAAGAGCGCGGGCTATATCCGCGCCATCGACTTGGGAGTGACTTCGGCCTTGGCAAGCGCCGAGGCGTCCGCGGCGCAGAAACGTTACTTCTGCTGTGTGGCCGGCATGGGTTTGGATGCGGAAGTCGCTCGGCGGGCCAATAGGCTCCCACGATGGTTGCGGGGCAACGGCGGATATGCGCTTGCCCTGCTGCCCGCGGTTTTTCGATTTGCTCCGCAGCCGATCCGAATTTCGACGCCTTCCGACGGTTCGGCGGGCGCCTGGACCGTCCACAACGACGGCCCGACCATGCTCGCAGCCTTTGCCAACGCCCCTCTGTACGGCGGCGGCATGAAAATCGCTCCACAGGCGAAGATGGACGATGGCCTGCTTGATGTTTGCATTGTGAGCGCGGTGGATCCGTTCAAGCTGTTCTGCCTGTTTCCGACCGTCTATGCAGGAAGGCATCTCCAGATCAAAGAGGTGCGTTATTCGCAAGCCGAGCGGGTCCGTGTGGAAACTGAGCGCCCTCTGGATGTTTATGCCGACGGCGAATATGTCTGTTCGACTCCGGTTGAGATCGGCGTGGAGCGGTCTGCACTTAGAGTGCTCACAATGAATGAGTAACCTGTCGAATCACGGGAATTTCAGCTTGGTGCTAGACTTTCGTCATGCCTGAAGGACGCTCGCGCACACTCCTGTGGGTTTTGATCGGTGGAGGAGCTTTTTTCCTCTTCGTTTTGGCCGTCTTCACGCTCGTCTATCTGACTCTGCATGCTGGGACGGAAGAAGCTTCGGGGTTCACCAGCTTCGGCGATCGCATCGGCGTGGTTGATCTGGATGGCGTCATTCTCTCTCCACAGCCGGTGGTTGACGAACTGAAGAAGTTTGGCGAGGACTCGTCCATCAAAGCCATCATCCTGCACATCAATTCGCCGGGCGGCGGCGTGGCTGCTTCAGAAGAGATTTACCGCGAAGTGAAGCGCATCCGCGCCGAAAAGAAAAAGAAAGTCGTGGTTTCAATCGAGACGGTCGGGGCCAGCGGCGCATTCTACGTCGCTTCCGCCTCCGACAAGATTTACGCCGATGAAGGCAGCATTGTGGGATCGATTGGCGTGATCGCGGAGTGGGTCAACTACGGCGATCTGATGAAATGGGCAAAGCTGAAAAATGTCGTGCTGAAGACAGGAGAGTTCAAAGATACCGGCAATCCGGCGCGCGATTTGACTCCGGCCGAACAGGCATACATGCAATCGCTGATCGACAACATGTTTGGACAGTTCATTCAGGCAGTCGCTGACGGACGCAAGATGAAATATGACGACGTCAAGGCGATCGCGAACGGAAAAGTCTGGACGGGACAAGAGGCGCTGTCGATGAAACTGATTGACAATATTGGTGACTTCCAGGCAGCCGTTGCAGACACGGCCAAATCAGTGGGGATCAGCGGCGAGCCAACGCTGGTGCATCCGGAGAAAGAGCGCAAGACGCTGCTCGATCTTCTGCTGGGCGACGTCTCGCAGTACATCCCAAGCCGCGAAAAGCTGATGGAGCAGGAGGTCGGGTTCTATTATCTGTGGAAGTAGGGCTGGCCGAAAGATGTGGGGCAAAGTTGTACGGGCGCCTGATGACATCAGTTACGATCCGTCGCGCAGCTCTTGGGAATTGTTTTTATCCCCATCCGACCAAGCGCCCTGCGGATGATTTCTGCCGAGTCCGCATTCGCACTTTGACAATCCACTTCGGCCAATAGCTGCTGAAGCTTCGGTCCTGCACTCGCCTTCGCACGACGTCCAAGCCCCCCTAAAGCCCCCGCCACGCCATCTCGTACCGCTTGATCTGGAACATCCAGAAGCGCCGCCAGGCCGGTGATTGTTCCATCATCGATCTGCTCGAGGCCTAGCCAACCCGTCAAGTAGGCAAGGTGCATCGCCTCTTTTTCCCGGACAAGCCGAGAGTCACTCGTTCTCACCATCGCTATGGCTTCGGTCCCCGGTTCCTCTTCCGCAACTTGCATTTAACCCTCGAAATTTGAGAAGGTTATGGGTGCTGGCCGGATTCGACCCGAGGCCAGGGGGGCGACATGACCAAAGCCGATCTGATTGACGAAGTCTCGCGTTTGGCGGAGCTTACGCGCAAAGACAGCGAAGTGATCGTGGAAACGATCTTTGACAGCGTGGTTCGCTCGTTGCGCGCAGGCGACAAGATTGAGATTCGCGGCTTTGGCAGTTTCCGCACGCGTCAGCGGCGCCCGCGCGTTGGGCGCAATCCGAAAACCGGTGAGCGTGTCGACGTCCCGGCAAAGAAGATTCCCTTCTTCAAACCCAGCAAGGAACTGAAGGATCTGGTGAACGAAACGACGCCGGGCGCGACCCCGGCTGCTCCCGCTGCGCCAGCGGCTCCGGCACCACCCACGGCGTAGGCATCTTCTCCAACTTCATCCGAAAACGCGGCGTGGGACGATCCCAGTACCGTTCACTGCTTTCCTTCGAAATAGAGATCAGCCACCTTCAACGCCATCGCTGACGGATCGATATCCGTGCGGTTCGCCAGCACGATGATGGTGAGTTTGTCATCGGTGAAGCGCTGGATGGTCGTGCGAAATCCGATTGTGTCGCCGTCGTGATACATGCGCTTGTGGCCGCGGTAAGGATCGAGAAACCATCCGAAGCCATAGCTGACGGCTTTGCCGTCCTCATTCGTCGCCGGTCCAGCCGTCGGCTGCACAGGGATGAGCGCGGGCTGCATCTCGGCTTCGCTCAGAAGCGTGTGAGCGCGCAGGGCCGCGTCCCATTCGAGGAGATCGTCGAGCGAAGTATAGATGCCGCCGTCGCCCAGCGTCGCTGATGTGGGACTCTGGTCCGTCTCGCGCCAGCCATCTTTTTCTTTTGTGTGGCCGTAGGCGCGGCGACGTACTTCGTTCTTGCCCTTCTCGTAAGCGACGGTGTGGTTCATCTTGAGAGGCACAAAGATTCGCTCGTGCAGAAATTCTCCGAACGGCTCACCTGAAACCTTCTGAACGATCAGCCCCAGCACGACGTAGCCGGAGTTGCTGTACTCCCACCGCGAGCCTGCCGGAAATTTTCCTGCTGATTGCTGTTCCGGAATTTTCAGTACTTGCGCGTCGTGGATCTGCGGAATTTGTTCTTCCGGAGTCCCGGGATGCTGCGCCGTCCACAAATCTTCGTAGTCCGGAAGGCCGCCAGTGTGATTCAGCAAATTGCGCACCGTAATCGAGCGACCATACTGCGGGAATTCCGGGAAGATGTCAGGCAAATGATCGTCGTAACGCAGCTTGCCGTCATGCGCCAGCAGCATGATGCACATCGCGGTGAACTGCTTGGTGAACGAGGCGAGGCGAAAGTTGGTCTGCGCATCGATGCGGTGCAACGTGCGCAGGTCAGTGACGCCGTATCCGCGGCGGAAGACGGGCTTGCCGTTGCGAATCACGAGGACCGCAGCGCCGGGAGCGGTTGCGGACTTCAGTTCTGCGAATATGGCGTCGATGCGGCTGGCAGGAACCTGCGCGCAAAGAGCGGAACAACTCAGGGCCATGCAAAATGCCAGAAGCGCTACGATTTTAGTCTTCACAGCGTCCCCCCTCCCCTTCACGCCAGGGGCGGATTCCCACCACGTTCATCATCCTTCCGGTCTTGCCTTTTTCTGCACGGAAGGAAAAAAGAAGATCGGGACGGCAATTCGTGCAGAGCGGCGACGAATCGATATTTTTCTTGAGCACTCCTGCGGCGAGCAACTGTTGCCGATTCGCTTCCACCAGATCGAGGAACAACTTGGGCGGAAGTTCACCATGTCCGGGAGCACGCGCGGTGAGAAAGAGCAGCGGATATTTTTCGCGCACCGGATCGGACTCCTTTACTTCACGAAAAAGCTTGGCTCCGTAGGCGAACTGCGAATTGAATCGGGCGCGGACTTCTTCTCCGACCTCGTAACAGCAACCGTGGATGCCGGGACCGATCGCTGCCTTCAGATCGCGCGCGCGCGTTCCGAAGCAGCGACGCATCGCGCCCACTCCTTTTTCCACGATGCGGCTGACGGTCCCGCGCCACCCCGCGTGAAAGACGCCAACTGCGCGATGTTTAGGATCTATAAGCATCACAGGCAAACAGTCGGCCGTCTGAATGCCGAGCAAGAGACGCGGAGTTGCGGTGATCAGACCGTCGCCCACCAGCGGCTGTGGAGGAATGGAATCGACACAGTGAATCACATCGGAATGAATCTGTCGAACCGTAATCAGCGGCCAGAATGCAGCAGTACGGGCGCTTGGGCGACGGTCTGCGGCGCCGGCCGCTTTCAGAAAGGCAGCCCGGTTCCTTTCGACTGCGGGGCGGGAGTCATCCTTGGTGAAGCTGAGATTCAGATCACGCTTACCGTACGTGTTCGAGAATCCCCCAGTGCGCGTAGAAAAACCGTGCACAAGCCATGGCGCCGCTTGGAAAGCTTTGGAGTGGAAGACGACGACTTTGGCTGCAGTTCTGGCCCGAAGAGACACAGCTGTCATGATAAAGCAAGCTACGCGGGTGATCGCGGGCATTTGCCGCCGTCAGTGCCGTCCGCTATAGTCTCAGGTATGTTCGAGAACTTTACAGCTACGGACCGCTGGACGAAGAAGCCTGTGCACTGCGTGTATCAAGCACAGATTGTTGCCGTCGCGACGCGGCACGCCGATGCCATTGACTACAAGTTTCTGGTTGGCGGGCGGAGGGTTTGGGTAGTGCTGCCTCACCCGGCGTGGGTCGAATACAAGAAGCGCACTGGCAAGATCATCACCGACTCGCTGGCGGTCGAGATCGCAGGACATTACCTGAAAGCCGCGCTCGACTCTGGAGACGGGCTAGGACGCGAGATGTACACACTGACCGTGGACGAAACGTTGCGTCACTTGGACGCGGTGATCGCGGAGATGGAAGCGCAACCAACGTAGGCGTGCCGGAGTTGAGGCGGTTGCGCAAAATCCTTCACAGCAAAATTAGGCCAAATGTGCAATTGACACCTTCTGGTTTCTTGTTATTCTGCTTGTCGCATTGTTGCGCACGCTTCTACCGGCCTCCCCTGCAGCAAGCCGTTTCGCCTCGTTAAATATCGTGTTTCCGACTGGAGAAAATCATGTGCCCTAGGCATGCTCTCGATTGCCGCACTTTTTGGATCGCTATCATGGCGGTTATTTTCGCCGCGTCAATGGCATTCGGCCAGGAAGACAGTAGCGTCCTGAGCCTGGTGTTTCCAGTGAAGCAGAATACGGTGTGTGGAGGGGCCTGCACGCCAGCGAATGCTCCCATCATGACGGTGTTCGATCACGAAATGCAGGTCGCGTACGAATGTACGGACGGCGAAGGCGGATATGGCAGCGTGACGGCGTTTACGGGCGAGAGCGGCACGGTCAAGTATTCGGGCTTCAAAAACGGCACCGGGAAATGCAATGGCTTGCTGTTTGCCTACACCAACCCCAACATCGCCACCTTCCTGGAAGGCTACAACTACCCTGGCGCTGGCGTACTCTATTACGACGGTCACCCCGGGATCGATTACCTCTTCCCCTTTGGCACCGCTCTCTATCCTGCGATCAACGGGTGCGTGACGTATCTGGATGGCGCCGAGGGAATCCCTCTAGGCTCGAGAGGTCATGTACTGGCCATCGTTCCCGTGGCGAATCCGCCCAAGGGAGGATGCGTGACCGTGGTCAACAAAACCGGCTATAGGGTGATCTACATGCACCTGGCTTCGTATTACGACGCCACCACCGGCCAGGTCATGCGGTGTACGAGTTCCGATCCCAAGGGGACTGAGTGCAATGCGGGGCAGGATATCGTTGCCTGCCCAACTTGCGCCCAGCAAAACCAGTGGGTTTCCGTGCAGCGTGCCAACCCCATCGGTTACAGCGGAAATTTTTCTGACAATCTTTGGGGCGCAGTTCCGGCGCATCTGCATTTCGAGGTCGACAATGTGCTTGGCTCCGGTCCGATAGCAGTCGATCCGTACGGCTGGTGCGGCCCGCAATCCGATCCCTATACCGCGTTTACCGGTTTGACCAACGTGACGTTATGGAGCAACTTCACTCTCACGTGCCCCGCACAATGAGATTCAGCGCCCGCTCAGGGATTCCGAAGGCCGCCCCGCTGAACACAAGAACCCCCCCACCTCTGCGGACGCGCCAGTGCTGTTCGGTTTGGAATGCAGGTCAGCCTGTTGCGCAATAACGTGGCCAGATTCGCTCGCCGGCAATATCGGGATCACCCGAGAAGGCGCCTTATGGGTGAAAATCCGTAAACCGCGGTCAGGATTGCTCCGGCGGCGACGCCGGTCAACACACCTTTCCATTTGTAACTGAGTGGTGCAAAGATCGCCGCTGCGGCTGCCGCTGATCCGATCGCCAAGCGAATTTTTTCCTCAGTTCCGTTCATCGTAAAGTCCTTCACAATCATCCTCCAGTTGCGGCGAATTCTTAGGCAGCCCATTAAGAAAAGGAATCTGAGTTTGGGTTCGTGACCGGCTCGGACGTCAAGGCAGGCACAAAGCTTAAGATTTCCGCTACGTAATGGAAGTGAGATGACGGCTTCGGTTGTGGGGTTTACGCAAGAATGATGTGGCGGGGTCGGGTGGTGTCGTAAATTCGATCGACCAGAAAGTACAAAAAAGGGAGACGAAAAAATGCACAGGCCGGTTTCCTTTCTCAAAACCGGCTACGGAAGCTAGATCACGACGGCTTCTTTGTACTCGCCGAAGACGCGGCGCATGGCGTCGGCGATTTCCCCAACGGTCGCATTGGCTTCGACCGCAGCGAGGATCTTCGGCATCAAGTTTGTGCCGGAACGGGCGGCATCTTCGACGCTCTGGATGGCAGTTTGCCAAGGCCCCGCGTCTCTGCGGGCGCGGAGTCCGCAAACACGTTCGATCTGCTTTGCCTCGAGTGCGGGATCGATGCGCTGAATCGGGACCGATTTTTCTTCCTTCACTTCAAAGCGATTCACGCCGACCACGACCGCCTCCTCAGAGTCGACTTGCCGTTGATATTCGTAGGCGGCGTTCTGAATTTCCTGCTGAACGTAGCCACGCTCGATGGCTTTCAGCATGCCGCCGAGGGCTGTAAGTTTGTCGAGATATGCCGTGGCGCGGTTTTCGATTTCGTTGGTGAGAGTCTCAATGTAATAAGAGCCAGCCAGGGGATCGATGGTCTGCGGAGCGCCTGATTCGTAGGCGATGATTTGTTGCGTGCGCAGAGCGATGCGAGCAGCCTGTTCGGTGGGCAATGCCAGGGCTTCGTCGAAAGAGTTGGTGTGCAGGGATTGTGTTCCGCCAAGGACGGCGGCCATGGCTTGAATGGCAGTACGCACGATGTTGTTTTCCGGCTGCTGCGCAGTGAGGGTTGAGCCGGCCGTTTGAGTATGGAATCGGAGCATCCAGGAGCGCGGATTTTTCGCCTTAAAGCGTTCGCGCATGAGATGCGCCCACATGCGGCGGGCAGCGCGGAATTTGGCGACCTCTTCAAGGAGATTACTGTGCGCGTTGAAGAAGAAGGAAAGCCGAGGCGCAAACTTATCGACGTCGAGGCCGGCTTTTATGGCGGCTTCGACATACGCGATCCCGTTGCCCAGAGTGAAGGCGACTTCCTGAACGGCGGTCGATCCGGCCTCGCGCATGTGGTAGCCGGAGATGGAAATGGTGTTCCAGTCAGGGACGTTCTCGTTGGCCCAAGCGAACATATCGGTAATGACGCGCATGGCCTGGTGCGGAGGATAAATGTAGGTACCGCGGGCGATGTACTCCTTTAGAACATCGTTCTGGACAGTGCCCGAGAGCTTGCGCATGTCGGCACCTTGGCGGCGAGCGACTGCGACGTAGAGCGCCAGCAGGATGGATGCGGGCGCATTGATGGTCATCGATGTAGAGATTTTCGTGAGATCGATGCCATCGAAGAGGCGCTCCATGTCTTCGATGGAATCGATCGCCACGCCGACCTTGCCAACTTCCCCTGCCGCGAGGGGATGATCGGAGTCCATGCCGATCTGCGTGGGCAAATCAAAAGCCACGGAGAGTCCGGTGGTGCCGTTCGCCAGAAGATACTTGTAGCGCTTGTTGGATTCCTCGGCATCTCCCATGCCGGCGTATTGACGCATCGTCCAGAGGCGGCCACGATACATGGTGGCCTGCACGCCGCGAGTGAAGGGATACTCGCCCGGATATCCGATCTCCGTTTCGTAGTTGCTGTTTTTGAGATCAATCGGCGTGTAGAGCGGATTGATTGGGATATGAGAAGAAGTTTCGATCTGCTTTTCGATCTCAGCTTGCGGGTGGGTTTTCAACTTGTCTGCCATCGGGTACCACCGAGTCCAACCAACGATTATGAGTTCATGAATCGCGGCCTTTCCGCCTGAGGAAAGAACTCAATCCGAACCAGCCAAAGGCCAGTGTGAAGCAAATTGCAATCGCTACGTGACTGGCGGTGGTCTGTTTGGCTGAGTACTTCATGTATTCACGAATGATAGCGATAAAGCCAAATGCGGCCATAGCCAGGAAAAGAGTGCCGATCACTTCGAGCCAGAGCTGATGGATGGCGATTCCGAAGGAGCGAGCGGTGGCGCGGGCAGCGCCTTTGATGGCATTCAGAGTGCGGCTTCGTCCGGCCTGCTGGCCCGCGACGCGGGCGACAACCCCGGCTTTGCGCCACGTAGAAACTTTGGTCACACCCTCGATTTTAACAGCCCACGGCGCTACAATGAGCGCACGCCCGAGGAATGGCGAACCGTCGCGCCGCCCGCCGGCATCCAAGAAGTTAGCCGGCTACTCGATGAGGGGGACCAAGTGGATCCGCAGCTGAAACAACTCATGAAAGAACTCGGCGATGCCATTAACGAATCGCTTTCCGATTCCGAGCAGATCTCTGAGGTAGTGGCTCGTATTAAAGAGGGCGGATACGACATCTTTCTGGTTCTGGAAGCGACCATTGGTGTGAGTAAGCAAGGTGAAAAACCGGCGGACAAGACTTCTATGGTCACTACTTTGTCGACTAATCCAGAATTCAAGATCAGCGATCAGGATTTGAAATTTCTGAAGTCGCTGCGCATCAAGATCGACGAGGAAAAAGACTGAGGTACCGCTCTTTTTCTCTGTAAGCCCGCAAAAATGCGGGCTTTTTTCATGCCCGGGCGCATCGGGAAAAGAGGCCTAAAGCGTACGGTTCTAGCAGTATTGCCACTTGTACGTACCTTCCGCGATAACTAGATAGCATCATTTGTGCATTGTAGGACCCGCTTGCCGCTCCAGGCCTGGTGTCTACAGAACGTCAGCGCTTGGAGGAGTACGATGCGGGTGGTTGTCGCAGATCCCTGCACCATCTGGGTGTGCGAGCGATGCGTGCGCCCTCTGCCCGCTGCTGGTGGTACTCGCGTTCGCAGCCGAATAGATGAAGGGCTGCGTTGCGACCTTCCCGGAAACTCCCGCCACTCCCGTCTAGACTACGGAGGAACTCAAAGTTTACTAAGCCGCAGCTGATCGCTTGAGACGGAAATCAGGCACGTAACCTAATGATTGTCCACTCAGTGAAGTGTGTCCCAGTAATCAAGATGCGGACATGTCGGACCTGGGCGAAGTAACTCTGACGGAGATGAATTCGGTAGTAATGAAACGAGTGTGAGAAACGGACCAAACAAGGTGGCAGATCGGCATCTGCGAAGACCCATTTCGCTGGTGGGCGTGGGACTGCTGGCAGCGATAGCGTTCATTTTCGGGCTGATGACAACCTGCGAGGGATTGCCCAAGAATGTGGCGGATTGTCCGATTACTCCGACGCCGCCGTCGAATCTGACGATCGTGCCAGCGGCGCAAATACCGCCTCCGCAGGCGTTGTGCCCGTTCCCGATGACAATTACGAGCCCAGCCAATGGAGTTACAGTCACCTCGCCGACCGCGCTGACCGTCGTGGCGAACGCGCCTGATCCGCTTTACACGATGCGAGTCTATGTGGATGGGGAGCCAGTTCTGTACTCCTTCGCATCCACCGTCAATCAATTCCTCTGGATGAGCAACGGGCAGCACACGGTGGAAGCAGTGGCAGAGGATGTCGCGGGCTACATCTCGACGGCAAGTTTGCAAGTCAATGTGACCGGACAGACACCGGGGATCAGCAATATACAAAATCTTCCGGGTTGGACTTCATGCTCGGCAGTGATCGGGGCTCAGCAACAAAACGTATGCGCAGCTGGACTCGGAAATGCTGTTTCCACCCTTACGCAGGCGGAGTCGTCGCCATCGCTCGACGGCTCGGCGGCTGAGTTCAGCCTGGCGGGACCAAGTCCGTATTCAAACGAACTTTACTGGGTGCCCCTCGGTGGAGGAACGAACGTAAGCCATTTCATCTACGATTTGTATTTTTATGTGAGCGAAGGTAATCGACCGCAGGCACTCGAATTCGATATCAACCAGGCCTTTGGCAATACGCGCTGGACCTGGGGATCAGAGTGCGACTTCAACCAGACCAAAAAGTGGAACATATGGAATCCGGCGGGAGGAGTGTGGGTTCCGACGTACGTGGACTGTAAGGACTTCCCCTCGAACACATGGATTCATTTGATCTGGACGGTGGAACGGGTGGGAAATCAAGTGCACTACATCAATCTCAATGTGGCGGGGACGAGCTACAACATCGACACGTACTACAACGCGCAACCCAATTGGTATCAGCAAGAGATTGACGTTGCGTTTCAAATGGACGGCAACTACGCGCAACAACCCTATGATGTGTGGCTGGATGAAGTGACGTTGAACGGATACTGATGGCCTCCGTTTCTCCGTTGTCCGCATCGTTCTTTGCATGCAAAGGCTATCCGGCCACGGCCACTCGCAACCTTCCTTGCTGTGCTACCATCTACTGTTTTCGCTCCTGCCGAGCGAACGGATTCCGATTTAGTTCGATTGAAGGAATCTCAGAGGCAGCCATGAAGGATACGCTGGGGGTTTTGCTGGCGGGCGGTGCTGGAGAGCGCCTCTATCCCCTCACTCGTGATCGGGCCAAACCAGCGGTCACGTTCGGCGGCATCTATCGCATTATCGATATCACTCTTTCCAATTGCCTGAATTCCGATCTGCGACGGGTTTACATTCTCACGCAATATAAGGCTCTCTCACTCAATCGCCACGTTCGTGAAGGATGGAACATCCTCGGCCGCGAGGTTGGGGAATTTATCGAAGTGCTGCCCCCAATGAAACGGGTCAGCGATCAGTGGTATCAAGGCACCGCGGATGCCGTTTATCAGAACATCTACTCGATAGGGTCGGAGCAACCCAAACATGTTCTTATTCTCTCCGGCGATCACATCTACAAGATGGATTACGGCAAGATGCTGAAGCAGCACCAGGATTCTGCCGCGGACATCACGCTGGCGACGATTCAGATTGATCAGGAGGAGACGTATCGCTTCGGCGTAGTCGATGTCGACAAAGACGGACGCATTAACGGTTTTGAAGAGAAGCCGAAGGTGACCCAGCTCCGCTCGCCGCTGAATCCGGAAAAAGTGGCTGGATCGATGGGCATCTATCTTTTCAACGCCGATGTGCTCATCCCGGTACTGCTGAAAGACGCGGAGAACACGCAATCCAGTCATGATTTCGGGAAAGACATTCTGCCGAAGATGGTGGACGATTATCGCGTGTTTGCCTATGACTTCGTCGACGAGAACAAGAAAGAAGCGCTGTATTGGCGGGATGTAGGCACGCTGGAGGCTTACTACGAAGCCAACATGGACATCGTTTCGGTCTCGCCGATTTTTAATCTTTACGATGCGGAATGGCCCATCCGCACGCACCAGCGGCAGTATCCGCCAGCGAAATTCGTTTTTGCCGAGACTGGGCGCATGGGAACCGCGCTGGATTCCATCGTTTCCGGGGGCTGCATTGTTTCTGGCGGAACGGTGAAGAATTGCGTGCTCTCCCCGGACGTTCGGGTGAACTCGTATTCAGAAGTCGACAAGTGCATTTTGTTTTCGCACGTCAGCGTGGGACGCCATTGTCGCATTCGCAATGCGATCATCGATCGCGACGTGCACCTTCCGGAAGGTACGACGATCGGCTACGACCCGGAAGCGGATCGTCTGCGCTACTTCGTCACCGATAGCGGGATCACAGTGGTGACGCGGGATTATTCGCTGTTTGAAAATCCGGTGACCGTTGATTACTTCACCAGCGAATAGCCCGAAGGTAACCTTCCGTGGTTCCCCCTCCACGTCATTTATATCCATTGGAATGAGGACTTATCACGTAATGCGGCGGCGAGATTACCAGCATTACTTTCGTGACGGGTCGATCGCATTCCCAAATTGACTCTGGTCCTGCCCCCGAACATAATCCGGTTCAACTCCCTATTTCAAAGAAAATCTGTGACAAGACTGACCGCAATTACGCCAGCCCGTCGAGCACTGCGAACACGAGGCACAAGTTCAATTACTCGCCCGACGGCCTGTACTCATCCTCCCCGCAGGCAGACACCCCAACCCCAAAGTTTCAAATCTCGAGAGGAGAATATTATGAGACGTTTTCCGCTGATCGCGGGACTGCTGTTCGCGATCCTGACAATTCCACTGATAGCCCAACCGGGGCATAAACCGTTCTATGACATGAGCAAAGAAGTCACTCTGTCGGGGACGGTATCCGGTGTACTCAGTCATCCTGCGGCAGGAATGAAGATGTATGGCTCGCACCTGCTGCTCGCAACCGCGTCGGGCAGAATCGACGCCAGCCTCGGCAAATGGGGCATGGCCGGTAAAGGCGCGCTCTCGGTTGCACCCGGCGCAGCTGTCGAGGTGACCGGTGTGATGAAGACGATTAAGGATCAACAGGTTTTCGTGGTGCGCACGGTGAAAGCCAATGGCCGCGAATACACGATTCGTAATGAGCATGGCATTCCTGTTTCGCCGCAATCGCGTGAGCGTCTTGCCGCGCAGAAGGGGGAATCGCTATGAATCGCAGGATCAACGTTAGTCTCTTTGCAGCTGCAATGTGCCTGAGCTTCGGCCTGCTGACAGGCTGCGGTTCGAACTCAAACAACACGAAAACGGCGACGAGCACGTATGTCTACTATGCCAGCGGCCAAGAATCGATCAACGACGGCCCGAACTACTATGCCGTAGTGGGCGCGGTGACGATTGACGCTAATGGCAACATAACTGGGGGCGAGCAAGACTATAACGACGCTTACGGAATAACTGCCACCGACACGATTCAAGCCGGAAAACAGGCCTTGGTAGTTGATCCGACGACTGGTGTTGGAACGCTCACCATCACGACGGCTGACACGCTGGTCGGAGTGAATGGTGTCGAGACATTCGCCGTTCAATTTGCCAACGTCAACCACGCGCTAATCTCGCAGTTTGATGGCACGTCGACTTCCAGCGGGAGCTTCGATTTGCAGACTGCAACCAACGCTAGCGGCAATTTCTCATTTGCTGCGTCCGGCGTTGACGGCGACTATAACTCGATTGATTTCGGAGGCGTCTACTCGGTCGCCAGCGGGGCCTTAGCGGGCGTGATTGACGTCAATGATGACGGCGACGTGATGACGGGAAATTCGTTCAGCGCAACCTCCACGAGTCCGGATGCTTTTGGGCGTATGCAACTGACCGGCATCACCAACCCGGTTAGCACAACGGGGATCACCTTCGCGGTCTACGTTGTGGGTCCTGAAGTAGTCCGGTTCATTGACATCGACGCTGACGACTCGGCAGTGGGCTCGGCTTACGGCCAAGGCTCGTCAACCACGTTCACCAGCGCGTCGCTGGGAAGCTCGGTATTCGGTCTGCTTGGGCAGTGGGATACGCAGTATGCCACTCTGGGTCAGTTCAGTACCGACGGCAATGGCAATTTCACCGCGGGGATGGCTGACGACAACGAAATGGACAACGAAGTCCAGGAACTGGGCGACAGCCTTGCTGGCAGCACGTATACCCTTAGCAGCACGACCAACGGGTACGGGGCAATATCACTCGCGTGGGGAAGCGCAGCGGAAAATGTTGTGGACCTGGGCGTCTACATGGTCGATCCTAAACTGAACATTAACGATCCCAATAACACGACCACCGACGTCGGTGGGGCGCTGGTTGCCGATATGGACTCGATGGCGGGCGGCGTTGGGGTCATCACTCCGCAAACAGACACAACTGCTGCGGACTTCAACGGTAGCTACGCGGCAGGATTCCAGGAGTACAACGAATTCAACCCGTGCGGCTATTGCGAACTGGACATGGTAGGGCCGTTCACGATGTCGAATGGAACCTTGAGCACTGCGGCCATCGGCGCAGACGTCAGCGATCCGTTTGGCACATGGTCAGGCACGGCGTCAGAGAGCACGGGCAACGTATTCACCTCCACCCCACTTTCTGTAACCGCTGGGTACTTCTCGATGTCGCAGTTGAACACGACGCCGAACCAACTCGCGGCTACCATCAATGGACTGGGGCCGGGAATCTTCGACGCCGATATCTATCAAGCCAGCGCAACAACGTTGTACTGGGTTGAGTTCGACAGCAACGGTGTATTCCTCGGACCGCTCGAACAGCAAGGTTCGCTGACCGCGCTGCCAGCGGTCATGAAACCGGTCATGAAAATACAACCGAAACAGAACAACCTGAAGCCGATCAAGGGTCTGGGCGGAACGGTTCGCTAGGACTCGGAAAGGTTTCTTGAGCGAGTGGCGCACTTCGGTGCGCCACTTTTTTATTGGCAAGGGCGCTGCTCCAGGTGATGTACGCCGAAATTCTTAAACACCGGGCCACTTACTTCGCGCCGGCTTGTTTGTTCAGCAACGCATCCGCCTGATTGGCCACCAGCAGTGCGCCGCGTGCGCGGGCGTCTTTTTCAACCGCGGCAAGGTGAGTCTTGGCAGATTGTGAGCCGGATTGCTGTTCGATCTCAGCGATCGCCAGACGCGCTTGCAGTTCGTACAGACCGTAGCCGAACTTCTGTGTTGAGGTGACGACCTTTTGCAGAGATTCGATGGCCTGCGCAGGTTTTCCCGATCTGGCGGTGACTCGGGATTGTGCGAGCGCCACTTCGTAATGCGGAGTCGATAAGGTGGTTTGACGGGCCATTTGCTCTGCTTTCGCCGCGGCGGTCTGGGCGTCGGCCAGTTTCCCATCGGCGAGCAAATTGCGTGCGAGCACCGAAGCGGCCCATGCCGCGCTGCCGGGGGAATTCGCCTTTTCGTTGGATGCAACTGCGTCTTTGGCCAAGGCCTCACCATCGGCGAAACGTTTTTCGAAAAGAGCGACCGTGGCTAATGCGACATTGATTTGCGCCGCATACTCGTCGTCGTTGATCTCTTTGCACATCGCTTGTGCCTGTTCGTATGATTTCCGCGCAGTGACCAGATCGCCGCGAGCCAGAGAGACATCGCCTTTGCCAGCAATCGGATAAGGCTCTCCCCGGCGAAAAGAGATTTCGCGAATCATCGCCAAAGCCTGATCGTAATATTTTTCGGCCTGATCCAGGTCTCCGATTTCGACGTAAAGATTTCCAAGATTGTTGAGTGTCGCCGAAGCGCCGCGGCGATCGCCGACCTGGGTGAAGCTGGCAACGGAATCCATTTGCATCTTCAGCGCGCCCTTTAGATCGCCAGTTCCATCCAGTATGTTAGCGATATTGCCGTAATCACTGGCCAGTCCATAAGTTGAGTTGATCTCGTGGTCGTAGGCGAGAGTCTGCTCGTAATAGCGTTTGGCTTCCTGCATCTTGCCTTCGGCGTAATAGACGTTGCCGATTCGCTCCAGAGTGGAACGCACACCTTTCTTGGCACCGATTGCCTGGAAGACCGGGACGGCTTCCTCATATTTTTGTTTCGCGGCTTCGTAGTTACCCTCATCCGAGAGCAGATCGCCGGCAATCAAGCTGGCACGAGCTGCGCCCGCCCGGTCGCCGGCGGCCAGGTAAAGAGCACGGCATTGGTCCACCAACTCGAGGGTTTTCTGGGATTGACCCATGCGCTCGACTGCGTCAGCCTCCAGCGCGAGTGCGTCCGCTACGATGAGGCTTGCACCCACCGAGCGCCCGGCCGCCGCGGCACGATCGGCCTCCGCCTGCGTTGACTTGAAGTCGCTCACTGTCTCGCTGACGTGGGCAGTTGCCAGTTCGACGCGAGCGGCATCGGCCCCCGAACTGTTGAGGTTTCTGATCTGCTGAAGGGTGGCTTGAGCGTTTGTGGTTTGGCCGCCGGCCAACTGGGCACGAAGAAGAACGAGTCCATAGTCAAGATTGTCAGGAAAAAATTGCCAAAGTGCCTGATAACTCTCGATCGCTTGAGGCGTTTCGTCGAGCAGTTCATGGGCGCGGCCTTCGATCAATAACTGTTCCTCACGAGAGCATTTCGAAGCGAGCGCCAGCGCTTTATGCGCTTCGTCCTTTGCTTTCGCGTCATAGCCGAGCATGCGCCAGGCTTCGGCGAGCGCGGAGTGGGTGGGCGCGTGGTTCGCGTCTAACTTAACGGCTTTCTCCAGAAGATCACGTGCGGAGAGAGCGTCGAATATTCTTAGTTTCTGCAAGCCCTCGGAATAAAGGCGGGCGGCCTCTGGATTGGAGGGCAGCGTAGCGCGTACCAAGGCTGTTTGAGCGTCCGACAGCGCGGCAACTCCCAACTTCGCTCGCAACTCCGATCCGGCGCGGCCAACTAAGTCATCTATTTCGGATTCGCTGCCCTTTTCGGAAACTGAGGCGACCGTCACTCCTTGAACAGTGTCTTGCAGACGAAGATCGAGGCGCAGGGCGCCGTTTGCGAGCGGAAGATAGGAACCTAGCACGACTTCATCCGCACCCAGATTCTGCCGAATTTTGTTGAGCGTCTGCTGACTGTAGCTTTCGGAATCAGGCAGAGACAGGCTGGCTTTCATCAACGCTACGCTCTCGCCGGGAATGGAGCGCAGTTGATCGCCCTGGCTGATTTCGGTGCTCATCATTTCCGCGAGTGCGGTAGAAAGCCAGGATTTGTCGGGATTCGAGGAAAGATTCTTGAAGCCAAGAACTGCGACCGATTTGCGCCGACTGAGAGTTGGGGTCGGCGAGGATTGCGCCGACTTGCGATGTAATAAGCGATAGCTTCCAGCAAGGGTCAGACAGATGAGAATGGCTGCTGCGAAGCCAAGTATCCACCGATAAGACATAGATCTCTTGGCAGCGGTCGCTTGCTGCGTGGGTTGCTGGAGAGCCGCACCCAACTCCGCGGCGGATTGATAACGCTGCGCTCGATCGCGGGCGAGGGCCTTCAAAATAACTGCATCCAGGAAGACCGGAACGGCGGGATTCACCTTGCTGGGTGTTTCGGGCGACTGATTGAGGATTGCGTTGACGACGAGAGGAGCAGTCGGCTGAACGAAAGGCCTTCGTCCGGTGGCCGTTTCGTACAAGACGGCACCGGCTGCCCAGATATCCGTTCGCGGGTCAGCAGTTTCGCCACTGAGCTGCTCAGGAGCCATATAGGGCAGCGTGCCGCTGGTATCGTGGGACTGGGAGATTGTTTCCGCAGCGGCATCTTGCGCCGGATGAGGAGCGAGTTGCGCTAACCCGAAATCCAGGATTTTGAGTCTGCCATCTTTCGTCAGCCGCAGATTGCCGGGCTTCAAGTCCCGATGGACGACGCCTTCTGCGTGTGCTGCCGCCAACCCCGCAGCTAATTGCATTCCGAGACGCAAGGTCTCGTCTGGAGGAAGCGGGCCTCGGGCTAGCTTTGAATCGAGAGTTACGCCTGGGATGAACTCGGTGACCAGAAAATCTGTCTCGCCCTCAGTTCCGAATTCGTGAACGGTCGCAATGTTTGGGTGATTCAGTCGGGCCAGCGACAGGGCTTCTTTGCGGAAACGTTTGCGTGCTGATTCGTCGGTCAAGGAGCGAGAAGGCAGAACCTTGATCGCCACATCGCGATCGAGTTGCTCGTCGTGGGCGCGGTAGACGACTCCCATGCCGCCGGCCCCGATCCTTTCCTCGATGCGATAGTGAGAGAGCTTCCTACCGATCATGAGAGCAGCCCTGAGTGCGCAGGATAGTCCCGAAATTTGAAATAGGCAATTTCTAAGGGGTCGCGGTGCCGAGACTAGAAGACCTAAGCGTTGAAGCTTGGTGTCATCTCTGCGCTGCTACAATGCGATGTTCTTTATTCGTGCTCGGAGAATAGCGAACTTCCGGCGCTACAGCGTCGTACTGTCTTGTATAGCTCAGGGTTACGAGCCAAGGGCTAGTCCAGCGCCTAAAGACGCTCGGAGTCATGGCGTCGACGGCACGCATAAATGCGTGCCCTGATACGAATCGCGCTGATAACAGGAAGCCAGAAGCCAAGAGCTAGTCGAAAATCCGGGGAGCCAAGTGGAAGACGTCCAAGTGGTTGCGATGCTGGTTCGGCGCTGTCTCGCCGGCGACGCTGCAGCTTGGGAAGAGATTGTTCAGAACTATAACCGCCGGATTTACAACATCTGCTATCGGTTTGCCGGATCGAGCGACGACGCGGAGGACCTCACGCAAGAGGTCTTCATCAAGATGTATCGCACGCTCTCCAGCTACGACCACACCAAGGGCGCGTTCGTCACGTGGGTCACGACGATTACGCGAAATCTGCTGGTCGACCATTTTCGAAAGACGAAACAAGATCGGATGACCGACTCGATGGATTCAGTGGCGAGCCAGCACGATGACGCGCAGCCGCTCAGTGAGCAAATTCAGGACCAATCCGCGCCTCCGGACGCCAGCGTTCGCAGCCGGGAGGTCAGCGAGACGGTCCATGCGGCCTTGGGGAAACTTTCCCCCGAGCTCCGTGAAGCAGTGATTCTAAGGGACTTACAGGACATGGACTATCGCGAAATTGCCTCGGTTTTGAGGGTGCCGGAGGGAACTGTGAAATCTCGAATAAATCGTGGGCGGGCGGAACTTGCACGCCTTCTACAGCGTACCTATAGGCAGGTGATGTGATGCCAGAGCACACCAGCAACGGAATGCAGTGTCACGAGTTTGATGTTCTGCTCGCGGACGCGCTGGATGGCGTCCTGAGAGGCGTTCAACTCGAACGGTTCCAGTCCCATGCCAGGAGTTGCCGGGCGTGTGGTCCGCTGCTCGCCGAAGCTGAGGCGGGCCGCAATTGGCTGAAGGGTCTCACGGAGGTGGAACCTCCAGCCAGCCTGGTCGCAAGTATTCTGGCATCCACGACGGGCGTTGACACCCAGCGCCTGCGGGTTCCGGCACGTGCTGTTCAGCCACGAGGTTCGTGGTTCGAGCATGCACAAGCCGCGATGTCCGGAGTTCTCGAGCCAGTCTGGGCTACGGTCCGCCAGCCGCGCTTTGCCATGTCGTTTGGCATGGCATTCTTTGCGCTGTCGGTGGGGCTGACAGTCGCCGGGATCAAACCGGCCGATCTGGCCCACATCAATCTACGTCCGTCGGCGATCCGGCATACGTACTTCAATACGGAAGCGCGTGTGGTGCGGTATTACGAAAACATCCGGGTCGTTTACGAGGTAGAATCGCTCGCGCGGCAGGTAAAGCGGAATGTCCAGCCTGCCGAACCGGGACCTGCGAAGCAGAAGGATCGCAAGAACGACACAACACAACAGCCCGAGCAGAAACAGGAGCGCAATTACAGCCAGAGCGATAGCAATACGTATCTGGCCAACGCGCCTATGGGTTCATCTGTCGAAGGTCTAGGCAACGATCTGCCTGTAGTGTCGGTGACCACATACAGGAGGTTCGCATGAACTGCGCCACACACAACGATGTTGCTGCTGTGGCCTTTTGCCGCACGTGCGGCAAGCCACTTTGTAACCAGTGCACCCGCGATGTCCGCGGGGTAATTTATTGCGAGTCGTGTATCGCGGCTCGGCTGGAAGGAACAGCGCCAGTTCCTGGATTCGTTCCCCCGCAGGGAACGTATGTGCCGCCAGCTGGAGGATATGTTCCGCCGCAGAGCACGTACCAACAGGTCGTCGAGCCGGGGCAGCCGCCGAGAGTTGTTCCAGTTCCGGTTCCCGCGTCGGGGCCGAATCCGGCTGTGGCTGGAATCCTCTCTGGGTTTTTCCCCTTTGGCGTTGGGGCCGTTTACTGTTCACAGTACGCGAAAGGATTGGCGCATCTCGTGGTGATGGTGTTGCTGATCATTGGGCTCAACTCCAACATTCCGGAGTCTATGCAGGTGATGCTGGGCATCGGAATGGCGTTCTTCTACTTCTACCAGATCATCGATTCGGTGCGGACTGCCAAGGCGATCCAGATGGGTCAGCCGGCACCGGATCCGTTCGGCTTAGCGCAGATGTTCGGCGCGGGCGAGAGGTTCGAAAGCGCGAAGGTTCCGATCGGCGCAGCCGTGCTCATTGGGCTGGGCATCCTCTTTCTCATCAACACGGTTTTTAACCTGAGCCTGAATCTTTTCTGGCCGCTGATCCTGATCGCGCTCGGAGTGTATCTGTTTGCAAGGGGCTGGGGATTGACGGGGGACTGCAAACGCGCATGCATGTGCGAGCGCTGCCGCACTCGACGGCTGATGGGACCAGCCGTCCTGGTGACGCTGGGCGTGCTCTTTTTGCTGGATAACACTTCAAGGGTAGGTTTTGACAAGACCTGGCCTGCGATTCTGTTGGTCATCGGAGTGGTGAAACTGATGCAGAGTAATGCCTCAAGTGCGGGACACGGCGGTTCGCAGATTTCGGGAACGGCGGCTTATCCACCGAGCGCTCCCATGCCGCCCGTTCCCCCTACTGCGCCTTCGGCGCCTGCCTCGGCTGAGCCGGGCACTTCCGGGGAGGTGAAAAATGTCTAGCCCCGTCATGCCTCCACCGCCAGTGGCACCTCTGCCGCCGCGTCGACATCGTTCATTTGCAGGGCCGTTTGTGCTGATCACCTTGGGCGTGATTTTTCTGCTTGGCAACCTGCACATGGTCTCGTGGAGACGTCTGGGCGTCTTGTTCGCCCATTACTGGCCTTTGCTGCTGATCCTCTGGGGCATCCTCAAGCTGATTGAGCATCATCAGGCGCAACGCCAAGGGATGCGTCCGTCAGGGATTGGTGCGGGCGGGATTTTCTTGATCGTAATGATCGTGGTGTTCGGATTGATGGCCAACCAGATCGAGCGTGTCAATTGGTCGGGCCTGCGCGATCAAATGGATTTCGGGGACAACGACTTCAACGACATTTTCGGAGAGTCGTACAACTTCAACGACCATCTCGAACAAGCTTTCCCTGCCGGCGATAGCCTGAAGATTATTGACAATCACGGCGCGGTCAGCGTGCACGCGGCCGATGACAACAACATCAACGTGGTTGTGCGCAAGCGAGTGGGAGCGGATAACCAAAACGATGCAGACCAATACAACAACCAGACCAAACCGACGATCACAACCATCGGCGGATTGGTCACGCTGGATGCCAAGGTGGAAGGAGCGGGAGATCATCCGGTAGAAACGGATCTTGATGTCTCGGTACCGCGCAAGGTAGCGGTCAGCATTGTTTCGCGGCGGGGAGATGTGACGGTCGTGGATCGTGAAGCGAACGTCGACATCTCAACGCAGCACGGTGACACCAGCATTGAAGACATCACCGGCAGCGTGAAAATCAATCAAGACAAGGGCTCCGCTAAGATTGAGCAGATCAAGGGCGATGTCCATGTGGACGGCAGGCTGGACGAAGTGGAAGTCAGTGATGTGACGGGAAGCGCGCAACTCGACGGGGAATTCCAGGAGAGTGTGAAGCTGGCGCGCATCGCCAAGACCGTGACCTTCAAGTCTTCGCGCACTGATATGGAATTCTCGCGCATCGATGGCTCCCTCGATCTTGACTCTGATGAGCTGCATGCGGACCAGATCACGGGTCCGCTGCATCTGAACACACGCTCAAAGAATTTGCGTCTGGATAGCGTTTCCGGCGACGTTCGACTGCAAGACGACAATGGCTCGATCGAATTGGGGATGCGAACGTTAGGAAATGTTCAAATCGATAACCGCAGCGGAGACATTCAGCTGAGTCTGCCGGATAAGTCAGGATTTCGACTGGATGCCAGCACACATGAGGGCGAGATTCAGTCTGATTTTCCCGAGCTGAAAGTAGATAACGAGGACCATGAATCCAAAGCGACGGGCAGCGTGGGTAATGGCGCCGCACACGTTGTGCTGAATAATGATCGGGACAATATCGAGATTCGCCGGGCGAGTTCGCTGCCGCCGAAGCCACCATCGCCTCCGACAGCGCCCAAGCCAGGGAAAGCGTTGCCGGCGCCGAAAGACAACGATGTGCAGCCCACCGAAAACTGAAGCGAGCAGTTTGGTTTTCTGTGGGCAGCGATTTTTGAAGGCTGGCCTAGTTCTGCTTCTCAGCTGCGAAAGCTTCGATCTTTGCCAGGACTTCATCTTCGCTTAGCGCTGTAGAATCAATCACCACGGCGTCGGTGGCCGCGACAAGCGGAGAAGTTTTCCGCGTGCGGTCGCGGTGGTCGCGCTCACGCAGCTCGGCTGCAACATTTGCCGCGACTTCGCCGCGGATCTTCTGCTGCTCCATACGGCGCTTCTCGCGAACGACGGGATCGGCATCGAGGAAAATTTTCAGATCCGCGTCGGGGAAAACTTTCGTTCCTATGTCTCGCCCTTCCATCACCACGCCGCCACCGAGTCCCATCTGGCGCTGATGCTCCACCATCCATGTGCGGACGGCTGGATGCACCGACACTCGCGAAGCTGCCTCGGTTACATCGCGCTCGCGAATCCGTGCGGACACATCGCGGCCGTCGAGCAGAGTGCGATTTCCTCCGATTTGCGGCTCCAGGCGAATCCGCGACTGCTCCGCCAGCTTGGCAAGGGCCGATTCGTCATCAAACGAAATATCCTTTTCAATGGCCTTTAGCGCCAGCGCACGGTACATGGCCCCACTTTCAAGATTCACGTAACCGAGCTTGCGCGCGAGCCGAGAGGCGATCGTGCTTTTACCGGCGCCTGCCGGGCCGTCAATAGCGATGATGAGTTTGCGAGGCGAAGATGGGTTGGCCAGCGGGTCGCTCATGTCGAAGCTAAGCATTGTACCAGCCGAGAATTCCGATCGTTTACGAAAGCCGGACAATTCCTTCTTGCAGGTCATGGGCAGCTTCTGTCAGATTCTCCGGTTTGCCGAGATCTCGCCAATAAGAGTCATCGGATCGGAAGGCGGCAATTGACTGTCCGTTTCCCGCAAGGCGGAGATAGGCGTCAATGATCGAGAACGCTCCATCCTCGCTTATCAAGGAAAGAAATTTTGGGGAAATGACGTGTATCCCAGAAAATGCAAGCGGGCGCGTGGTAGATGTCGCGCGGACCATTTCGGGCAGCCCACTCTCTCCGGCTCGACGACCACAGAGTTGATCCTGTTCATCGAAAAGTAGGTATCGTGAAGTCTCGCGATCCTGCACGGCGAGGGTTGCTAGGGCGTTGTGATTGCAATGAAATGCGGCCATCTGTTGCAGATCGATGGTGCTCAATACATCGACATTGTGAAGAATGAATGGGCGCTCGAAATCTTCTGGTGTCTCCTGAAAAAACCATCCGGCCCTCTTCAGTCCTCCGCCCGTATCGAGCAGGATCTCTTCACGAGAGATTTCGACCCGCATGCCCAAGTTTGACTTTTTCTCGAGATAGTCCGTCACCATGTCGGCGTGGTGATGGACGTTGATGATTACTTCACGAATGCCGAACGAGCGCAAACAGTTGAGCGTGATCTCGAGCATTGTGCGGCCAGAAATTTCGACCAATGCTTTCGGACGATTATTCGTGAGCGGACGAAGGCGTGTGCCGAGTCCGGCGGCCAGAATCATGGCCTTCATGATTCAACTTTCTCCGCCTCAGCCTCGGACGCCATTCTCTCGAGTTCCCGGTGGTGAACCATTACTTCGACCCCGTTGCGGTCGCGCAGACGCTTGGCCACCTGTTCTGCCAGATAGACGGAGCGATGTTGTCCGCCGGTACAACCGAATGACACCATCAAGTGTTTGAACCCACGCCGCTGATAATTGTTGACACTGCTGTCGATCAGCGCCATAACACTGGCGAGAAATTGATGCACGCTTTCTTGCTGATTCAGGTAATCGATGACCGGAGCGTCTTTTCCAGTAAGCGGCTTGAAGCGCTCTTCGCGACCGGGATTGGGCAGGCTGCGCCCATCAAATACAAAGCCTCCGCCATTGCCGCTTTCGTCCTTGGGCAATCCGCGATGGAAGGAAAAACTGAAGATTCTCACCACCAGGTTGTCAGCTTCAGAGGCGAGCCCCTGTAGTTTCTCGGAGCCGAGCATGCTGTGAAAAGCCTCGAGCAGGGTGGGCAGCGCAATGGGCAATGTGACGTTGTGCAGAAGCCAGCGAATATTTTTCAGTGCGTAGGGGACGCTCTGCAGGAAATGGGCTTTTCGCTCATAGAATCCGCGGAACCCATACGCGCCGAGAGCCTGCATGATGCGGATGTAGACGTACGCGTAATAATAATGAACGAATTCGTCTCGCCGGACATTCACATACGCTCCCAGCGTGTCGAGGTAGTGATCTAATAATTGCTGACGCAATTCCGGCGGGAGATCAGCCTTGGCATCATAAAGAAGCGAAGCCAGATCGTATTGCAACGCCCCTCTGCGTCCGCCTTGATAATCAAGAAAATAGGGCTGTCCTGCTGGCAGCATGATGTTGCGCGATTGAAAGTCGCGATAGAGGAAATAATCGCGATCGGTTGTGAGAAGGAACTCTGTCAGGCGAATGAAATCATCTTCCAACGCCTGCTCGTTGAAAGGAATTCCAGCCAGACGCAGGAAATAATATTTGAAGTAGTTCAGGTCCCAGGAGATGGATTGTGCGTCAAAGCTGCCCCGCGGATAACAGACGGCATAATTCAGATCCTTGCCAGCCTCGATCTGAAATCGCGGCAGAATTTCAATCACGTGCCGATATGCTTCTGCGACTTGCGGCTCGATTTGTTCGCTAGAGCGATGCTTGGATAGGAATTCGAATAACGAGACATCGCCGAGATCCTGTTCGAGATAAGCGCCCTCGTTCAAATTTTCCCCGTAGATTTCCGGCACGGGAAGGCCGTGTTTGCGGAAGTGGCGGGTGAACTCGAGAAAGGCGAGATTCTCTTCACGCACGTTGTAGAGGATTCCAATCGCGCTGACGTTCTTTGCGGCGAGCCGAATAATTTGGCGTCCGGAGCCACCGAGCTGCCCCTGCACTGGCACGAGCCGCTCCACTGGAACGCGGAAATGCTGCTCGAACAGAGTGTGAAGAACGTTCATAGCGAACTCCGTGAATCGTCACGGATTCACCACAAAGATAACATCGAACGATCGTGGGAGAGTGCCGCTGTAGTTAGCAAGTAAGGAGCGGCTAGGATTCCGGTGCGGGAAGCGGAGCGATGACGTGAAGGCCGCACTCGGTCTTGGCAAATCCGGGCCATCGTCCGGCGCGGGGATCTTCTCCGAGTGTGACGGCACGAGTGCAGTGCGTGCAGCCGACGCTGGGAAAATTCTGATCGTGAAGCTGATTGTAGGGAACGCCATGCTCGTGGATGTAGCGCCAGACCTGCTTGGCATTCCAGTCGACGATGGGATTAATTTTCACGAGCCCAAACTTTGCATCCCACTCGATCCGGCGAGCCGAGGCACGAGTCGAAGTTTGATCGCGGCGAATGCTTGTGACCCAGGCAGCGAGTGTTCCGAGCTTCTCTCGTAGCGGCTCGACTTTTCTGATTCTGCAGCAGAGGTCGGGATCATGAGCCCAGAGGGAAGGACCGTGGGTACATTCCTGCTCTTCTGGGGAAAGGCCCGAAAATACTTTCTCGATGGAAATGCCGTATTTCTCTTCAATTCGATCCATGAGGCTGTAAGTCTCAGGAAAAAGGAACTCGGTATCAATGGTGAACACGCGGAAGTCGGCACGAAGGCGTGATGCCGTGTCGATCAGCACCATGCCTTCAGCGCCGAATGCCGACGAAATTGCCACGTCGTTGCCGAAGGTTTCGAACGCCCAAGCCAGCGTGTGTTGAGGAGTCCAACGTTCCGCCGCCGATTGCACCGTGGATACTAACTCTGCGCAGCGAGAATGGCCTTCGGTTTTCATGCGAGTGGCTCCGTCGTGGGTGCAATTTCGGCGCCGAACTCATCTACCAAAGCGAGGGGCATGGCCGGTTCCTGAGGCAATCCGTCGCCGGTCCTCACATTTGCGCGAGCAAAACGTACTGTCTCGCCCACGATAAGCAGGTTTGGAGCGGGCAAGTGAGGCGCACGATCAAGTTCAGAAATCGTGGTTACAAATTTGCGCTGAAGGGATGTAGTTGCCTGCGAAATGATCGCGCACGGAGTTTCAGGGGCAATCCCTGCCTCTTTCAGCTTTGTCGCAGTTTCAAGATAGTTGTGCCCGGGCATGTAGATTACAAGCGTGGCGCCGGTGGCTGCGAGTGCATCCCAATCAGCAGTTTCATTTTCCGAGGCATGGTGCCCAGTGAGCAGCACAACCGCAGAGGAGACGAATCGATGGGTTAATGGAATCCCTGCGGAGGCTGCCGCTCCGAGGGCCGAAGTTATTCCAGGGACAATTTCGTGAGCGATATTGGCATGACGCAACGACGCGATCTCTTCTCCGGCACGGCCGAAAATGAGCGGGTCGCCGCTTTTCAGCCGCACGACCTGAAGGCCTGATTCCGCAAGAGCGACCATCAGGAAACTGATCTCCTCTTGCGAAATCTTCTTTTCTCCGCATCGTTTGCCGACGTTGAGCTTCCGAGTACGCGACGGAATGAGATTTAAGATCTCGTCCGAGACCAACTCGTCATGAAGGACTACATCAACGCTCCGCAGCAAGCGTAGCGCTTTTATGGTTAGTAACTCCGGATCGCCCGGGCCTGCACCCACCAGGTAGACCTTTCCGCTCATCGGCGCACTCCTGTAACTTCGAGTTCGGTTTCCGGCGTGATTGCTGACTCGACGGCTTGTCGGCTGGCCAATGAGTGCAACAGCTCCAGCTTGCGTTCTTTTGCAAGATCGCTGGCGAGGATGAGTCTTCTGGTCTTTCCCAATTCTGCAAGCCATGAAGCGTATCCTGCACCGAATTGTTTCTCTAGTTGTTGACGGATTCTCTGAGCGAGTGATGGGCTCTGACCTGCGGTGGAAATAGCGATTTGCAAATCTCCGCGGTGAACGACTGCGGGATAGTAGAAATCACAAAGATCCGTGACATCGACGACGTTGCAGAGCACGCCGCGCCGCTGGGCCTCGTGGTAAATGTGTTCATTGAGTGAGCGGTAATTCGTAGCGACGATGGCGAGAATCGTTCCATCGAGATCGTTTGCTTCGAAAGCGCGGAGCCTGAGATCGATTTTTCCGGCCGCGGCCCAATCGTGTACCTTCGCAGTTGCCTCTCGCGCGACCACCCGAATGCGCGCGCCGGTTTCGAGCAATGCGCCAATCTTCGTTTCCCCGACCGCTCCAGCACCGACGACGAGGCACGATTTTCCAGCAAGCTTCAAGAACATTGGGAACAGGCTAGTCATAAGAAGCTCCTGCTAAAGATGAATTTCCAAGCGGCAGATCGCGAGGGACCGGGGGTATAAGTTCGCCCGCGAGGAACTGGCGTAACTCCGCATCGCTGTGGCGAGCGAAGAAGCGGCGCAAGTTTTCTCCGGCTTCGCGCCGCTTCAGGTATATCCGCAAGATGCGTTCCAGTGCATCGGGAACTTCGGTTGCGGGGCAGCGATAGCCTACGGGCCGAGCCGTTCCCTGATGCAGCCCAAGGGCACCTCCGACGCAAAAGTAATAAGCGTCGACCATGCGGTCGGCGAGCTTGATCTTTTTGCCTTCAATGCCGATGTCGGCTATCCAGTGCTGGCCGCAGCTGTTCGGACACCCGGTCACGTGCAGCTTGAGGTGTTGATCGAAGTCGGGAAGTCGATCCTCCAATTCCCCGACGAGCCATCGCGAGAAGCTTTTGGTTTCAGTGATGGCCAGCTTGCAGAACTCGGTTCCACTGCAGGCAACGGTTCCGCGAAAGAACGAAGATGCCGCGACCTTCAGGTCAATCGCATCGAGTTCCTTTGCGAGCGCGTCTGCCTTGGGGGTTGGAACGTTTATGATCAGGAGATTCTGCATGTTAGTGGCGCGCAGTTGACCGTCGGCGAAGCGGTCCGCAAGATCGGCAGCGGCCAGCATTTGTTCTGCGGTGATACGTCCGCGTAAGGCAACAGCGCCTACGTATGCGAGGCCCAGCTGCTTCTGGGGATGAATGCCGACGTGGTCGCGGTAAACATCGTCGGGAGGAGCTTCTGGTTCTGCGGGATCGAGAACGAATCCGATGCGATCCTGTAATTCGCTCTGAAAGCGTTCTGCCGTCCATCCATGGCGGAGGAATAGAAATTTGAGCCGCGCGCGCTCGCGGTGCTCGCGCAGAACTTCAGAGTCGCGAAACAATTCGGCGATTCCTTTGATGACTGGCACGACTTGGTTCCAGCGGACGAAGGCTTTCAACCGGGCGCCAAGATATGGCTCGGCCGAAAGCCCTCCCGCCACTCGCAAGGAGAACCCGATTTCTTCTTTTCCGACGCCGGAGCGGGTGATCGCCGTCAGGCCAACGTCATTGATTTCCGGATACGAGCACCACGAGCGGCATCCGGCGATCGAGATCTTGAATTTGCGCGGAAGGTTGTAGAAATCCGCATTTCCGGCAAGCAGGCGCGATACTTCCAGAGCCAGCCGTGACGCATCTACAACTTCGTCGGCATCGATGCCGGCGACAGGACACCCAGTAACATTGCGAACGACATCGCCGCAGGCTCCCATCGTATTCAAGCCCACCTGCGACAATCCCTCCAGGACTTCCGGCAGCGATTCGATGGTGACCCAGTGAAGTTGAATATTCTGGCGCACCGTGAGATCAGCAATTCCGTTGGCGTAGAGCCGGGTAAGATCGGCAATGCGACGCAGTTGGATTGAAGTAAGAATTCCGTTCGGAATGCGAATGCGTACCATGAACCGTTGGAGCGCGCGCCCTTCGCCATTCTGGCTACCGGTTACCCCCGCTCCATCACCTTGCGTGTACACGCCCCACCAGCGGAAATAGGTTCCGAGCCATTCAGGAGGAATTGAGCTGAATCCTTCGCGGGCAAAACGCCGGATTTCTTCAAGCCCCTCCCACGGATTCTTCGCGCGCTTGAGACGTTCTGCTCGCTGCGCCTTGGTTTCTTTCGCGGTGTTTATAATCGTCATCTCTGCTCTCGCTTTCCGCGCAAAAATAAAAACCCACCGCCAGAGGGTCTGGCGATGGGTTGATGAATGCTTGAGTTAAGAAAGAATTCTTAGGTCAGCACCCTCCCTGCGCCAGCGCACACGCATGCACAACAACAACAGGTACAACAGCACGCGGCGAAGTTGAGAGTTACTGCCATAAAGAGAATCGAATTCTAACCTGTATAGCTTGCGACGTCAACTTACTAACAGAGCATTGGATGGATTCATTGGGATGGAGGATGCTCAAATTTTTCGACCCGGAGTCCCCAATTGCAAGAAGTTGCATATACAGATGACTCTCGCTTTTATTGGGGGCGCGCGTTTCACGCTAGCGGGTACGAGGCCGACGAATCCTTCTAGTGCTGTTTTGCGTTGGCACGCCTGTAATCCAGATCTTGGTTTCGGGGTGTCCTTGGCCTACTCCTAGCTCAGCAGCGAACACGGCGGCAAGTTGCGCGACTGAGGCCGAACCCAGAACCTTTACCACGGCGGCTTGTGCCTCGGCCCACACTCGATGTGCGGGGCACCACGGCTTGCGCTCACAGGAAGGACCTTCCTCCAAGCACTGGTTCAGCCGAATAGGTCCCTCAATTGCTTCGACGATTTCCAGCAAGGAAACAGTTTTAGTGTCAACGGTAAGAGCGAATCCTCCGCCTGAACCGCGATGCGACCGGATGAACCCGGAGCGCACCAACTGTTGCAGAACCTTCGACAGGAAATGCCCGGGGACGGCGGTCGCCTGAGCCAACTCCGACTGGCGCACGGTCGAACCGGCAGGCAATCCTGCGAGGTGAATCAATACCCGGACGGCGTAATCGGAAGCGCGAGTGATCTGCATACGAGTTTTCGGCTGGAGCGTTATTCCCGAATTGGACTGAGTTTGTCCGATTCGGACCCTGCAATGTAAATCTGAAGCTGGGTGAAATCTGTGATCATCGGCACGGAACCGTGTGACTGCTATCGTGCATATTTGCGCGAGGTTCCGATGTTTGCCGCTTCCGGTGTGCGGCCGGTCACATTCAATCAGCGAAAACTTCCTTAGAATGCACCCGAGAATAGCTTAGCTGCCGCGCCCCCGAGATTTCCTCGGGAGAGCGGATCTGCAAGATGAGGGAAGGTATCGCATGACCTCGCAATATTTTGTGTGCACCCAATGTCATAAGAAAATTCCGACGCACCTGAAGCTTTTTGATGCCCTCTATAATTTTCAGCGAATCCCTCCGGAAAACTGTGCCGCTTGCGGAGGCAAACGCGAGCTGCATCTCAATCTGGATTTTCAACTCGGGGCGGGAGACGGCGATTTCAAAGTTGTGTCTGCGTTTCTTCCGGACAAGCTGGAATCGTGGCTGGGCGAGGAAGAAGAGGAGCAGACCTTCTATCCATTTCTGGTGGTCCTCCAGCGCGTTGACGGAAGCCGCTTCTGCTGGATGCCTTATTGGCACGTGGCGGGAAAAGAGGCGCGCTATGGCCAGCACGCCGTCTGCCTCGACCTGAGGCAATTTCAGAGTCTGGTTGCCCAGGCAAAGGTCGTCGCCGAAGAAGATATGTTGGAAATCGTCTAGCGGAGCGGTACGTTTGCAGGGCGGTGCGAGGCTTCGCGGAGAACGGCTTCAAGATGTCTGCCAGACCATGTCGAGCACCGTGCCGTCGACCCATTTTACAACCGCAACAGGATGATCGAGCCGCGAAGGTCTTGCGGGCTTTCCGCCGCAGATGCGCTCGACTTCACGCTTGACTTCCTCGATCGGCCGGATAGGCAATTTCGATCCCTTCACCGCATCAATCAGATCCTGCCGCCGTGGGTTGATGGCGATGCCGCGTTCTGTCGCGACAACGTCGATGAGTTCGCCCGGTCCGCAGAGCGTCGTCACTTCATCCACAATCACGGGGATGCGGTCGCGGAAGGAAGGCACGGCCAAAATTGTGCAGCCAGCCGCCAGGCAATTCTGCCAACCGCCGATGCCGTGAAGCAAGCGGCCATCGGAATGCGTCACGACATTCGCATTAAAATTGATATCGACCTCGGTTGCTCCTAACACAACCGCATCGACCATGGACGCGAGGTTTCCTTTGCCGTGGTAGTTATAGGAAGTAAACGGCGAAGTCGCCACATGGCGGGGATTGTTCGCAAGCGAGCGCACTCCATCGAGATCGAAAGTTTGGCCGTCGAGAATGTAATCGGTCAGGTCTTCTTCCAGCAGTTCGACGAGATATTTTGTCGAGCCGCCGCGAACGAAGCGGGCTTTCACGCCAGCCTGCTTCATCATCTGCTTGAGATAGCTGACGAAAGCCAGCGCTATTCCTCCTGAGCCAGCCTGGAAAGAGAAGCCGTTGCGCATGATTCCCGCGTCGCGTAGGAACGTGGCGATATATTCGGCGATGCGAAGCCGATCGGGCGAGCGCGTGATCTGGGTAGTGCCCGAGATGATTTTCGAAGGATCGCCGATGGAATCGACTTCGACAACATAGTCGACGTTGTTGCCCTGAATCTGCCAGGGAATGCAGGGGAAGGGAACCAGATTGTCGGTGACGACGATGACGTGATCGGCGTAAAGGGAATCGGCGAGCGCGAACCCGAGAGAACCGCAGGCGGATTTTCCGTGCGCCCCGTCGCAATTCCCGAAGGGGTCAGCTGTAGGGGCGGCGATCACGGCAATGTCGATGTGAACCTCGCCATCCTGAATGGCCTGCCAGCGTCCTCCGTGCGAGCGAAGAACGCCCATGCCGCGCATTTTTCCTTGCGTGCAGTAGTCGCCCAGCGGGCCGTTCATGCTGCCTTCGATGTGATCGATAGTGCCGGCTTCCATCAACTCAATCGCAGCTTTCTGCGAAGGAAAGGAGGCGCTAGGAAACCACATGAGATCCTTCACGCCAATTCTTGCAGCGGTTTCGAGCGCCATGAGGGCAACGCGGTCCCCATCGCGCAGATGATGATGCGACGAGATCACCATTCCGTCGCGCATGCCGCATCTGCGCAGGGCGGTCTCAAGGTCAACAACTCGCTTGTCGCCATTGGCGGGATAATCAGCAGCGCTGCGGATCGGGGGCGAAGCCTTGTATCCGCTGGGACGATATTTACCTACACCCATAAAAGGCGTCTGGCCGCGTCCGTTCACCAGATCCGGAACCATACGTCCGGCCGCGTTTTGGATCATCTCCGATTTTGCAAGAACTGTCATGGTCACTCCTGACTCAGTCCACTAGTCCCATTTCACGCGCGCGAGCCATCACCTTAAGAGCGCGATGCACCACAGGAGGATCGATCATCTTCGATCCCAGACTCACGACTCCCAAACCTCTCTGCTGCGCATCCTCGTATGCGGCGACAATCTTCTTCGCCTTCTCAATTTCGGCTGGAGTTGGAGCGAATGCCTGGTGAATCACAGGGATCTGCGAAGGATGGACGCAGCCCATGCCTTCGAATCCCAGGGCGCGCGAATTCATGCCCCAGGCACGCAGGCCCTCGAGGTCGCCCACGTCTCCGAAGACGGAATCGATCGCCTGTATGCCCCCCGCGTGCGCTGCATTCACAAGGCGCTGGCGGGCATAGAGCGTTTCAGCGCCGGTTGACGTTTTCACGACACCGAGATCGGCAGTGTAGTCCTCCAAACCGATGGTTAGGGCTACGATGTTGTCGCTGACTCGGGCGATGGCGAATGCGTTCTCGATGCCCAGCGCGGATTCGAGTATGGGCAGGATCCAGATCGGACGCGTGATGCCATAGCTCGCTTTGATATCGCCGATATGACGCTCCGCCTGCACGATTTGGCTTGGGCTCTCGACTTTCGGAATGAGGATGAGGTCGGGAAGTTCGGGAACAACTTCGCTCAGATCTTCCAACCCCAGCGGCAGTTGATTGATCCTGACCATGCGCTCGCATGCGAGAAAATCGATGGCGCGCAGGGCATTCCGGACTAACAGCCGCGCCGCATCTTTTTCTGACGGATGGACCGAATCCTCGAGATCGAGAATGATGGCATCCGAGCCATGCAGCGGCGCGTTGATGAAGTACTTTGGTTCGCTGCCCGGAACATAAAGCCGGGAACGGCGGAGGCGATCGCGGGCGGTGGGCTCGCGCAGCGCGATCTGATCGGGAAGCACGCGGGTGCCTTGACCCAGCCCGGCTCTCCTCACGGCTGCCTCAATACGAGCCGAAATGACGAAGGGCAGAGCGCCTTCATCTTGAATCTGCACGTAGGCACGGAGTACGCCAAGAGCTTCGAGGACTTCTTCGGTCTGCCTCCGGATCAATTCGCCGTAATAGGGCTTGACGCGCGACTCGAGTTCGATCTGGATTCCGCCAGTTTCACGAACTTCGATTCGCACGCGAAGATCAGAGCGGGCAGCCGGGCCGAAATGTCCGGCTTCGCCGGCACGGATTACATTTTCCACCAGAGGGTTCATATTTCCTGTTCCTGAGTTTCGAAAATGGCAATTGCCTCGTCGCGGCACAAGTCCTTGTCTGTCCATCCTTCATCCTGCCGGACGGTGTGGAAGCGAACGCTGCAACTTGGCCCGGTGAACGCGACGATGACTCGGAAATGCCTCGTGCCGTGCAATTGCGAAAGCCGTTCCTTGATCTCCTGTGCCAGCGCCAGGCCGCGCCCCAACAGTTCCAGAGCAGGCGATCCTCCGTTTTCCAGGTAATCCTCAATGTCGAGATGGTTTACGAAACACTCGTAACCAGTCTTGTCTGGAAAGTCGACGTTTTTGACTGGAGCGCTCGGCTTGAGTTGCGAGAAGAATACGCACTCCTCTTCTTCGACAAAGCCGGCATTCAACAGAGCAATCAGTTTCTGCGGGAGCGCTCGGGGATCATCGAGATTGTCTCCGCGAATCTCTTGGTAAAGCTGTTCCATTTGCGAGTTGCACTTCACGCGGATTCCTGCCCGATAGCTGCGCAAGCCAGTTCGTTGCCGACCTCGATCTTCTCCAGAACCGCGTCGGTCATCTGTGTCGTGCTGGCTGCCCCCTGACTGATCGCTTTCGCCCCACCAGGAATTCGCATCATGTCGTAAGTGCGTACTTTGCCTTCCTTCACGACGGCGGCGATGGCGTTACGAATGCGGCTCGCCTTCTCGGTTTCGCCAACGTGATTGAGCATCATGACCGCCGAAAGAAATATGGCAATCGGATTCACGATGGGCGGATTGAGTTCGGCATATTTCGGGGCCGATCCATGGGTCGGCTCGAAGACGGCAACTTCATCGCCAATGTTCCCAGACGCCGCAAAACCGAGGCCCCCGATCAAGCCAGCGAATGCATCCGAGATCACGTCACCAAACAGATTCGAGGCAACTACCACTCCGTAGTCTTCCGGATTCTTGGTCAACCACATGGTCTGCGCATCGATGTTGGTGGACCAAAGCGAGATGCCGGGATATTCGCGGGACACTGCGCGCGCTTCCTCTTCCATCATGCCGGAGGTCTCGCGAAGAACGTTGGGCTTCTCGCAGATGGTGACGGATTTGTATCCGTACTTCTTCGCCCATTCAAAAGCAGCTTTACAGATTTTATGAGCAGCGTGACGAGTGACGATTCGCACCGAAACGGCGAGGTCCGCCCCTCGGACCGTGGTGAACGGTTTGAACTTCGGGTGAGTCTCCAGCGCGGAGCGAACTTGGTCCGAAGGATTCGTCCACTCGACTCCCGCGTAGAGGCCTTCGGTGTTCTGACGGAACACGACCACATTCACGAAAGGCTCTTCGTAGCCCCCATGAGCGTTCTTGCGGATAAAGTTGAGGGGATTGCCGGGGAAAGAAATACAAGGCCGGATGCAGGTGTCAAGATGAAATTTCTGCCGCATGGTGACGATGGGGCTGAAGTAGGAGTATCCCCGACCTTTCAGCTCCGCGCTCAACTCGGCCTCGGCTTCTTTCTTTGGCTTGGAAGTGATGGCGCCAAACAATCCCAACTTATGTTTTGCTAAAAGATCGACCGTACTTTGCGGCAAGGCGTTGCCTTTACGGCACCAGCACTCCCATCCGATATCGGCGTGGACGTAGTTGGCGTCGAACTCGACTGCCTCGAGCACGCGTAGTGCCTCCGGCAGAACCTGATTACCAATTCCGTCTCCCGGCATGACGACCACTGTATGTTTAGCCATCTTGACCCTCACTTGTTGGGAACGGCAGAAGCTCGTTCCGCAGTCTTAATTCGTTTCCCGCGCGTGAGTCGCAAAAAACTCTCTCGTCGCAACATCTAACACAACCCCAGCTTGTGGGCGATGACGTTTTCCGCGCCTCCGGCAATCACGAGCGATTGCGGTACCGTCCCAAGCGGTGGGAACGCAAATGTTTCGTCGCTCAAGCGAACTGTGCCCGAGCGAAAATCGATCGTGAGTTCGTCGCCCGGAATGATTGTTTTCCGTTTCACTGCCACTTCTTCAGTGAAGCGGTCGCGCAAACACCTAACGAGCGCCGGGACCTCGATACACAAGAATCCGTTGTTGTAAGCGTTGCGCAAATAAGTCTGAGAGAAGCTGGCCGCAATCACCAGCGGTATGCCTTTTGCTTTCAGGCAGGTGACTGCCTGCTCGCGGCTAGATCCGGTGCCAAAGTTGAATCCGCCGATGATGACGTCCCCCAAGCGAGTGCGCGCAGAAAACTGAGGATCGTAGTTCTCCATGACAACCTCCGCCATCATCGTCGGCGTCATGTCGTCGCGGTAGGTATAGTCTTTGCCGTAGATCGCGTCGGTATTGATGTTGTCCTGCGGGAGGAAGACCAGGCGGCCTTGAACCCGCTCTGGAAAGCCCGGCAGAATTTCAACCTGTTCCGCCGAGTGCCCGTTGCGAGGGAACTCGTTGTAGCGGCGGTCCGGGACGCTGTCGATTGATGTGCGCGGCCCCTTGATATAACCGGCGATGGCCGACTCAGCGACGACTTCCGGGCTGGCAAGATAACATTGCGCCTCGCGTGATCCCATACGTCCTTTGAAATTGCGATTGGTAGCGGAAATGCCAACCTCGCCTTTTTCAAGGAGCCCAGTTCCGAGGCCGATGCAGGGTCCACAGCTGGGTGGCAGAGGAATCGCGCCGGCATCCACGAGGGTCTTCCAGACTCCGCGCTTCTCAGCTTCCTGCTGTACCCATGCGCTGGCCGCGCCCAGGTAAAACTTCACTCCTGCAGCGACCCTGTGGCCGCGCAGAACTTGCGCCGCTGCTGTCAGGTCGTCCAATCTCGAATTCACACAGGAGATTAGATACGCTTTCTGAATCGCGACTTTCTTCTTTTCGATCTCGGCCAGCGGCTGCATCGTCTGTACCGTATCCGGGCCAGAGACATGCGGAGTCACCTGATTCAGATCGAGCACGATCCGTGCGGCGTAAACCGCATCTGCATCTGGGCTTGGAGGGGACGCTACCCATTGGTCGATCTGCTTTTCAGTAAATCGCTCGAGGTCGATTGCTTGCAGATGCTCACGCGTATGGCGCAGATAGCTGATCGTTACTTCATCGACCGGGAACCAGCCGACGATCGCGCCCCATTCCGTGCTCATGTTGGCGATCGAAAACCGCGCGTCCATGGGCAGGCTGGCAAGGCCGGGGCCGGAGAATTCGATGGCCGCATTCAGCACTTCATCGTGGTTGTAAAGTCCGCATAGCGTAATGATGACGTCCTTGCCCGTTACTCCCTCCGCCAGCTTGCCTTCGAGAATGACCTGCACCGTCCGTGGAATTTGCCACCAGAATTCGCCCGTGGCCCACACTGCAGCAGCATCGGTGCGGACGATGGGAGTCCCAACCGCACCCAGCGCGCCGTACATGTTCGAGTGGGAGTCGGAAGCGACGACGAGCGAGCCCGGCACGACGTATCCGCGCTCAATCATGATCTGGTGGCCAATGCCCGAACCTGCAGGATAAAAATCGACGCCATGCTCAGCAGCGAAGGCCTCAATCGACCGATACTTCTTCAGGTTGGTTTCTTCGTGATTCTGAATATCGTGATCGAGGGCGAAAACCAGCTGCTTGGGATCGAAGATTTTCTTGGCGCCGATCGCCTTGAACTTGCTCATCACGGCTGAGGTGTTGTCGTGGGTCATCACGTGAGATGGACGGATCGAGACGAAGTCTCCCGTCCGTAGTGGCCGATTGGGACCTTCCGCCAAATGTGATTGCGCAATTTTCTCAGCGATGGTTTGCGGCATTGGACCTCCAGCAGAGGCGCACGATCTGCACGATCAGGCGAGCGCGGGCTTGCGACCTTTAGAAGCTTTCACTCGCGTCTGCTTCTTGGTTTTGCGGTTGACTCTTGCCGACTGAACGTCTGCTTCCATCAGCGCCATGAGTTCGGTTACCGATCCCACTCGCTCCAGGTTCCAAACGGTTTCCTTCATCCGCTTCTGCGCGAGTGGGCTGAGCACGCCTTCCGCAAGGGCAGAGAATTTCTCTTCGAGCTCCTGATCAGTTAGCGGATTGCGCGGATCTCCTTTGGGAAAGTCCAGTTGTTTGTCGAAGCAGCGGCCATCTTTGGTTTTGATTTGCACAATCACCCTCTGTAGAGCTGGAAATACTTTCTCAATCTCCGGATCCGCGATGACCTTCACTTTGGTCAATTGTTCGCGAAGCAGCGGATCCATAAGTTTTTGCATTGTGAACTGCACGGGCGTGACCTGGCGGTCGACCAACGCCGCCGCGATCACGTAGGGCAACGAGTGGTCTGCCGTTTCCTTGGTATGCGGATCGTACTTGCTCGGGTCCGACAGGATGTCTGCCGCTCGGGCGAGCGAACGAATCTGCACGGTTTCGATCTGATCGGCATGCAAATCGTTCGTCTTCACGAGGTCCAGCACCGCCGAGATCGGTGTGTGGGTAAGGGCCTCGGTCGGAAACGCCTTCATGCCGCATTGGGTGATGCGCCACGATTCACCTAGTCCCGCCGTGAGCAAATCGAGTTTCCACTCCGGTCCGAAAACGTGCGTAAGGCCCTCCTTGCCGTCGATGACGTGCTCGGGCCCGCTATAACCCTTTTCCGCGAGCAACGCGGCCAGCACGCCGCTTTGTGTCGCCATCGGATCGACTGCGTTCTTCATCATCGTGAGCTTGCCCGCGGTGACTGCGCCGAGCGTACAGTGACGGCTGGCGGAGATGCCAATGGCTTGCTGAATCTGCTCCCATGGAAGGTGCAGCACGCGCCCTGCGACGATGGGCGATACGAACGCGGTCAGCGTCGCATGATGCCATCCCCGCTCGCGAATACCTGGATATGCCGCTTCACACAACCGCATTTCGAATTCGTGGCCAAGAACAAGCCCGACGACCAGTTCCTTGCCATCGTTTCGTGCGCGTTCACAGCAGGCGATCGCTGCGGGGAAAATGTCCGATGGGTGGCACGGGTCCTGCTTCCAATAAATGTCGTTGTAGTCCATGCAGCGGATCATCAACGCATTCGCCAGCGATGCCGAAACGGGATCAAGCTGCTTTCCTGTGCCAATGACGGTCGCGCGACCTTGCCCCGCTACTTCGTCGAGCACTTCTAGAGCAATTTTTACGTCGTGCTGCTGATATCCGCCCAAGGCGCAGCCGAGCGAATCCAGCAAGAAACGTTTGGCTTGATAGATGGCATCCGCCGATAACTGCTCAAATTTCAGGTCCGCAGCCCACCGCGCCATCTTCGTGGTCACAGTTTCTTTGGCGGGAGATGCTGGATTTGTGTTGTTCACGAAAATCTCCTCATTCAACTCAGCTTGATGTTTTTCGGGTTTTTGAATGGCAGGAATGCCATGAAATCGGCGTGATGCACGATGAAAGCTTCTGTGCTGCGCTTCACCAAGTCCCCTTCAGCCGCGTGAGCGGCAATGATGTGGCAGACTGCATCGGGCACGCCGCATTCCATGGCAAGAGCGACTCCGGTGAACGGATGACGCAAGGCCTCGCCCCGTTCACTCTGACGGCTCGTGCCGTCGGGGGCGATTTCGTATTCCAGCAGCTTGCCCACGTCCGCCAGAATCGCACCCGCAATGACCGTGTCCATATCGATCGGCAGCGCGCGGCCCATGAACTCCTGCATCGCTTTGGCGCTATCACGGGCGATATGGACGACGCATCGCTTATGTTCCATGAAGGTGATCGGGCAGTTCGGGACGAGCAAGGTGAAGGGGATCTGGTTCAGATCATTTGGCTTCAACGGGCTGCGATCGAGAGCCTTGATCCAACTCTGGGTCACTTGCTCGCGCAGTCGGGGATCAGTGATCCACGCAATCTCGGGCCAAAGCCGCTCGACGGCATCTCGCATACGGGTGCCTGGAACTAGACGTTTCAGGCTAGCTTGGCCGAAAGTTCGACACGACGATTAAGGTCACACAGCCCTGTGATTCCACGGCGAGGGCAAGCTGGACGCGGCTCCTGGAATACGAATGGATACCCTGCTCATCGCATCCGCAGTCAGGAATGGTGCCCGTCTAAGTTTCTGATAACGCAGGAACTTAAGCTGGTGCGCTCCCACCTATAATGTTTGGGTGAAACGTCTTTCTCCTGGAGCATTGGCGGCTTGGCTGTTCGGTCCGGCGATGGGAGAGCCGACGAAGCTGATCCCGCGCTGGCTTTTCCTGCGCGCGCTCGGTCTCATCTATTTTTCCGCATTCTTTTCCCTCGTCTTTCAAATTCGCGGGCTCATTGGACCAAATGGAATTCTTCCCGCAAATAGTTATCTCCAAGCTGTCGCTCAATCTCTGGGCCACTGGCGTTTCTGGTATGCACCCAGTTTGCTCTGGTTTTCAAGTGGATCAACGATGCTGACCACACTTTGCTGGGTGGGCATGGTCGCCTCCGTGCTCCTTGTGCTGAATTCTTGGCCGCGCGGCATGCTGGCGGTTTGCTTTGTCTGTTTTCTTTCCTTTGTCAGCGCCGCGCAGGATTTCTCCGGTTACCAGTCCGATGGCATGTTACTCGAGGCCGGATTCATCTCTTTATTCTTCGCTCCCGCAGGATTTTGGCCGGGTTTGGGAGGTGCGCATCCGCCCTCGCGAGCCAGTTTGTTCTTGCTGCAGTGGGAGTGGTTCCGCATTTATTTCGAATCAGGCGTGGTCAAGCTGCTCAGCGGTGATCCCGAGTGGCGGCATTTCACCGCGATGGATGAGTACTACCAGAATGGGCCACTACCAACCTGGATCGGCTGGTATGTTCAACATTTGCCGCATTGGTTTCACGCCGCGACGGTAGTTGCGACGCTGGCATTGGAACTTGTTCTCGTATGGATGCTGTTGCTGCCGCGCCGCTGGCGGATCGCCTGTTTCTTTATCGTGACGGCGTGGCAGATTCCTGTGATCCTTACGGCGAACTATACCTTCCTTAATTATCTGGTTCTTTGTTTGGGAGTATTGTTGCTCGACGACCGATTCGTCCAGAAAATATTGCCGGTGAGGTACAGGAGTGTTATCCAAGCAAAACCGTCAGCGGACTCTGAAGTCGGTGAGATGCAAAGATCCGGCGGTTCTGGATGGAACACAAGAATTCACCACTACTGGAAGGTTCTCAAGCTTGCAGCAAGCGCCACGATCCTGTTCTGGATCTTCTATGCGACGGTGGCAGAAATGCTGACCGCGATTCCTCTTCCAACATTTCCAGTTGCGGCCTTGGATCCGTTTCGTATCGCCAATCGCTACGGTCTTTTTGCCGTGATGACTCGAGGACGGTACGAGATCGAATTCCAGGGCTCATATGACGGTCAGTCGTGGACTCCTTATCCGTTTCGTTACAAACCACAAAAGCTCGACGAGCCCCCGGGCATTTATGCTCCTTATCAACCGCGGTTTGACTGGAACCTGTGGTTTGCGTCTCTCGGCTCGTGGCGCGAGTATCCGATCGTGCCGAACACGGAATTGCGACTGCTCAACAACGACAAGGATGTTCTCCAACTCTTTGCCGGAAATCCTTTCAGCAAACAACCTCCGACAGAAGTTCGAGCCGTGATCTGGCAGTATTGGTTCACCTCCATGAAAGTGAAACGGGAAAGTGGCAATTGGTGGTGGCGCGAATTTCTGGGACTCTATGCGCCCACGCTGGAGCGGATGCCAGACGGCCAGATTCGAGTAGTTCAATGGCCAAGTGAGGAGGAGCGAGACTAAAACAGATGAGATAGTTGTCGGTTGTTTGATCGCTTTTATCTTTGATCTATGACGCGAAGATCTATGACGCGAACTGGCAAAGCATGTGTAGTTGGAGCAGGTCCGAATGGCCTGGCCGCCGCCATCGTGCTTGCTCAGGCGGGCTTGCAGGTTGAGGTGTTCGAAGCAGAGCCCACCCCAGGCGGGGCCGCTCGAAGTATGGAATTGACGCTGCCCGGATTTCTTCATGATTTTGGATCTGCTGCTTACCCTCTGGGCGCAGGTTCACCGTTCTTCTCTTCGCTGCCTTTGCAGAACCATGGATTGGAGTGGATCCATTCGCCGGTGCCTCTGGCCCATCCGCTGGATGACGGCACCGATGTTCTCCTGGACCGGAATCTTGAAGAGACGGAGGCTCATCTTGGGAGCGACGGTAGGGCATGGAGCAAGTTGGTGCGTCCATTTGTCGAGCAATGGCCGGTGTTCGCGCCGGAGTTGCTCCGTCCCATTCTTGCCATTCCTAGACATCCCTGGTTGATGGCGCGTTTTGGAACAAAAGCCTTACTTTCTGCGCAAGCAATTGCGCGACAGTTCAAAACCGAGGCTGCGCGCGCAGTGTTTGCGGGCTTGGCGGCCCATTCTTTTCTCGGTTTGGATGAAGCGCTCAGCGGCGGCATTGGATTGATATTCGCCATATCCGTGCATGCCGCGGGGTGGCCGATCCCACGCGGAGGAGCCCAATCCCTTACCAATGCTTTATGCGGCTACCTCGCCATGCTCGGCGGGAAGGTCACGACTTCTTCACGAATCGATTCCCTCGAAGCGCTCTCGGGCTACGACTTGATTCTCTGCGATGTAACGCCGCGGCAACTGCTTGCCCTCGGCGGAAAGCGGCTTTCAGAAAGTTACAGAAGCGAATTGAGCGAATTCCGCTACGGTCCGGCGGCATTCAAAGTTGATTACGCGTTGAGCCAGCCGATTCCATGGAAGGCTTCCGATTGCCTTAAGGCTGCGACCGTTCACTTGGGCGGGAGTTTTGAAAATATTGCAGCTTCGGAAGCAGCGGTGCGAAATGGCGAGCACGCCGATCGCCCGTTCGTCCTGCTGGTGCAGCCCAGCTTGTTTGATTCCTCGCGCGCCCCCGCTGGAAAACACATCGCGTGGGCGTATTGTCATGTTCCTAACGGATCCAAAGTCGATATGCTCGAAAGACTAGAACGGCAGATCGAGCGCTTTGCGCCTGGATTTCGCGAGGTGGTCATCGAGCGTCACGTATTCTCTCCCGCGGATCTTGAAACGATGGACGCGAACCTCATTGGCGGCGATATCGCAGGCGGAGCCATGAATCTGCGCCAGTTGCTGTTCCGCCCGACTCCTCACCTCTATGCGACTTCGGCACAAGGCATTTATATATGTTCGTCTTCGACCCCGCCGGGCGGAGGGGTGCATGGGATGTGCGGGTATCATGCCGCTCGCATGGCGGTCGACAGGCTGGCGCGGGGGAAATGAGGCGCGGCTGCTTCTGAAATCTGTCTGAAAAGCAAAAGCTTGCGCGGCCGCCAGCGTGGGCATCTCAGGGCAATCCCATTGCAACTAAATAATTAGTTACCTTTCTGGACCTGAAACGTCCAATATCACAGAAGGGAGAATCAGGTGCCGCCAAAGCAGTCCCCAACGTTGACCGAGGCCGAACTTCGCATCATGGAAGTGCTTTGGCGCGAAGGTTCAGGGACGGTCCAGGAGGTACTGGATTGGTTGCCTGCCCCATTGGCGTACAACTCGGTTCTCACCACAATTCGCATCCTCGAGAAGAAAGGTCACGTGAAGCACGCGAAGGATGGGCGTGCGCACGTGTACCAGCCAGTCATTGCACGCGAAGAGGCCACTCGTTCCGAGATTCGTCGGCTGGTAAGCCGATTCTTCAGCAACTCGCATGAAGACCTAGTGCTCAACATCCTGCAAAACGAGAACATCGATGCCGCAAAGCTGAAGCAACTGCGTGAGATGCTCGATCGCAGCCACGTGCGGGATGGCAGGATCGATTCCAAGACCAACGAGCGGGAGGGTCGGGAGCAATGACTCTCCTCCATCTGCAGTTTCTGCCGCAAGTTCTCGCCGAGCGTTTCCTGAATACGGCCCCTTCCGGTCTGGTTTTCGCCGCGCTGGTGTGGATGCTGCTTCGCTTCGCGGGCCGGGCAAATTCCGAAACCCGTTTTGCAGTTTGGTTTTCGGCGCTCATGGCCCTTGCCGTTTTTCCATTTCTTCCCGCATGGACGTTGATATCGTCCTCAATCCATTCTTCGGCAGAAAATGGCGCCGTTGTACTTTCCGGTTCTTGGGCTTTCTATTTATTTGCGGCCTGGGCATTAGGCGCTGCGGCTTTGCTCTTCCGACTGGCCTGGGGTCTTTGGCGGGTAGGTTCTGTCCGCAGGAATTGTACTGAGCTCGATTTTTCTTCGTTCGATTCTGCTATTGATGAGATTTTGCGAAACTCCGGAAAGCGCCAGGTGAGCTTGTGCACTTCGGAGGAATTGGCCGTGCCTGCGGCGATCGGCTTGTTTCGTCCCGCGATTGTTTTTCCCGCGAGCCTGTTGCCTCACCTCTCCACTGGCGAAATTGAAATGATCGTCCGGCATGAGTTGGCTCATCTCTGCCGCTGGGATGACTGGACGAACCTTGTCCAGAAGATTGTCAAAGCCGTCTTCTTCTTTCACCCGGCGGTGTGGTGGATTGAAAATCGTCTGACACTGGAGCGTGAAATCGCGTGCGATGACGTGGTTCTCGCGCAGACACAGAGTCCCCGGGCCTACGCCTCGTCGCTGATTTCGTTTGCGGAGAAATTGCATACCGCTCGCGCTCTGGCTATGGCTCAGGCTCTTGTCAGCCGCATGCAGCAGATGTCGGTACGGATTGAGCAAATTCTTGATACAAAGCGGCCGACCGGGACTCGTGCTTGGAGGCCGGTTGTGGCGCTGGGCGCCGGGTTGCTTATTTTGACCATTGGCGCTGCTCCTTTCGTTCCACGATTGATCGCGTTTCAGACCGGCCAAGCTGATGCCCATACCGCGCAGCCGTTCACCGCCGCAGTGAACCCTGGTCCCGATCACATGGCCCGGAGCCGCGCTATCGAGGTCCCTGTCGCCCTGCGGACAAATGAAGCGCGGCAGCCGAAAGCGATTCCGGTTTTGTTCCATCCGCGCGAGCTGGCAGTGCAGCCACAGCTCCCCAAGAAAGACAGCGGCAAGCCACCGATGCTTCGCGCGGCAGCCGTCGGGAAAGCTCCGGTTGAGCAAACAATTTTCATCGTGCGCACCGTGCGCTATGACATTTCTGGTCCCTCGTCGCCGCAAGTGTGGACGCTGTGCATTTGGACGGTCGATGGAAACGGCGCGAATGTCAGGCAGTTGGAATCAGCGATCGTGGCAAGTTCGATCTAGAAATTTTTTTGCGAGCAACAACTAAAGAATTAGTTAGTAACGGAGGAAAAAGATGAAGGCGAGCAATTTGAAAGACTGGTTCAAGCATTACCAGGGATCGCTCAACAAGCGCTTCCTGATCGCAGTGGCCGTTGCGGCGTTGGTAATTCCGCTAGCGGCCTATAAGTTCGACAACCCCGTCCACGCATCCATGTCGCCCACTGCCGCAGCGGCGCCGCCGCTGGATGACAACAGTGTCAGCGCGTTGCTGGCGCTCGATCGCGCGATGGAAACGCTGGCTGCACACGTTACGCCGGCGGTCGTGAACGTGACGGTTGTTTCCAAGAAAAATCCCGAAGCCTCGAATGTTTTCGGCGGAGCAGACAACGGAAATGGCAACGACGATTCCAACGGGATCCAGCAATTCTTTGGACCGTTTGGGATGAATCCGTTCGGAGGCCAGTTTGGCCGCCCGATGCGTCCGCAACCGCAGATTGAGCACGGACTCGGCAGTGGCGTAATCATTTCTCCCGACGGCTACATCATCACCAACAATCACGTGATTGATGGGGCAGTCGACATCCGGGTCACCATGAGCAACCGCCAGATTTTTCCGGCGAAGCTGATTGGCGCCGATCCCTTAACTGATCTCGCAGTTATCAAGATCGACGGCACCAACCTGCCCAGCGTTCCGCTGGGAGACTCGACGCAGTTGCATCCCGGGCAGACGGTGCTCGCATTCGGCAATCCGCTGGGATTCCGTTTCACGGTCACGCGCGGTATCATTAGCGCGTTGAACCGTCCGAATCCTTTCGCGGCGGATCGGCGCGCACCTGGCGAATTCATTCAGACGGACGCCGCCATCAATCCCGGCAACTCGGGTGGTCCGCTTGTCAATGCACGCGGAGAAGTGGTCGGCATCAATACGTTTCTCGTCTCTGAAACCGGCGGCTTCTCCGGCATGGGATTCGCCATCCCCAGCCAGATTGTGCGGCCAACCGTCGACAGCCTGATTAAGTACGGAAAAGTCAGCCACGGGTACATCGGGATTGGCATTAACGACGTCACTCCCGACGAGGCGAAGTTCTTCCACGTGAACAATGCCTCTGGAGCGGTTGTCACCCAGGTTGAGCCGGATTCCCCCGGTGCAAAAGCAGGACTGAAAGTCGGAGATGTGATCACTGAACTCAACGGCAAGAATGTCGCCGATGCCGGAGAGTTGCAGGCGCATGTCGGAGAAACGCAGCCTGGAACCACAATTCATCTCGGCGTTCTGCGCGATGGCAAGAACGTTGAACTGCCGGTGACGCTCGAAGCGATGGGAAAGAGCGAGCGTGACAACGAAGCCGCAGAGGCGGGACACGGCAAGCCGCGCTGGGGCGTGGGACTTGGCGATCTCACTCCCGACATTCGTCAGCAATTGCACGCCAATGACGATGTTCAGGGAGCCGTGATCGAACAAGTCACTCCCGGTAGCCCCGCTGACAATGCTGGTCTGCAGCAGGGCGACGTGATCACGGAAGTCAATCGTCAGCCGGTACATTCGGCTGCCGATGTGCAAAAGGCGCTCTCGTCCATTCCGAAGGGGAGTGATGCGCTGGTGCTGGTCTGGTCCGATGGCGGAGCTACATTCCGCGTATTGCATCCGACCGAAGGCTAAGTGAAACAGGCAGAGGTGAGCAGTAAGCTGAACGATGATGGAGAGGCGCGGAGATCATCCGTGCCTCTTTTTCTTTGCTGCCGGATCTCTTGCTGCTAATTCTGGCAAGATAATGATCGGCCCCCTTTGCCATCCTTGCGGTTGCCGCGGGCCCTGTCTTTCTCTCCCATTTCTCTCGGTTTATGCATCCAACGGGTGATCTAGCCACAGTGGCGAGCACCGAGGTACAGGATGCGAACTAAAAAAGCAAAGAAAAAACGATGGGTGGCGAAGGTGAAAACTGATTCCACTCACCCGCCCAAAGGACTGTTCACGAGAAGCGCCGCGAGCATTGCGCGAGCTCTGGCTTCGAGGAGGGTTTCCCCAAAGGGTCCGCAATCGGGATTGCGTATGCTGACTTATTTCATCAACCGGGCGGGCCGCGGCCTTTCGGCGCGGAGGAGATTGGAGTTGGAGAAAGCGAAGATTTTACTCTCGAAGCGGATAAAGCGTGCCCCGAAATCGGGGAGAAGACCGGCAAACAGTAAAGGCAGCACATCGTAATCGCTTAGAACACACCCTTTCCACGCGCGAAAGGATACACAACCATCATGCCAACTATTCTGACGTGGCAAGCTATTGCTTTGCGTTTGGTACTCACCAGCGTATGCGCCGGAATAATCGGCTTCGATCGCGATGAACGGGGCCATTCGGCCGGTCTGCGCACGAATTTGCTGGTAGGCCTCGCGGCCTGTCTCGCCATGCTGCAGGCCAATTGGCTCATAAACTCCAACGGAAAGCCCGAGGATTCCTACGTGGTCATGGACATCATGCGGCTCCCGCTGGGAATTCTCTCGGGAATTGGCTTTATCGGGGCAGGCGCAATCCTGAAGCGCGGCGAGTTGGCCGTCGGAGTCACGACTGCCGCAACAATCTGGTTTGTAACGGTGATGGGACTTTGTTTTGGAGGCGGGCAGATCGGGCTCGGGCTGGTGGGCTTTGTACTCGGCTTTCTGGTTCTGACTGGGCTTAAGAAACTTGAGTTCAACATCTCGCGCCGGCAAACCGGAAGACTCACGATAAGCGTCGCCCCCGACGGGCCTACGCAGACCGAACTCACGGAACACCTGAATCGTGCCGGCGTGTCACTTAAGGAACCCACGATATGTATCGAGAGAGCACCAACTGTTAATAGGGTTTATGGCTGGAAAATCGAGTGGAAAGGAAAACATGATGACAGCAATCTTCCCGCTGCATTGCGGGAGTTGTCTGCTCATTCAACTATACAAAAGTTGGAGTTGACGCGATAAGCATCATCCGCGACTACGGCCGATTTATTTCCACGATGAGCCGAGTCTCTCCCCTCATGCACGGACCAAGATCGAGAATCCGGATGTTCCCCTGAGAATCTTCGAAAGCTACCGATCTGTCGGCCACGCCTTTGAGTGGTCCCCATCGTTGGGGAGCACTGCAACCTTTGCCTTCGGCACCAGCTTGTGGAAGCGCGGCCGCCAACGCTCTTGAATCATCTCTGAAAGTTGAAATTGAGGCGAACAACAGCATTGCAAATACAACAAGGATTATTTTCACCGTAGTCTCCCGAGCGGCTGTGCAATTCGACAATGCGAGCCCAAGAAAAGTGAGAGCCCGACGACGAATGTCACCGGGCTCATTCGGTTCACGAAGTTCTCTTTTCTTTATCGAGGGGGCCGAACTGGATGAGAGCTTTTGTATACCTGGCCACCCTCTGGGCAAACTTTTCATCTTGCGAGTTCCGTTGTGACTTACCGCTTTCAAAATAAGCCTCCATGAACATTGATTCATCCCGATCTTCAGCAATCGTCTGGGGGCATCACCCAATCCTCTAAGGCCTGTAAGAATTCATGGAGTTGACCAGGAGTGCATGAGGCTGGGAAAAACGGACACGTCACGCTTCAGAGATAAACCTCAGCATGCGTTGGTTCGCCGAGTGCATCAGGACTGATGAAGATTCGTTGCACACGTCAACGAGGGGGAGACAGCTGATTACGCAAGTTCGGAAACTTACTCTGGCTCCAGAGCGCTCAGTGCCTTCTGCGCTTTGGATTTCCGATTTGCGCCAATGCCCATTAAAATCACACCCAGTAACCCCTCAGCGACCACCCACCACAAGAACAACAAGGAGCCCGTGCGGAACCCCACAGCCACAAAACAAACCAAAATCAGATCCATTCCAAGCAGCGCTTTGGCCACGGTTATCGCGACTTCACCGTGACTCTGAAGCTCAAGCGCATCGGTTTCTTCTAGAATGCGTCGGTCTTGATCCAGAAGTTCTCCCATGAGATATGCCGTCCTTATGCACTCCGAACTCCAGCCAAAATAATTCGGCCATCAATTTCGAGTCAATCAGGTGGAAACAGCATGGCGCTGGCAATCCCCTGCACTCGGCGGCAAGCCTGCTAAGCAGAACACTCGGGCGATAATACGGCACTGTTCACTGCCTAGAGGGCGCGGCGCCCAGATTCCGAAGCCCGCCTAGAGCCGGAGGGCCACTTACGCCGCGGGTGTTGCCCGGTAGAATCTCGGTGCGATCAACCGATGCCGCAATTCGATTGGCGGCAGCTTCCGACTCCGCCGTCTGCTCGGGATGAGGAGGCATTGCAGGCTGATCGATGGTGTGGCTGTAACGCACACTTTGAGAGAGGGACAGTTCGGCCGCTGCGCCCTGCGTCTGGAATCCAGCGGTTGTTCCATTTTCGGTGGATGTCGTTGTATGAGGAACGGCGACCACGTCCTCACCGACTTTTCCCGGAACCGCTTCCACCGTTGAAGGGGACAAAGCCGAGGTGCAACTCTTTGACAATGGCTGAACCCGAGCCACCATGAGTGTCGAAGATGCATTGTTCCTGGCTGCCGGAGTGGTAGGCTGCGCGAAAAGGCGCACCAGCTCGTCGGTGTGTTCCTTCAGTATCTCCGTCTGCCCACTAACCGCATACAGCTTGCCTGATGGAACAGCCCCCAATTGGAGCGCTCCATCTGGAAGTTGGGTCAAACAGCCCACAAGAACTCCCTGCGAAGCCGAAGCGGCATGAAGCGACGTAGATCCAAGCAACATTAGAAAAGCCAGAAAAAAGACTGACATATCTCTCCTCTGCTTTTTTGATGCGACTCAGGGTACCAACGCACCACTGCAGATTCTGCAAGAAAATGCGTTGCTCCAATTCGCCTCAACTCTGGGACCGCCGCTGAAAATAATGTGCGAGTTGCAACAGCAACGCAGGTATGTCTATTGATTCCGGCAACCCTAAGGCCCATGCCTGATATCAACGTACGAGCACTTTAGGAGCGAAAGCTGTCTGCCTCACTAAGTCATGGGACAGATTTTTAATCCGAGCGCGAACTCGATCGCCAGACTCACTCTGCTCGGCGCCGTCGTGTTCGCTCTGGTGCTGTTCTGGTTTTTCGAAATGATGCAGCGCTCCAGTTACTACTCGGAACGTGAGATCGTACGCTCACAACCAGTGCCGTTTAGCCATGAGCATCATGTTGGCGGGCTTGGCATTGACTGCCGCTACTGTCACACCTCGGTGGAGTCTTCCAGCTTTGCCGGCATGCCTCCGACCAAGACGTGCATGAATTGTCATGCACAAATCTGGACGAACGCGGACTTGCTACAGCCAGTTCGCGAGAGTTATCAGACCGCAGTTCCACTGCGCTGGACGCGCGTAAACACTTTGCCGGACTACGTATATTTCGACCACAGCATTCACATTCACAAGGGAGTAGGTTGTAACGATTGTCATGGCGCAGTGGATCGAATGCCGTTGATGTATGCGGTCGCGACGTTACAGATGGAATGGTGTTTGAACTGCCATCGCGCGCCGGAAAAATTCCTGCGTCCGAGAAGTCAGGTTTTCAATATGCGCTACAGCCAGCCCACCACGCGTTTTCCCGTGGTGCTGGATGGAAAGGTTTTTACCACTCAACTTACCTTAGGCAATTACTTAAAAACGAAATATTACCTGCGCAGTGTGCAGGACATCATCAGTTGCAGCACTTGTCATCGCTGACGGCGAGAACAGATCTGTTGGAAAGCTTTTGACGATTCTGTACGGAAAACCCCTATGCAAGCGAACCAGAACGAAAATCGGCACGAGGCGATTTGCCCCGGCAAGCTCAGTAAGTCCGAACTGTTGACGGCGCGAGACAAACTAGCCACGCAGGGTCCGGAGTATTGGCGGAGCCTGCAGGAGTTGGCCGGAGATCCTGAATTCCTCAAGCAAGTGCGCCGCGAGTTCCCCAAAGGCGCTTCGGAATGGCTGGCTTCGGTTTCGCGGCGCGACTTTCTCAGTCTGATGGCCGCCTCCCTGGCCTTAGCCGGCATGACGGGCTGCGTAAAGGAACCCACGGAACAAATTATTCCTTATGTCGTCCAGCCGGATGGCATTGTCCCAGGTGTCCCGAAGTTTTACGCCACCGCGATGACGCTCAGCGGCTATGGCATTCCTCTGCTGGTGGAGAGCCACCTAGGACGGCCCACGAAGATCGAAGGCAATCCCCAACATCCCGCAAGCCTGGGCGGCAGCGACGTTTTCTCGCAGGCTTCGCTCCTCGATCTATATGATCCGGATCGCTCGCAGGCGGTAACTTTCAATGGCGAGATCTCATCCTGGTTCGCGTTCATCGGAGCCATCCGCGCCAGTCTTCTGGCAACACCCGGCCAGCAAATCCGTTTCCTCACGCAAAGCGTGAGTTCACCCACGCTCACAACTCAGATTCAAGCCCTTTTAAGCAAATATCCCAATGCACGCTGGCATCAATGGGAGCCAGTCAATCGGGACACGGTTCGCGCCGGGGCGAAGATGGCCTTCGGCGAATACGTTGAGACACAGTACCGATTTTCAAACGCGGAAGTCATCCTGTCAGTGGACGCCGATTTTCTTTACCCCACGTTTCCCGGATTTCATCGCTACACTCGCGAATGGGCCAATCGCCGCCGGCCCACTCCGCAACAGCGTCCTTTCGCCGACGTAGCCGGCAATCTCTTTCCTGACTACTCGATGAATCGCCTCTACGCTCTCGAGAGCACTCCCACGGTGACCGGCGCGAAAGCGGAGCACAAGCTCAAGCTTCGTCCCAGTGAGATCGCGCGATATCTCAACATCATTGCCAGCCGTCTCGGGATTGATGCTGGTGGAGGCTCGGCCGAAAACGACAGCGACGAGCGATGGCTGAACGCGTTGGTTTCTGATCTGAAGGCCCATCGCGGGACCGGGCTGATCATTGCAGGGGATTCCATGCCGGCCGAGATCCATGCTTTGGCACACGCTTTGAATGAGTCGCTGGGCAACGCAGGACAGACCGTCATCTACACCGACCCGGTGCTTACTGGACCGATGGATCAGACCGGCTCGATCCAGGATCTTGTCCGCGAAATGAAGTCCGGCAAGGTCGACATGTTGTTTATCCTCGGCGGCAACCCTGTTTACGACGCCCCCGCCGATCTTGAATTCTCCGATGCTCTGAAGCGAGTTGCGATCCCGATTTATCACGGCCACCACTCCAACGAAACAGCCGCGATCTGCCATTGGCAAGTGAATGCAGCTCACTATCTCGAAGCATGGAGCGACGTCCGGGCCTACGACGGCACCGCTAGCATTGTGCAGCCGTTGATTTCGCCGCTATACCACGGGAAGAGTGAGCACGAATTGTTGGCCGTACTTACTGATAACCCGGAGCAATCCGGATATAAGACGGTGCGCGACTACTGGAATACCAAAACACCCAAGGGAACCGACTTTGAAGATTTCTGGCGAGAGTCGGTCTATCTCGGATTAGCTGCCAATACAACTCTGCAGCCGAGAAACATGCGAGTGAAAGTCACGCGTTTTGCCCCACCGCAGAATGTAGCCTCTGGCACTGAGCTCATCATCCGGCCCGACCCTTCTATTTATGACGGACGTTTCGCCAACAATGGGTGGCTGCAAGAGGTTCCAAAGCCTCTGACCGAACTGACCTGGGATAACCCGGTCATGATTGGCCTTTCGATGGCCAAACGCCTCGGACTGAATAACGGCTCGGTAATCGAAATCGAGTTTCAAAGTCGAAAGATCGTTGGAGCGACCTGGATTCAACCTGGACACCCCGACAATGCATTGACGGTTTTTCTCGGCTATGGCCGCGAACGTTGCGGACGTGTGGGAAGCGGCGTGGGCTACAACGCATATCCGTTGCGCACTAGCGGATCTCTTCACGGCGGTCCTGGAGTAACCATCCGTAATCTTGGCCGCACTTACAAACTCATTACCGGGCAAGGGCTGCAGGATATGGAGAACCGGGATCTGGTGCGCGAAGCGACCCTCGATGAGTACAAGGTAGATCCGGAATTCGCACACCGCAATGTGGAAGAACCGTCTCGACAGGAGACCCTTTATCCCAATTTCGATTACACCGGATACGCGTGGGGAATGCTCATTGATCAAAATGCATGCGTCGGTTGCAATGCCTGCGTGATTGCCTGTCAGTCCGAGAACAACATCGCAGTCGTCGGCAAGTTGCAAGTGGCCATCGGACGCCGCATGCACTGGCTTCGTGTCGACGCCTACTATAAGGGCGATCCCGACAACCCGAAAGCATTCTTCCAGCCCGTTCCCTGCATGCAATGCGAAAACGCGCCCTGCGAACTGGTATGCCCGGTCGAGGCTACGGTACACAGCACCGAAGGCCTTAACGACATGATTTACAACCGCTGTGTCGGTACGCGCTATTGCTCTAATAACTGCCCGTACAAAGTGCGCCGTTTCAATTTCCTGCTCTTCCAAGACTGGACACAGCCGCAATACAAACTAATGCGCAATCCAGAAGTAAGCGTTCGCAGCCGCGGAGTCATGGAGAAGTGCACTTACTGCGTGCAACGGATTACCAAAGGCCGCATTCAGGCAGAAGAAGAGCAGCGTCTCATCCGCGACGGAGAGGTCCAGACCGCATGTCAGCAGGCGTGCCCGGCGGATGCCATCATTTTCGGCAATATCAACGATCCAAACAGCCGTGTCAGCCGGTTAAAAGAGAATCCCCGCAACTACGGATTACTGGCTGACATGAACACGCGCCCTCGCACCACCTATCTGGCGCTGGTTCATAACCCCAACCCGCAGATTCCTGAAACCGCGGAACAACACAACAGCTAGGGACCGATGCTCGAATTACGCGAAGCCGAACGAATGCAGCAACGCTCAGGTCGCCCGCCTGTGCTGCTGCCCGGCCAGACCTACGGGCACATCACAGACCAAATTGCCGGTGTTGTGCTCATGCCGAAGATATCGGTGGGCTGGCTACTACTATTTGGCGCCGGCGGTTTCCTTCTTACCATATGGCTCTACGCCATTGCGTACTTGCTCATAAAGGGAGTCGGAATCTGGGGCATCAACATTCCGATTGCCTGGGGCTTCGCGATCATCAACTTTGTTTGGTGGATCGGGATTGGTCACGCCGGCACGTTGATCTCTGCCATCCTTCTATTGCTCGAGCAAACCTGGCGCAGTTCGATCAATCGCTTCGCCGAGGCGATGACTTTGTTCGCAGTCATGTGTGCGGGCATGTTTCCGCTGCTGCACCTCGGGCGTCCATGGTTGTTCTATTGGCTATTCCCTTACCCCAGCACGATGACTGCCTGGCCGAACTTCCGCAGCCCGCTGGTGTGGGACGTTTTCGCCGTCTCAACTTACTTCACGATCTCGCTTCTGTTCTGGTACCAGGCAGTCGTGCCGGATTTGGCTACGCTGCGGGATCAGGCAAGCCATCCGTTGGTCAAGACGGTTTACGGGATCTTGGCGCTTGGCTGGCGCGGCTCGGCACGGCACTGGGATCGCTTCGAAACCGGTTACTTACTTCTCGCCGGACTTGCGACGCCGCTGGTGCTGTCCGTACATACGGTAGTCAGTTTTGACTTCTCAGTGGCAGTTATGCCGGGATGGCATGAAAGCATCTATCCTCCCTACTTTGTCTCCGGAGCCATATATTCCGGCTTCGCGATGGTGCTGATCCTGGCCATTCCTATTCGAAAGTTCTATCACCTTGAGAATTTCCTGACTCTTCGTCACTTGGATAACTGTGGCAAATTCATGATCGCTACGGGCTTGCTCGTGACTTATACCTACGTAGCGGAGACTTTCTATTCCTGGTATGGCACTGACGTCTATGGCACCTACTGGAACTGGAACCGGCAGCACGGTCCTTACAGGATTGTCTGGATTCTCGATATTTTCATGGTCTGCATTATCCCAATCGTATTGTGGTTGCGCAAAGTGCGTCGTAGTCCCACGCTTCTGTTTTTAGTATCCCTCGACATTCTGATCGGCATGTGGATTGAGCGCGTGATGATCGTGATCATTACTCTCAACAGCACTCATCTACCCTCTTCCTATGGCCTTTTCATTCCGACTCGCTGGGATTGGGCTGTCTATACGGGCAGCATCGGATTCTTTATCGTTTGCTTCCTGCTCTTTCTGCGTCTTGTGCCCATGATTCCGATCTTCGAAATGCGGAAGTTAGCTTACGAGATTCAGGATCCGGAGAAATGAAGATGCTCTGGGGACTATTAGCTCAGTTCAAAACTTCGGAAGATTTGCTGCACGCAGCTCGCAGCGCTTACGGCGACGGTTACCGCAGGCTGGATGCTTATTCGCCTTTCCCTGTGCCCGATCTGGCACGGTCCATCGGTTTCCGGAAGAACGGCGTTGCATTGGTATGCCTGGTCGGAGGTCTCTTGGGCGGCTCCGCCATTTACATTCTGCAGTACTGGATCAACGTTATCGAATATCCCATCAACGTGGGGGGGCGTCCTTTGCATTCGTGGCCCTCCTTTATTCCTCCTACATTTGAAATGACCGTCCTTTTCGCCGGGTTCGGCGCGTTTTTCGGAATGTGGGCCCTCAACGGATTGCCCATGCCTTTTCATCCTCTATTCAACTCGAAGCGTTTTGCGTCGGTCACGCGTGATGGCTTTTTCCTTTCTATTGAAGCCAAAGATGCCAAATTCGAATTGCAAACCACCCGCGATTTCCTCTTGAGTCTGAACGCCACATCAGTCGAGGAGGTGCCCTATCGCTAGGTGGGATCCAGTCCGGCGTAGCGGATGGCTGTTCTCTGTTTTTCTTGAGCCCGAGCAAGTGCGTGGGTTCGTGATTGCGTGTGTCCCCGGCCGCCTGCAAGTCTTGTTTGCGCTAACAGTCTTGCTTTTGTTGCTCGCCGGCTGTCGTGAAGACATGCAGAAGCAACCGCGCGTCGATCCCCTACGCTCCGACGTTTTCATGGAAGAGCAGCTCACGCGCGCTCCGGTCCTGGACACGATCGCTCGCGATCAAATTGGGACTTCTTATTTCTATTCCGGTTACGACGGCCAGAATCTGGGTGATCGGATTCCATTTCACGTCACCAGAGACGTTCTGGAGCGCGGACGCGAACGCTTCAACATCTATTGCGCGCCTTGTCATGCCCGGACGGGGGATGGCAATGGAATGATCGTACAGCGCGGTTACCGCCGTCCCCCGTCGTACCACATCGATCGACTGCGCCAAGCGCCACTCGGACACTTCTTCGACGTGATCACCAATGGCTTTGGAGCCATGCCCGATTACAGTTCGCAGATCCCAACGCGCGATCGTTGGGCAATCACAGCTTACATTCGCGTCTTGCAATTCAGCCAGAATGCGCCCGCCAGCCTGCTCCCCGCTGGGAAACTCCCCCCTCCGCCACCCTTGCCGGGTACTCCCGGCAGTGGAGCGACTCCGGCGCAAGCCGAGCCTCAGTCCGGCAATCTGGAAGCTTCCGAGGTCGGTTCGGGCGAATTGCAGAAGAAGGCCGAGGCAGAAAAGCAAAAAGAACAAGAGAAGCAGAACGAGGTGGAACTCAAGTGACTTCAGCCGGCCACAACGATTTTATAGCACCTGCGGTCGTCAATCGATGGCAGAAGATCGCACTGGCGGTCGGCATTGTGTTCGCGATTCCGTCTATCGCCGGATGGGTTCTCGAGTACGACCAGTTCTATCGCTCTTACTTGCTCGGCTACATGTGGTGCTTTGAGCCCACCGTTGGGTGTCTGGCTCTGTTGATGCTCTATCACCTTACGGGGGGTGCTTGGGGAACCGTAATCCGCCGCATTCTCGAAGCAGCCATGCAAAACATATGGCTGATGCTGTTTCTATTTGCTCCAATCATCATCGGAGTTCACCGGCTCTATCCCTGGTCGCGTCCGGAAGAGCTTGCTGCCAGCGCCCACTTACAACGAATTGCAAGCCACTATCTGCGGTTGAGTTTCTGGTTGGTGCGCGCCGGTCTTTATTTCACCGCGTTCATTTCTCTCGTCTGGGCCCTCATGCGGATTTCCCGCAATCAGGACCGGGCTCCAGAAGTAGTTTATGACCGCAGACTGCGAGCAATCTGCGGACAAGGTGCTGTGGTCTACCTGTTTGCCACGCTCTTTCTCTATACCGACTGGCTCATGTCACTCACGCCGGAATGGTCATCGATGATCTACTCGCTGATCTTTAACGCGGGACAGGGGCTCGCAGCTATCAGTTTTGCGGTGGTTATCGCCGGCCTGTTGCGCCCTTACGAGCCGATGAGTCACGTCCTTCAGCCTGCGCGCTCTCTCGAGCACGGCAAGATCATGCTTACGTTCGTGATGATTTGGGGATGGTGGACTTACGCGCAGTGGATCATCTTCTGGTCAGGGAACAAGCCTGACGAGATCGGCTGGTATGAAGCGCGCACGCGCGGCGGCTGGGAGCATTACTGGTTTGCACTGGTCATGCTTTATTTCTGCGTTCCGTTTGCGCTATTGCTGTCGCGCAGCTTCAAAAGCAAGCTTCAGAGCCTGATGAAACTCGCCTTGTGGATGCTGGTGGCGCGCTACATGGATGATTTCTTTTTCATCGCGCCCGCCTTTCCCGATCGTGCCGGACACTTTCATTACAGCTGGTTGGATCTCGTTGTGCCTGTCTCGCTGGCGGGATTCTGGCTTGCCTTGTTCTTTCAACACCTGAAGGCGAGGCCGCTGCTGGCTTTGCAGGATCCGCATGTGGGATTGGTTCTAGAACATGCTTATGCCGAACGATAGCCATTTTCCCGATGCTCGACAGATTCGCCACGCGGATGTCGCTTACGAGATCCGCGACCTGAATCATGAGCCGGTATTTTATTTTTTTCTCACTCTGGGCATCGTGATTTCTCTTGTCGCGTTCGCGATGTGGGGCGTGTTCAAGCACCTGGGCAGTTCCCAGTACGCGGGCCATCGCACGACGAATCCAATCATGACCAGCAATGAGGAACTGAAAGAAATAGGTGGCGATCCGGCGAATTCGTTCCCCGTGCCACACTTGCAACCCGATCCCGTCGCGGACCTGAATAAATTTCGCATCGGCGAAGAAGAATGGCTGAATAGCTATGGATGGGTGGACCCGAAGCAGGGCAAAGTGCACATCCCGATTGAGAGGGCAATCGACATTATGTCGGCCTCCTGGCCTCAACAGGAAGAACAGGCCGACGAGACTATGCCCGGATTTTTCCCGCCAACCGTTTCAGCCCCCGGTGTAAAAGCGCCGGAGCAGGCATTCACAGATCCTCGCGAGGGTAACTATGGCTGGTGAAATCAAAAGACGCGCAATCCAAAGCGTATTCGTCCTCGTCCTCGTCGTGTATGCGCTCCCGGCAACGGCGCAAATGGCCGACCCAAGCGCCGACAGACTTCCGCCGCAGCTCGGTGACGTGGGGATTGACCAACGGCTGGGCGAGCAAGTGCCGCTGCAACTTCCATTTCGTGATGAAAAGGGTAAAACCGTTGTGCTGCAGGACTACTTCCAGAATGGCAGGCCAGTGCTTCTCAGTCTCGTCTATTACAACTGCCAGATGTTATGCAGCCAGGTACTCGCTCAGATCGCGCACTCGGTGCGTCGGTTGAAATTCGATGCCGGCAAGCAATTCGAGATTTTGACCGTCAGCTTCGATCCCCGAGATACCCCACAGATGGCGGCTACCGCCAAATCTAAATATATCGCTATGTACGGGCGCCCCGGTGCGGGGGACGGCTGGCATTTTCTTACCGGAGAGCAACCGTCGATTACTGGGCTCGGCGACGCGGTTGGTTTTCACTTTCGGTGGGATGCGCAGACGAAACAATTCGCCCACGCCACCGGCATTATGCTACTGACCCCCGGGGGACGCGTCGCGCAATATTACTATGGCGCGCGATATTTCCCTTCAGACTTGCGTTTGGGTCTTATTGAGGCGTCGCATAATCGCATCGGCACGTTTGCCGACCAGATCGTCCTCTACTGTTACCACTATGACCTGCGCACCGGACGCTACGGCGCCATCGTGTTCAGGGTCATGCAAATCGCGGGCGGGTTTACCCTGCTCACTCTTGGTTTGTTGGTCACTGTCCTGATCTGGTCCGATCCAAGCCGGCGCCGACGAACTCATCCCGGTTCGTACCGCAGGCAACCCGACCCGTTACCGCCTTCGGCACACAGGGCAATGAAAGCAACGCCGGCGCAGGGAGATTAACGTTAATGTTTCCTCTTTGGCCCATCTCCGCATCGACCATGTCCGGCCAAGTCGATGCGCTCTATATATTCCTAATTGCGGTTACAGGTACCGTGACAGCACTCATCTGCATCTTAGTGCTTGTCTTTATATTCCGGTATCGCCACAGCAAACACCCGGTTGCAGAACAAGTAACGGGCTCCATTCCGCTCGAACTCACTTGGTCGTTGGTCTCGCTCGGTATCTTCATGATTTTCTTCTTATGGGGAGCAAATATTTACGTAGCTGAGGCGACGCCTCCCAAGGATTCACTGCAAATTTACATTGTTGCGAAGCAATGGATGTGGAAGACACAGCACGAAAATGGTGAACGAGAAATCAATGCATTGCATGTTCCGGTAAATCGTGATGTACGCCTGACCATGATCTCGCAAGACGTGATCCACAGCTTTTGGGTCCCCGAGTTTCGCATTAAGGCCGATGTGCTGCCGGGTCGTTATACGACTTTATGGTTTCGTGCGAACCGTACCGGCACCTATCACCTATTCTGTGCCGAATATTGCGGCACTTTACATTCCGGAATGCTTGGCAAAGTGGTCGTACTGGACGACGCGAAATATCAGCAGTGGGTAAGTGGCGGGGGCGAAATGGGTTCGTTTGCCGCCACTGGCCAAAAGCTCTTCCAGCAGCTAGGATGCGCCAATTGCCATCGCTTTGATACTCAGGGTCGCGGTCCAAACTTGGTCGGGGTGTACGGGAAGCCGGTGCTCCTCGGCAGTGGCCGGAGCGTTATCGCCGATGACGCCTACATCCGCCAGCACATTCTCAACCCGGGCTCAAAAGTCGTGGCTGGATTCAAGCCCATCATGCCCAGCTTTCAAGGCATTGTAACCGAAGATCAAACTCTCTCTCTCATCGCATACATCAAGTCCCTGGCGACCCCTGAGCAGCGTGAACCAGTCAGTAATCGCCCGCCCGTTCCCAAATCGGCCGGAGCGCCCGAGGTGCAATAATTATGGCCACTAGTCCGCAACTCGAGAGTAGTTCATCAACGGATTATCTCAATGCCGAGTACGGTGTTAAATCATGGTTACTAACCACGGACCACAAGCGCATAGCGATCTTATATCTGGCCTCTATCACTTTCATGTTTTGTATCGGAGCGCTCTTCGCTTTGATTATCCGGTTAGAACTCCTTACTCCTGATGGAACCCTCGTTGAGGCCGACACCTACAACAAGATGTTCACCATGCACGGCTTGGTGATGATCTTCTTTTTCCTCATCCCCTCGATTCCTGCTGTACTTGGCAATTTTCTGATTCCATTGATGATCGGCGCTAAGGATGTCGCGTTTCCTAAACTTAATCTGCTGAGCTGGTATATCTACTTATTCGCGGCCTGCATGTTCATTTACACAATTCTGACTGGAGGGTTGGATACCGGGTGGACCTTTTACACGCCCCTCAGCACATCTTATGTGAGCAGCAGCGTCGTTTTAGGTGCGTTGTCAATTTTCGTGGTTGGATTCTCATCCATCCTTACGTCCCTCAACTTCATTGTCACGATACACCGCTTGCGTGCTCCCGGGCTGACCTGGGGAAGGCTGCCGTTATTCATCTGGGCAAGCTACGCGACCTCCGTCATCATCGTTCTCGGAACACCGCTCATCGCCATCAGCATGGCATTAGTCGCGCTGGAGAGATTCTTTGGAATCGGATTCTTCGATCCACAATTGGGAGGCGATCCGCTGCTATTTCAGCACTTGTTTTGGTTCTATTCCCACCCTGCCGTCTACGTCATGATCCTGCCTGGCATGGGTGTCATCAGCGAAATCATCACCTGTTTTTCGCGCAAGAAAGTCTTCGGTTATTGGTCGATGGCATTAGCCATTTTGGCCATCGCTGTTTTCGGATTCCTGGTCTGGGCCCATCACATGTTCGTCGCCGGAATTTCCGTCTATTCGGCGCTCGTATTCAGCTTCTTGAGTTATCTCGTCGCTGTACCGTCTGCCATCAAGGTTTTCAACTGGACAGCGACCATGTATCGCGGAAGCTTGTACTTGACCACTCCGATGCTCTACGCATTGGGATTTATTGGGCTGTTTACTATGGGCGGTATGACTGGCTTGTTCCTTGCATCACTCGGCTTTGATGTTCACGTCACCGATTCCTACTTCGTCGTTGCCCACTTCCACTACATAATGGTCGGCGGGATGGTGACAGCCTTCATGGGAGGGATACACTTCTATTGGCCTAAAATTAGTGGTCGCATGTATCCGGAGACTTGGGGGCGAGTTGCGGCTGCCATAATATTCATCGGTTTTAATCTTACATTTTTCCCGCAGTTCATCCTTGGCTATCTCGGAATGAACCGTCGTTACTGGCATTACCTGCCTCAATTTCAAGTTCTTAATGTGTTATCAACCGCAGGCGCGTCCATCCTTGGCATAGGTTATCTGTTGCCCTTGGGGTACTTTGCCTGGTCCATACGGTACGGGAGGCGCGTCGGAAACAACCCGTGGAACGCAGCGGGACTGGAATGGACCACCTCCTCTCCTCCACCGACTCATAATTTTGGTGAGACGCCCATCGTGACCTGGGAAGCATACAACTACGACGAGCTGCCGAAAGACATTGACATGCGACGGGAGGAAACCGTTGTCCAACATTAGCCAAGCTACGGCTGTGTCAATCAGGGAGGCTGTGGACAAGCATTCTCTGCATGGACATTTTGCCGATCTCGAGCAGCAAAGGGAGGCGGCCAAACTCGGCATGTGGGTGTTCCTGGCGACGGAGGTGATGTTCTTCGGAGGCATGATCACCGGCTACGTGGCTTATCGCGACGCCTATCCTGCCGCCTTTCAGGCGGGCAGTGTTCACATGCTTTTTGTCGCTGGCACATTGAATACGGCTTTGCTGATTACTGCCAGCTTGTTCGTAGCTCTGGCCGTGCACGCCGCCCGTGAAGGCCGGCGAAAGGCGCTGATCGGGTGCTTGGCCATATCTATGTTCCTAGGGGTCTGCTTTCTCGGAGTGAAGGGCTATGAGTACTACCAGCACTATCTCGACCACAAGGTGCCGACACGCTCCTTTCAATGGGATGGGCCCGATCCGCGGCACGCTGAGATGTTCTTTGTCCTTTACTTCTTCTTGACTGGCTTTCACGCGCTGCACATGGTGATCGGCATCTCTATCCTAGGCTTCATTATTTATTTCGCTTACAAAGGTCGATACACGCCCGAATATCACAATCCAGTAGAAAATGCTGCTTTGTACTGGCACTTCGTCGACATTGTTTGGATATTCCTATATCCCATGCTCTATCTGGTGGGCCACACGCATGTTTAAGAGCGATATGACTGAGAAGGTAGCTCCCAAGAAGATGTATATCTTGATCTGGGCCGCACTTATGTGCCTTACGGCCCTAACCGGAGGAATCTCTTTTATTAACCTGGGCAGTTGGAGTACTGTAGTCGCCTTTCTTATTGCGACAGCAAAGGCGGGGCTAGTAGTCACTTTTTTCATGCATTTGCGTTATGAGAGGCAGCGAACGATCTGGATTTGGGCCGCAGCAAGCGCCATCTGGCTGACTCTGCTGATTGTTTTGACGATGGGCGACTATTTGACCCGCGGTTTTCTCAGGGTGCCCGGAAAATGAGGCGGCGGCAATTTGGGGAGCACGGCATGCAAAGCAGTCCTGCATGAACCCGACGAGAAGGGGATGGCATGGAATCGAAAGATGCAGTTACCGGTGCGGCTATTGCCGCGCTGCTGGCGATATTAGGGGTAATTCTTATGGTCGGAATCATTTTGCTGATGATGTGGAAGCAGCCCGGTATCGAGCGCAGTCCATCGCAGCAGAGCCGTCTGCGCGCGACAAATACAGCATTAGAAAGAAATCTTCAACTGCCAATTCTAAAAGCTTGCATCCAATCGATTCCTCGTAGACTGAATGTTCGGGGTGAAGCTTGAAGGCTCCTCCTATTCGTCACTGTGTTGGTTTTTGTGCGACCTGGTTCTTTTTGGCTGCTTGCCTGGCAGCGAACGCCCAATGGAAGGAACCGCCGGCGACCGGTTCGCCGGTAAACCGGCTGCCAGATCGTACAACTCTGGCGGGCCAAGCTGGGATGGGACCATTACTAATCGCCAAACTAGTACAGCCACAATTGAATGCGAGTAATCACCGTGCCGTCATCGAAGTACAAACGGACGGTTTCAAGATCGTAAATCCCGCTGTCGAGCGAGAACCCAGAATTGACGAGGGTCACATTCAATATCGACTGGACAATGGCGCGATTCAGAACACCACTTCGAAGACCTGGAGATTTGAACATCTATCTCCTGGCTGGCACGTTGTGCGCGTCGCGCTCGCAACCAGCGATAACCATCAATTAGGAAGAGAAAAGAGACTCAAAGTGAACGTTCCCTGACACTACTGGCAAGTATAACCATTCAATGCGTAGAGAGAACGATTGTTTGTCTCTAGAGCATTGATGCAGGTCAACTGTCACTAACAGAGTCTTAGGTCGCAGCTCAGGATGGTAACGGATCGCTGATCCTTGGTTGTTCCGCTTTCGGCTTACTGCTCCAGGGCCCTCCGTAGTTGCCGAAAGTCCAGCCGCCAATCCATAGGATCACGACAATGATGGCAGGAATCCACACAAACCACCATAAAAATGCCTGCCGCGGGTGATCGATGTATTCGGGGTTTTTTGTCTGTTGATTCAGGTTATGATCCTGATCGGCTGCCATTCGTCCTCCGGAGTGAAGCGGCCAGTTGTGCACACCGATTCAGATGTGCCTCGTTTCACCGCTCGGTGATGCCGTAGTTTCGCGGGCCGTCCATCGATTGGAGACTTCCTCTCTGATCCAATCCTTGTCATGCTTCAAAACCGTAAGGGTTCTTCGAGGCAGCATGGATTTGGGATCGAATTCTGACTTTGCCAAGAAGGCGGCGATTGCTCCAAATCCTGCAGTCAAAATGCCAATTATGAGAAAGCCAAAAAACCAGCGATAGACGTTCGCCGGGAAAGCTGACGCGATCAGAACGACCAAAGCCAGTGCAAGGAAGAGATACCCGGTGACCAGGAAAAGAGTGGCCCCGAAAGTCAACAACACGGCATTGCGCAGATGCGGGAACTTTTCCCTCATCTCTGCTTTTAAGAGCTCAATATGGGTGCGAAAGAATTGGTCCATCTCATGAATCAGATCGCCAATCACGGAAGAAACTCTGCGATCCGGTTCAACACGAATCGCTTCAGGATTGCTCACGAACGAACCTCCAGATCGGATTTCTTGCGCGCATGTTCCCACGCTCTTCGAGTGCTGTCCGCCTATAATCACTCAAATTCAGTCTAGGGTTGGAAAGTCTGGGCACCAATACGGTCCTTCTAGTAGGGCGCTTCCTGCATCAGAGCGGATTGCGTTTCTTCCTGCCTTGTTGTCGACCGGACAGCAGCAGTCTCAGGCGGATCTCCGCATTTCACTAGAGTGCGATCGGAGATCGGCCAGTATGCGAGTCACGGCATGAGTAAAGGCAGAGATATCTTCGAGGCCACGGGCAGTAATCAATGTGGAATCACAGACAACGTCCTGGTCTACAGAGCCTGCCCCCTCTTTCCTGAGCGCTTCTTGCAGGAAAACAGGACAAGTCACCTTCCTGTTGCGCAGAGTTCCGCCGGGAATCAAAACCGCTATCCCTTCACCGATTGCCGCTACCGGCTTGGATGCCACCACGAAGTCTTCTGCGAACTGCACTGCCTTTGAATTCTTTGCCAAATGCTCAACATTCCTGCCGCCTCCAGGCAGGAACAGCGCATGAAAATCTTCTGGCCGCGCAGTCTGCAAGGGTATGTCTACAGGAACCTCCTTCTTTCCATGCTCCTGGTTCATTCCGACGACTTTATTCTTGGCGGGAGAGACTACGAATGTCGCTGCTCCATCGCGGTCAAAAGCTTGCCGCGGTTCGAGCAACTCCAGTTCCTCAAATCCGTCGCTCACCAAAATCGCGATTCTTACCCCCTGAAGTTTGCTACTGCCCATTAAAGCTCTCCCTCGGAATGACTGAATATTCGTAGCGACAAGTATGCATTCCGGAACCCGTTAGCATGACGCGTCCATTGATAGACGCGATGGGTTGAGTTGCAGTTGGCCTGATTTGAATCTGTTTTGTTGCCATGGCAAGGTCGGGGATGCCAGCCTCCCCGCCTAGATGGACTCATAGTGAGGTTTCATTTTCCTGGCATGTCGCCGTTATTTCTCGAACATTGCGGAATTATAGTAACCTGCTGGAATCGGAAAGACACTTTCATCCGCAACGGTGTGCATGTTCTATGCACCGCTGCAAGGTGCATAGAAGCATATGACTGATATCACTAATGGCAAACGCAGTCCATCGCGGGATCACGAGCTCGGCATGAACCGCAGCATCACCCGCCGAGATTTCCTGAATGGCATCGCGATTGGTGCGGGCGGGGCCCTCGCCAGTCCGTGGCTTGCGTCGCTGCTTGGTGCTCCAGCCGTTCCGTCTCCGGCTCAGGATCGTCCGGGCTACTATCCTCCGACGCTGACGGGGATGCGCGGAAGCCATCCTGGCTCTTTTGAAGTGGCTCACGCGTTGCGTGACGGAACTTTCTGGCAAGACGCCGGGAAAACCATAGAAACTGGCGAGGAATACGACCTGATTGTGGTCGGCGGCGGCATCAGTGGTTTGGCCGCAGCCTACTTTTATCGCCGGCAGCTTGGATCTTCTTCTCGCATTCTCATTCTGGACAATCATGACGATTTCGGCGGACACGCCAAGAGAAATGAATTTCATGTCGCCGGACGAATGCTGCTCACCAATGGCGGAACTTTCGCGATTGAATCTCCCTTCCCTTACAGCAAAGAAGCGCGCGGCCTGATGACGGAGCTGGGCATCGATCCCCCGGCGTTCCAAAAGAAGTACGCACACAATCACGTATACGATGGTCTTGGATCTGCTTACTTCTTCGACAAAGAGACTTTCGGAGCGGAGCGCCTGGTCGCAAACCCGCCCGGTGGTTTCAACGGTCTGCAAGGGGCGTCAGGTAAGTGGGCAGACTTTCTGGCGCGGACGCCGCTGTCTTCCGATGCACAGCGCGATATCGCTCGCATCCAGGAGGGTCAAGTCGACTACATGGAGGGAGTGCCGCAGGCAGAGAAGAAAGCCCGACTGTCCAAAATGAGCTACAAGGATTTCCTGTTGAAGGTTGTCAAAGCTCATCCCGACGTGATCCCTGTCTACCAGACCCGCACCCATGGGTTGTATGGCATTGGGATCGACGCGGTGCCTGCTCTGGATTGCTGGGCCATCCATTTTCCCGGCTTCCAAGGAATGGGTCTGGACCGGGTGCCCTCGAAGGGACTGACCTTCACTGCGTTGGGAGAGGTGACTCCGCAAGAGGAATACTTTTTTCATTTTCCTGATGGCAATGCGTCGATCGCTCGCCTGCTGGTTCGGTCATTGGTTCCAGGTTCTGCTCCGGGGAATAGTGCCGAGGACATGGTCACTTCGAAGATCGACTACGGCCGCCTCGATCACAAAGATTCGCCTATTCGCATACGCCTGAACAGCACCGCCGTGCTCGCGAGGCACGTGGGCGATTCGCGCTCCGCCAAACAAGTAGAGGTCGTGTATGGCAGCGATAAGAAAGCGTACAGTGTGAGAGGGAAGGGGGCGGTGCTGGCCTGTTGGAATATGGTCATTCCGTATCTTTGTCCAGACTTGCCTGCTGAGCAGAAGGAAGCGCTGCATTATGGAGTGAAAGTGCCGTTGGTCTACACGGTAGTTGGCCTTCGCAACTGGACGGCCTTTCACAAACTCGGAGTCAGGGGCGTGTCCTGCCCGGGTATGTATCATTCGTCATTGAATCTGGATCTAGCCGTAAACATCGGGGAATACAAGTCTTCAGAATCTCCGGGCCAACCGATTCTGGTGCACATGCTGCGCACTCCATGTGCGCCCGGACTTTCTGCGAGGGAGCAGCAACGTGCCGGACACTACGAGTTGCTCGCGACTCCGTTTGAGACTTTTGAACGAAATATTCGCGACCAGCTGGCGCGGGTCTTAGGGGGCGGAGGTTTCGATCCCGCTCACGATATCGAAGCGATTACCGTCAATCGATGGCCACACGGCTACGCTTACGAGTACAACCCGCTTTGGGATCCCGATTGGCCGGAGGGGAAGCGGCCGTGTGATATCGCGCGCCGGCCTTTCGGTCGCATTACCATTGCGAATTCTGACGCCGCCGCGGCTGCCTATACCGATCAGGCAATCGACCAAGGCTATCGAGCGGTGCAGGAGTTGCCCTCCTGAGAAAAAGACAATTGTCTTACCTTCCATCCCGCAACCGTTACGCTTGCATCTGATGTGAACGTGGCCGCTCTGAGTTTGCCAGAGCGCGACCATACAATACTTCTCGACTATTTGTATGGCCTGGCGCGTCAACATTCGGATCGCAATCATTGCGGCTTTCAGTTTGGCGTGGTCTGCCTCATGCTCAGGGCAGACCACAAAGGCAGTAGTTGCTTCGCAAGAGGTAACTGCTACTGGTCAGCAAGCCAACGCCCCAGCGAGAATCAGCGGCACTGTAATTGATTCGACCGGAGCCGTTGTGCCTAGAGCCGCAGTCCAGCTTAAGGACGAGAAAACGACCGGCCAATCGGCATTGACAGACGATCAAGGCGAGTTTTCTTTCAGCGACCTTGTCCCTGGCCCGTTCCAGCTGACTATTACCGCTAACGGATTTGCGACGCAGGGATTTTCCGGTGTCCTGCGTCCCGGCGAAATCGAACAGATTCCTCCCATTATGTTGAATATCGCGACGGCGCGCACAACCGTCCAGGTGGGGCTGCCGGAAGTCGAAATAGCCGAGGAGCAGATCAAGACTGAAGAGAAGCAGCGTGTATTGGGAATCGTTCCCGATTTCTACGTCAGCTTCGTGCCGAACGCGGCTCCGCTTGATTTCAGGCAGAAGTTTGATCTGGCGTGGAAGACCTCCGTCGATCCATTTACCTTCACTTTGGCGGCCGGTATTGCGGGAGTTCAACAAGCACAGAACTCCTTCGGAGGGTATGGGCAAGAGGCCGGGGGTTACGCGAAACGCTACGGAGCCAACTATGCCGATTTAGTCACCAGCACGTTTATTGGCGATGCCATACTGGCGTCGGTCTTGAAGCAGGACCCGCGGTATTTTTACAAAGGCGCCGGAAGCACGAAATCACGGGCTTTCTATGCAATTGCCAATGCCGTGATTTGCAAAGGAGACAATGGGCATTGGCAGCCGAATTACTCGCGAGTCCTCGGACACCTGGCAGGAGCCGGAATCTTGAATCTCTACTATCCCGCGAGTGATCGCCACGGCGCGACGTTAACGTTCGAAAACGCAGCCATCGGGATTGGCGGAAGCGCGGTGGCAGATCTGTTTCAGGAGTTCCTTGTGCGGAAGCTAATAGCGAAGAATCACAAGGGAATTTCGTTCGGACCCTAGGATTGCGCAACCTCCCGCGGATATCGAACTACATCCTATCCCGGAAGTCATAAACGAAATGCATTAGCATAGGTCTGCATGCCGACATCCGTTGCGAAGAACAGCGGAGCCATTCCCACCACGCTGGCGCGTCCGGGCGCACTGCGCTTTTGGTTGGCTGTTTGCTTGATCGGGATAAGCACGGGATTGGCGGCGGCAGCGCTCACACGATTACTGGAAATCGTGCAGCGTGTGGCATGGCGCGGGTCTGGCACCAACATACTTGCTGCTGCGAGTCAGGCCAGCGCGCCGAGACATCTTGTCGTTCTGCTTGCAGCAGCCATTCTGACCGGCGTTGGGCAGTTTATTCTCAAACAGCTATCAAGCGGCAACGGCATTGATACAACAGCGGCGATCTGGTTCTATGCCGGACGAATGCCGGCGTTGCGTACTCTAGGCAGCGCGGTGTTGTCGATCTTTGCAGTTGGTATGGGCGCCTCCATGGGCCGCGAGGGCGCACCAAAACAGGCCGGCGCGGTGTTCGCGAATCTCTTCGCAGATGCCGAAGACCTCTCTGACGAGCAGCGACGTCTGCTGGTGGCTTGCGGCGCGGGAGCCGGCATGGGAGCAGCTTATGGCGTTCCGCTAGGCGGCGCACTTTTCGCCCTGGAAGTGATGCGCGGCAAGCTGGCCTTGCGCTTCGTTCTGCCGGCGCTTTTTGCCTCGATCATCGCCACCGGAGTTTCTTGGGTGGCGCTGCCTAACGCGCCGACCTACATCATTCCATCATTTCCCCTCTCGGCTTCTGTGATCATCTGGGTGATGCTGACAGCTCCAATCTTCGCCTTTGGCTCCATCCTTTATGTCCGGCTCGTCCGCTGGGCGGATAAGAACAAGCCCCACGGATGGCAGCGATTCATAGCGCCTACGGTGGTCCTCGGCATCCTGGGAATTGTTTCCGTGCGATTTCCAGAAATACTTGGCAACGGCAAAGATCTTTCGCAGCTGATTTTTGGCGGCCAGGTTGGAATGCAACCGCTGTTAGCTCTGCTTCTCTTGAAGCCACTGGCCACGATCATGTGCATGCGCAGCGGAGTTCCTGGCGGACTCTTTACGCCATCTCTCACCTTTGGTGCTCTGCTCGGAGCTGTGTTGGGGCATGCCTGGAGCGCGTTCTGGCCGGGTGTACCTACAGGACTTTGTGCGCTGCTCGGTGCTGGCGCTGTGGTCTCCGCCACCACTCAGGGTCCGATCTCGGCCGTGGTTTTGGTCATGGAGCTTACCGGCAGGGACCGGTCATTCGTTTTGCCGCTGATCCTGATCGCCGGCATTTCAACACTGATATCCCGCTCGATTGATCAGCGTTCGATTTACGATGCGCGCCTCAGTGACGAGCAGCTCACGGAAAGACAGAGGCTGCGTGACCAAGAGCCGAACGAGATCGGCTTGCCGCAACAAGCCCCTAAGGATGGAGGGCGATGATTTTTATGCCGCCGGGCGCCCGCCTCCGCCAATAGTCGATTGCATTTGGGCGTTTGGATTCTTTCGCGATCTGAAGAGCCAGCGCGGCGAAGTCACTTGCATGATAGGCGACCGGGAGGAGATAAGGAGTTTGCTGTTGCTTCTGCGAGTATTCGGAATAGAAATCATCCGCCTTTGAGAGAGCGCTATCCGTATCTCCACCCAGGTAGTAGGCACTCACGAGAGTATATTGAGCCCAGTTTCGAGGAGCCGTCGGGTCAATGCCGGTATTTCCAGCTGCGAGATGGGAATGAATTCTGTCACATGCATCAATCGTTTGAATGAGTGCTTGTTCGGTGCCATGCCAGTCCTTTGCTTCTGCGTAAATGCCTTCCAGGATCATGTATGCTTGGACGAAAGCCTGGCCGTCTTCATCGGCGGTCGACTTGAGAAAGTCAATCCACTGCTGCTGGGCGTGCAGTGCGTCCCCATAAAGATGTAACCCACCGAATGCGCTCACCAACGGTGACGTGGATTCCTGCAAGGCCTCCCGCTTGCCCTCGCTCATGTGTTCAGCGGAGCCATCTATGCTTTGGATCGTTCGGGCTTCGTCTGATGGACTACCGTATCGATCTGAATGATATTCCTGGCGCATTGATGCGGGATGCGGAAGACAATCTCTACTTCTCCACAACAGCGGAAGGTGCGCTCAAGTGGACCTACGATGCCGGCGCATTGCGGGGTGTGCAGTTTATCGCATCGCCGGTAATCGCATCTGACGGAACGATTATTGCAAGTGCAACTGACGGATCAGTGTTTGGCTTCACAAGTGCCGGCGAATTGCGATGGCGTGTGCAGATCGGAGCTCCGGTGAAAAAACACGATTCAACCCGCGCCTGTGCTGGGCAGCGATGGAGCAATCTACGTTTTTGCGGCGGGCAAGTTGGTGGCATTGTCTGCGGCTGGAAGAAAACTCTGGGAGCTTCCTCTGCCTGCTGATCCAGTGACGTCCCCGGCAATGGCGCCAGATGGAACGCTCTACATTGGGACTAGTGACAACGCTTTGTATGCCGTGCGAACAACCAGTAAAGGTCTCATGAATAGCGCTTGGCCCAAGTATCAACGCGACTTGGGAAATTCAGGTTCGAGCTTCTGAATCGGGCGAAGAAGAACCGGCTACCCCGAGGCGGCCGGTCATGACAAACGAAGTGGTCCTGCTGCCTTAGCTTGCCTCCTCCACTACCTCGCGTCTACGACGGGCACCCGTGCACGGTCGGTGAATACATCAACCTTGGATGAGCCGCGAGTTCGCTCTCATGTTGTCATGCCAATTCCACAATTTGTGCGGCGGAGTCTGAGGATAGCTCTCGGGCGAGTCTCCAAAGTCTCCTGACGCCGAGCGGCGTGATATCGAGAAGGATGTGACGGAGGTCGAAGAAGAAATAGCCAGAGGCGCTTACGTCAGTCTTCAAGAGCCGAGCGTTTCAACTGTAATTGAAGTGCGATCGGCAAAATAGCGACTTTGAAAATAGAATGCCACGTTCACCAGGGCAATCATTACTGGCACCTCGACCAGGGGTCCAATAACGGCAGCGAATGCCGCTCCTGAGTTAATTCCAAATACTGAGACAGCCACAGCGATGGCTAACTCGAAATTATTCGAGGCGGCCGTAAATGAGAGCGTGATTGTTTTGGAGTAGTCCGCGCCCATCTTCCTGCCCATATAAAAAGACACTAGAAACATCACGACGAAATAGATCAACAGTGGAATGGCGATACGGAGGACATCCAGTGGCAAACGGACAATGTATTCGCCTTTTAGTGAGAACATCACCACAATCGTGAACAGCAAAGCAATCAGGGTGAGCGGGCTGACGCGGGGAATGAAATTGTGCTCGTACCATTCCCGTCCTCGGGAGCGGATCAAGCCCACGCGTGTTGCGAAGCCGGCCAGGCAAGGGATTCCGAGATAAACAAACACACTCTTCGCGATTTCTGCGACAGATACGTTGACCACCGCGCCTTGCAACCCGATCTTCGCGGGAAGAACGGTGATGAACATCCAGGCATATACCGAATAGAAGAAAACCTGGAAAAGTGAGTTGAACGCCACCAGCCCAGCTGCGTAGTCAGTGTCGCCCTTAGCCAATTCGTTCCAGACGATAACCATCGCGATGCAGCGTGCCAGGCCGATCATGATGAGGCCAGCCATGTATTCTGGATAGCTCCTCAGGAATACGATCGCCAGCACGAACATCAAAATTGGTCCAACGATCCAGTTCTGGACGAGAGACAGACCAAGCACTCTCTTATCGCGAAAGACTTCAGGCAATTCTTCGTAGCGGACCTTGGTGAATGGGGGATACATCATCACGATTAGGCCGCCTGCGATTGGAATGGAAGTTGTGCCTATGCTGAAGCGATTCAGAAACGGCACAACTCCCGGAATCAGCCAACCGAGAGCCACGCCAATCGCCATGGCAGAGAAGATCCAGGCGGTTAGATAGCGGTCGAGAAACTTGAGCCGGCTACCCGTCTTCATTTCCGATCCTTTGACTCACTTCTCTTGCGACGCCGGCGATGTAGACTGCGCGATGTTATCGAGTTCGCGCTTGAGTGCCATGCCTTCGAGAGCCCTGAATGGAAGAGAGAGAAATAGGCTGATTCTCCGATCCAGAAGAAAGAAAGCATCGCGAAATGCGCGCTCGATCTCTGCTTCGCTCCCACGGACCGCCGCAGGATCAGGAACGCCCCAATGCGCCGTTAGAGGTTGCCCCGGCCATACAGGGCAGACTTCGTTCGCAGCGTTGTCACAGACCGTGATTACGAAATCGAGCTTGGGGGCTCCCGGCTTGGAAAACTCCTCCCAACTTTTACTCCTCAATCCGTTGGTAGGAATGTGCGCTTGTTCAAGTTGGCGCAGGGCTTCTGGCCGAACCCTGCCCGTAGGATGACTTCCTGCACTCAACGCAGTGAAAACCGGCCTTCCCTTGAAACTCAGAATAGCCTCCGCCAGAATCGAGCGCGCCGAATTGCCAGTACAGAGAAACAAAACGTTGTAATGCTTTTCCATGTTGACATTCCCTAGTCGCAGCAGGTCGGACCGCAACAAGTGTTGGCAGCTGCTTTTGCAGGTTTTACCGCTCGTATAAATGCGCTCATGAATTTCTCATCGACCTGCGATGCAATTGCGTCAATGTCTACTCCAGAAGAGGAGAGGAACTCACGTGCATCATTAACGCGATATACGCGGGTTGGCTCGACTTGGATCTGCTCAAAGCCCGCCGCTTTCAGCTTCGATTTGTATGCATTTTCCTCGAGCGCTCCCGCAATGCATCCCACCCAGAGCAAGACCTTCTGCCGGATTGCATCAGGAATCAGCCCGCGGGTAACCACGTCCGACACGGCAAACCGCCCGCCCGGTTTCAGAACACGGAAGGCTTCGTGTAACACGCGATCTTTATCGGCAGAAAGATTGATGACGCAATTGGAGATGATCACGTCAACGGAATTGTCGGGTAATGGAATGTTCTCGATCTCGCCCTTCAGAAACTCGACATTCTCGGCACGAGCCTTCTGTTTGTTCTCATTCGCGAGAGCGAGCATTTCATTGGTCATATCGAGACCGTACGCCTTTCCGGTCGGACCAACACGGCGCGCAGACAGAAGAACGTCAATGCCCCCTCCTGAACCCAGGTCGAGTACGATTTCGCCGGGATTCAGCTGTGCAAGTGCGGTTGGATTTCCGCACCCAAGTGAAGCGAGCATTGCGTCTTCGGGAATTTGGGATGCTTGAGAGCTGTCGTAGAGATTGGAAGTAATCGGATCGCACTGACCGATCCCACCGGCGGCAGCCCCACAGCAGCTACTCCCTCCGGCTTTCACGCGAAGGGCGGCGTGGCCGTATTTCTCTTTAACGACTTCCTTAATCTCCGTAGAATTCATCGGATCCCCTATCTGCAAATATGCACGATGTCCCGTGGTTTCAACGCCTTGTTTCGAGTGCAGCACTCGGCATAGAGAAACTGTAAGACTTCTTGAAGTGCCGTAGTATTGGCCGTGTACCGTAGGAAAGTGCTTTCGCGCCGGACCTGAACCAGATCTTCGTTCCTGAGCTTATCGAGATGATGAGAGAGGGTTGAGTTCGGAATATCCAGTTCCTCCTGAATCTCCCCGACAACCAAACCTTCCGGGTGCGCTGCCAAAAGCAACTGCATGATGCGGAGCCGGGCTTCCGTGCCCATAGCGGAGAACATTTCCGCGTATTTCGCGATCTGCTCAGTAGATTTCCTGGCTTGAGCTTGCATACTTTGATAATTGCAGAAATATGGGAGGATGTCAACCCGCTCACAACAGGGGGAATCTGTCTCGCAAGGCACCTTGTCCAATCAGAGAAGGAAGTTCAGTTGGATTGCCGCAACTCGGAAGTGATTGCCTAACTTCTGATGAACCGCAAACCGTAAATCCGTCTGTTCTTTCCGACTTTCCTTGCCTCGGGGTGAGGGTTGTCCTATTCTGCCAGCAGTCCGGAAAGTCTCATGATCAAGCGTCTGCCACTCCTGTTCCGCCATGTGATGTACAACTTGCGTGGCGGCTTCCTCGTCCGTCCATTGACGATCACGCTGGTATTGGGCTTTGCAGGCGCCTTACTTTCGGAAGCTGAGGAGATGTTCCCCAGTGTCAGCGCCTGGGTCCCGAAAACACTTTTCCCATCTCACGCTGATCCGCAAGTTGCCCAGGTGATTCTCGGAGCGATCGCGTCTTCAATCATGACAGTTGTCTCGATCGTATTCGCGATTCTGCTGATGACGCTAACGCTTGCCTCGATGCAGTTTTCTCCACGCATTCTCGCAGGTTTTGTGAGGGACCGTGTAACTCAGTGGACGCTTGGCGTATTCCTGGGAACATTCTCTTATTGCATGGCAGCTCTGCCGGCGGCGCGATCCGTCCCGTATGCGTTCTCGCCGGTAGTCACCGTGATGGGCGCGATGATACTGGCGTTTGCGTGCGTCTGCCTGTTGCTTTTTTTCATTCACCACATTTCACAGGCGATCAGCGTGAACCAGATTGTGGATCGAATTGCCTCTGAAACCGAAGCCGTTATCGATGATCTAATGCCCGAGCTACAACGTTATCCCCGCATGGCGAGCTCCTATTATGTAGATTTGAATTCCTGGAAGCCCGCGGTCGTCAATGAAACCGCCGGATATATTCGCTACGTCGACCGGACGAGACTGATTGATTTGACAAAAACGTACCACGTGCAAGTGCATTGCCCGCGGCGAGTGGGGCACTTCGTTCCCGCCGGAATCCCAATTCTGCTGGCCTCGAAGCCGGAACGCATTACAGAGCAAGCCGCCAAGGAGTTTCTGGCTGCATTTGACATCGGACCGACTAGAACTCTCCAACAGGATATTGAGTTCGGAGTTTTGCAGATGGTGGACATTGCACTGCGGGCCATCTCGCCAGCTGTGAATGACCCGACAAGCGCCATCAGTTGCGTCGACCAATTGAGCCGGGTCTTGATTCGCTTTGTTTCTCGAAGACCCGCGGAGCAGTTTATCTTCGATCCACCGGGAGTCTTTCGGGTGAGTATTCCATGGATCGGCTTTCAAGGGCTCCTCAGGTCGGCTTTCGAGCAGATTCGGTTGTACGCAAAAGGGGATGTTGCCGTAAGTCTGAGGCTGCTGCGAGCCATCGGCGATGTAGCTTCCGCTACGGAGGATTCCGACTATCGCAAGGCTCTTTGCTCTATGGGAAAGAATATTGCTGCCGGATGTGCCGAAAAGCTGACCGAGCTCGAGTTACGAGACGTGGAGGTCCGCGCGAAAACGGTCGAGTCGTTCTGCTGTAGCGCGTTATCTCAAGCGAAGTAGCCTGACGGGGGTTACGTGACCCGCGTCACTGCTGCAAAGGCCCAAATGCGCGATAGTTACCTTTGCACTGATGAGGGACGATTGCAGTGAGCAATCAGAACCAAGCGGTTGAAGCTCACATCGAGAAACGTCGTGCACAGTGGCACGTCCACGTGATCACACTCGGGATGAGTTGCCTTCTTTGTGCGACCTCGCCAATGTTCGGCCAGGCTTCTGCATCGCCAGCGCGAGAGACGGGCAAAGTTTCCGGCGTTCGCAGTGTCTTGCGTGTAATGCCCTTGTGCACACCCCGCTACCCGCGGATTCATGACTTCGACGTTTATTTTTCCCTTCGCATTGGCCAGCAGAAGTATTGCGTCGACTACAACACGGTCGTTCTGGATGAGATTCAGGAGCTGACAAGATCTGAGGGAAAGGACCTTGACATCAGCCTGGATGTCAGGCGGAACAAGGTCATCCTATACCCTCCTCAGAGCAGAAAACTCAAAGCTCGCATCGTGCGCCCTGATCTCTGCAAGTCATCGTTCGTTTCCTACAGCGCCTTTCATTAATCGCAAGCTGAAACGTTCTTCAAGCTAGATCGCCTCGGATGTGGTATTTTGCAAAACAACCTGGCCTTATCCCCATGCGAAGGAATTTCTGCAGAAAAGGCGAGGTGCCTCCGAAGTCTGCCGAAATTAGGACAGTGGGAATAAACCTAGGTAGCAAATCATCCTTGCCACAATCGGTAAGCGCGTGGCCAAGCGCGAGACAGTTCGTGCAAAATGAGAATGCCCACGAGGAAAGAATTTTCCGCGAAAACTCAGGGGCCGGGATTCGCAGGGCTTTTGCTGACGATCGCCCTTGGTTCTCTCATCGGATGTCAGGGGATCAGTGCCGGAGGAGCCTCGAGCAGCAGCCAAGCCGGTACGCTAGCGGTGAATCCCGCCAGCGAGGATTTTGGCATCGTTAAGGTCGGATCGCACCAGGCAGAGACTTTGACGATTACCAACACTGGAGCAACGCCTGTAAGCGTTTCTCAAATCTCGCTCAGCGGGAATGCTTTTGAACTCAGTGGAATTTCGGTGCCATTGAACCTCAGTTCCTCGCAGACCTCAACATTCACTGTCACATTTGCCCCTCAAGCCAGCGGCGCTGCCAGTGGTACAGTCACGATTAAGTCGGATGGAACGAATCCAACCTTAAACCTTGCGCTCTCCGGCACCGGCACCACGACCGTTGGGCAGCTCAGTATCACTCCGGCCACAATTGCTCTGGGCTCGGTCGCCGTGGGAACGAGCAACACGGCATCAGGCAGCCTCAGCGCGAGCGGAGCTAACGTTACAGTTACCACCGCTAGTCTGAACAATTCCGCCTTTTCTCTCAGCGGACTGTCTTTGCCGGCTACAGTCACTGCAGGCCACAGCGTTGCTTTCACGGTGACTTTTACTCCAGAAAAAACTGGTGCGGCGAATGCATCCCTTACCTTCACCAGCAATGCTCAAACTGCCTCGATTGCAGAGATCCTAAGCGGGACGGGAATCGCCGCTACTACTTACAGTGTGAGGCTGGTTTGGGAAGCCAGCACTTCGCCGAACATCGCAGGCTACAATGTCTATCGCGCGTCGTTTTCAGGCTCGTGCGGTTCCTTCTCCAAGATCAACTCGTTGCTCAATACCGGTACCACCTACACGGATGCCGGAGTCGCGGGCGGCGCTTCGTACTGCTACGCCACGACTGCCGTCAATGCGCGCAATGAAGAGAGCGGCTATTCGAACATCGTTTCCAATATTCAAGTTCCTACCCCATAGGGCCAGACTTGCAAGGTTCGCGAGTTTTCTGTTAGCCGCCGACGCATAACGCTGTGAATTCTAAACGACTATGAAGTTGGGGCCTCTGAGCCTTAATAGGCGAAAGGAAGCAGGTCCGAGGGAATGTATGGGCGGCCGAATCAGGGAGGCGGAAGGAACTTCGAGGGCGACCGGAAGAGCGGGGGGATCGCCGCGACCCAGCGACTTGTACGCTTTCAAGCTTAACGTCTACAATCTTTGAGGCGCTATTGGAAACATTGAGATATGTCTTGCTGGAGCGGCCAGCCTCGTAAAGCCGCGTAGCATGGCAAGATGTTCTCCCCAAGATCAAGGGCAGAAACTCCGCTTCATGTCGTATCCTTGCACTAGGGGCATTATCCTCGTAAAAGCAGTATTCAATCTGGCGGTGTAGCTCAGGTGGTTAGAGCGACGGTCTCATAATCCGTAGGTCGTTGGTTCGAGTCCAACCGCCGCCACCAGATTTTAATGTGGAGTCAGATCATTCCCAAGAGCTGTAAGGGATGGAGTCGTGCGTTTGAATCTGCTCAACTCAGTAAGTTCTGCAAATACAGATATACTTTCCGCATGATTATCGGAACTCACATGCTGCTTTACAGCCGGGACGCGGCAGCAGATCGGGAGTTTTTTCGCGATGTGCTCGGGTTCCGTTATGTTGACGCCGGCGATGGATGGATGATCTTTGCCATGTCCCCGGCCGAGGCTGGAATTCATCCGCTGGGGGAAACAGCTTCTCACGAAAGCGGCGGCCATGCCGGTCAGCCGCTGATGGGCGCAGTCTTATATCTCATGTGCGACGACCTTGCGGCATTCGTTGCTTCGCTAAAGGGAAAAAACGTAGAGTGTTCCAGCATCGAGACCGCGCCTTGGGGCGTGACCACGACGATCGCTTTGCCGAGCGGCAGCCGCATTGGCATCTACCAGCCGCGCCATCCAACTGCTCTCGATCTGAAGTAGCTCGCAGAATCACTGACAAATGTTCCGCTGGAGAAAACCGTGAGAGCTCTCGCCGTGATTCCGGCACGTCTTGCCTCGACGCGACTGCCCCGCAAGATGCTGCGCGATATTGCGGGAAAGCCCCTCATCGGCCGCGTGTATGAAGCGGTTCGGTCATCACCTCTGCTTGCCGATGTCATTATCGCCACCGACTCCGATGAAATTATGGGCGTGTGCCGCGCGAACTCGTGGAACGTTCACATGACTTCTCCCGATCACCGCAGCGGAACCGAACGCGTGCACGAGATTTCGCAGCAAGAAATTGCGGATGTTTACATCAACGTGCAGGGAGATGAGCCCCTGGTTCTTCCGGAGCACATAGCCGCACTGCTGCGGGTAATGGAAAATCCCGAAGCGCAGGTCGGAACTCTGATGACCGCAGCGGCTGAGGCTGACATTCCAAGTCCCAGCGCCGTGAAGGTTGTTACTGATTCTCACGGACGAGCGCTTTATTTCTCGCGCGCAACCATCCCTTTCGATCGGGATCGATCGCATCCGAAATATTTCAAGCACCTCGGACTGTACGCCTACCGAAAAGCCGCTCTCGACTGCTTCATCAAATGGCCTGAGTCTGCACTCGAGAAGGTCGAGCGCCTGGAGCAGCTTCGATTTCTGGAAAATGGGATGCCGATCTTCGTTGCAGAAACTCCATACGACAGCGTGGGAGTCGATACGGAGGAAGATCTGGAAAGAGTGATTCAGATTCTCGGAGGCCGTTAAAGCAGGTGAGATTTAATGGTGCGCAACACTCTGCGCTTGCTCCCACGTCCGCGCCGCCTCCAGGCGCCGGGAGATCGACGGGTGTGAATGGAAAAACCACTCCACCCATTTTGAGGGCGTCCGCTCAGCCAGATTCTGGTCTGCCAGTTTGTTCATCGAAGAAATGAACGGCTCAATCGTTGAAATGGATTCGAACGCATAACGATCCGCCTGTCTTTCGTTGTAGCGCGAGTACGCATTCAACGCGGGCATGAGCAAGAAAGAAAGCACAACCGAAACCAGCGCCAACAGCGGCAGGTTCGCGAAATCAGAAAGCTCCTCGAACATGTGATGATCAATGGCGTAATGCAGAACCCAGTTCGCCAAAAAGAATCCGACGAACGTAATCGCCGCCTGCACGAACATGCTCTTCAGGATATGCCGGTGCACTTGATGGCCGAGCTCGTGCGCCAGGACCGCTTCAATCTCGTCAGGCGTGTAGTGATCCAGCAAAGTGTCCGCAAGGATGATTCGCCTGGTCGCCCCTAAACCTGTCAGCGCCGCATTCGCCTTCTTGCTTTTTTCTGAAAGCCGCCAGCGATAAACGCCCCGCACGCGGGTTCCTGCGCGCTCGCTCAGCACAACCAGACGGCGTCGCAACTCCTCATCATCAAGCGGTTCAAACTTGTAGAAGATGGGAAACAGCACTACGGGCGCAAGTTGCGCCATCACCACAAACAGCACCATGAACAGCGCCCACGCCAGCAGCCACCAGTTTTGTGGCCACTGCCGGATCGTGAAATACAACAACTCGACCACGATCGTCCCGAGGGCCAGCCCTACCAGAAAACCCTTGCATTCGTCCCAAGCCCAGGAACGCAACTTCTGGTTCGACAATTTGTAGCGGCGCTCCAGGCGATACCCGTAATAGTCGAGACCGGAACCGAGCACTCGGCTGATCGCGAGCAAAAGCAGCAGGTAGAAGAACAGCGACAATGAATAGTTGTTAAAGCCGATACGATAGGCAACGTCACGCAACGACCCCGTCCAACCGGTCACCAGCAGAACTAGCAGGAAGATAAAGCCGATGGCAAAGTCGGCAATGCCCAGCCATCGCCGGACGCGATTGTATCGTCGCGCCTCAGGCGTGTCGTTCTGCAGGTTGATTGGGTCAGCTGCCATCTTCAGGTTTGATGCATGAGCATAGTGTTGCGTATCGAACAGCTCAGTTTAACTGGCGTTCGAAACAAAACTTTCCCCAACTCTCAACAACGCGTTGACCAAGTCGCGCGACGAAGCCTCGACGTAAAGCCGCAAGAGTGGCTCCGTTCCGGATGCGCGAAACAGAACCCAGGCTTCGGCCCCATTTCCATTTGTCGGCGCATCGAGGAAGAACTTCACTCCGTCTTTGTGCTCTTTGCGTACGACTCTGTAACTGCCGAGAGCTTGCGTTCCATCCCATCGCGCCCGCTGAATCGCACGCTGCTTCACTTCCTCGGGAATATGCAGATCGCGACGCCCATAATAATGCGCTCCGAATTCATGCTGCAGATCGGCCACTAACTGCCCCAGCGGCTTGCCTTCTTCCGCCATCACATTCGCCAGAAGCAGGCCATTCAGAACTCCATCGCGTTCCGGAAGAAACCGCGAATATCCGATGCCCCCCGATTCTTCTCCACCGATCAGGATTTCGTGCTCCATCATCAAATCGGCGATGTACTTAAAGCCGATCGATGTTTCGTGAAGCTTGCGTCCATACTTTGCCGCGATGCGGTCGAGCATTCGCGTCGTATTAAATGCCCGCACCACGTCTCCGGGCCATCGCTTGCGTTCCAGAAGCCAGCGCAGCAGGACGCAGAAAATTTTGTGGGAATCGACGAAGCTCCCATCCTCGGCGACGGCCCCGATGCGGTCGGCATCGCCATCGGTAGCAAGACCGGCATCGCATTTCTCTCGCACCACGGTTTCTTGCAGTATTGCCGTATGCGGTTCGATGGGCTCGGGATTGATTCCAGGAAAAAGCGGGTTAAGCTCTTGCCGAATGGCAACGTATTGCACTCCCCATTCCGCAAAGATTCCAGACAGAACGCCGCGCCCGGACCCATACATGGCGTCCACGGCAAACTTGAATTTCGTTTTCGCGATCAGATTCATATCGGCAAAGGCACAGACCGCGGCGATGTAAGGCTTCTTGAGGTCGACTTCCTCAATGGTTGCCTTCGCATGTTTCGGCATGGTTCCGGCGGCAAGCTCCTCCTCGATCCGCTTCATGATCGCAGGCGTGGCGGAGCCGCCGAACTTTGCCTTGAACTTCACCCCGTTCCAGTTCCATGGGTTATGGCTGGAGGTAACCATCACTCCGCCGGCGGCGCCCTGATGCTTCACGGCATAGGAAACGGCCGGAGTCGGCGTGTAATCGTTGGCCAGCTTCACGGCAATTCCCGCATCCGCGATCACTTCCGCCGCGGCTTGCGCAAATTGCGGCGACGCAAACCGCGCGTCATAGCCGATGACCACGCCGCGTCTTGCATCTTCATCCTTCAAGACGTAGGAAGCGATTGCGCCGGCTACTCGGCGAACATTCTCGAAAGTAAAATCGTCCGCGATAATGCCGCGCCAGCCATCGGTGCCGAATTTAATCGGTGCTGCCATCATCAAGTAATGAGCTTCAAACGTAAGCCTTGCGCTCTCCGCAAACACATCGCTGGTCACCCTCGGGACTCAGGACTCTGGGCTCAGGCCTCAGGCCTCAGGCCTCAAACTAAGTCAACCTATGCAGCTTCTTTTCGTCCAAGTGCTTCACGACCTTGCCGACATCCTGCGCGTGCTGCCGGGTGGTAATCAACAGTGCATCGGGAGTTTCCACCACAACCAAATCGTTCACACCGACGGCAGCCACAAACTTCCCGGGAGCATAGACATAATTTCCGCGCGCATTCAGCAGGAAAATGCCTGCTGCCGCGAGCAAGTTGCCCTCTGGCGGCTTGCTTTTTGCTGTCTGATGCTCATGCAACGCTGTCCACGAACCGAGGTCGTTCCATCCGAAATCGGCAGGCAAACAAAATATCTTCCCATCTTTTTCGCCCTTCGCCGATCGCGGCTCAAGCACAGCGTAGTCTACGCTGATGTCCTCGCACTTGGGATATAACTTGCGGAACGTCGCCGCGAATTTACGCGTGCCGAAAGAATCAGCGATCTCTTCGAGCAGCGGCGCAGTCTTTGGCAGATGCTCTTTGAGCGCATTCGCCAGCGTGCGCGCGCTCCAAAGAAATATGCCGCTGTTCCAGAAATAATTCCCCGCCGCAAGGAACTGCGCTGCTTTCGCCGCGTCCGGCTTTTCGGTAAACTGGCGCACGCGCAGCGCGCCTTCGCTGGCCTCGCCGGCCTCGATGTACCCGTACCCGGTCTCCGGCCGATTGGGACGAATCCCCAGAACCACAATGTTTTCCCCCGACGCCGCGATTGCAATTCCCCGTAGCAGTGTTTCACGGTAGCGCTTTTCGTCGGCGATCACGTGGTCCGAAGGAAACATTCCGATCACGGCCGCGGGATTTTCGCGCGACAGAAGAAATGCGGCCAATCCGATAGCTGGCGCTGTGTTGCGTCCCACGGGCTCGGCCAGCAGTTGTGTCTTGGGCACTTTCGGCAACTGTTTCGCAATCGCGGGGCGAAGGTCGTCATTGGTGATGACCCAGAATCGGTGTGCAGGGGCGAGCGGACGCAGACGCTCCAGGGTTTGCTGAATCATCGTCTGTTTGCCATCAAGCGCGAGTAACTGTTTGGCGCGCTTCTTGCGGCTCAGCGGCCAAAAACGCGTTCCCCGCCCTCCGGCCAGAATCACGGGATAAAAATTAAAATTCTTTGTCACGGATTTCTTTCGGATTCAAACGATTAAGTCGAAATTCTACATTCTCGTTTCCGGCTCGGGGAGCGACTTTCCTGGCACATAGGCGCGCAGAAACTCAAGCGTCCATTGCGGTCGCACGCCGAACTCGCCAATAGAGGCAGGCACTACCACCGCGTCCCCTTTCGCAAAAGTCACGGCTTCCGCTCCCCGCGACTCGAGCACTCCACAGCCTTCCACCGCAACAAGAATCTGCACCGAACTCTTTCCCCCGTCCGCCCAGGTCGAAAGCTCGATCGGCCCTTTTGCTTCGAACAGATCCACGACAAAATACGGAGCCGTTATCAATACCGCCTGCCGAGTCTTTCCTCCGTGATACGCTACAGGTGCCGGCCGCAGAACTTTCCCTGCGCGCGTAGTCTCTCTCACCGCGGCGATGCCCTGTTCCAGATGCAATTCCCGCGGACGTCCATAATCATACAAACGATAGGTTGTATCCGATTGCTGTTGGGTCTCGACGATCACCGATCCCGGCCCCAACGTGTGCACCGTCCCGCCAGCAACGTAAATCATGTCGCCCGCATAAACGTTGATCCAATTCAGCAATTCTTCCGCCTGTTGCTGATGAATGGCCGCTTCCAATTGCTTTGCGGTCACACCCGGTTTCAGTCCCAGCGCGATCTGCGCCCCAGGCTTCGCGTGAGCCACATACCAGCATTCGGTTTTCCCCCAAGGTTCGCCCACGCGCGCTGCCTGTTCGTCGTCAGGATGCACTTGCACGGAAAGCTTCTCGTGTGGAAACAGAAATTTCAGCAGCAGGGGAAACCGCTTCGCATCACGCGCTGCATCGCCCACCAATTCGCGCTGGTATTGCCGGCTCAAGTCGGCCAAAGTCTTTCCCGCCAGCGGTCCGTTATTCACCTTGCACTCGTCCCCACTTAGCCAGGCTTCCCCGATCTTCTCTGAGAACTTGTGATTGGGATAAATCGGTGACAGGTCCAGCGTGCCCCACGGGCGTGGATCGAACGCAGGAAGCATCAACAATGGGTACAAGTCTGACATACAAATCCGTACTGACAAAAAAGACCGCTCACTCGGAACGGCCTTAACAAGCTGCTCTCAGGAATATCCCTCTTACGGAACCTCAGCGGCTAAACCCGTGCCCTTCCCAAAGCCAATTATGAAAATCCGGCATGCTCTGTCGCAGGGGTCCTACAGCGTCCCAAAAAACCTGTTCATCCGTTCCAGGCCCCGGTCTAACTCAGCCTTGGAGGTCGCATACGAAACGCGAATGTGGTCGCTCGTTCCGAATCCTTCGCCCGGAACCGTGGCTACATGCGCCTCGCGCAAAAGCCGTCCCGCCACGTCCGAAGCCGACTTTAGTCCGCCACGTCCGAAAAATGCCGAAATATTGGGGTACGCATAAAAAGCCCCTTCCGGCATCGTGCAGGTTACCCCCGGAATGGCACGCAGACCGTGCACAACATGATCACGCAGTTCGATATACTCTCGCCGCATCTCTTCCACACATTCCTGCGGCCCTCTGAGCGCAGCCACCGACGCCTTTTGCACAATCGACGTCGGATTCGAAGTCGATTGGCTCTGCAGCTTGGCCATTGCGCTCACCACGGTTGCCGGCCCTAGCGCGTATCCCATGCGCCAGCCCGTCATGGCATAAGTTTTCGAGAGCGAGCCCAGCAGAACGAATCGGTCTTTATATTCGCGCAGCGCTCCCACGGAGAAATTTTTCCCCGTGTAGTTAAGGTACACATAGCACTCATCCGAGAGCACCCAGATGCCACGCTGATGCGCCAGCCGCACAACTTCTGTCATGTCTTCTGCGCGCATGACCGCGCCGGAGGGATTCGACGGCGAATTCAGGATGATCGCTTTGGTTCGCGGCGTGATGAGCTGCGCGACCATCTCCGCTGTGACGCGGAATCCCTGCCCTTCGTCCGCTTCGAGCAACACACATTCGCCGCCCGCGTAGCGGACGATATCTTTGAACGACACCCAATAGGGCACCGGCAGGATCACCTCGTCTCCGTGATCGACGAGCACCTGAATCGCATTGAACAGCGCATGCTTCCCGCCCGTCGAAGCGATGACCTCCTCGCGGCGATAATCGGAATCGAAGTCGATGTTGTGCCGGTGGGCAATGGCGTCGCGAAGGTCAGACGTGCCCGCCACCGCGGTGTACTTCGTGAAATTCCCGTGAATCGCGCCAATCGCGGCGTCTTTGATGTGTTGCGGCGTCGCGAAGTGAGGCTCGCCCGCGCCAAAATCCACCACATCGATTCCTTGGGAACGCAGCTTATCCGCTTCTGCCACCACTGCCATGGTGGCCGAAGGCTCAATCCGATTTATGCGGTCGGTCAGCTTCAATGCTTCAGTAATTGCCGTCGTCATGCCTTCTTTTTTCTTCTCCTGGGAACTTCCATGAGTTCCGGCTGCTGTAACTTGTAAGCCGGATCCAGCTTTTCGCGCAGCTTTTGTTCCACGATCTCGGGAACGAGCCCCTTCACCGGCCCTCCCGCCTGCGCCACTTCCCGTACCAGACGCGAACTCACATACGAATACTTGTCCGCCGGCATCATGAACACGGTTTCGAGTGTTGGCTCCAGCTTGCGATTCATCAAGGCCATCTGCAACTCGTACTCGTAGTCGCTAATCGCGCGAATCCCTCGCAGCACGCACATGGCATCGATCGATTTCGCATACTCGACCATTAATCCGTCGAACGTATCGATCCGAACGTTTGATAAATCCGCGGTCAACTCGCGCAGCATTTCCAGCCGCTCGTTTACGCTGAACATCGGAACTTTCTCCGAGTTGCGCAGAATCGCTACCACCAGCTCTTCAAAAATCTTACTGCCGCGCTGGATCAGGTCGAGATGCCCGTTGGTCGGCGGATCAAATGAGCCCGGATAAATCGCTGTGCCCTTATTCAATGTTCCTCACTGGAACAACAGTTCAGCAGAGTGAACGTCAGTGGAAGCAATTTAGTGATTTTATGCGGGCGGGAGCAGAGATGGCAATCAGAGAAGTCGATTTCGACTTCCCCACACGATTGTCATCCTGGCGAAGCAAGGGACTCGGGCTTTAAGCCTATGCTGTAAGAAAACGCTCCGGCCGGGCCAGCTATCGTCGTGCGGCCACGATAGGCGCTTTCGCAACAGCGGCCTCGGGCATGGTCGCGACCTTTCCACTGCTTACTGCGGCCGCTTGGCCATTGGTCGGCGCGGGGTGCGCTTGCGCGACTGTCAATCCCAGCGCCTTTCGCACCTCGGCATCCAACTTTGCCAGCACATCTTTATTGTCTTTCATGAATTGGCGGGCATTCTCGCGTCCCTGGCCGATGCGTTCCCCTTTGTAGCTGAACCACGATCCAGACTTCTCGACAATATTGTTGTTCACCGCGAGGTCCAGCAGATCGCCCTCGCGCGAGATGCCTTCCCCATAAAGAATGTCGAATTCCGCCTCACGGAACGGCGCCGCAACCTTATTCTTGACGACCTTCACTTTGGTCCGGGATCCCGTAACGATATCGCCTTCCTTGATGGCCGCAATGCGCCGGATGTCCACGCGCACCGACGAATAAAACTTCAGCGCCCGGCCACCGGTCGTCGTCTCCGGATTGCCGAACATCACGCCAATTTTTTCGCGAATCTGATTGATGAAGATCAGGCAGGTCCTCGATTTCGAAACCGTCCCCGTCAACTTGCGCAGTGCCTGCGACATCAACCGCGCCTGCAATCCCATGTGGCTGTCGCCCATCTCGCCATCGAGTTCAGCCTTCGGCACCAGCGCCGCCACCGAGTCGACCACCAGCACATCAATCGCATTCGAGCGCACCAGGGCTTCCGTGATCTCCAGCGCCTGTTCCCCATAATCCGGCTGCGAAACCAGTAAATTGTCTACATCCACGCCCAGCTTCTTCGCATATCCCGGATCGAGCGCATGTTCGGCGTCGACGAACGCGGCCATGCCGCCTACCTTCTGCGCCTCGGCAATCACCTGCAACGTAATCGTGGTTTTGCCTGAAGATTCCGGTCCGAAGACTTCCACCACCCGTCCGCGTGGAAATCCCCCGACTCCCAGCGCGGCATCGAACGAGATCGATCCCGTCGAAATCACTGAGATCGGCACAATCGCCTCTTTCGATCCCAACCGCATGATCGATCCCTTGCCAAACTGTTTTTCGATTTGTGATACCGCCAGGTCGATCGCCTTGCCCCGCTCGTCTGCCATGGAGTGGCTCCTTGGAAATTACGAAAAATAAGTGCTCACTTAGTCTGGCCGGATTATACCTGCGATTGAAAGCGAAGAAAAGGCGAATTAGCAAGATTGCGGTGGAAAACGTTCCGATTTGGGCAATGAGTGGTGCGTGGCCCGTGCACGGGTGCTCGTGCAAAAATCAGAGCCAACAAAGATAAAGGTGGCCAGCTCCAATCCCGAAGAATACTTCGCTAGCCTCTATTTTCTCTGTGTCTCCGTGCCCCCCGTGGTAGATGTCACTTCGCGCGCAGGAGAGCCCGCACATCATCACCTCTGCAGCAAATCCACCGGCGCGGTCACGTCGTGCACGCGGAAATACTTCGCCAGCGCCGGATACTTCCTCGCCACGGCTTCATACATCGCATACGCGACGTTGCGGTAGGACACATGCCCCGCCGGCGTAGTGCGGAGTTCGGAAATGTATACCGCCTCGGCAAAATCCATCTTGAAGAGCGCTCGCTTCTTGAACGCCAGCGGAATCGCGTATTGAGAATTCTCTTCAGACTCCGGTTTCCCGCGCCCGGCTAATTTTTCGACGGCAGCCTGAGCTCGCCGCATGACGCCATCATATTGGCTACGGACTCCCGCGTCTTCGATGTCTAGCAGCATTTCGTATCCATGCTGGGTGGTCGAGACTTGCATGATCTGGATGCAGCGCCGATGCCGGTGCATATCGCGAAAGCCGCCGATATCCATGAGAATGTCGAAGCGGAACTGCTGCCCGGCGCGAAACGCACGCAGCATCTCATCATGCTTGCCGCGATGCTGCAGTCCCAGATCGATGATCTCCCTTCGCCGCCGCTCGCCTGCGACCTGAACCGCCTGCCGAATCTGCCGGTAAGAATGATGGCAGTGTTCATAGAGCAGAGTGGTTGCGATCTCGATTTCCAGCGGTTCTTCATCCAGCAAATCCACAAAAGCCTTCGATGGCGCTAACTGCTCATGCGCCATCAACTCGCGCGCCGCCTGGCGCAACTCCTTTCGTGTCTCCACCTCATATGGATTGGGATCGGCATATTTCACCAGCGTGGGCGCAACCCGAACTTCACGCAACAGTTCTGCTTCAGCCCTCGAGCCCAGCTCGGGATTCACTGCACGAATCTCCGCAACCAATTGTTGGAGTGACTCCGCGTTTACGTTGTACGCCGCCCCCGTCGCCGCTTTCTTCAACGATTCGCCCAGCGCGCGTACTTCTTTGTGCGTATGCGAGAGCAGATGCGCAACCTGATTTTCGAGGGTTCGCGCATTGACGATTTCACCGAGCGAAGTGTTCGTCGCCAGCGGCAGCAGATATCGCGTAATGTCGAATGCCCTTGCTTTCAGCGTCCGCTCATACGATTCCTGCTTCATGTCGGCGGGTTTGGGAGTAATACTGATCAGATAATCCGTCATCACCGCCGAAAGCGCGTCATACTCGGCAAAGAGAAAATCGAGCGTCTCGCGATATAGCTTGCGCGCTTCTTCATCCGAACCAAAATCAGGAACGAAATATCCGCTCTTTCGGAAATCCTGATAGCGCGTCGACCGTTCCTGTCCGTCCCACCGCTGCTCATCCGCGAGTTCGATCGCTGCCAGAATCGACAGCCGTTCGATCGCCAGGGCAATGTGCGCCAGATCGGCAATCGACCGGTGCCCGTACTGGAAATAAAAGGTGTTGAGAAACTTCTCCGCCTTCTGCGAACTGATCTCACGCAGCGACTCCTTCATCGACAGCGCAGACCGCGAATATTTCGCCATCGCATAGGCCTGAATCTCCGGCTCCACGCCAAAAACGGCGAAAACTTCGGTAGAGGGCTCGGCCTGTGCGGTGCGGGCGTCCTCTCCCGCGTCAGGCGAAGCCGAATGGATGACAGCCGGCTTTTCTACAGCTGATCCGCGCTGCGTCGATCGATGGCCCGGCCCAGTGGACGAATCCGAAGAAGAGTTCCGATTGGAAGGATCCGGCATGACTACAACATTAGCAGCACTGTTTTTCATGGGAGGGTGAATGTTACTCGCCGCCATTGTGGATTAGCAATGGTTTTGCTGAGTCCTCCACTCCCGGGCGCTACACTGTTTTGTGCATCCTCTTCTGCACTCGGTGGACCACCGCCCCTGGTCCTTGCCGCTGGGAGCGTGGGTCATGCAGCAGACCTGGCATGACTTGCTTTTTGCGCACTGGCCGATTCCTGCCGATCACCTGCGGTCTCTTGTTCCCGCGCAATTGGAGCTCGATTTTTTCGACGGCGCGTGCTGGGTGGGAGTCATTCCGTTTCGCATGAGCGGAATCCAAGCCCGCGGACTGCCGCCGCTGCCCGGACTCTCGGCCTTCGCCGAATTGAATATTCGCACTTACGTAACGTATGGCGGGAAGCCGGGCGTTTACTTTTTCAGCCTCGACGCGGCTAATCACCCCGCCGTTTGGGCCGCGCGCACGTTTTACTATCTACCTTACTTCTATGCCTCGATGAGTTGCGCGGAGGATAATGGAATCATTCATTATTCGTCTTCCCGCCGCAGCTCCAAGCGCAAAGCCTGTGCCGAGTTTCGCGGATCCTACCGTCCCGTCTCCGAGATCCGTCTTCACGCTCGAGGCTCGATCGACCGCTGGCTCACCGAACGTTATTGCCTATACACAACTCACGCCAATCGCGTGTATCGCGGCGAAATCCATCATCTTCCGTGGCCGCTGCAGGATGCCGAAGCCGATTTCAAGTTGAACACCGCAGCCTCGGCTGCCGGCGTGGAACTTCCGCAGACGGCTCCGCTTCTTCATTTTGCCCGAAGGCTCGATGTTCTGATTTGGCCACTTCGGCCCGCCGACAAGCCCTCGCACCGCGTATAATTCCGCGTTCTATCGCATTTTGCCTCACGATTCGGGAGAAAGTTATGTCCCTTTCAGGAAGAGTCGCTTTCGTAACCGGCGCCTCGCAAGGTATCGGACGCGCCTGCGCCCTCCGTCTCGCCAAAGAAGGAGCGGCGGTCGCCGTCGCCGCACGCAATCAGGAAAAGCTGAACGAACTGGTCGCTGAGATCACTGCCGCAGGCGGCCACTCCGCTGCCTTCGCCCTCGACGTCGCCGACGAAGAGCAGATCAAGTCCGCCGTCAAGTCTGCCATCGCGCAATTCGGAAAAATCGACATTCTTATCAACAATGCCGGCATCACCCGCGACCAGCTGGTGATGCGTATGAAGCGAGCCGACTGGGACGTCGTTGTCCAAACCAATCTGACCTCCGCCTACCTTTTGATCCAGCAAGTCATCAGCTCCATGCTCAAACAGCGTTGGGGACGCATCATCAACATCTCCAGCGTTTTCGGGCAGATGGGCCAGGCGGGACAAGCCAACTACGCGGCTTCCAAAGCCGGGCTGATCGGCCTGGCCATGGCCATCGCGCGCGAGGTCGGTTCTCGCAATATTACCTGTAACGCCGTTGCTCCCGGATTCATCGAAACTGCCATGACCGCAACCTTGGGCGAGGAGTTCAAGCAGATGGCGGTCAAGCAAATTCCGTTGGGACGGGTAGGAACGGTCGACGACGTTGCGGGCGCCGTCGCTTTTCTCGCATCCGATGACGCGTCTTACATAACAGGCCACGTTCTAAGCGTGAACGGCGGCATGCTAATGGGGTAAGCTCCGACCTCGCTGTCGGGCACGGAGAAAAAGGATTCCTAAGAAGATCGAGATGGAAGATATGGGGCAACAACCGGTGATTCGCTCTGCGACCTCGGCGCCCTCTGTGGTGAAAGGTTTTACTTTTCTTCAAGTCGAATCGCCCGCGCACATCGCCCAAGCCCGCGAACTCTTCCTCGAATACGCGCAGTCTTTGGGCTTCAGCCTCTGCTTCCAGAATTTCGACAAAGAACTTGCCAGCCTTCCCGGTGACTATGCTCCTCCTGACGGCCGTCTCCTGCTCGCCAACTACGACGGGCAGCTCGCGGGCTGCGTCGCGCTGCACCGACTTCATGAAGAAGCGGTCTGCGAAATGAAGCGTCTCTACCTTCGCCCGCACTTTCGCGGCAAGGGACTGGGCCGCGCCCTCGCCGACCGCATCATTGCAGAGGCTGGCGCAATCGGATACAACCGCATGCGCCTCGACACCGTCGAGCCCGTCATGAAAGATGCCGTTGCCATGTACCGCAGGCTCGGCTTCAAGGAAATCGCACCCTATCGTGAAAATCCGATGGCCGGCACACTCTATATGGAGCTAATCTTGTGAGCGTCAAGAAACCGCTCCTTCTACTTTTCTGGGCTTGGCTCCTGACTGATGTCGCATTTCTGGCGGTCGGGATGTGCTGGCATTGGCTATTAGGGGTTGGCCGCTTCGGGCTCGTGCTCGACTTCCTCTTGGGGATTTTCGTTTTAGGTGAATACCTTCACGAGAATGGAAAATTATGAAAACACTTTGCACAGTTTGGATCCTTCTTCTGCTCGCGATTACTGCGTTCGCTGCTGACAGTAAAAGCGTCTCCTACAAATCCGGCGATGAAACGGTGCAAGGCTTTCTCTCCAGCCCGTCGGGCAATGGGCCATTTCCGGCGCTCATCGTGATTCACGAATGGTGGGGGCTGAATGATTGGGTAAAAGACGAGGCTTCGAAGCTAGCCGATCAAGGCTACGTAACTCTTGCCATCGATCTTTACCGCGGCAAAGTCGCGACCACGCCGGAAGTTGCGCATGAAATTATGCGTGGCGTTCCAGAAGACCGGGCCAAGCGCGACCTCGATTCTGCATTCACGTACCTGGCTTCGCAGCCGAACGTAAAGAAAGACCGCGTTGGCGCGATCGGATGGTGCATGGGCGGCGGCTACTCGTTGGATGTCGCGCTGCAGCAGCCCACGCTCGCGGCCGACGTCATCAATTACGGCCACCTTGCCACCGATACTGACAGGCTGAAAAAAATCAACGCGCCGATTCTCGGATTATTCGGCGCACAGGATCACGGGATCACTCCTGATGATGTCCATAAATTCCAGGCATCATTGCAGCAACTCGGCAAAAAAGTAGAGATCAAAATCTACGATGACGCCGGCCACGCCTTCGAGAATCCCAACAACAAAGATGGCTATCGTCCGGCCGATGCCGCCGACGCTTGGAAGCGAACCGTTGAATTCCTGGAGGCAAATCTGAAGAAAAGCTGATGCTCTTCGTCAATTCGACACCTAGCGTCTGTTCATCGGGCATTTGCCCGATTTGTATTTCTCGTACGATGTGAAATTTTCACGTTATGTGATTTTCTCTCGCTTTGTAACTCGAATTTCCGTCACTCACTTCTTTAAACGCGAGTAGCACACTCTTCCGACTCTCTGGCACGAATTTCCACTTGCCAGAAGTTACCGATCTGGTTACCATTTCCCATCCTTAAATGCTCCCAGCAATGAACATCGGCGAGACCATCAGAAACTACCGGTTGCAGAAGGGGATGTCTCAGGGAGACATCGAGAAACGCACCGGCTTGTTGCGCTGCTATCTCTCACGCGTCGAGAACGGCCACACCATCCCTTCGCTGGACACGCTTTCCAAAATTGCCGGGGCGATGGATCTTCCGCTTTCGCAATTTTTCTCTGAGCCGGGCCATAACAACGGTTCCAAAGGATTGCCCCAGCTTTCCGATGATGAAGTTCGCTTCCTCAGCCAGATTCGCCGCTACGCCACCAATCTGAATGACAGCGACCGCAAGCTCGTCCTCGCCATGGTGAAGAAGATGGCGTCCAACGCGTCGCGGTAATCTCCACCCAAGCTACCCACGAGTGACTTGCGTCACTGACATTTCCCCGCACCTTGATATTGTGCTGATCGGTTTCCGATTGTCTCGAGGCCCGGGGGATTACCCACCCCTGGCCTTGGCTCTTACTTTCGTACCATCCCCTTCGTGACCCTTTCGTGGCCCTCAGATACCTCGCCCATTCGCCCGGTTCTCAATACACTGTCCCCGGAGACGCTCGTGACGACAGACGAAGAGCTGAATGTACTCGACAATCAATTGCGACGCCTGAAGATCGAGTATGAAATCTTCTTCAGCAATCCCACAAAAAGGCCGCCTACCGATATCGAGTGGAAGGTCCTCGCTCTGTTGCGGAAATTCTCTGATGGTGGGCGGATGAACTTCTCGCAGCGCTATCGTTATAACGAGATGGCGCAGCGCTACGCGATCTACAGTGATTTATGGCGCAAGAAATCACGCATTCGCGAAGAGGGTTACCGTCGCCCGCAGGACGCGCTGCTTTCGGTTCAGGGGGTCCGCCCCACAGAGAGCGAGTCGAAACCGCACCACCCGGCTTATGGCGTTAGCCGGGCTGAGGACGCGAACTCGCCGCAACCATTCACACTGCACAATTCCGATGCAACCGAGCGCGAGCAGGTCGAACGTCTCTATAACACCCTGGTCGCAGCTAAGCAAAAAGCCGGTGAGAACGTCACCGGCAATCTCGATTCCTTTACCGCATTTGTCCACAAGAAGACGGACCAGATTCGCAAGCAGTACAACTGCGATGGCGTCGAGTACTCGGTCGAAATCGCCAACGGCCACGTAAAGCTGAAGGCCAAAGCAAAAAGCTAGCCCAATCGCATTACTGCCCGTTTCCCTGATTCATCGAAGTCTGTTGTCCGCCGGTTTGTAATTCGGCGAGCAGCTTTTCATCTTGCCCCGTCAGGCTGGCGGGCAGCTTGGAATATTGCAGTCCCTCCGACGCATCCTGGCCCTGCGTAACGATGTACTGAATAAACTCTTTCACGACCTGTTCTTTGGCTGGATCTTTTCCCTGCTTCGGGACCAGCAGATAGGTCAGCCCTGAGATCGGATACGCCTCTTTGGCGGAAGCCGGAGGATCGACAATCGGAATCCGCACATCTTTGGCTAATTCGTCGCTGAAGGCGTCAATCGCGGCTGTCGCTCCGGCGGCGGTCGGTGCAATCCACTCTCCCGCACGATTCTTGATCTCCGCAACCGGCAGCTTGTTCTCAGTCGCATAGGAAAGCTCGACATAACCGATTGCCCCCGGCGTCTGCTTCACCGAGCCGGTCACTCCTTCGCTCCCTTTGCCGCCGACTCCAACAGGCCAACTTACTGAGATCCCTTTGCCCACTTTCTTTTCCCAGTCCGGACTGATCTTCGCCAAATACGTTGTGAAGATGTTTGTCGTGCCGCTTCCATCCGAACGATGCGCCACCACGACCGGATCGTTCGGCAGTTTCACTCCGGCGTTGTCTTTCTTGATCGCCGGATCCTGCCACGTTTTGATTTCGCCCAGATAGATTCGTGCCAGCGTTTCGCCACTCAGCTTCAGCGGTTCTTTCAACTCTGGCAGGTTGTAGGTAATACAGACTGGACCTGCGCTCTCGGGAATCTGCACTAGCGCGGGCATTCCCTGTAACTGCTGATCGTCGAGCGCGGCATCGCTCGCGCCAAAGTCCACCAGCCCTTTCTTCAGCTGTTGAATCCCACCGCCGCTGCCAATCGATTGATAATTGATTTGAACTCCGGGATGTGAACTCTGAAACGCCGGAATCCAGTGTGTCATCAATGGATTAATGAACGTAGACCCGGCGCCGACGATGTTCTGAGTTTCTGAAGAGGAATTCTTCGAAGAGTTGCAAGCCGTGAGTAATCCCGCCAGGATGACACAAAGAAAAACGACCTGTGAGCGGATTTTGAACATAGGACACTCCTTCTAGAGTCTTGTCGGTAGGATGTCCGCAGTTAAGAAAGCTATTGTTAAAGGAGTGTTAAAATTTGCAGCGCGTTTCTAGCTATAAGTTACTTTTCGTTCGCCCTTCACGATTCGCCCGATCGTGTATGCCTTTTCCCCGACTCGGTCCAGCACAGTCTGCGCTTTCTTGAATTTCGCCGTCGGTACGATCATCAGCATGCCCATGCCCATGTTGAAGGTGCGCAGCATTTCATCCTGTTCGACCCTCCCAAGCTGCTGCAGATGTTCAAAGATCGGGGGCACGGGCCACGATCCCAGTTCGATCGACGCGGCTGTTCCACGCGGCAGAACGCGCGGCAGGTTTTCGGTGATTCCGCCGCCAGTGATGTGCGCCAACGCCGACACGCATTGTGCATCGATCAGTTTCTTCAGCGCCGGCCAGTAACTCTTGTGCGTGCGCATCAATTCGTTCCCGACTTTGTTCTTGATCTCGTTTACATACGTCTCCGGCGAATACCGCGCCACCTCGAACAGCAGCTTCCGCGCCAGTGAATACCCATTGGTGTGCAGACCGTTCGATGGCAATCCTAGAATCATGTCCCCAATCTGCACATCCTTCCCCGTAATGATGCGCTCGCGGTCGACTACTCCCACGATGAATCCCGCCAGGTCGTACTCGCCATCCGGATAGAATCCCGGCATCTCTGCCGTTTCGCCCCCGATCAGAGCGCAGCCATTGTGCTTGCACGCATCCGCTATCCCTTCCACGATCTGCTCCGCCACGCTCGGATCTAGCAGGCCGGTCGCCAGATAGTCCATAAAAAATATTGGGGCAGCGCCCTGCACCGCAATGTCGTTGACGCAGTGGTTCACCAGGTCCGCCCCAACTGTGGAATGCAGCTTCATCTCGAACGCGATCTTCAGTTTCGTGCCCACTCCGTCAACGCTCGACACCAGCACAGGATCGGCATATTTCGTTTTGTCCACGGCGAACAGGCCGCCGAAGCCGCCGATCTCGCTCAGTACTCCGCGCGTAAATGTCTTGTGTGCAAGGTACTTAATCCGCTGCTTGGTGCGGTTGGCGCGGCTGATGTCCACGCCCGCATCGGCGTAGGTGATCGGCGTGGAGCTGGACGCAGGAGGCTTGGCCACAGATTCTTTTTCCGTCCGCTTGAATTTCCTTGTGTGGGGTCAGTGCCGGGCGCAGAAGCAACAAGGCCGCTCATTGTAGCACGTCTGCGTGACTACTAATCCGATGCCGATCAGAACTTTCCGAAACGCCAAACGGCTAGATACACTTCCACGCCTTCCGCGGCCTCGCCTGCCGCTCGCTAACTGCCTTCCCTGGCTAATGGGCGATGAAATCAGAGAAGAAGTACGCTAACACTCCGAATAACCCCAACCCACAGATCGCATAGATGGTGAGGATCCACGCTCCTCGACCTTCATGATGTTTGGTGTTAGCGGAGGACTGCTCAGGGGTGACTGCGGGGGCCCGATCTTCCATGCAAAACCTCCCGACGGAAGGATCGTGGCGCAGGTTCGTATGCGTCACGCCTGCCCCACGGACAGGGCAGGACATCATCTGGCGTGGATTTTACCCCAGCAAAAGCGCCGCGAAACAGAAAAATGTGATTATGATCACAAGGACTGAAAATCAAATATTTTATCCTATGGTGAAAACACGGACCCACGTCAATCTCCGCGACGCTTTCAACCCAGCGTATTTGTATGGAAGATCCAGAACACCAGCCAAAAACTTCCCGAATACAGCCCGTTTCCGCGACGATCTCCCATGGGATAATGACTTTCGCCCCATATGTCTTATTTCTTGTATTTTCGTCACTCCCTTCGACCCCTCTGCCTCTGCACGGTGCTCATCGCAGGCTTCGCTCTGGCTCAGTCAGGCTCTCAGCCCACTTCCGCGCCCGTGATTGCTCCGGCTCCCAGTGACACGAAGATCCCGCAAAGTGCTGGCACGAAACTGGCCGATTCCGCCAGCACCTACTCCCAGGAATCCTTTGTGGTTGAGCAGATGCATACGCGTTTCCGCTTCGAAGCCGATGGCACTGGGCGCCGCGAAACCGTTGCCCGCATTCGCATTCAAAGTGAAGCCGGGGTTCAGCAATGGGGACAACTTCTCGAAGGCTACAACTCCGCCAACGAGAAACTTGAAATTCCTTATGTCCGCGTCATCAGACAGGATGGCAGTATCGTCAAAGCCAGTACCGACGACGTCCAGGATTTGAGCGCTCCCATCGAACGCGACGCGCCCGTTTATACCGACTATCGGCAGAAGCACGTCACTGTTCCAGGTTTACGGCCTGGCGAAGTCCTTGAGTATGAGATGGACACCATCATCCACACTCCGCTCGCCACCGGACAATTCTGGACCGACTACGAATTCGACAAGAGCAACATCGATCTGGACGAGACGCTCGACATCGACGTTCCCGTGGATAAGCCCGTCAAGCTGAAAACCAAGCCTGGCCTCGATCCCAAAGTCACTGAGGCAAACGGCCGCCGCATCTATCACTGGTCGAGTTCACACCTCACCCGGGATGACGACAAAGATGCCGACAAGAAAAAGAAGAAGCATCCCGATGATGACCGCCCCGACGTCCAGCTAACCACGTTTGAAACCTGGGAGCAGGTTGGCAACTGGTATGCGAATCTTGAGAAAGATCGCCGCGCTCCGTCGCCTGAGGTGCGCGCCAAGGCCGCCGAACTCACCAAGGGTCTCAGCAATGAAATGGACAAAATCGAAGCTCTCTACGACTTCGTATCCAAAAATTTCCGCTACGTGAGCTTGTCGCTGGGCGTCGGCCGGTATCAGCCGCACGCCTCTTCAGACGTTCTCCACAATCAGTACGGCGACTGCAAGGACAAGCACACGCTGCTGTCCTCACTGCTCGAGGCCGAGGGCCTTCACGCCGATTCCGTCCTCATCAACTCCAGCCGCAAGCTCGATCCCGACGTCCCTTCGCCCGCGCAATTCGATCACGTCATCACCATGCTTCCTCCAGACAACAACATCCACGAAGAAGTCTGGATGGACACGACTGCCGAAGTTGCCCCTTTTCGCCTGCTTGCCTATACCTTGCGCAAAAAGCAGGCGCTGGTCATTCCGCCTCTCGACGCCAATTCAACCGTCGCTCCCCATCTTGAAATGACCCCCGCCGATACGCCCATGCCCGACCTTGAAGCCACCGAGGTCACCGGCAAGATCAACGACATCGGCAAGCTCGAAGCGCACGTGAGCTACACATTTCGCGGCGATGAAGAACTGATGCTCCGTTCCGTCTTTCGCCGCGTTCCTGAATCCAGCTGGCAGCGTGTCGTGGAAAACGTAAATGCCGGCCTGGGCGGAGACATCACGAATTTAAAGGTCAGCGATCCCGCCGCTACTCGCGAGCCCTTCACGCTTTCTTATGACATTTCGAAGGTGAACTTCCTTGATTGGTCGAAGAAGAAAACAGATATCGCTCTGCCTCTGGTTCAATTTGATCTGCCTGAAGTGGACGACGATGACACTGCCGCAGACGCTGATCCGCTGAAGCTCGGTCCGAAAGGCGAATACTCCTACAAGATCAAGCTCGAACTCCCTGCCAAATACACCGCGCACGCCCCTCTTGCGATCGACCTCAAGCGTGATTACGCCGAATACGACGCGACTTACAAGCTCGACGGCGACGTCTTCACCGCCGGCCGCAAGCTGACGCTGATAAAAGACGAGCTTCCCGCCTCCCGGGCCGGAGATTACGTCTCCTTCCGCCGTGCAGTCGGCGAAGATCTTGGACAACAACTCTCCGTCGAAAGTACGGTCGCTGGAGAGCCAATTCCTCCCGCCGACATGAAGGCCGACGATCTCGTCGACAGCGGACGCGCGGCCATGGGCAACGGAAATTACCCTGTCGCGATCGCGCTTCTTAAGCGCGCCACCGAAGTCGATCCCAAAAACAAGTACGCCTGGAATAATCTCGGCCTTGCCTACTTTTCTCTTCGCCAGGACGATCAAGCCATCGCCGCCTTCCAGAAACAGCTCGAAGTCAATCCTTACGATGAATACGCCTGGAACAATCTCGGCCGCGTCTACTGGAACGAACGCAAATATGACGAAGCGGTCAAGGCTTTCAACAAGCAACTGGAAACCAATCCGCTCGACAAGTTTGCTCACGCGAATCTCGGTGCAATGTATGCCGAGTGGCACCATTACAACGACGCCGTTCCGGAACTCGAAAAAGCTGCCTCGCTCACGCCCGACAATCCCGAACTGCAAGTCAGTCTCGGCGACGCTTACCTCAATCTCGGCCAGGACGATAAAGCGCTCGCCGCCTTCGATCACGCGGTGGAACTGCAAGCAACGCCTCTTATCTGGAACAACATCGCCTATCAGCTCTCGTTGAAGAAGTCCCATCTTGACCGCGCCCAGCAGTATGCCGAATCGGCCGTTTCAGCAACCGCCGCCGCCCTGCGCAATATCTCTCTGGACCGCCTCTCGCAACAGGATTTGCAAGTCGTCTCCTCACTCGTCGCCTACTGGGACACGCTGGGCTGGGTCCATTTCGCGGAAGGCGATCTTGACACCGCTGAGAAATACGTCTCCGCCGCCTGGGGACTCGGGCATCACGCCGAAGTCGGCGATCATTTGGGGCAGATCTATGAAAAACGCGGCGAAAAGCAGCGCGCGGTTGAAACCTATGCGCTTTCCATGAACGCGATTCGTCCCACTCCCGAAACCCGCGAACGCCTGGCTTCTCTGACTGGAGGAGACGCCAAAGCCGACGCCGCCATCGCGCACTATAAAGAAGAACTACAGCACATGACGACGATCGACTTGGGCAAGGCCACTCAGGTGGGGAATGCGGACTTTTTCGTGCTGCTAAGCCGAGGCGCGAACGCAACCGCCAAAGTCGATGCCGTAAAATTCGTTAGTGGCGATGAGAAACTGAAGTCCTTCACCGATGCTCTGCGCACCGCCGATTACCATCTGAATTTTCCTGACGACACACCGCTGAGGATTCTGCGCCGCGGAACTCTTTCCTGTACCGGTCCGACCGGCCGATGCTCTTTCGTCCTTATGCTGCCCGACGATGTGCACACCGTGGACTAGATTCGGGGATCGAGCCGGCGTGACTTAGAAAATATCGAAAAAAGGGGGCGGGTGCCTGGTTCCTCCCACAGAAACCAGCACCCGCATTGGGGGGCGTTGTCAAAAAGAATCTTACCGTCGTTTGTTGAAGCCCAAGTGCGCCAATCTCCGCCACGTCAATTGTGTTCTCGGCATCATTGCTACGCACGCGAAAGGCGACAATCTGAGCGGCATCCTTTCGTTCCGCGCCAGCATCGCAAAATATCTCTCTTCTGAAGTTTTAATCTCCTACGGCAATGAAATCGCGCTTTATACCGCACTCGCCTGCTCAAACGCATGCGCAAGCCGCAATACCAATTCCTCCCGCCAGTGCGGCCCCGCGATCTGCAACCCGACCGGCAATCCGTTTTTCGTCGTGCCGCACGGAATTGAGATCGCCGGCAATCCCCAGACGTTGAACGGCCGCGTATTCCGCAGCAGCGTCAATTCCGCCGGACGTAGCGCCGCCGGATCTTTCTTCAAGTCTTCGATCGCTGGCGGCACGATCGGCGTGGTCGGCGTCACCAGCAAATCCACTTCGCCAAACACAGCTGGAATATTCCGCCGTGCTTCCTTCATCTCACGCCGGCCTCGGATGTACTCCGCCACCGACACGTTCTCCCCGGAGCGAATTCTCCGCAGTGTCTCCGGCTGATACAACTCGGAACCTTTCTGCAGATTTTCCGCATGCAGGGCAAACGATTCCGCAGCCTGCAGCGCGCGGTCCGTCGGAACCTCAAGCGTCACTTCTTTGACGTCCTTCACCACACTTCGCATCACTTGCAAGGCGTTTTCGACTGCCCGCGCCACTTCCTCGTTCAGATCTTCATAGAAGAACTTTCGCGGAATTCCCCCTCGCATCGTCTTCGTACTCTCGCTCAAGCTCGATGAATAATCTGCGATTGGAACGTCTACGCTCGTGATATCCGCCGCGTCATAGCCCGCAATGGCCTGCAATACGATCGCTGCATCCTCTGCATTTCGCGTAATCGGCCCAACGTGATCCAGTGATGGTGAGAGTGCAATCACTCCCCGGCTCGACACTCGCCCATAAGTGGGCTTCAATCCCACGCATCCGCACAACGCCGCCGGTTCGCGAATTGAACCTGCGGTGTCTGTTCCAATGGCGGCGCACACCATCCCTGCCGCAACCGCCGCGGCCGATCCTCCTGAAGATCCTCCCGCGATCCGCTTCTGGTCCTGCGGATTCCTCACCTCGCCGTAGTAGCTGACCATCGAACTTCCGCCGTACGCGAACTCGTGCAGATTGTTCTTACCGATGATCACCGCACCCGCCTGCCGCAGTCGCCGCACAATCTCAGCATCGGCAGTCGGCACGCGCTCCTTATAGAGCCCACTGGCCGCCGTTGTCCGCACGCCCGCTGTGTCAACCAGATCCTTCAGTGCGATCGGAACTCCGTGCAGCGGCCCGCGCCACTCACCGCGCGCAATTTCTTTCTCCGCCTCCTGCGCTTCCTTCAATGCCGTCTCCGCACTTACGGTGATGAACGCATTGAGCCCAGGATTGAGCCTCTCAATTTTCTCCAGGCAGCTTCGCGTGATCTCGACCGGCGAAACCTCTCCTCGCCGGAACTGTTCTGCTAGTTTATGAATTGTAGGCAGGTCGCTTTTCATCTGCGGACTTATTGTAAAGGCGAGACATAGTCAACTCTCGGCGATCTTCTGTCATCTGAGAACCGTTAGGGTTTTAAATTCCCGGTGTCCGCTCTGAACCATAAAAGTCCTATAATCGAAATTCTGACGTGCACGAAACCGTGCACCGCTTCAGGGGAGCAATCATGGCCGAACTGACAATCGCGCCGGTAGCAACGCACGGTTTTTTCGTCGACGGAAAATGGTGGGAAGACGGCGACGTAGTCGAGATCCGCGCTCCCTATGATGGCAGCGTCATCGCACGCGTCGTGCAAGGAAGGAAAGAACATGCCGAAGCCGCCATCGCAGCAGCGGTCAAGGCCTTCGGCACCACGCGGCGCCTTCCAGCATTCGAGCGTCAGCGGGTTCTGCGCCGCATCTCCGCGCAGATCGCCACTCGAAAAGAAGAATTCGCCCGTACCCTCGCCCAGGAAGCCGGCAAGCCTATCAAAGGCGCGCGCACCGAAGTCGAACGCGCCATTTTCACCTTCAACATCGCCGCCGAAGAAAGCACTCGCATCTACGGCGAATTTCTTCCTCTCGATTGGCAGGAGTTCACTGCTGGCCGTTGGGGCATCGTCCGCCGTTTCCCGATCGGGCCGGTCGCCGGCATTACACCTTTCAATTTCCCCATCAACCTCGTTGCGCACAAAGTCGCTCCGGCCATCGCCGCCGGCTGTCCGATGGTTCTCAAGCCCGCTCCGCAAACGCCGCTATGCTCCTTGCTTTTAGCCGAATGTGTTCAGCAGGCAGGCTGGCCCGATGGCGGCCTCAACGTTCTTCCGCTCTCCAACGAAGACGCGAGCCAGTTCGTCACCGACGATCGCATCGCGCTCATCAGTTTCACCGGCAGCGTTCCCGTTGGTTGGGACATCAAGCGGCGCGCGGGCAAAAAGAAAGTCGTTCTCGAGCTTGGCGGAAATGCCGCGGTCATCGTTCACCACGATGCCGATCTCGCATACGCCGCCGAGCGCTGCATCTTCGGTGGATTCGCCTATGCCGGTCAAACCTGCATCTCCGTGCAGCGCATCCTTGTGGAACATTCCGTCTACGGCCGGTTCATTGATCTTCTGCTTCAAGGCGCGAAGAAACTTCACGTCGGCGATCCGCTCGATGAATCTACTGACGTAGGTCCGCTCATTCGCGAAAGCGACGCCGTCCGCACCATGAGTTGGATTGACGAAGCGGTTCGTGGTGGCGCTCGTCTCCTCTGCGGCGGTCACCGTAATAATTTGATCGTTGAGCCGACGGTTATCACTGGCACGAAGCCTGACATGAAAGTAAATTCCCAGGAAATCTTTGGCCCTGTGGTTACCGTCGAACCCTATCGCGATTTCGACCAGGCCCTCCGCCAGGTTAACCATTCCACCTTCGGCCTGCAGGCCGGAATATTCACGCGCGACGCCAAACTTCTATTCCAGGCCTACGAAGAATTAGAAGTTGGCGGCGTGATCGCCGGCGACGTTCCTTCCTTCCGCATCGATAACATGCCCTATGGCGGTGTGAAAGACTCGGGCTTGGGTCGCGAAGGCCTTCGTTACGCCATTGAAGAAATGACCGAACCCAAGTTGCTCGTGATGAATCTGCGTTAAAAAAATCAACGGCCCCGTTTCATCCGTTGCGCTTTTAAACAATATTTACTTTGCGCCAGCTCCTGCGCCTCAGAGAATCGCATTTTCTTCCCGGGTATTTCTTGCCAAAACTTTTTATTCGCGAATTTGAAAAAGCCGCGACAAAGCTCTACGAAATATTTATAATCTCCAGTTTCATAGAAAAGACAACCAGTGGGTGGTTCTCTCTTCGATCTGAAACCGGGGTTCGTGGGATCAATCTCCTAACGCGATCGATTTCTTAAGCGCATGTCGCAGATCTTTCATCGCAGCACGAATACATTGTCTCGCGCCACGATATTTGGCGCAGTCTTCGTCATAGCTGCTTTGGGCTGGGTCGCGTACGAAATCCAGGGCTCTCCCTATGTCACTTATGCGGGCGTGCGCAAGCCGCAGCCCGTTCCGTTCAGCCATCAGCATCACGTCACCGGGCTCGGCATCGACTGCCGCTATTGTCATACGTCGGTGGAAACTTCCAGTTTCGCCGGCATTCCTCCAACCCGCACTTGCATGAACTGCCACTCGCAGATCTGGACCAACGCCAAGTTGCTCGAACCAGTCCGCGCCAGCTATCGTTCCGGCGAGTCCCTCGAGTGGACCCGCGTCAATCAGCTTCCCGATTTCGTTTATTTCAATCACAGCATTCACGTCACGAAGGGCGTCGGCTGCAACACCTGCCACGGACCTGTCGATCTCATGCCGCTGATGTATCAGCAGAACTCTCTACAAATGGAGTGGTGTCTAGGCTGTCATCGCGCGCCGGAGAAAAATCTTCGCCCGCGCGATCAAGTATTCAACATGCGTTATTCGCCGCCGTCGAGCGCCAATCCTGTCGTCGTCGACGGCCACACCTATACCGATCAGACCGACTTGGGGGCGGCTCTGGTCAAGAAATACAACGTGCGCAGCGTCGCCGACATTACAAGTTGCAGCACCTGCCACCGCTGAAGAGCAACCGGGAAATCTGGGGGAAATGAACGCAGACGAAAAGAACGGCTCGCACCGCGAAGAAATCTGTCCCGGCGCGAAAAATAAATTCGATCTCGCCTCGGTCCGCGAAAAAATCGATCAGGCCATCGCGCATGATCAGGCTGAGAAGGTCGGTCCGCAGTACTGGCGTTCGCTCGAAGAACTCGCCGGCAGCCAGGAGTTTCAGGAAGCCCTGCATCGCGAATTTCCCAAGGGCGCTTCCGAGTGGATCGATTCCGTCTCCCGCCGCGGATTCCTCAGAGTTATGGGCGCTTCGCTTGGCTTGGCGGGTCTAACCGCTACCACCGGATGCGTCAAGCTTCCGCTTGAGCCCATCGTTCCTTATGTTCGTCAGCCTGAAGGCGTCACTCCCGGCCGACCGCAATACTACGCGAGCGCCGTCACGCTCGGCGGATATGCCAGCCCCGTCCTCGTCGAAAGCCATCTCGGACGCCCGACAAAAATCGAGGGCAACAATCTGCATCCCGCGTCGCTCGGCGGCACTGACATCTTCACCCAAGCGTCGCTGCTCACGATGTACGATCCCGACCGTTCGCAGACGGTCACCTCCATGGGCGACGTTCGCTCCTGGCAGGCATTTTTAGGCGCAATTCGCGGGCCTCTGGCCGCGCAGAAATCGTTGCAAGGCGCGGGCATTCGCATTCTTACGACCACCGTCTCATCGCCCACGCTCGCCGATCAGATTCGCAACTTCCAAAAAGTTTATCCGCAGGCCAAGTGGCACTGTTACGAGCCCATCAATCGCGATAACGTTCTCGAAGGTGCGAAGCTCGCCTTCGGCCAGCCGGTCGAAACTCGCTACGATTTCTCCAAGGCCGACGTCATTGTCTCGCTCGACGCCGACTTCCTCTACGCCGGATTCCCCGGCAATGCGCGCTACATCCGCGACTTCGCTCAGCGCCGCAATCCCGACGCTTCCATGAATCGCCTGTACGTCATTGAAAGTGGTGGAAGTTCGACCGGCGCGAAGGCTGATCATCGGCTGCCGATGCGCGGCTCCCAGGTTGAGGACTTGGCGCGCGTCTTGGCGGTGGAGGGCGAGATCCCGGCCGAATACGAGCGTTTCTGTAAACCATTGTT
>DATKQB010000038.1:0-20622 GCA_035523795.1 Verrucomicrobiia bacterium | reverse complement strand
GAAAATGTGGGAGAACGGCTGGGCCTGCCTCTTCGCCGCGCTCGAACCCCTGACCGACGCCGACCTCGGCCGCACCATCACCATCCGCGGCGAAGCCCACTCGGTGATGCAGGCCGTCAACCGCCAGCTCGCGCACTATCCGCATCACGTGGGACAGATCGTTCTGCTTGCCAAGCACTTTGCCAGCGACCGCTGGCAGTCGCTCAGCGTGCCGCGCAACCGCTCGGCAGAGTTCAATTAGCGGGTGGCGGCTCGCGAGGCCAGCCAGCGGTAGGCGCCTTCAGCGAAACCATCTCTTCCTCTTCGGTGTTTCCTGGGCGCGCCAGCAGGAGCCATCCTGCGCCCCCGCCAGCAGCGCCATGCCGATCCAGCCGCGCAGCGGCGGGGCCGACCGCTCCAGAGCCATACCCGCCAGGATCGCCAGCAGCGGCGCGAGGAGAAAGCGGGCCGTCATGCGCGAGGCGGCCATGCGGCGCATCAGCCAGAAAAGCAGCAACAGCGCCGGAAGTGGCCGACTCAAGGAGCCTTTGCCCAGAAGAAAGGTTCCGTCGGCTTGACGACTACTTCGCAGCGGACCTGGAGGAGAACGAACTTCAGTATCGACGTTCCCTTTTGCAGCTTCTCGCAGACTTCCGGCCACAACTCGCTGAATTACTTGGCGGTCCGCGCGAACACTGAACACCACACACTCGATTCATTAACGTCTCATCGCGAGAAAGGACTTGAAATGCCGAAAGATGTCGACCTCATCGTCTGGTCATCCACGCTCGACGGCAGGTACGCGATCAAGGTGACCAGGCTCGCGCCATACCGGGGCGAACTCACCATTACCGAGGGCACAACTGTGCTCCACCGCGAACCTGTCGGTCTCAGTTTCGACGCCTTGTTTGGTCCCGACGTCGCCGACGTGGCTTCGTGGCAGGAGATCGCCATCAAGTTTGTCGACAATCCGGAGCGAGCCTAAACCAGATGGCGACTGAACCGGGGGCCGGCAGGCTCAGCGTCTTGCAGGTCTAGGAGGCGGACATGAATCCCAACGAATACTTGTTGACGTTCTTCGCCGAACTCGAACGCCTCATCGACGGCCATGGCACACGGCCCACGGTCTCGACTTTCCAAACCGGAACAATTGAGATCCGGCTCGGAGCGGGGGACTGATACCGCGCCGTTCGAATCGATCGGGATGACGCCCCACTCAAGGCGGCGCAGGATGTTGCCAAGGCGGAGACCTACTGGCCCAACGAGATCTGATCCCAGAATCTGACTGCGAAGCCGCGAGCGCGGCGAATGCCCGCTCATCTCTTAACTCAATCGTTTACCGCGCTCTCGGATCCCTGAACCGCCGGCTGCGCGGCAAGCGGCCCGGAGAGCGCCTCATCTTACAAGAGAAGAAGACCATGCACGAAAAACTCAACGTACGTCTCGGGAAGTGGATCTTCGCCGCTCGCAATGCCAGAAATACCTGTCGCGCACTCCCTATTTCACGGAAGCGCGCGAAGATCAGTCGGATCACTTCCTGCAGGCGTTGATCAGGATCGAAATCCAGACCAAGCTCACGATGCCAGGCATAACCTATCGGCACGCTGATGCGTAACTCTCCGCGCCTGGCCTTGGCACGAGCTGCCTCCAGCATCCGAGAACGCAGTACGCTCAGTTCAAATTCGCTGATACTGCCCTTCATGCCCAGCAGCAAGCGGTCATTGGCCCGGCACGGATCGTAGACACCGTCCGGATCGATCACCCGCGCCTCAACCAGACCGCAAAGTTCCAGCAAATGGTGCCAGTCGCGTCCATTCCTTGCCAGCCGGGATGCGTCCAAACACAACACAGCGCCAACTTCTCCAGCGCAAAGCCAGGCCACGAGCCTCTCAAATCCCGGCCTTGCTACCGTTCCACTGGCGGAACGGCCAAGGTCGTCGTCAATCACCTCGATGTCACGGAATCCGAGGCGTCTGGCCTCGCCGACCAGATCGTACTGCCGTCGCAGACTCTCGAGATTCATTTGCACCTGCGTCTGAGTAGACTGCCGGACGTAGACCACGGCCTTGCGGTTGAGCACCACTGCAGGCAAGAGTTCAGCGTTGATCATCTTTGGCCTCCTGATCTACGCCGCCGGCGGCCAACATCAGAAGGTTGGCCAAGCAACTCAGTGCTCGCGCTCTCTGCAACGGATTCATCCCGGAAAGCTGAACTGAAGTAAACGCCAGGCTGCTCTGGCGCGGCGCCAAGGCCAGCACCTGAAGCGGCCGCCGAATGATCTCGCAACTCGGACTCATCGTACTCCTCCTGAACGACAGTGGAATCGTTAGAGGAGTCTCTTCGCAAACCGCGCTCCACCAGCTGATAATGCAGTTCTCGCAAAGCAGCCACCGAGACTCGCGGCTCACCGGCCTTCATACCCAGGCAGACTATTGGATCCAACATCCACGCAGGGACCATCGTGACCAAGCCAGAGCCGTCGTCAACATAGACAACACCCCCTAGGCCACGTTGCTCGCTATCTCGATACCGAACTTTTCTCCCGTAAAGCGGAATGCCAAGGATAGTGAACCTCTAATTTCTCATCGACATGGGCAGAATGTCTGGGGAATCACAATCGATGAAGTGTACGTCGATGAAGTGAACACTCCGCAGAGCTGACACTCACAAGATGCGACCGGTCGTGTCCACTTGAATTCAGATGGACACATACAGTCCTACCGCTCACAATCCCACCGCGTCCAGACGGCCAGAACGTCACGCTTACCTCCTTTCTGACCCTGGAAACTTTGCGGAGTAAAAAAACCTTCTGGGTGGACCCTACCAAGGACGCGGCGTGAAATCCAATACTTGCTCTTCACCTGGACAGGCAAATGCGCTTACTGCGGGGCAGTGGTGAGCCATTCGCGCGGCCCATAGCACTTAACATCGTAATACTTGTAACCTGCACAATGAACGCCTCTGAAGTGCGAAGAGTCTTGTGCCGCGCGGCCAGATATGATGACATTCCACGGCCGCGAACGAGCCGTCTTACTTCATATGCATCGAACACTATACGAAAGATTAAACGTATCTCCGATCCGCAACTGAAGAATTTCGGAGACGTCGGCTTTGCGCAACCTCATTTCCTCCAGAGTGCAAATCGGCCCCACCGAAATCTCCCGTATCAAAGCCAGCAGGATGGCAGGGCGAGTGCGAATCAGATCCTTCCAGTCTTCCAAAAGCTCTGAAAAGTATGAGTGCATTTCACGAGGCAGACGCGTTTTCCAATCTCGGATAACAAACATTTGCAGTCCGGCGGGTTCTGTCGGCTCTCCCGCCCAGGCAGCGGCGCAGAGTGAGAACGGCCTATCGCGTTCGCTCTCAACAAATCCTAGCAAGACCATCGAAATTGAATCATCGCGACTGGCGGAAGGAGCAGACTGGCGGGCCATAGGCTCTCTGCAATCTGCTCCGATACGTTCACTTGGATCCATCTCCGTTGCCTCTCTCTGCGCGTGCTCCGTCGGCGCCCGTCGGGACACGAAACACTCGTCCTTGGGCGAAGTCCGATGTCTTTAAGCGTACGCGGGGGTGAACGCTTTCCAAATGGTATTATCGACCAAAGGAGTTAGTTTGCGGGAAGCGTGCGCACAATTCTCTTACTAGGTTCCGAAGTGCGTGCGCGGGTTTCATTACAGGAAAATTGCGTAGGCATCAGCATCTGCGACGCCGGGGGAGACGACTAATTGTTGACTTGACAAGCCGGAGCCGAGCAAAGGACGCCTGCGACAATGCCTTTCGGCGCCGTCGATGATGGGAAGGGAAGACATGTTTGGAGCCGACTGTAAGTCGAGCCCCTTTTGAGGAGTTTTCGCACTTACAGCTCTAGAAAGCGGCGGGACAGTTCGCCGAGGGCCGGATAATCACCAAGTTTCGCTCCGGCTTCGCAGGTAGTCAGCACGCCCACGGCAAGTGAAGTCAAGTGCTTGAATAGGCCGACAGAGTCAAATCGCCCACGATCCTTGAAATCTTCGCAAAGTGCCTGGATGTATTCCTGATCCGCGGGCGCGACAATCTCAAACCACTCCGGGTCGATCAAAAAGCGGAGGCCGTCTGCTCCGGTCCAAAGTACAAACAGGATTATTCTCCCTTCAGGCGACGGCGACTCGCTTTCGCCCTGCGGTCTGTATTCCAGGGCGCAGAACTTGCATTGGAGGTTTGCGGCAAGTTTGGAAGTCAAGTTGTTCACGCTGATTTATATGACGCTGATAGTCCACCATCGTGTCTACGACACTTCGGACGATTTCCGTGTTTGAAAGCATTTCAAGGCATTTTGCAAAGCTCTGGAGTGCCGACTTTGTCTTCCAGTCATCCGGAAGGCTGTCGATCACAGTCCAGAGCACATCGGCATTCAGTCTGCCCACCGCTTCCCGCAGGCGAATCTGAGAACTCGCCGTGAGGATCGGATAGACGCGCGAATCAAGATAGGCTGATGCTCGAAAGTGGCGCTGCTCGTTTCCGCCGGCGCCGCAAAACATATGGCCATGGTCCACAAAAACTGCCCTCAAATGACCATCGGCGCCTTCCTCGAAAATAGCCTGCCGGTGGTCAGTGTGTCTAGCACAAATGTCCACCAGCCATGCAAGCCAAAAGTCCTTAAGATTCTGTACCCGCTTGAAGCTGCTGTACGGAAGGACTTCGAAGAGCCGGAAATTGACTTGGCCCAGGAAACGCGACCCGAAACACCAGCCTGCGGAGGGACGAAGGCGTCCCGAGCTCGTCTGAATCCAGCAAGCAGGGTTTCGCTCAATGAATTCGTCGCTGACCTGCAATACCTTCCACGGCGCAACCGGGAGTTCAAGAGCCCGATAGAGCTCGGAGGCTACGCTTTCGTTGAAAGTCAAGTTCGGTCCCTGAAGGTTGTTGGCAAATTTAACTACATAAACACATCCATCGCTGGCTTCGGCCAATATCGGCTGCGAACCTCCCCGAAGAATGCGAATATATTTGGTTAAAATAACGTTCTCCCGTACCAAGGCTAGCATCATGAACCTCATAAAAACAGAAAAATGGGACCCCAGATTCAACTTGCAGTATCCGTGGGAATACAGAATCAGGCCATTGGCCAAAATGAACGACACTCAATGAGGAGTTCCTCATGTGTACCTCTCGGCTCCTTTGTGGACTGCATGGATCCTCCGCCTTCTCCAGGCCGAAGTCTTCACAGCTTTTCCACAAGGATGGAAGCTTGAAGTTAATGCTTTGGTAGTTTGCTGTCAACACAGGAAAGTTGTAATTTTGGAGAATGGATCGAGCAGTGTGACCGCCATCACAATGACGGTTCCAACAACGACCAGCTCGAACGTAAAACGCTTGTTCGAGGCGAAGTTCTCTCGTCCATCTGTCTCCGGCAAATGACATCTCCTCACAGTTCGGAGCGTAAGGTGCAGGTGCGCTGCATTGAGACTTGTCCTTAGATTTCGCTGCAATAATCCGCTGATCTTTTCCTGTCTATAAGATTTGAGTGTTCAGTTTAGAAACCTCTCGCACGCGAATTAGGAAAGCAGATTCTCTCAGCGTGCGCCAGTGATACAGGTCACGATCTACGTAAAATCGTCATGAAACTTGATCGAACTTCACCACAATTGAGGCAGATTCGGATGGGAAGTAAAGAAGGGACCGGCAATGACCGGGTAAGTGTTCGGCAGCGTCGGGCTCGAGCCCATTTACGTGCCTCTGCTGAAGACGGGTAGGCAAGAAGCAAGATTATGGGTGCTGAGGTGAATCGGGTATCGAGTCCCACCTGGATGTGGAGGTAACGATAGCGCGGATAACGAAGTTCGGTTGGTTCGCTGCTTGCCCAAGCAAGCAGGAGCCCGGCTTCTTTAGTGCCGGGTTGAGTGGCTGCACAACCTACACCACGGCAGAGACAACCTCAACAACACAATGCACGATTTCCGCGGTCGTCAGCATTTCGAGGCATTCTGAAAACCTCTCAAGTGCCGATTTTGTCTTCCAGCCATCCGGAAGGCGGTCGATCATTCTCCAGAGCGACACGGTATTCAGTGGACCTACGGCTTCCCGCAAATGAATCATAATACTCGCCGTGGGGCTCGGGTAGATACGTGAATCAAGATAGGCCGAAGCCCGATAATGGCGATGGTCATCGCCGCTGGCGCCGCAGAACATGTGCCCATATTCTGGATGAGTGAGTGGCACAAATCCAAACCGCGCGGGCGACTGAGCCGATCACCCGACGGTCAAGGTGACGGAAAGCCTGCGCCAATCACTGCAAGGGCCGGGTCAGAAGAGAGCTCAGGTGCGTCACAGCCGGTGATGACTGGTCCAGTGCCGCCTACTGAATTCCGTGAAGAGCCCCTGGGGCCGGCTTGCGACTTGCCAATTCCAATCAAAAAAGCCGGTCTTCGAGATAATTCCCTTCCGATCGCGAAAGAAGCATCTTCCATTCGGGAATGATGAAAATGCGGAGAACAGAGTTCACCAAGTACTCGATCACGATGATGATATCCGCGTCACGCCAATGCATTATGCCGTGTCCGTGCACGACGTGCGCCGGTGCACAAGACTAACGTGTCGAAGCGATCAGAGCGTAAGTGTTCAGCTTCGTCACAGATAAAGGTACTTCGATTAAGATCGACAATCGAATCCGCAGCGCGCCGCACCGATTCAGGATCAGCCAGCCGGGAGATGCAGACGGCGAACCGTTCCAATGCGGAATCGGACCGCCAATCCGCGGGAAGAGCCTTCAAGAGACCCCAAAGTGAGTTCCACTTCAACATATCCGATCCACGGCGAAATCCTGTAAGCAATTCTTGAACGTATACTCGAGGGTCAAGATAGCGAGCGGCTAGGGGTTCAGGCTCATCACACGCGTTGGGTCCTCCAAACATGCTGCCGTGATCGATGAACACGGCCCGAAGTCCACTGTCCCCGGTGCGAAGAAAAATGGCCTGACGGTTTTCGGAATGTTGTGCGCAGACGTCGAGCAGCCAGGCAAGGCCGAAGGCCCCGCGATTCGATACCCGACCGAAATAACTGCCGGGGAGAATCTCCCAAACGGGTTGCCTCGGGCCGGTAAGGAAACGCGATGCAAAGCACAATCCTGCTTCGGGGCGAATAGGTCCCGATTCGGTCTGGAACCAGCAGGAATCATTGCGATCCAGAAACGAATCGGTGACTTGAATTGAGCGCCACTCGGGTACTGGAAGCCCAAAGGCTTTGTAAAGTTCAGAGCCCATCACTTCGTTAAAGAGAAGATTGGGCCCCTGTAGATTATGGGCGAATTTGAGGACGTACATCAACCCGTCATTAGCTCTTACAAGAACTGGTTGCGATCTCCCCCGCAATTTTCGCAGAAATTCAGCGACAGCAAGGGCACTTCCCAAGGCAGACATAACTTCTCCAAGGCAATACGAAATTCTTGAATATCGAAATGGAACTGTGAAATCCGGGACAGCTTCTCAACAACTCACAGCAGAGCTTGAGCTTCCCTATTCGAGCGGATTCGAACAACAACGTGGGCATAACAACAGCACCGACACAGCATTTCCGCTAAAGTACCCATGCTTTCCACAAAGGCGCGGAAACATGAAGTTACTGAATCGGCTTATGAGTGTCAATGACACGAAGAGGTAAATGCACTATGTTCCGATCGCGTGAACTTGCATATGTGACCGCCATCACAAAGACTCTTTGCGTGCCCTCATTGACTGCGGCTCCCGGAGGTGTGCGCGGCATCTCATAAATAGTCCACGCCGCGCCGCGGAAACGGCGTGATGTGGTGGCAGGGCGAAAGCGGCTCCTGCTCACGTTTGGTGAAGGCCCGAGGTGGTTCTCTTTTGTTTTCATTCGGCTGTAATTATGCAGTGTCTCTACTGTCGGGTAAACCGCGGCATCTGATCGGATAAATTGAAACAAGTCATATAGTTGCGAGCGATTTTGACTTGCTGCGATTTGAAATGCGGATGGCTGCTGGTCCGCTCTTCAATATGGAGAGATGAACGAAGGCAAGACCGTCTTCTCTCAGTTGATCGGTTATGTTCCCGACCGCGACTTTCGCCGCTGCGTCGCCCGTTATGGTGGCGACCGCTACGCCAAGAAGCTTTCCTGCTGGGAACAGTTTCTTGCCATGGCCTTTGCCCAAATGACTTATCGAGGGAGCCTCCGCGATATTGAAGCCTGTCTGCGAGTGATCGGCCCAAAGCTGTATCACATGGGCTTCGGCTCCGCCGTGGTGCGCTCCAACCTGGCCCACGCTAACGAGGACCGCGATTCGCGCATCTCTGCCGACTTCGTGCAGGTGTTGATCCGAACGGCGATCAGGTTCTACGCCGGCGACGTGACCGGCATCGCGGCTGTTTGCGCACTGGTCCGTGGTTGGGGGCCATGAAGATCCAGCTGAGAGGATTCCCCAAGCTAAGGGCAGTTAGCGTTGCGTGAACCTGTTCGGATTTGAGGCAGTCGGGGCTGCATCGGCGCTCCTGCCCGGCAACCGCTCCGATGCTGTCCCGACTGTGAGGGTTTTCGTCACTGCCTGGCCTTGAGTTCTCCCATGCGCCGGCCGATCCACCAGGCCGACATCGAGCACCACACAAAACAGCACACGAGTTCATGCAGCATCGTGAACCTGCTCCAACTCGCCTCCAGCTTTGCGGCAGAGTTTGGCGCACGTGCGGCGCAGATCATGCGGGCCAAGATGGCTGATCCCCGCGGCTTTGGCGGCCGTCACCACCACATCCCAGATCGCCCACGCGCTCAGCCCAAGGCCTGTGATGGCGCCGCCTTTGCGCATGGCGCGCCATATCGGACCTGAAGTGATTCCCGCAGCGCTGGTCCACTCGTCCAAAGCATCTTTCGCCGCCGCGGGTATCGGTACGGTGCGAACCCGTCCTCGTTTGCCGATGAGGTCGGCGATGACCCACCGGCCCTCGCGCCGCTGAATCAGTCTCATGTCGAGCGCCGTGGTCCGGAAGGTCCGAACCCCGAGAAACCCGATTGGGTAGTATTTCCTGGCCAGCAGAGACCACAATCCCCCAGACAAGTGCGCACTCAGGAATGCCTGGGTCTTGGTCGGGTCCGGATCGACGATGCAGATTTTGAGTGTTCTGACCATCATGACTTCCCGGTCAAACAAGAATGGCGGCCCTAGCCGCCACGGTTCGAACGTGTGATTTGAGTCATCCCGCCGCCCTCAGTCGTCCTCATCGCAGCAGCAACCGCAATCGCTTCCAGCGGTGGTGAATTTCCAGACGAGAACGAACGGCAAGAACAGAATCGTGAGCGCGAGTTTGACCAGCTTCCAGCGTCCGGCCGCCGAGAGCGAGCGTATCCACTGAATGATCAGGTATGCTTTCTTTCTCCCCGTGAAGGTGCTGAGCCGTGTCTTCCGCGGCAAGTACCTCGCTCTGCTCCAGCGCGCGCTCCGGCAGCGCCGCATCGACTGACACACTTACGACCATTCATTAGAGCCTACGGGCTCCACGGCGTCGCCGAGGGGGAGCAACTGAGAACTCTGCTCAAGGCGCAGTCTTCCGCCCAGGCTGCCTCGGGCACCATGGCAGCGACGAAGTTGGGCGAGGAACTCACACCCACTTGGCGTAGGAACTATCCGCCGGTTACCCGCACTCGAAGCGAAGAAGACAGTGACTGTGTAAGGATGCTGGCCCATCCTCCACTGGATCGAGTCTTCGCTACTAACGAGCGAGGCTGGGCCACTCATCGCTGTTCGGCTCCCGCTGACCAGACGCAAATTGCGAAGCATGGGCTGTGTGCAAGTGGAAAATCCCGAATGGGAGTCAGCTCACCTAGAGTCTTTTGATTTGCGATTTTGCCCGGTGGTCTAAACGATGATTGATTCTGGCGTGTGGGGGCGATGGCCCGGAATCGCGGCGGGCAGGTTCAAGTGAAAAGTTGCGCCGCGCCCAGCGCCGGCCTCGGCCCATAAGCGCCCGCCATGCGACTCAATAATTGACCGGCAGATGCGGAGTCCCATGCCGGTGCCGTGGGGTTTGGTTGTAAAGAACGGATCGAAAATCTTTTCCGCGAGTTGCGGCGGAAACCCTGGGCCGGAATCGTTGAATGACACAAGAATCTGCTCGTTTTCAGCTCGCTCCGACCTGATGACCATTTCTCGTATTCCATCAACGTCCTTCATCGCTTCGATGCTGTTGACAATTAGATTCATCATGACCTGCTGCAATTGCACGCGATCTCCAATGATCTGAGGTAGATCGGCTGTCAGTTCCGTGCGAAGCGATATGTTGTGTCGCATCGCCTGGTCGCGCAGGAGGACGATGGTTTCTTGAATAATCTCGTTCACATTCAGACTCTCCTGATTCAGGGTACCCTTCTCGAATTGTGAGCGGATTCGGCTGATAATCTCTGTAGCACGTTGTGCGTCTCTTACAATTCTGGCAAAAGCCCCGCGCACTTCATCGAGATTCGGATTATCGCCCGCGAGCTTTCGGAGGCCGACGTTGGCATTGGTCATAGCACCACTGATCGGTTGACTGAGTTCATGACCTAGAGACGCTGCCAATTCTCCCATGGTTGTTACGCGGTTGATGCGTGCGAGGTCGCCTTGCGCCTGGCGCAACGCCTCTTCGGTCCGCTTCTGGTCGTCAATGTTGGTGGTTGTGCCGACAAATCTAAGGACTTTTCCTTCTGCGTCGTGCAAAGCCACGGCTTGCTGAAGATGCCAGCGATAGGTCCCGTCCTTGGCGCGGAGAGATCTGGTTTCGAACGCGAAACCCTGTCCCGAATGGACGCCTTCCCAAAAGCTCTTGGCTGCCATCTCCCGATCCTCAGGGTGGACCGCGGTCATCCAGGCCTCGGGATGCGACTGGATGAAGTCGAGCGTCTGACCCGAGAATTCAAGCCAGACTTGATTCACGAAATCCGGTGTCCCATCAGGCTTGAGTGTCCAGGCGGATACAGGAAGGCGCTGCAGCAGCCCAACCTGGAGTTGCAGATCGGTATAGAGCGCGGCATTCTCTAGTGAAATAGCCGCTTGCGAAGCCAGCAACTGCAGTACAGTAACCCGGTCAGGCGTGAAGACGCGCGGCGCCAGGTTGTTCTCAAGATAGAGCGCTCCGACAAGCTTCTTCTGCTTGACGATTGGCATGCACAGTACGGACTTGGAGCGTTTGCGTCCTACATATTCGTTCTTCGAATACACCTTGTCAGTAGAAGCATCATCCAGAAGCACGTTCTCATGCGTCCGCATCACGTAATTCAGCGCGGACTGCGGGAGGTTAGATGGCGTGACGACTTCCCGTCGAATCGCAACTTCGACCGCGCCCTGGCACGTGATGGCCTCAGCTTCGATGTGCGGCTCACCGTCTCGAACCAGGAGCAACACCCCCCGCTCTGCCCCGGCATGTTCCACCGAGAGTCGCATGAGCCGCTCGATCAGCCTGGGAAGGACCATCTCGCTCGAAAGCGCCTGCGATGCCTTTACAACCGTCTCGACGTCGAGCTGCCCGGCGGACGGGCTCATCGTGGTCGTGGAGGTAGACGGTCGCTCCTCGCGCAGGCGCGGATAGAGTTCGCTGAGTTGCATTACTTTTCCGTGAGCGCCCCAACGGTCGTAGCAGTTCCGCGCATTGCGAAGATAGGCGTAGCCTGCGGTTTCGATGCCGCGCGCCAGGTAGCATTTTGCGGCCAGTTCATGGGCCAACCCCTCGTCTTGAACGAATCCGTTCTCACGCGCCAGATGAATTGCCTGTTCGTAGAGACGCTGGGCATCGGCGTCCCTCTTTTCGATGCGGGCGATCTCGGCCAGTACCAGCGTGTGCTTGTCGGCGAAGGTCCCCGGATTGTTTTCGGCCCACTCACGCAGTTGTTCCTGGTGAGCCTTCAGAAGTTCACGCCATGTCAGCTGCTCATCGGCCGGCGCAATCTCGTAAAGCGCCGTCACCGTCAGCGCAGCATAGTAGAAGTAATCCATCAGTACGATGGGGAAATCGACGACTTGAAGGAGCGGTTTTGCTTGCTCAGCCGCCGCGAGGGCCTCTGCGTAGTTGTTTGACAGGAACCGCGCTTTCAGTTTGAGAGTCCAATACGAGCAGAGCATCAAGGGCATCCGGTCCGCAATGAGCTGCGCCTCGAATGTTGCTTCGTTGAATTGCGCATCGCTGAAAGAGGAGAAGCTGGCCGTCCGGCCCTGCATCGTTGCGATGAAGCGTTGTTGGCTTACGAACATGGCCGCGCCGTCGTCGTACCGCGTCTTGCGGGCAAAATCCATGGCGATCTTTGATTCGCGCCATACCACATCGAGGGAGTCGTTGCGCAGAAGGAGGTCGGAGATCAACATGAACAGGCCAATGCAAGCGAAGGTCGGGTCGCCTGCATCTATCGCGGCGCGAATGCCCGATCGCAAGTAACCGATCGAGGCCGCGATCGGCTGCGTCCAAACAGCTATTCCTCCAAACGGAAGGTAGACTTTCGCCTGACTTGCGATGAGGCCACGCTTCTCAACTAGTTCGCATGCAAGTTTGCCGAAGCGATAACCCTCGCTGTTGCGGTGAAAGACCGATCCAAGGACGATCCCCAAGTGAGCATAGGCCCACGCAGAATCGACGCATATCCCGTGCTGCACACAGAGCATCACCATGCGTAAGGACTGTAACGCCCACAGATGGTGGTCAGTGAAGCGAGCGGCAGGAACAAGTGCCGAGAGCACGCGCATGGCAGCCAGCAGGTCCGGATCAGTCATCTCCGGCAGATCGATCAGGCTCTCGATCGGATGCCCTTTCAGCATTTGCCAGAACGTCTCGTATTCCACATGAAGTTGATCCTCGGTTGGATGCGCGGGAAGCTCGATGCCAAATCCGCGCAGGCACTGGAGCGCGGCAGCCACGGCCAGCTGAGATTCCGATCGGATGATATGGAGCCGGACCTTCAAGTAGTAAACCGCCGCTTGATCGACTTTCGATACCGCACGGCGCAACATCGCAACCAGCAGTCGCTCGGCCTCGTCGAAGTGGCCGGTGAGAAACTCGCATTCCGCGCGTTCCAGCCACAGGTGAAAGATCAAATCGTATTCACTGCTCCAGTAGCCTTCGTCGAGCAGCGCCATGCCGGCCGCAAAATACGCACGCGCCGACGCATACGCCGCGGATTCTTTGGCTTTTCGCCCGGCCCTCAAGTCGATTCCGGCCACTTGCACTTTCTCGTTGTGATCGATCAGCAGCTCGGCGCCCCGATTAAATTGGTTGGCGACATCGAACAGATGGTCGGCCAAGCCTTCCTTCGTCAAACTCGCAAGCAACGCTCGGCCAATCCGAAGGTGTGCCGACGCACATTGGCCTTCAGGGATGAGCGCATACGCCGCCTCCTGAATCCGGTCGTGTGGGAAGGCATAAGAGCCATCGAAGCGGAAGACGAGTCCGGCCCGAGCAGCCTCCAAATGCGCGGCGTGGATCTCTTCCTCAGATTTTCCAAAGACCACACTCAAGGTCGCGGTCACGGCCAGGTTCCCGAGACAGGCGAGCTGTTGGAGAGCGGTCTGCGTCGTGTCGGACAACCGCCGGAGCTTCTCCACCATCAGATCGACCACGTTGTCGGTGTAGCCCTTGGCACGAATGCGGTCCAGGTCCCAGGCCCACACAGTCGCATCGCTGTCGTACCGCAGCAAGCCTTCCTCGGCCAGCGCCATCAGGAACTGGATGGCGAAGAATGGATTACCGCCGGTTTTCTCGTAGATCAGTTGTGCCAGAGGAGCAGCGGAGTTCCGCTCGCAGCGCAGGGAATCGGAGACCAATCGGCCGACATCGTCAGAGTCGAGTGAAGCCAGCGCAATTTCCTGCGTTCTTACACCGGCATCACGAACCGATGCCAGGGTCCGCATGAGCGGGTGAGATGGACTGACTTCATTTTCGCGATAAGCTCCTATCAGCAGGAGGTGGCGCACGTCCGGATCGGTGACCAAGCTCTCCAGCAATTCGAGGGTTGCCGTGTCCAGCCATTGCAGGTCGTCGAGGAATAACGCCAGGGGATGCTCCGCGGTCGCGAAGACTCCAAGGAATCGCCGGAACACCAGCTGGAATCGGCCCCGCGCTTCCTGCGGCGGCAATTCCGCCACGGGCGGTTGTTTGCCGATGACGAATTCGAGTTCGGGGATCAGGTTGACCATCAGTTGGCTATTTGGCCCCAACGCATTCAGCAGAGTATGCCGCCAACGGTCCACCTCAGCTTCGCTCTTAACCAGGATCTGGCGAACCAGCGTCTGGAATGCCTGTGCCAGTGTTGCGTACGGTACGTCGCGCTTGTACTGGTCGAACTTGCCTGAGGCGAATAGCCCGCGCGGTGGGACCAACACCTTGTGCAGTTCGTTCACTACAGAAGATTTGCCGATGCCGGAATACCCGGATACCAATACGAGTTCGGTGGCGTCCTGCGCCACGACACGGTCGAAAGTCGCAAGCAAAGTGTCGACCTCGCGCTCCCTCCCGTATAGCTTCTCGGGTATCAGCAATCGGTCCGACAAATCGTCCATGCCCAGAGGGAATGGATCGATCCGACCTTGTGACTGCCACTCCACGAGGCATCGCCGAAGATCGGCTTCGAGACCCACAGCAGTCTGATAGCGTTCCTCGGCATTCTTGGCGAGGAGCTTCATGATAATTGCAGAAAGAGGTTCGGGGACCCTACGGCGATCGATAGGCGTAATGGGCTGGCGTGCGATGTGGCAATGCACCCATTCCAAGGGCTCGGCGGCAGAAAACGGGAGTGCCCCGGTCAGCATTTGATACAAGGTGACGCCCAAAGAGTAGAGATCACTTCGAGAATCAATCGAGCGATTCATGCGCCCGGTCTGTTCAGGGGACATGTAGGCAAGTGTGCCGGCAATGATCTCGGGCGGCACTAGCACCTGATGTTCGTGTCGTAGTTTGGATGCGATCCCGAAGCCAGTGAGCCACACGTGACCGGTTTCGTCGACAAGTGCGTTCGCAGGCTTGAGGTCTTTGTGGATGAGGCCTTGACGGTGGGCCTGGCTAAGTGCTGCCGCCAAACCGATGGCTATGTGCAGGAAGCGAGTCAGATCGATCTGTTGTCCATTGTGTTCCTTAATCACCCGATCCAAAGGTTCACCACCTGGATCCTTAAGAATGAGGACGGGGCGCCCTTGCTGACGAGTCAGCTCAAGCGGCTGTGCTGCCCATGCTGCATCGAGTTCGGTCGCCAGCGAGTATTCATGTTCGAGCTGCCGGAGACTCTGAGGCGACGGATGTTCAGAGGCGACCGCCACCGCCAGGATCGGCATCTGGTTGGCGCGCCCTCTGCCGCGGTAGAGAGTGAAGTCCGCCTCCTCGCGAAGCGGCTCCAACACATACTCGGTATCCTCTGCCATTGAGAACACTCTTGTCGTCAGAATCAAAAGGGCCCAAGATTCTCAAACAGGTCCAAGATTTTCAAACAGTTGGGACTCGATGCGTATCATTGGCTAGGTGCACTTACAAGGGAAGGCGAAGACTCCGCGCCGATAATCAGGAGGTAACCATTATATCTAAATGAGCGGATCAAACCGTGTGCTTGAACAAGGCGGCCTCCTCACAGAGAGGGCGACGGGCTCCTGAAATTTTGCAATCGTGTGCGATGCCGTCGTCTCTCCTCTGCGAAATGTCGGCGCTGGACAGGGTACTCTTCCATCGCCAGAAATGGAGATCGTCCCAGACCTGCAAACCCTTCCAGTCCGCATCGGGAAGTAGAGTCCACCTTGCTGCATAACGGGCGACGCGCTGTCTTGATCGCCCGCGTCATGGGCGCTCGGCACAAGGGCGCGTCGGCGACTACGCGTCAAGGTGGGTCGCGGAATACTGGGTCGTTTTTCGTTACGTATCCTACATTCGTTGCGAGCGGCGGCCGGCTCCGATCCCGGCACTCTTTCCAACCCACAGTTGGGGGCGCCCCCGGTCCCCCAGCTAGATAAATTCTCAATGAAGGACCACCCGCCGAGGAAGGCCAGCTTTCTGCCAGAACAGGTGAACGAGCTTCAGTCCGTAGCGATTGCAACGCCGAGAAGTGCGACATCATGCATTTGCAATTGAACCGGCGCAGACGCGCCGTCGAACGCTTCACGAGCAACACTTTGTGGACGAAGCCGTGTTCAAGATAGAATCTGCACAACAGAATCAGCAGGGATGTCTCCCTTGGCCTACGTATCCAATAACCTGACACATTTTGTCGGACGTTCTCTGGCCTCGGATGAGTTGCGCTACAAGCTCTTGGCCAGGATCGTTCGCGGAGGCGTGCTCCTGGACCCTACACACATCGGTCGCCGGGATCCAATTTTCCAAGTCAAGATGAGCCCAGGTCCCATCGGATCTGTACCCCTCTCTGCCTGTTCGGGACTGGACTATTCCTCGTACCCAAACGTCCGACATGACCTTGACACTAAGCTGAGCGACAATGCGCTCGTGCAATTTGAAATTGTGTGCTTTTGTGATATCCCGCAAAACGAATTGGCGATCCACTGCGCAAAGTACAGCCACTTCGGATTGGCGTTTCCCAGGATGTTCCTTGTGAATGCAGGAGCCTCGCCGGTTATGTACGTTCCTAAACCGGGATGGTTCAAAGTTCTAATTCAGTCCCACGACTGTCACTCCGGGAAGCCGGACAAGCAGGTGATTCAAGTTGGCGCAAGAGCGCCCATGATTGACGCAGCCTTCGATTTCCATAATCACAAGCTCACAGGCGACCTGTTCAAGAGGTTGCAGAGCCGCATGACAGACGCCTTTCATCAGCTCAAATCGTTTGCCGACGTGCAATCCGTAGAACGTGACCTTCATGAGGCACTCTTGTACCAAACGGCAGTCGAGACCTTGCTTTTTGGCCACCTCAAGTTCTTCGATCCAACTCTGCCCCCGGACCACCTCGAAAACTACTACATGGAGCGCGAATGGCGAGTGGCGGGAAGAGTTGAGTTCACGCTCGGTGACATCGCGGCGTTATATGTGCCTCCGTCATTCCTCGACCGCGCGGCACGCGATTTTCCAGACCTCGGCGGAGGAATCGTCGCACTCGATATAAAGGCAAGTAAGTGAGCGCGTTGGGGCGGGTGGCCCGGTCAACAATCGTGAAGAACTGCTCATGAGTCTTGAGACGCAGGCGCGCTGTGCACCATTCATCGCGTTTTTTGCGATGAGCGGGCGGGCTGGGTTCGCGGTCTCCCACTCAAAACGCAAAGAGCGCGTTTTGAATGGGGCACAGACCATCCTGCGATCATGACGTGAAAGGATTTGACCGGGCCACCTGCCATTTGCCAGCACCGGGTAACTCAGTGTTATGCCAATCCGGTTGACCTAACGCAGCTTCCATAGGATGCTTACCGCAGGAGGAGTATCGTGAGAAAACCACTGTTGGAAACACCAACGCCAGAAGTAAAGAATGCACTTGTTAACCAAGCCGTTAGCTTCTTTGAGGCGTTTCACTCTGCATATGAGCGCGATAACAAAAGCCGGGGCATGGAGTACGCTCGCGGCATTGCAATTGGCTTGCGCTGGACGTTGGATCTGCTGTATGGTGAGCGCGTTTCAGAAGCAATTGAGGATGCTGCGTCTAAACAAGCGAACCTTACAATACCGCCGTCCTACGGTGTCGGCAATGACTGTGAGTGGTTCGGCATGGATTCAAGGACGCATACCCACATTGGCAAGCTGCACGAATAAAAAGTCCGGCAGGTGGCCCTCGGTCTCCCCGTCCCCTCCCAACCACATAGGATGGTGCCCACGGTTCCTCGCAGTTGGCGACCGTCGAGGGCACAACCTCCACCGGCGACGGTTCCGATTGATCCTCGGCCAGTCTTCAGGGATCCGTGTCATCAGGTTGACGTGTAACGGGCGACCGCTCTATTGGTTCCAGATCGGCAGGCGCCTCCGGCACAAGAGCGCGTCGGCGACAATGCAACAAGGTGGCCATGTCCTTCCAGATTCGGGTATCCGGTGATCGAGGTAGAAACCTCGCATTGGGTTAAAGTTTCACCTTCGGTGATAGAGGTTGAGCTGTCGTGCAGGTTTGCTTTGAGAAGAACGCATTCGGCATAGCAGCGTTCGCACAGCTTGTACTCCTGACCGAGTACTGGTTCGTACGTTTTCAATTCTGCGGAGTCGAAGTAAACACTACACTGTGCACACCGGTTTTCAGGGAAGGGATCGACCAGCAGGGACTCCAAGGCAATGCGACAAACGGGGCAATATAGGTCGCTCTGAATAGGAAGGCCAGCGTGGACAGGATTGGGAAGAGAACGGTCATTGAGATCCCTTGCGCATCCAGAACACTTCCTGGGCTGAAGTTCCGGATCCGCTTTGACAGCCTTTAACTTCCGTGGCCTGATCCTGGCAAAAGGACGCGTCTTTCCATCTCCGTATAGCACTCGTGCTCTGAGAACTATCCGGCCATATCCGTTCCCTAAGCGATTGATTCTTTTGATAACACTGTTCAATCCTTCCGTATAACCGTTAGTCTTTTTGGTCCCGAAGTAGGCCAGGAATTCCTCTCTCCATTTGTCTTTGTCCTGCGTCAGGATGTTGTTGATCACCAATTTGAACGGCGTGGCCAACTCAGGCGGCACACACGCCCCCCAGAGTTCAAGAGCTGTTTCTGCTGTCTCCCTCTTCGTGTGATACAGGTAAATCTGGCAGAAGTGCTCCTTTAGGATGTAGGCTTTCTTGATTTTGGGATAAAAGTCGAGCCATTGGAAGAAATCGAAGTCTCTGTTGTAGTTGCGCAGCTTTCTTTCGATATGTTTCCTCTTTTCTTTGAGCTCTTGTTCTGAATCGCCTGCCCGCGGAATGTTGAATTGGTGCATCCGGAGAAGACGGCTATTCTGTTTCCATAGCTCCGACTTCGTTACGTTTTTACCCTGGCCCTTTCCCGTGTCGATCCTGACTCTGTCTACAGCTTGGTTGGCAAAACGTTCGACGTGGAACCTGTCCGCCACAATGACGGCTTCTGGAAACAGCCTTCGGACCAATCGGCGGTAGTTCTCGGACATATCCATGGTGACGCCTTTGGGCTGGGCATTCTGTCCGTGGCTCCCTATCTCCTTTAGCCTTTCCTCCAGAGTGTCGATCGTGCGGTCTTTCAGTAGATCGATGGGCTTTTGCTGGTCCACATCGACAAGAACCGTTATCGATTCATGGATGCGGCCACTGGGTGAGGTTTCGTCGAGCCCGAGCCATTGCGGCATCACGGGGCGGTACGCCGCATTCAATTCGTCGATGCGATCATTTGCAAGAGTACGCACAGTCTTCTCGTCGCATCCGATGTGCTCAGCAATGAACTGAAAACTCAGATGAAGGCAGTTTTCCCGTATCCACTCACGGCATCTGCTCGTCATGGACCAATGGGGCTCCAAACCCGTCACCTTTGGTACAATGATTTTCCCGCAACCTTCCTTCTTACTGCGTCGGCATCTGAAGCGATGCACCCTGACCTCTAGAACAACCCGGTCGCCCAGAATAGGAAGGTCGCGGTATAGGTGAGGGCGCACTCCATGCTTGTAAGGAGGTTCCTCTTTCCAGCCACAATAGGGGCAACTGGCGATCGGCTCCTGTTTCACTTCAAAGAAGCAGCGCCGAATATGATTGACCCGATCTACTTCATCGTCTTTGAACCGCACCAAACCCGCAAAGCCCAATTGCTCCATGTATTTCACAATCGACCGAAAACAACTTTCGTTTAGGGCTATGCGACTCTTCGTGCCTCACGCAGATAGCTGTAGATCGTTTCCCGGCAGATCCCATATTCCCTCGCCAGCAGCGACTTGCTCTCTCCATTCCCAGCCCTGTCCATAACCTCTTTAATTTGTGTCGGATTAAGACTGGGCTTACGTCCCTTGTATTTGCCTGCGGCCCGTGCCAGAGCAATTCCTTCACGCTGTCTTTCGAGAATCATAGACCGCTCAAATTCTGCGACTGCGCCAATCATCGACAAAAGCAAAAGCGACAGGGGGGAGTCGTCGCCCGTGAAGCGCAAATTCTCCTTCACGAACTCGACAGCTACCCCGCGGCCTGTGAGCTCCGTCACGAGGTTGCGTAAATCGACCAGGCTCCGAGCAAGTCTGTCCATACTGTGTACTACGAGCGTGTCTGCTTCGCGGCAGTAGCCCAGCGCCGCCTGTAGCTGCGGCCGCTGAGTATTCTTGCCGCTAGCCGCGTCAACGAACATCTTGTCGATCGCAATTCCATCAAGTTGTCTGGCCGAGTTCTGGTCAATCGTGGACACACGTTTATATCCGACTCTTTGTCCGGTCATAGTCATCTCACTTGTCAGTTTGAGGTGTGGAGTTATTTTGGAAAGTGGCAGAAATTTGTGCGAGCTACTCTAGCTAGACAATTCAGGAGGCGATCCAGGCCTCCAGCTAAAGTGGGTCAGGGCTATACCCTATTCTGACTCGATCTGCGGGCGCACGATTCGTCCTGCGGCCTCAGTTTTCAACCTCGGAACCTGTTTCGATGCCATGCTCCGTCTACCTGTTTAGCCCTGAGGCCGGGAGGTGTGTCAGCGCCGGTGCAAAAATCCCCATAACGCCGGTTGAAAAATCTCCCAGCCATTGAGGGTGACGCGACGGCCCGATTCTGGAAGCAGAGGAGGGCCGGAGGTGCTCAGGGGGAGAGACGTGGATGAAGTTGTGGAACT
>DATKQB010000037.1:0-7301 GCA_035523795.1 Verrucomicrobiia bacterium | reverse complement strand
GCAACCCATGGGGATGCTCTTGTGAATGTTGGAAGGATCGGCAGCTTTGCCGCACAGGGTAAGAATTGGGCGCAGTACCTGAGCACACTCATGAATCAGCAGACGCACAATTTCGTGATTCTGATTCGCGAACTCGCGGGAGTCGATCTTGAATCAATCGCTGGCAAATACGCGGCGGATGCTCCGCAAGAATAGCGATTTATCGTTTTCTGCTGCGCTCGTCGGGCAGTCTGTCCGGCTTCACTCTATCGGAATTGCTCTCCTCTTCGTGAACCATCAAGCCTCGAATCTCCTGCAAGAAGGTCATGCGGGAAGAGACCCCAGCGATGTGGAGCACCTCGGCAATTTCCTTCCAATCGAATCCTCTACAATCCGCGCCAGACATGGTTCGACTCTCACCAGAACGTTGACAACCAGGTCTCTCCAAACTCCGCTTGGTGAACTGCAGACGAGTGCGGGCAAATGGCGCGCAGAACGCTCAAGAGCCAAAACAGGGCGGAGGGACCGTCTGACTCCAGCCTGTCGTCCGGGCGTTTCATGGGTTAAACCCGCCTGCGGGCCCTCCGGTTGCGGAAGAACTATCACTTTTTTGCAGAAAGTCTAATGACCCCTCGAGCGAGTTCCCCGGTCAGTGGCAGGATTGCGGCCGAAATAGGTTCTCCATGGCGATGCCAAGCGGTTTGCGCGCGCAGTCATTTTGCCCCTATCTGAGAGGCGTCAGTGGCAGCTTGCTCTTTCCCGCCTGGCGGGAGCGTGCACGAATTTCTGCAGGGAAAAAAATCTTGAACGTTAATTCAGCAGTCGGGATACGCTGGTTGCTCCACTTGGCTCATGTGTGGACCAGATCCACGCGCCACGTTCGTCGCCCAGCGTGCTCCGAATGAAATCGGTGCATGCTCGTTTGCATCAGGAGAGGAGGTATTCCGGAGGCGCAGGGACAAGTGTGTCTAGACGGATCTGCCGATGCTAACTGCCATCAGGACCCAGCCCCCCGGGAAGGCAGCAATATGGGCGAAGTCGACGGTCTACGTCAGCGCCGTGTGTTCCGCTGGTCCATAGAGGCGACAGAACTGGTCAGGGAATACAAAGCACGAACGAACAGGAGCCAGGAGCACAATGAGATTGGCCGGCGGAAACTGGTCACAAAGCTGGCGGAGATTTCTGGCAACCCTCGGGACGCCTGTCTGCGCTTCTTGCACGAGCTCGGCGTCCATCAAAAGAGAGCCTATCGGGAATGGACAAAACCTGAGCAACAACGGCTGCTGGATCTGATCTCCAGCCTCCCGGTGGAAGAAGTCGCGAAAATTCTGCGCCGGCCCACGGGTTCCGTACGCTCGATGTTGCATCGGCTCGGGATGGGCGGCAAAACCGGACGAGAGTGGTTCACCAAGTTCTCGCTGTCTCGCGCACTGCACACCCGTCCCGACGAAATACAAAAATGGATCGACCTGGGTTGGCTACAGGCGCGTACTCTCAGTACCGATGAGGTGAAAGCGCAGGTCATCTACGCAGATGATTTCTGTGCATTTATAAAGCAGCACGGCCGCAATGTCGTAAGCCGCCGCCTTTCCTACGACGCCCTTTGGTTCGTTCAGAACTACGTATTTCCACCAAAACACGCCGAATTGCTCGAGGTACGGGGAACCTACAACAAGCGTTCGCGACGCGATGATTTGGGCGAGGGCAAAGAATCGACTTCGCGTTGTGAGCCTGAGGGAGAAGGGCCTCAGGAAAGATAAATCACGCGCGCACCTCCGCGTCGCTCCGATTGGTAGTGATTCTCCGTCGTCAGACGAAACACAGGGTTGATCGGATTGAATCCGCAACCGGTGTGACTCCGCCACTTGGCCCCAAAAAGTCTCAGCCCGCTGAGGTTACCATCGGTTTGCCCGTCATTCGGGAATCGTATACTTCGACAAAGCGGGAAAACGAAGCAGGTTATTTCCTCAACTCCGATGGCCAGTTCTGCACGAGCGTCAGCGGTTCGGAGCGTTCCTTCAAATTGCCGCTGTTGATGAGAAACTTCTTCCCATCTGCAGTCACGTCATATGGACCAAAGTCGCGCTGGATTCCAACCGCCTTAAACAAAGTGTGAGGTGCGCCCAGGTTCACCGCGTTGCCGGACGTATTCACATCGACCGCGACTATATTGTCGAGCGGATCGAGGAAGAACAATTCCTTGCCATCGTGCCTCCATTTCGGCGTGATCCCACCATCGCTCGAGACCTGCCATTTTGCACCGGCAGCGGGAAAGGAGGTGATGTAGATCTCCGGCCGCCCCGTCTCGTTGCTTTGGTATGCCATCCACTTTCCATTTGGAGAAATTGTAGGCGCCCTTTCATCGAGAGCATCCTGCACGATCGGAAAGGGCTTCTCCTCACCAAGTTTCCCATTAGCAAGCTTCCGATTGTCAAACAAGGGCAGCGCCCAGATGTGATCGCCGGGTTCATTCTGCTTCCGCGTCTCATAGACCAGATAGCGGCCGTCAGGTGAAACGCTGCTGGGATATGCACTGGCATCAGCGCTTTGGAGGACGAGTCGCTCGGAGCCGCTGCCATCGGCGGCCTTGGCGTAGATTTGGAACACTCCTTTGGAGACCGCGGTGTAAAAGATCGTCTTGCTGTCAGGCGTCCAGGTCACGCCGCCCGTGTTGGCATAGGTAGTGACGCTGGCGCTGAAGGTCAGGCGAGTGCGGGTTGACCGAGCCAGGTCCAAAACCCAATTGTCAGCGATTCCTTGATTTCCGACGAAGATGGTGACCGCTAAGCGCGTGCCGTCGGGCGACAGAGCGGGTCCGATGTAGCGAGAGGCCTGCGCGGCCGTCTCCATTTGCTTTCCGTCTCTACCAAACCATACGAGGTCCCACCCGGTGGAGGCGTCGCCGGACTGGTATACCAGCGCTCCCGTCGTTGACGCCGAGAACATCGCTCGGATGGTTGAACCATTCACGGCTATGTGCTCGGCAATCGGTTGTGGCTCGCCGCTGAGTTCCATCCGTCCCATATTGAAGGGCTGCGCCATTAAGGTCTGTCCCCGCAGGAACAGAAGATGGCCGGAGGCGTACTCAGCCATGGTCTCGCTCGTGGTGAGCAGTTTCGCCTTCAACGATCCTAGCTCGCCGATATACAGTACCGGAGACTCGCCTGGATGCGAGGTTCGCGACCAATAGAGGAAATGTTTGCCATCGGGCAAGAACCAGGGCCAGCGATGACTGTTCTCGCCCTTGGCCACATCGAGCTGCGAGGCGGGTACGGGCGTTCCACCCGCGGCTGCTACGCTGAATAAATTCTGATTGGAAGATGGCGTAAATACGATGACACCGTCCTTACTCCAGGTGCCTCCACGCCCGGTGACGCTGTCGCAAATGTCCTGCGGCGGCCCACCGTCGGCGTTAATCTTCTTCAACTTGCCGCCCGCGAAGAATCCTATCTGCTGACTGTCCGGTGACCAAAAGGGATAAATGGCGTCGTCAGTCCCTGCCAAAGGCTGTGCCGTCAAGGAGGTCAGCGATCGCACATACAATAAGACCTTGCCTTTTTCGTCGCCTTTTTCGTCCCGCGCCGTGAACGCCAGTCGGACTCCATTGGGCGAGAGTACCGGTGGACCGGAGGCTGGCACCATGGTCACGAACGAAGTATCTGCGGGCGGCAGAATGGAAGACAGCACGAGCGGCGCGGAATGCGGCGTCCGGAAGATGTAGGCTGTCGCTACGCTTATTGCCAGCAGCACCGCAATTCCCGCGATCAACCATGGCAGGAGTGAACTGCGCGATGTAGGCTGCAACGGTGGAGCTTGAAGACTCGCGACCTTAGGACTTTCCGCCAATGCTTCCAGTTGGATCTGCACATCGTGCGTGCAGCCGTACCGCCGGTCGGGTGCTTTCGCCAGACACAGCCATACGGTTTCGTCTAATCGTGGAAGCGAATCGGGAAGGACGGTCGAGATGGGCTCGGGTTCTTTGTCCAGGATTGCGCCCAGAACACTGAACTGCGATTTTCCCTCGAATGCGCGCCGACCGGTAAGCATTTCATAAAGCACACAGCCAAAACTGAAAATGTCGGAGCGAGCATCGGCCTCGGCTCCCTGCAGAACTTCCGGCGCCATGTACTGAAACGTTCCCACCACCGTGCCCTTCTGCGTCAAAGGCGAAGCTGAAGCAGTCAAGGCGGCGACGCTCATGGTTGGAGTGCTTGGCGTCAATGGGCTGGACGAGCCCGAACTCACTGCCGGCGATGGCTTGGCTAGACCGAAATCCATCAGCTTCGGACCATTCTTTGTGAGCATGATGTTTGCCGGCTTTAGATCGCGATGCACGATTCCTCGCCTATGCGCTTTGTCGAGTGCCTCAGCGATCTCTATTCCAATCTTCAACGCCTCTGGCAGAGGAAGCGCTCCCCTTTGCAGGCGGTCGGCCAGCGTCTCGCCATCCAGTAACTCCATGACGAGAAAATCAATTCCGTCCTGCGAGCCGACATCGTGCAAGGTGCAAATATGCGGGTGGTTCAGCGACGAAATCGCCTTCGCTTCGCGTTCCATGCGCTGTCTGAGATCGGGATCGGAGGAAAGATGCGCAGGCAGGACCTTGACCGCCACATCACGCTCCAGTCGCGCGTCGCGAGCGCGGTAGACTTCGCCCATCCCGCCTGCGCCGAGCAAAGACTGAATTTCATACGGACCGAGCTTCGTGCCAGGAGTCAGAGCCATCGGTGAGCGCCATTATACGTGCGCAGGTTGCGGCCCTGGCGGTGATTCTGGAGGGATTGTCGGCACACCCTTCCCTTACCCGATTCTCTAATGTTTGCCGGCCATCCGGGACAGTCTGCGATCACAAAGCTCTTTGCCTCGGTGGTCCCGATGGGTGCTAGTCTGCCTAGCAGCCGATGAATAACCGTGACATCCGGACAGCCTGGAAGTACCACGATGGTACGAAGCACTCCAACTGGAGTATTCGTACCGATCCTCACCTCCTGGACTGGGCGAATCGGCCGCTGCCTTTCAAAATCTACCCGAGGATTGAGCCGCTTCCGCTGTCGCGGGACGTGCCGCAAACAGGAGTGGCCGCGCTCTCCGCGATCTCAGAACCGGTGCCCTGGTCGCGGGCCGATTCAGTTCCTGACCTACAGGATTTGACGCGCATTCTCTATTTTTCGGCGGGGATTACCAAACAGCGTGCATACCCAGGTGGAGAAATCTACTTTCGCGCCGCAGCTTGCACTGGAGCCCTCTATGAGATTGAACTGTACGTCGTTACAGGCGATCTCCCGGGCTTGGAAGCTGGCGTGTATCACTTCAATCCGGCGGATGTATCTCTACGGCTTCTCCGAAAAGGTGATTTTCGCGGAAACCTGGCACAGGCGACCGCGATGGAACCCGCTGTGACGAATGCGCTCGCGACGATCATCTGCACGGGAACCTACTGGCGGAACGCCTGGAAGTACCAGGCGCGCACGTATCGCCATTTTGGTTGGGACAACGGCACCCTATTAGCAAATATGCTGGCCGTTGCTAGGGCTTCAGCATTGCCGGCCGAGATCGTGCTCGGGTTCGTGGACGCCGCGGTGAACCGCCTGCTTGATCTCAAGACGCGGCACGAGGTTTCCTTGTGCCTGGTACCGATCGGACGTCAAGCGGGGAGTTCGCTGCTGACACCGAGAGAGACTTCGGTGCTTGGCTTGGAGACAATCCCGCTCTCACACCACGAGGTCGAATATCCGGCCATGCTTGAGATGCACGATGCGTCTTCGCTTGAGTCGCCAGAGGACGTTACTCGGTGGCGCGGCGAGCCACCGGTCCTTCCATCTTCCGCACCGCCAGGCGAAGCGGTTCAATGCCAGGAATTGCGGGAAGAGGAACAGCCGAACGATACGATCGAGCAAGTAATCCTCCGCCGTGGCTCTACCCGAACGTTCGATAAGACGGCATCCATTACACTGGCACAACTTTCCACCATTCTCGACTTTGCCACGCGAGGTCTTCCGGCGGACTTCCTTAAGCCTCCTGGCGCGCAGCTCAACGATCTGTACCTGATTGTGCATGCGGTACTGGGGCTCAAGCCGGGTGCTTATTTCTTCCGGCGTGAGCAGAAGACGCTGGAGCTTTTGAAGGAGGGGAAATTCCGTGCCGAGGCCCGTCATCTCGGGCTAGATCAGGAACTGCCGGCGGATGCTTGCGTAGACATCTTCTTTCTCGCCGATTTAAAACGCATTCTGGAACGATACGGAAACCGCGGCTACCGGGCCGTCCAGCTGGAGGCAGGTGCCATTGGCGGTAGGATCTACCTGGCTGCGTATGCCCAGCACCTGGGTGCGACCGGACTGACCTTCTTCGATGATGATGTGATTCACTTCTTTTCGCCGCACGCAAGAGACAAGAGTGCCATCTTCCTGCTTGCGACTGGCAAGCCGCTGAAATGCAAACCACGGTAGGCCGATTCCCGATTGGTGGGCAAACAGGAAACTATAGTTTCTGGGGGCAAAATCACTTCACGCTGTCACCCAGGTCGCTTGAGTCTATGAACGCCTCCCGGCCGAAAACACTGGCCTCGCCTTCTTCTCGAACTCCGTCTGTTCAGATGTGTTCGTACGAACGGGTAGCTTCCGTAGCGTCATGCGCTTCACCCAAGAGTTCCGCGATCGGACGACGGTGGCGCTTGGACGAAAACCGACTGCAACTCAGCGCGCCGCTGCCGCCGCTTTTGCCTTCCTGAGCCTTGTGCGGAGAATTTCTGCTTCGGCACACAGCCAGTCGTCGACTGCGTGGCCTTCTTTACGTCCCCGTTGCTCGTACAACTCGTAAGCACGCCTGCGTATGATCGTCTGCAAGTGATGGGTCGCTTCGGGGGAAGCGCTCCCGATCGGAATCATTACGGGATTCTCTACTCTATTTGCCATCGTTGTTCCACCTCGCTTTCCTGATTCAGCGTTTCACGAGGACGCACAATTAGAACTGTGCGGACCGGGCCAACGTTCAGCGACTAAGCCCCTAGCACGAGGAGCGATCAACCGTGCTTGTCTGCTCGTTATGAAGCTTGGCCTCATTCGCTTTCTCTGCTTTCAATTTCCTGCCTCGGCGGGCATACCGCTTCAGAAATCGCAAGCGAAGCCAGCGAAGATAGCTTCTTTGTGAGGCCTCATCGTCGTCAGCCGAGACATCCTCATCTCTGGAATGATCGATCATATTTTTCCCCTTGTTCCAGTGTGAGAGCCACAAGCCCAAGCATTGCTGCTCGAAGTTCGGCGCCAAAGCGACTTTCTGTGAAACCGTCGTAACCCCAAGACGGTCGTCGCATTTTGGCGCCCAAC
>DATKQB010000036.1:0-28818 GCA_035523795.1 Verrucomicrobiia bacterium | reverse complement strand
CCATCGCTATGGTTTGTTGTCTTGCGTGCAGATCACAGCCTACAATTTTCATCTCGGCCTCCTTCGTCCCGAGCCTTTTGGTTGGATACCGAAAAGTCTACTCGGGTCCGTTGTGAGGCCGACGTCGTTATGACATCAGTTGAAGATCTGATACGATTCATGCGCCCACCCACCTTTTGTGGGTTCGACCGTCCGCTGGACGATGGAGACAGAACATGTTCGAAGGATTTTTTCAGCCTTTCCACCTGCTAATAATCCTCTTCATTGCTGTCCTTAGCTACGGCATGCCTTTCGTTGCAGGCTACTTCCTGGGCCGCTATGTGGAAATGCAAAAACTGAAAGGGCTCACCGAGACGATGACCACTTTGGTCGCAACCAAGCTCAACCGAGATTGATCCAGCGACAAGCGCTCGTGTGGAACCAATCGAAAGTCGGGGTTGAGTGGGCCACCCGGGAAGTCGAGAACGAGTTGAATCCCCTTGTCGTCCGTGACAATGGAAGGACCGTTTTGATCACCAGGCCCGGTACTTTTCCATCAGCCCCTGGTCAAGACGGTTGTGATCGAGTGACAACTTAATAGCGGCTTGCAACCTGCGCCGATCGGCGTCGTAGAGCCGGAGGAACTTGAACGGCTGAACGTTCCAGGAGACGGGACTCAACATTTCCGCCGCGCCCAACACCGATCCGCTGCTGGTCAGAAACATCAACTTCACCAGGGATCCCGGATCGAGCGGCTTTGACAAGCAGAGCAGGCCGCCGGTCAGAGAGAGAACTTGCACTTTGGCCGTGATGCAACGACCGTCGCGCAAGCGAACGACGGCGGGAGTGGTTTCTGCGAAGCAGGTGCGCGGGGCGCGCAGCGGGGCCGACGTTTGGAGGAGGTGCGTCATGACACCGAGTTGAGTATGGGATTCTGATAACCGAGACGGCGGATTAGCGAAGGGCTCATCCAGGTTATCCGTGCTGCGCATTTGCCGCCAGCAACCGATCCGTCCGTCGCATCATCCTCCAGTCATATTCGTAAGCAGTTCCACAAAGTGAGCATATCTGGTAGTAACGGCCGTCGGCGTCGACGCGCGGCCAAGTGAACTGATGTGAGCAGCCTTGTCCGAGAAGCCACTTCAAGAATTTCATTGCCCCACCCCACCATTACGAAGTTTCCACATATCGAACCATCGGCTAAAAAAGGATTTGGACTGGTTGTCTAACAGATCGTGAAGTTTGGATAAGAGAATCATTGGCGGCTGGGACTTGGATAGGAAGGTGTCCACCGACTTCAGCTTTCTCTTCGGCAACGGCCCGTAGGCGGACAATAAGATGATCGGGACGTGTGATTTAGCGCGCTTCATCTTCGCGGCAACCATGTCGCCGTTCATACCGGGCATCTGGTAGTCGAGGACGACTGCGTCCACAGAGTGCAAGAGGAACAACTTCAGCCCTTCGTCGCCGCCGGTCGCCTCCAGGACTTGATAGCCGTTGCTTTCGAGCAACATCTTGCGACCGATGAGGCCATTCCAGTGATCATCGATGCAGAGGATGGTTGCTTTTTGCCCAGGCATGACCGTGTACACATCTCCAGTTCGGCCAGTTGGTAGCTTTCAGCGGCGAGCTTCTGTCCGTGGATGGACCGAAGCTTCCTAGTGAAGTGGCGGGTGAAGTCATCTCACTACAGTGGGAACATACTTTCAAATTACGAACGTCCATTTGGCTGCCAGTTACCGCGCGCTTCTATCACGGTAGGGATGCTTCAACTGCGCGCTTATTGTCCTGTGGGGAAGCTCAACGCTCTATCCGCAACTGCTGGATGCCAATCTGATCGACCGACTGGTGTTGCTGACCTTTCCCATCGTTCTGGGTAAGGGGAAAAAAATCTTCGGCAACACCAGTCACCAAGTCGCCCTGAAACTAACGAAAAGCGAGGCCACGCCGACGGGCGTCGTCATGGCGACTTACGAGCCCAAAGGGTAGTTCTATACGTTCTCGGATGGCTCCCAGAGCTCGATCTTATTGCCATCTGGATCTTTGACCCAGGCAAAGTTTCCGTAGTCAGGATATTCGGCGGTCTTATCGATGGCCACGCCTTTACTCTTAAGATGATTGAGGACCTCCTTCATATTCTTCACGCGATAATTAATCTGAGCAGTTCGCGGCTTATCCTTGATGTCCTGGCCGCTGTTTTTATCGGGGGGCATAATCGCCCACGCTAAGGTTCTCTTGATCTCGGGATTTTCAATGTCGCGAGAGTCAAACGTTGCGTAGACTGAATTGCACTCGCTGTCTTGGCCTGCAGCATCGATTCCGAGACAATCGCGATACCAGGCTGCCAATCTCTTGGTGTCGTGGGAAAAGAGAAAAACGCCGCCAATTCCGTCGATCATTGGTTTCTCCAATCTGGTACCTCCCTTGTTTTCGATTTTCCCTGCCACGCTCGCATTATCGCTGGTTTTGAACTGACGGCCGATTATACAGCCAAGAGATCTAGTGTTCTCGCACTTGCCAGGTGTTCAATGACATGCCGAGATTGAGGTTTTTCAGTGTGCCGCGAACGGTGTCGTAAGCACGTTCGCTACGGCGCCTCAGAGGTTGGCGGATGGCAGTCGAGCGCGGCGCGCACGATTTCCAGTTCCGGGTGATTCCGCGCTACTATTACTTGCTTTGCCTTGGACACGACCACCGAAATCAACGCGTATTGCCCGCTCACAAAATGTGCGCTTTCTGACGGTCGGGCAAACCGCCCGGATTCTAGGAATCAGCTCCTCGACTCTGCGCCTGTGGGAAAGCGTGGGTCTTGTAACTCCAGCACGAAGCGCCGGAAGCTACCGCCTGTATGCTCCGGAACTGCTCGATGTTCTGAAGCGCATCAAATATCTTCGTGATGTTAAGAAGTTGAATGTTCCAGCCATAAAGGAAGCGCTAGGGAAAAGTGTGCCTGCGAACCGGGGAAAATTGTCTAATAAGGCCACTCCGGATCTCGGCAGCAAACTCCGTCGGCTCCGGAAGAGGCGGGGACTGACGGTAACACATGCAGCTCGCCAGGCCCACATTTCTCCAGGCTTTCTCAGCGCGATCGAGCTCTCGCAGGCCAATCCTTCAGTGGCGACAATCTACCGCTTGGCGGCGGCGTATGGCACGACTGTATTGGAGCTCTATGAGTTGCCTGCGCAATCCAATCGCGTGATTCGCCCGCACAACCGCAAAAATCTGCAAACCAAGTCTGGTGTTCGTATGGAACTGCTCTCTACAGGCACCAAGATGCTCGAATCCATGCTGATTCGGGTTCCACCTGGAACGGGAAGCGACGGCGCGTACCAGCATCAAGGCGAAGACTTCCTTTATATGCTCGAAGGCACGCTGGAATTATGGCTTGACGAAGTAGAATGCCATCTCCTCGAGCAAGGCGATAGTTTCTGGTTCGAGAGCAACCGAGGACATCGCTGGTTTAACCCCGCAAACAAGGAAGCGGCGGTTTTATGGGTCAACACGCCGCCGACATTCTGATGGCCTCCGTGCAGCGGGGGCCTAAAAACTTAGAAGCTGCACGCGCGAATTTACGGTTCATACTTTCGCAACAATTGCTTACCAACCTTACTATAGTTGTGCAAGCCTAGAGAACAAAATATCCATCCATGCGGATTGCCACGATACTGCGAGGCGACTCGGACTTGTCTGCGCCGAGCTCTAAAGACATGCCGGTATGGGGGAACTACGCCGAATCCGACATTACTATAAGTCCGCAAGGTTAGAGAAACCAGCGAAACCTGTCAACAAGTGGCCACGGCATTCGAAAATATTCTTCGCGCCATAATAATTTTCTCCTTGACATTGAAGGACTAGCTTCCCTAACCTTCCACAATTCTCGTAAGGTTCATCTCGGCAAAAGACCGTTGGGGCTCGTCAAAGGCGCGTAACAGAGCTGGGGATGCCCACCAGGAGGTGCGAGGTTTTTTGCGGCTATAGTGTCCTTTATCCGACGCCGTTTCGGCGGGGTGCCCTATTTTTATCGCGAACTCCCGCACTTTTTCAGCAATCTGGAAGGTAAATTCGATTTTCCACTGAGGGGGCTGTATGACATTTCGCGCCTGCAAGTGTCTTTTGTGCTCACCCTGCGCCCGGCGAATGGCAATTACTCTGTCGCTTGCCGCCCTGTTTACTGCTTTCGCGTCAGCGCAGAACACGAACGGACGCGTGATCGGCATTATCACAGATCCCGGTGGAGCGGCAGTGGCCAGAGCAAAGGTGACGGTGACAAACGTCGGCACCAATGTCACGTGGAACACCGAAACAGACGAACGCGGAAGTTACCAGGTACTCGACGTCCCTATCGGCATGTACAAAGTGGCAGCCGAGAGCCCTGGATTTGCCAAGATCACGACGGAGCCGCAAGAACTCACGGTCAACCAATCCCTGCGTATCGATATTCACCTAAAGGTCGGTGCGGTGAACGAGAGCATCGAGGTGCAATCACAAGCGGCTCAGGTCGAAACGGTGAACCCAACGATCGGAGGAACGGTTACTGGTAAAGCGATTCAAGACCTCCCTCTCAACGGTCGCAATACTCTGGATCTGGCCCTGACACAGCCCGGTGTCACCCCGATCGCCGACGATATTGGAACGTACGGAACTAGTAACGGTGGAGCGACTGAGACCGGACTGGGTGGCATCAGCGTGGCCGGAGGACGTGGCGACGCCATCACCTATCTGCTCGATGGCGGGATGAACAATCGCACCACCAGCAACCAGGTTGTTTTCAATCCCAATCCTGAAGCCGTCGAAGAGTTCAAGCTTCTTGAGAACAACTACACCGCTGAGTACGGCAGAAACGGAGGCGGGACGATCAGTGTGGTCCTGAAGTCAGGGACCAATGCCTTGCACGGAAGCTTGTTCGAATATCTGCGTAATGACGACTTTAATGCCAATGACTACATCGATAATGAACTCGAGTTGCCGCGCCAGGTGCTTAAGCGCAACCAGTTTGGCGGCGTCATTGGTGGCCCCATCACCTTGGGTAAGTGGCTGAATGGGAAAGACAGGTTCTTCTTTTTCTTCGGCTACCAGGGGCAGCGGCTGGCGGCAACCATCAACGAAGGATTCGTCACGACGTACACGCCGGCGCAACTCAACGGCGATTTCTCGCAAAGCTACAACGGTGGCCCCGATCCGTTTGTGCAGTGTTTTCTAACGGGCAATCCAACTATCGTTCTTCCGGACAATTTAGGAACTTGTGGAAGCTTCGGCCAGGTGGCACATCCGTATTATCAGTCGAACTCCGCCCTTGCAGCGCAAGGCATCATCGACCCGACGACGATCGATCCGGTTGCGCAGAAATACATTGCCGCCAACCTCATTCCAACCTCGCCAGCTGGTCAAATATTCCCCAAGGGGGCGGAAACGGACAACGTCGATCAGTATGTCGGCAAGTTTGACTTCTACGCAACAACCAACGATCGCATTTCGCTATCCCTCGGCACCAACAAGGAGCCAATCGCCAACCCATTCTTCGGGGCCAACATACCTGGATTCACCTCCGCCGATACGAGTTGGGTTTATTTCGGCAACATCAATTACACGAAGACCATTTCACTTTCGGTACTGAACGAAGTTCTAATCACCGCACAGCGTTACCACGAGACCGCTGTTCCTACCAGTCAACTCCCCACGCCAGCGCAGTTGGGCGTCAATATTCAGTCCGACGATCCCTTTGGTCCGCCATCGCTGCAATTCATCAGCGGCATGAACCTTGGCTTCAATCCCAATGTGACGTGGAAGTCCGACAACAACTATGCGATTGCTGACACGTTGAGCTGGAATCGCGGACATCACACGTTCAAGTTCGGGGGCCGCTTCGGAATCATGCAGGAGAATTCCGTCTACGCCTACCAGACCAACGGAATCTTCTATTTCTCTGGACCGTATGGCATCGGCTCGGGGAATGATTTAGCTGACTTCTTGTTCGGAGCCTCGGACGGTTTCGCCGAATATTCCCGAGCCCCAAGCAATGAACATCAAAGACAGTACGCAGTTTTCGCCCAGGATGAATGGAAAGCGAGCCCACGCCTGACGCTCACTTATGGGCTGCGCTACGAATACACCAGCCCTGAGACCGATACCCATGGGTACAGCTTCAGCCTTGTGCCCGGCAGACAGTCGATAAAATTTCCGGGAGCGCCACTTGGCTTCCTCGTTCCAGGCGATCCGGGAGCCCCGCGCGGATGGTACTATCCCGACTATACGAATCTCTCGCCGCGGATCGGGATTGCGTTTGATCCTTTTGGAGATGGAAAAACCAGCATTCGCGGCGGTGGCGGATTATTTTTTGACACACTGAACGGCTGGATGTCCGATTGGGCAACAGACGAAGCGCCCTGGGCCGGCGGCACTTACTTTGGCTTTTCCCCGAACCAGGTTCCCACTAATGCGGTGGACACAATTCTTTCGGATCCCTACGGCACAGGGGGAGTGTCCGATCCGTTTCCCTCGCAAATTCCGCCGCCCTCCAATGTCAACTTTGCGGCTGCGGGGTTCACCCCATTCCTTGGTTCCGGCAACAATTTCGTGAACATTCACCTAAAGACGCCCTATATCTATCAATACAACCTGAGCGTTCAACGCCAGATTGGCAATGGCTTGATGGCGGAGATTGGTTACGCGGGCAGTTCTTCGCACAAGCTGCTTACATGGGTGGACCAGAACCCTTTCGTGCTGAGCAGCGTGTCTGGGGGGAATCCCACGCGCATTCTGAATGCGGAACTGTTGGCCTCCAATCCCAATGCCGATCCCAATACCTACGGCTTTGCACCTACCTTCGACGGTCTGAACCACGCGAATTACAACGGCCTGTTGAGCAGTATTACGAAAAGAGCACAGGATGTGCGCTATGTCGGCAATGTGTTCTTCACGGCGTCCTACACCTGGTCGCACAACCTGGACAACGGAACCGGCTTTAACTCGAGAGTCTCGTCGATTCCTTATTACAGTCACAACCAGTTCTACGGAAACTCCGATTTCGATCTCCGTCAGAGACTCGCCTTCAGCGGTGGTTGGGAGTTGCCCTTTGCCAAGACGTGGGCAACCGGCCCGAAACGCTTGACCAGTGGCTGGAGCCTGTACCCGATTTACTTCATACAATCGGGTATCCCGCTCGACTTTCTTGCCGGTTTACAACAATACTCGACGGACCCAGGCCCATCTGGAGCCGGGGACGGAGAGATCATCAGAGCCGACCAGGCGGTTAGTTCACCGCAGAAGCTGAATCCAAGGACTGTACAGAGTTTCAACGGGGCCACCGGAAACTTCTGGTTCAATCCCAATGATTTCCAGCCCGACGCTTGCATCAACGCGGCCACATGTCCGATTGGGTTCTACGGAACCTATCGTCGCAATTCTTTCCAAGGACCCCGCCACTCCAATCTTGACCTTGCGCTGGAAAAATCAACCGACCTCATCGGGGAGAGAACGAAATTGCTGTTCCGCGCCGAGGCCTTCAACATCTTCAATCACGCAGAATTCCGGCCGCCGGAGAGTACAAACGCGACGTCAGGAACGTTCGGACAAATCAGCGGAACCTACGCTCCGCGAATTTTGCAGTTGGCTCTCAAGCTGAGCTTCTAGCCAAGCGGAGTCGGACCTGCTTGTAAATGTCTGGATTTCTGATTGGCGCAGGCTTGTGGTGAAGCGAGACAAGATAGTTTGCGGGGAACGAGGATGAGCAAAAAACCGGATCATGCATTAGGCATGGACCTCAGCATTACGCGGCGAGATTTCCTGAATGGCTGCGCTCTGACAGTTGGCGCTTCCCTTACCTCCGGTAGCTCAGAATGGATGAGGCTGCTGGCTGCGGCGGAAGACGCCCCCGAGAAAGATCCGAACTACTATCCTCCATCCAAGACCGGTATGCGCGGGAGTCACGACGGATCCTGGGAAGTAGCGCATGCGATGCGCGACGGCCAGACTTGGCCCGATCCGGTGGACGACAAGGAATCATACGACCTTGTTGTCGTCGGCGGCGGCATCAGCGGCCTCGCCTCCGCCTATTTTTTTCGCAAATTCGGTGGCGCCAACTCGAAGATTCTGATTCTGGACAACCACGACGATTTCGGCGGGCATGCAAAACGCAACGAGTTCCAGACCAGTCAGCGGATGCTGCTTGGCTACGGAGGGACTCAGTCTCTCGAAGCACCCCATCACTACAGCAAAGAAGCCTTTGGATTACTTCAGGAGCTAGGAATCGACGTGGATCGCTTCTACAAGTATTTCGATCAGAGCCTCTATAAAGGCATGAGGCTGAAGCGGGCGACATTCTTTGACAAAGAGACCTTCGGCGTCGATGTCCTGCTACCGGGTTTTGGCACACACTATCTCGGACTGGAATATGCTTCCGAGATTCTTGCCAAGATTCCGATTGCAGAACCTGCCCGCAAGGATCTGGCACGATTGCAGAGCACCACGGTCGACTACCTCGCTGGCCTGAGTCCCGAAGACAAGCGGCGCAAGCTGACTAAGACAAGTTATAAGGATTATTTGCTGCAGTACGTGAAAGTCCATCCTGACGTCATCAAGATTTTCCAAACAGCACCTCACGGCTTGTATGGGGTCGGGATCGATGCCGTATCAGCCTGGGACTGCCTGGAGATGGACTATCCAGGATTCAAGGGAATCGACCTTCAACGCCGCGAAGACAGCCCGGAACAGGCCGAGCCCTACATCTTCCACTTCCCGGACGGCAACGCTTCGGTCGCCCGCCTGCTGGTGCGCTCCCTTGTGCCGGGCTGCGCTCCGGGAAGCACGATGGAGGACATTGTTACCGCGCGGATGAACTATGCGCGGCTGGATAACCCAGACTCAACCGTCCGCATTCGTCTGAACAGCACAGTCGTCCGGGCCAGGCATCTAGGTGATCCGCAAAGCGCAAGTGAAGTGGAAATTTCTTATGTTCGCGGCGGGAAGGCGCACAAGGTAAGAGCGGCTCATTGCGTGCTGGCTTGCTGGAACATGGTTATTCCTTATCTCTGCCCGGAGATGTCGTCGAACCAAAAAGCGGCGCTTGCGTACGCAGTCAAAATTCCCCTCGTTTACACAAATGTGCAAATCAGAAATTGGGAATCCTTCCAGAAATTGGGGTTGAGTTCCGTCTACGCACCTGGTGGATACTTCAACGGAGCCTCGCTCGACTTCCCGGTTTCGATCGGCGAGTATCATTTCCCCAGCAAGCCAGAAGATCCCTGTCTGTTGCACCTGTTGCGCACTCCATGCAAACCCGGTCTGCCAGCAAAGGATCAGTATCGAGCAGGCCGCTACGAGCTGCTAAGCACTCCTTTTGACATCTTCGAGCGAAACATCCGCGATCAACTTGGCCGGATGCTTGCTGGTGGGGGGTTCGATTCGGCTCGCGATATTCAGGCAATTACCGTAAATCGCTGGCCGCACGGTTACGCTTATGAATACAATCCATTGTTCGAACCGTTGGACAGGCCCGATTCCGAGCGGCCGTGCGTAATTGGCCGCCAGCCCTTCGGACGCATCCACATTGCCAACTCCGATGCAGACGGGCACGCCTACACCAATATCGCGATCGATCAAGGCTACCGCGCAGTGCGGGAGATCACGACCGACGAAAAGCACAAAGCGGCGGCTGATGCCGTCGCGCCTGCCCTCTGGTCGTAATTCTCCGCTTGGCTTTGCGGTCTGGAGCTGCAAGGTGCTGAAGGAAGAGGAATGAAGAAGCATACGAATCGTCGAGAATTCTTGGGGTTGGCTGGAGCCAGTGTGGCCGGTGTTGCAGGCTCTGGTTTTCTTCGGACCAATGCATTCGGAGAGACGGACATTACAGACGCCGATCCACGCCGCGCGGATCTAGTTGTGCTTAATGCCAGGGTTTTTACCGTCGATTCCCGTGCGCCCAAGGCGGAGGCATTTGCCGTCAAAGGTTCTCGGTTCATCTATGTGGGGAATACGACCGAGGCCAAAGCATTCACCGGCAAAGGCACGCGGATTTTCGACGCGAAGCAGATGACGATCGTTCCGGGATTCATCGATTGCCACAATCATGCGGGCGGCAACATCCTTCTTTATGAGGTCATCGTAGGAAATCCTTTTGAAGTCGAATTTGTCAGCATCGCCAGCATCATCGATAAGCTTCGTGCCAAAGCCCAGCAGACACCTCCCGGCTTTTGGCTTGATGGATATTTCTTTGACGACACAAAAGTGAAAGATAACCGCCAGCTCAACGTGCACGACCTGGATCAGGTCTCAACCGAGCACCCGGTGTGCGTTCATCACCGCGGCGGCCACACCTCCTACTACAACAGCAAAGCACTGGAATTGGCTGGGATCGACAAGCACACTCCAAATCGAATGGGCGGAACTTACGACCATGATCAGAACGGCGAACTCAACGGGCGGGTTACCGACCAAGCGCGAGAGGTGTTCAACAACGTCGGCAAGCGGGAGACGTTCACAGCAGAACAGAAAGAACAGCGTGATCGTGATGGGCTGGCATACATCTCAAAAGAATTCGTTCGCTATGGCCTGACCAGTGTTCACCATGAAAGCGGCAACCTGTTGGCGTTGCAGGAGGTGCGGGAACGCGGCGAACTGCTCCATCGGGTGAGCTTTGAGACAGGCGGCGAAGTCTTGGAAGCAATGATCACGAACGGCATTTGCACCGGATTCGGAGACGAGTGGATTCGCTTCGGAGCTACCTTCGAGCATCTTGCGGACGGTTCGTTTTCCGAGCGCACAATGGCACTGAGCCGGCCCTATCCCGATTCCAAGCCGCCGTATAGCGGAAATATCACGGTCACTCAGGACGACCTCAACGCGTGGGTCGAACGCGTGCAGCGAGCCGGTATTCAACCCAATTGCCACGCCAACGGGGACGTTGCAATCAATATGGTCCTCACCGCATACGAGCGGGCGCAGAAAGTCGCGCCCAGGAGCGACGTTCGTCCCAAAATTACGCATTGCACATTAATCAACGATGATCTCCTCGGCAGGATTAAATCCCTGGGGGCCGTTCCTGCTCCCTTCACAACCTATGCGTACTACAACTCTGACAAGTTCCATTTTTACGGAGAGGAACTCATGAAGCACTGTATGGCCTACCGATCCTTTCTGGACAATGGAATTCGCGTGGCGGCCGGGTCCGACTTCAGCCCCGGACCTTTCGCCCCGCTGATGGGCATTCAGGGGATGGTGACACGTACTGGATGGAATGGCGAAACCTGGGGAGCAAACCAGCGGATTAGCGTGGATGAAGCGCTGCAGGTCAATACAATCAACGGCGCCTACAATTCACATGAAGAAGCGATCAAAGGATCGATCACGCCTGGCAAGCTGGCGGACTTTGTGGTTCTAGCGGACGATCCTCACACCGTCGCCAAAGAAAAAATCAAAGACATCGAAATCGTGCAGACGGTCACGGGCGGCTCCGCGGTGTACCAAAGGTAGCCAATCGCTTCCCCAAAAGTGGGCGCACCCGAAAATTCAGATGGAGAACGCAGCGCTGCGGATCGAAGCAAGAATGCGCTCAACCCCACGTGAATGCTGGAGATATGGTGCCGGGAGGGGGAATCGAACCCCCACAGGCCTTTTGGGCCCTGCGGATTTTAAGTCCGCTGCGTCTGCCAATTTCGCCATCCCGGCTTGGGATTTATTCTAACGCGATCGCCCGACTCGGAATCGGGATCGTGGCCGCGGTGGATCCGATGGCTTGGGCAGGCTAGGCTCCGGCGAGCAGGGCGGGGAACTGAGTCACGACTCCTTTGCGCGGGTGACTTCCCGTTGCTGGTGCAACCTCAATCGATTCTCGCTTCCACTTTTTTCCTTTGCAGCCGAGAAAAGGACGCGTTGTATCTCACCAATGGAAGCTAATTCAAGCAATGGCATGCTTTGGCGCATCAAATCGGTGATAAACGCAAAACTTAGGTAGTCCCAGTCCCTTGTCAATGCAACAAATCTCAGGGATTTTTTCTCAATTCGTTGTTCTTGGGGGCAAGTGGTAATCAGAGAAGCCACGAGGAGAATTCCATGCAGGAGCAAGAGCAAGGCGAAGGCCGGGAGATCCTTTGTGCATGTGCCACATTGAGGAAAGCTGCACGGTCCGTCACTCAACTTTATGACCTGGTTCTGCAGCCTGCCGGATTGAAGTTAACCCAGTTTACCGCCTTGCGCAGCATCTACGAGGCGGGAGAATTAGCCCAGTGGAAATTCGCCCGGCAACATGGCGTTGCGGTGGAAACCCTTTCGCGCCGCCTGGCAGCGCTGCGCCATCGGGGCCTGGTGTCCGTGAGAATCGGCGGCAATCATGGGGAGCGGATTTACACCTTAACCGAAGGCGGCCGGGATGCATATATGCGCGCCCTGCCTTACTGGGACCGTGCCCAACAACGCTTCAGGCAAACTCTGGGAATTGTTGATTATCAATCCCTACTACAAGTGTGCGAGGCTTCCGTGGAGGCCGCCCACGAAGCGGAACAGTTGCGGGCTTCCAACGGAATTGCAACTGCGCATTGACGGCGGTCAGAGTTTGCTAAATCTCGGGCGGGATTCCCTTACTGCGAAGCTGTTTCACATGGTGAACGAGGTTACAGCGGTAACCCACTACAATGTTACCTCGCTATCTTTCCGCAGTTGTTCAGGCTGCGCGACTTCCCCTTGGTAATTCGCGAACCCCAATGGGCGCGACTACGCTGCTCGACGGGGGTTTACACTCGTATGACGAAATTCACACAGTTCCTCTCAATCGTTGCAGTGGGTGGTCTGATGTTTGTCGGATCGGCCGCTGCTCAAGCAGGCGCAGGCCAAGTCGATCCCGGCCATCCGCGCGTTAACCAGGTAAATGGCCGCGAAACCAACCAGCAGAATCGCATCGCCAATGGCATGAAGGACGGTCAACTGAAGCCCGGACAGGCCGCCCGACTGGAGCGTGGCGAGCAGCGCCTGCAGAATAACGAAAAGAAAGATATGGCTGCGGACAATGGCCACCTCACCAAGCAGAATCAGCGGCAGTTGAACCGCGAAGCCAATCGCATGAGCAACCGGATCTACAACGACAAGCACTAATCATGTGCTTTTGTCTCCTTTTTGGTTCTGGAGCCGTTCCTCTGGCATCCAATAGGCAGATGTTGCGCGCATGGGCAAGGCCTGACGGCAACATCTGCTACAATTGGAAAAGTTTCTAAGCCAAGGAGATACGAATGGCCACCACAACCGTCCCGGAAGTAAAACCAGAAGTAAAGAAGGCTCCTGTCACTCTGACTGCGACCGCAATCGCAAAAGTGAAGGAAATCATGGGCCAGCAGACTCCCGTACCCGCCGGCTTGCGCATCGGCGTTGTGGGCGGGGGGTGCTCCGGATTTTCCTATTCCATGCAGTTTGAAAATGGCGCCGGCATGATGGATAGGACCTTCGACATGGACGGCCTGAAGGTGTACGTGGACGCGACCTCGGTCATGTATTTGAACGGCTGCATCGTCGATTACGTTGAGACGCTGGAAGGCGCCGGCTTCAAGTTCGAGAATCCGAACGTGAAGTCGACCTGCGGCTGCGGCAGTTCGTTCAGTGTGTAGGGCTGACCAAAAGATATCTTAGAGAAGTAAATGGCCTCATCTCGCGATGAGGCCACTTCTATTTTTCAGGATGATTTCTTGTAAAGACGATGTTATTGCTGCTGCGACGAACTGCTGCTGGACTGATTCGAATTTCCGAATCCACTCGACGGCAAATTCGGATTGTTCTGCATACCTGCAGGCGGCTGTCCTGAGCCCGATCCCGAGGTATTGGTCGATCCGTTCAGATTCTGCTGCGTCATCTGGATCTGCTGGTAGGGAGTGGTGATCAACGTACCCCGGTCCTGCGAAGGATCGTAAACAAACATCCAGTCCTTGTATTTCTTCTTGTGGTTGAACTCACGGATGGTGGAGTCTTTGTCCTTGGTAGCGCTAGCGACGCCGACAATGGGCGCGCCGATAATCTGGCCGGAGCCGATTTGATTTGGGTTGGTGCCGTTGGCAGTCGCGTCGGAGCTAGTGGAGGAGTCGGTCGAAGCTTGACCGTTGGAGTTTTGTCCAGCTTGCGAGGGATCTGTCTGCGTCTGGCCGGTTGGGGATGAATTCTGTCCAAAGGTATTTGAGCCGGAGCTGAAAGACGAGCTTTGTCCGAATGAGCTCTGCCCGAACGCCGAATTTTGCCCAAACGAGGACGAGCTTTGACCGAAGGAAGAACTCTGACCAAGAGCGCCCGCTGCCGCAGCGGCGCCCATAGGATTCGCTCCCGGGATCATCGAGCCACCAATGCCGCTCATCGAAAGCTGCACCTCGCCGAAATGCAGCAGCTTGAAATCCTGGCACTTCACGGCGGGCGCGCCGTTGGAATCTCCAGCAATCAGACTGCCTGTGCAGTTGAGCGGATCTTTGTAGCGCTTGCGCAGGAAGCGCATGTTGTTCGAGCTTTCCAGATCCTCGATCTTGGTGGGATACCGGCCATTTTTCTTGAAGTAGGCCCGAACCGCGCGCGAATATTGTGTTCCGCGATGGATCAGCTCTTCTTCGCGGTCGCGCTTCATTTCGAAATCGATCGCGGGAACCGCTATTGCCATGGCGATGGCCATCGTCGCCATAATGAGAAGCAGCATCAGCAGAGCGTAACCGTTCTGCCTGTTCTGTTGCCTCTTGCACCGCGAGTGGAATATCGGTGACATCGAAAACTAGCCCTGGGTGAGCGGAATGTTCTGCGGTGGGCCGCTGCCCACCACATCCTGCATTTCGACCGCGGTGGGCGTGATACGGATGACCTTGTACCGGCGGTTGACAATCTCGCCTTCACCCGCCACGAAGATATCTTCCCCCTGCTGCAGGAAGATCTTCTTGGGCTCACCGGGCTGGCTGGCGAAGCCGAAGAATTTCAATGGAATCGGTGTTGGAGGCGGAGGCGTTGGCAGATGCCATTGCGCTTGCTCCTCTTCCTTCTTCTTCGCATCCGGCGATCCCGGAGCTACCGGTGCGGGAATCTCCACGTCCGGCTGGGAGATGAAAATATTTCGTCCGTTGCCCTCGTACTTCGTCTGCTCAGCGCTTGCCAGCAGATCGAGGCGAAGGGTGGGATCCAGACTTTCTTCCTTCGGTTTCTTGCCTGCTTTCGTCCCCGCGCGAGAAGAAAGCCTTGTGCTTGGCCCGACCGGAGCCGCAGCTTGTGCACTGGAATCCGGCGTCGAGGACTCGGTAAACATGGGGATGAACTGATACGCGACGACAATGACTGCGAGCACACCAAGCACGAGGGCCCACGTCGTCTGCTTCTTGTTTTCGAGTCCGAGCTTCACTTACGATGCCGCCTTCAAATAAGTTTCCAACTTCACATTCAGCTTGACCGGGCCTTGAGGTTGACCACCCAGCGTCACGCTGTTGATGATGAAGAACATTTCATCACGCTCCAGCGCATTGATGAACCTTGCCAGCGCCGTATAGGGCCCGGCAAGATCCGCTTCAATTTCGACGGGCTCCAGCTGTCCGGGACCTTCGTCATTTATTTTATATTTTGCCTGCTCGATGGAAACGCCATTCTCCCCCGCCACTTTGCCAAACTCCGCCAGGATTTGTGAGTCCTGGGCAGGGAAGCGCTGGGCGTAGAAATCTTTGATCTCGCTACTTGCCAAAGTGACCTTCTGCGGTAAATTGCGCAGAGGGGCGACCTGCCGGGTTTTGTCGTTCAGTTCCACCTGGAGCCGATTTAGTTCCATGTGGCGGGATTCAGCCGAGCCAACCAGCGGTGAAAAATAGACGGCAGCTGCTATCACATCGATTGCGGCCATGACGACGAGCGCGATCTTCAGTTTCTTTCGGGTTTGCCGCAGGTCCGCCATTAGTGTTGCGCTCCTTTGGGAGCCGCGTGGTTCGGCTTCATCTTGCCTGTCTTTGGCTGTACCGGCGTGGTGACGGTCGCGGAGCTCTCTGTTTTTGGAGCTTCTTTGCTTTCAGTGCTTGCGGTTTTCTGAGTGCCCGCATCGACTGCGGTCGCTGGCTCAGGGATATAGATCGCGATCATGTCAAATTGTTCGGTATCACCGGTATTGGACTGCAGCAAGTGCTCTCCGGTGATATTGGTTTGGGCGAACCGCTTGGAATCTTCCATGCGCCGCGCCAGCTCGATGGCTCGATCACGCGAATCGCCGGCGACCGTCATTTTGAGCGAGAGCTGATTGTCATCATCCAATCCGGGATTGATCGAAACCAGATGCACCCGCGCGGGCATGACCTTTTCGAGATTTTCGAGGACTCGCGTCCAGGAGAAAGCCTTGCGCTCGATCAATTCGTTGAGGAATTGCGATGTGTCGCGAGTGGTGCGGTTTTCCGGACGGTTCAGGAATTCTTCAGCACCGGCACGAACCTCATCTCGTTGCGCGATCAACGCCCGCCTTTCGGCCATAGCCCGGTGATCGCGCCGAGCATTGAACCAGCCCGTGATAGTGAGGGTCAGCAGGATCAGCGTGAGCAGCGCAACTGCGCCCACGGCACCGCCCCAGCGCAACCAAAACTGCCGCGCATCTTCATACGGCCGGCTCGCGAGATTGATATCCAAACGCATAATTTCAGTTGCCAGCTGCCAGCTGCCAGTTGCAAGTGATCAACGATGCACGATGACTGATCATCACGACACTAAAGCTCCTACTACCGCTGCCATCCTCCACCGTGGGACTGCTCCACCGGAGGACGCTCCCAACTGAGACGATGCCACAAGCTCCTGCACGTCGGCCCCGGTTTGCGAACGAAGCGCCGCTGCGGCGGCCGCCGAATCCGGCAGTCCGGAAACGTAGATCTTTTCGATATTCAGATGATAGGTGTCCTGGAAAAACACGACCGACGGATAGACCTCCTCAGCCAGTTGCTCACCCGTGATCGTGACTCCCCGTCCGTTTTCCAGGGTGCGGAAAAGCTGCAGCTGATCTTCATTCAAAATGGCAATGCTGGTGGTATGAGCGTCTACCTTTACGACCAGGGTGGGACGCTTCCCATCCGCGCTGCCCAGCGCCGCCAACATCGAAGGAAGCACCACGCCGGGATTGAATCCCGCATCGTGAAACAACCCTTCGTACTCTTCGACCACGCTGGTCAATGCCACCGCGGCCACAACCTTCACTTCGTTGCTTACCTTCTGCGCGTGATAGGAAATCTTGGCCTTCTCAACGTCGAAGGGCAGAGATTTCTTAAGCCGGAATCGAACCACTCCAAGCGCCTCTTGCTCGTCGGCGGGAAGAGTGTCGAACTCGACAAGCATCACCCGTACTGCCGCATCGGGCAGAATCGCGATCACTTCTTTGGATCTTCCTGCGACTGAGCCGAGCGCAGCTTCAATGCCTGAGCGGACGGACTCGCGCTGCCGCAAATTCGTTTCCACCAGATCGGGAACCACGCTGCCGGGCGCAAGTTCGCGCACCGCCGAGGCTTCGAGCCCGTCGCCATGATCGGCATAACGGCCGGCAAGGACACGATCGGCGGCAATTTCGCAAGCCAGCTTGGGTCTGGCGATATGGGTTTTTGGACTCATAGTTATAGAACGCTACAATCCTGCAATCTTGAACCCCGGATTTATCGCATCGCCTCGATAAAGGTAACTTTGTTGATCTCTTTCAACGTGGTCAAGCCCAGCCGAACCTTGTCGAGCGCTGACTCACGCAGGAAGCGCATGCCCTCTTCGCGGGCCGCGCGGCGAATCTCGGAAGTGGGCTTTTTGGACAGAATCATTTCGCGGATGCGGTCACTTAAGTCGAGCAGCTCGTGAATGGCCGTACGTCCGCGGAAGCCGGTGCCCGCGCATTCGATGCAGCCCGGTCCTTCATAAAGGGGAACCTTGCCCCATTGCGCCGGATCGAGACCGCTGGCCTCAAGAACCTCAGGAGCATAGTGAACTTCCGTGCGGCAGGAATCGCAAATCAAGCGCACCAGTCGCTGCGCCAGAATGCAGTTCAATGCTGAGACAAAGTTGTAAGGTTCGACGCCCATGTTGAGGAAGCGGCCGATCACGTCGACCACGTTGTTGGCGTGGACCGTGGTAAAGACCAAGTGGCCGGTCAGTGCGGACTGGATCGCAATTTGAGCCGTTTCCGCGTCACGGATTTCGCCGACCATGATCTTGTCGGGATCGTGGCGCAAAATGGAACGCAAGCCGCGGGCAAAGGTCAGGCCTTTTTTCTCGTTGACTGGGATCTGCGTGATTCCCTTAAGTTGGTACTCGACCGGATCTTCGATGGTGATGATCTTGTCTTCGTCGGTCTTAATTTCATTTACTCCCGCATAGAGGGTGGTCGTCTTGCCGCTACCCGTCGGCCCGGTCACCAGCACCATGCCGTATGGCTCTTTGATGTAGCGGCGGAAACGGCGCAGATCATCTTCAGCGAATCCGACTACGTCGAGAGTCAGAGTGCGAAACTTCTCGCTCATCGATTCTTTATCGAGCACGCGGAGCACAGCATCTTCGCCGTGAATCGAGGGCATGATCGAAACGCGGAAATCGATGGCGCGCCCGTTGTATTTCACGCGGAACCGGCCGTCCTGCGGCACACGCCGCTCGGAAATATCGAGCTCGCTCATGACCTTGATACGAGAGATTACGGTCGAGTGATGCTCTTTGCCGATTGGCGGCATGGCCTGGGTCAGCACGCCATCAATACGGAACTTGATGACCACGGAATCATCCCGCGTCTCGATGTGAATGTCGGAAGCGCGCCGCTGGAGAGCGGTGAAAATCGTCGTGTCAACCAGGCGGATGATCGGGCTGGTGTCGGCCGCTGCTCCCGTCAGCTTGTCGATGCTGAGAGTTTCTTCGGCGCCAGTCTTATCGTCCTCGCGAATGATCTGGAAACCTTCGCTGGCTTCTTCGAGGACGCGCTGTGACTGCTCAGTCTTGGCGAGAATGTTCGCGATCTGTTTGAGCGTCGAAACCTTGGTGATGATGCGCTGCTTCAACAGCAGGCTGATCTCATCAATCATCATCAACTGGCTGGGATCGGCGATCGCTATCGCCAGCCGACCGTCCCCGGTTTCCTCGAGAGGCACGAAGTTATAACGGAACATCAACTCGACTGGGATTCGCTTGAAGAGGTCGTGGTGCAATTCGAAGCTGCTCAGGTCGATGAATTCGCAGCGATAGCGGCGGGCAACATCCTGCGCGCGCTCCAGATCACTGATGGGATTGCCCGTAGGGCTGATCGGACCGCCGTTGCCGCCATTCACGAATACTGATTTTTTGTCTGCTGTCGCCATCCCCGACTCCGGACTCTAATGCACCCCTAAGGTAAAAATCGGCAGGTAAAGTGAGATCAACACTCCGCCTACAAAAACCGCCATAATCATCAGAATGATCGGCTCGATCAAAGCCATCGCCGCGCCCAAGGCGGTTTGCACATCTTCCTCATAAAATTCCGCGACGGAATTCAACATCGCCGGGAGCGCGCCGGTCGACTCCCCGACCTCGATCATCTCAACCGCAAGTTCGGGAAAGATCTTCTGCTCTTCCAGACTACCCGCCAGCCCTTGACCTTCGCGAACGCGAACGCCGGCGCGCATCACACCTTTTAAGATGCGACGGCTGCTGATCGAGGAACCTGCGGTCTCCATGGCGGGAACCAGGGGCAATCCACCTTGTAGCAGGGTAGAAAGCATACGCGAGAAACTAGCAACCTGATGCTTCAGGCGGATGTCGCCCAGCAGCGGCAAACTCAAGATCGTGCGATCGATGCGATCAGCGCCACGATCGGTATCTTTCCAGCGCCAGAATACGAATATCGCAAGAACCAGTCCCACAAAAAAGAAGGGTGCGTACTTCTGCGCATTCTGGCCTACCACAAGCATGAACACCGTAATTGCCGGAAGCTTTGCGTCCAGGCTGTTGAACAAATCAGCAAATTTGGGCACCACATAGGTGAACAAGAACGTCACCATGACCAGCACAACCGAAATCAGCAGCGTGGGATAGATAAGCGAGACGAACAGCTTCTTGCGGAAGGTCATGGCCATGCGCTGGAAGGCAATGTAACGGGTCAAAACCTCGTCGATATTGCCGCTCTTTTCACCAGCCATCAACGTGGTGGTATAGATCTTGGGGATCACTCCCTGGGCCGCGAAGGAGTCCGAGAGTAACTCACCCCCTTTGACGCGGTCGCGAACATTTTCGAGAATTTGGCGTAGTTGTTGATCTTTCTGGCGCTTGATCAGCAGTTCGAGCGAGTTCAAGATCGGCAGGCCAGCGCGGATCAGGGTCAGGAACTGCTGGTTGAAGACCAGAAACGTCGCCTGCTTGAGCTTGCGGCGGCGGCGTATACCCCCGGTCATCAATCCCTGAGATTTCACCCAGTAAACGTGATAACCCTGCGCCGAAAAACGATCGCGGACCTCCGCCTCGGAGTATCCCTGCTCGACGTGCTGCTGGACATTGCCGCGCTCGTCCGCGATTTTGACTACAAATTCCGCCATTTACTGGTTTTTCCTACCGATTTTCTGGGAGAGTCCTACCCGTCAGTCTACCACCCTCGTAACCCTTTCCAACCCGCTGACCCCTACCAAAGAAGGTGCCAAACATGCCGCAAGTAACATCACTCGATTCCACTATTTCGCTGCCTATGGACCGTTCAGATCGTCGACTGTCTCCGTCCCGGCTGGAGGATGAAACTCGAACATTGTCTCCGTTACGGGAACGTTTTCCTTCTCGTCAGTGAACTGATACTCGGTCGATGCTTCATCCACTTCGTCGAGGATGATCCTCCGAATCATGTGCTCCGGAGTGATCTCCAATACGACTTGGCTGATCTGATCCGCCATGGCCCGCGGCACACCTCGCAGAACCGTGTCCCCAGCAGCCAGCGGAGGTACATCCGGCGCTAACGACAATCCCGTTAACTCCTTTTCCAGCTTTGTCTTGCCTAGTAAAAATGCAAGTGGGGAACGAAGGTCTTCCAGCTTTCGCGCGGCCATTTTTCTCGCCTGCTTGTCCTCGGGAACGTAAAACCACGCAGTCTTCCCGTCCGAGACAAACAACTTTCCCTTGGGAGAACGATATTCCCAGCGCATCTTGCCAGGTTTTTTTAACCAAAGTGTGCCGGACTCGCTGCGCTCCATTCCCGAACCCTGATAGACCTCGGTGAACTGCACCTCAAGCGAGTGGAGGCGGTCGTAGTGATCATCTACAGCGGAAGCCAATTGCTTAACACCTTCACTATCAGTGGGGTTGGCGTAAGCCCCGAGGCCGATCCCGAAAGTCATCAGCATAGCCAGACATAACTGGAGGGCTACTCTACGACCAGGGCGCGCAGCGTCAAGCCGGAATTTCGAATAGACGCTCAACGATTTCACCAGAGTGCCAAAAGTAATCCGTGAAGTCGGGGAGGAAAATCGGGGCGACTTGCGACGGGGAATTCTTGAACTATTGTAAGTTCCAGTCGATCCGATTGTCATTTCCAGTAGTCGGAACCCGACATCGAGATAGCGATTGCTGCTTTGGTTGGCCTGTGTCAAAATCGCTGCGCACGAGCCGGACCATCCCCCCTCATCTCCGGATCCAGCGGAGGATCGCTTGTCCAAGGCTGTTTACCTCGCACATTGTGTCGCCATTTTGCTTGTCGTGGCTACGGCCTCAGTTGGGCAGCAAGCCGTTCCCCAGCCTGCAGAAAACGAGAAGTTTGCCAACTTCACTCCGCCGGGTACAACGAAGCCTGATACGACTGTGCCCGTCGATGCGTTAACTTCGGCATCAAGTCTCTATCGTCGCGGCGATTTTGAAGGCGCGATCGCGAAATATCAGGAGTTCCTCAAGGAACATTCCAACTCCCCGGACGCCATGGCCGGAATTGTGCGTTCCTATCTCAAAGAGAAGAAAGTCGATCTGGCAGCTCAGACCGCGGATCAAGGTTTGGGTTTGAAAGATTCTCCGAGACTTCGGGTTGCGCGGGCGGAGGTCTGGTTCCGGCAGGGAAAAATTTCTGAGGCTGAAGCCGAATGGGTGAAAGTAATTAATTCGGGATATCCGGAGGCGCGTGCCTATCTTGGATTAGCGCGTGTACGCGACGCGCTTGCGATGTACAAGAGCGCGAAAACCATGATCGACAAGGCCCATCAGGCTGATCCGAACGATCCCGACATTCAGGATTGGTGGGTAGACACGCTTTCGCGAGCTGAGCGCATTAAATATCTTGCAGACAGTCTCGCCGGCGAAAACAGCTGGACCAGTGAAGAACGCGAAGACACGGCCAGCTATTTGCGCTACCTGCGAGAGAGGGCGCATCAGAACCCCAATCCTTGCCGTTTGGTGAGCAAAGGCAATTCCACGGAAACACCTCTTGTTTCCTTGTTGGAAGACTCACAACATCTGCGTGGATTTGGACTCGCAGTCAGCCTGAATGGGCATAAGAGTTCGTTGCTGCTCGATACCGGATCAAGCGGCATCCTGGTGAAACGAGCGATCGCCGAGCACGCAGGCATTTCGAAGATCAGTGAAACCAAGGTGCAAGGAGTTGGAAAGAAGGGGAGGCGAGATGCCTTCATCGGTGTTGCGGACTCGATCAAGATCGGAGAACTTGAGTTTCGCAATTGTCCGGTCGAAGTCATGGAAGGCCGCTCGGTGGGTGGGGAAGACGGCCTGATCGGCTCCGATGTGTTTGAGCAATTTCTTGTCGATATTGATTTTCCTAATCAAAAACTGCGCTTGAGCGAGTTGCCCAAGCGTCCGGGGGAAACCGCAGGCAATCTCAGCTTAAGAAATGACGACGAAGATTCGCCTGAGTCGAGCGAGGCAGAGTCGCCGGATCAGAAAGACGCTGAGTCTGCTCCTACTGCCCCGTCTGGTCCGTTCGATCGCTATGTCGCTCCTGAAATGCAGTCTTACACTCGCGTATTCCGGTTTGGTCACGACTTGCTGATTCCAACGACCATTGGAAACGTTCCTTACAAGTTGTTTTTGATTGATACCGGCTCGCTGACGAATTTCATTTCACCGGCTGCCGCTCGCGAGGTGACGAAAGTCCACGGCAATTCCGACATCATTGTGGAGGGAATCAGCGGCCGCGTAGACAAAGTTTACAGCGCTAACAAAGCAGTCCTCACTTTTGGTCACTTGCGGCAAGAAAATCAGGACATCACCGCCATCGATACAACTCCGATCAGCGACAGTGTGGGCACGGAGGTTTCCGGGTTCCTGGGCTTCGTCATGCTGCGTATGTTGGAGATCAAGATCGATTACCGCGACGGTTTAGTTGATTTCAAATACGACGCCAAGAGATGGGATCGATAGAACCGGTCAGGCAGGAACGTTGCCGCCAGAGATTCCAGTATTCTCGCCGAAAACGAAGATTGAATATTGATGCGTTCCGCTGACTTTTCGCCAGCTTGACCTTCCCGCCAGCACATGTTCGAGCAAGGGATTATGGTAGAGGACATAAAGCGCGCAGCGGCTTGAGATTGCGCTTTGCTCGATATTGGCGATCACTCGCCGGAGTCCCGCTTCTGGAAAAGGATTGAAAAGATAGATCAGCAAAGGTGTGGCTGGAAGCGACCAACTGGTGGCATCTGCACAAACCGATTCGATCTCGAAGCAGCGCTGCGATTCGTTGTGATAGGCAGCTAAATTTTCTTTCGCGACCGCATGTAATGACGGCAGCAGCTCTACTCCAATGATGCGCTCAAAAGGATAATCCGAGGCCATCAGCAGCGTCCGTCCCTTGCCAGACCCGAGATCGAGAAATGTGAACTGACGGGGATCGAAATTCTCAGCTTCGCGAAGCGCTTCGATCATTTTGCGAAACAACGCCGGTTCAGTGGGTTGATAGGGCGAATGGAATACGCCCAGCAGGCGATCGCGCCAACCGACGGCGCCGCTGGTCGTGTTGACGCGGTAATCCCAATCGTAATCGGCATCGCCATATCGCTGGCGCAGCCGTGCGGGAGTCGAGTCGCGGACGAACTCCCACATTCCGATGAGCAGCGAACGCGTAGCCGCCACAGGACCTTCCTGCGCGGCGCGTTCGCTCCACCAGCGACGTACGGCAGCGAACAGAGACGGGTGCGGTTCCGAAGTCATGACGACGTCGCTAGTGAGGGTATCGACGGATCAATCAGACAGAATCATAACTTGGTGAGAGTCGCTCGTTGCGCGGCGAATCCGCCACCGGGTTGGCCTACGAGTTCGAGTGGAACCGCAGCGGTCCTGAAGGCTTGTACCCCGGAGGCAAACCTCTCGTGACGAAGGGAAAATCATCGGGATGCTCGAGAAGCACTCGACCCTGTGCATCTAACTGATAAGGATTTCCATCCGGATCAACCGGAAGACCGGGAAGGTGTTCAGCCGCGACTAATTCTGCCATGTTTCCCGGCAAACGGCCCGTGCGTTTGCCGAAACGCGTTACATCTTCTTCAAGGCGCGTGACGTCTTCGTCGACCTTGATGGCGCGAAGATGTTCGAGCGCATTCTGGCGGATGTTCGTTTCATGGCTGGTCTGGTAAGTTGCGGCCCACAACATGCGCGCGGTCTCGAGTTCTCCGGCGTGCTGGGCGGTTTGTGCTGCCATGATCCGCAAGAAGGGGTGCGCCCCCGGAACATCGGCGCCGCGCGCGAATACTTCCGCCGCCTTCTTGTAATCATGAAGCTCGGTGTAATAGACAAAGCCGAACTCGTAATAGAGCTGCCAGCTGTCGGGATTGTGCTGAATCCCGTATTCCATCAATTGAATTGCACGCTGGGGTTCGCCTGCGCCATCCGGCGGAGGCGGTGCAAGAAAACTGGCACCGAACTGATAGGCGGGTAGCAAGTGCGGATCCAGCGCAGTGGTGATCTCAAGTAACGGCGCCAACTCGTTGTAGCTCATTTCACGGCTATAGTGCCGATGGCCGAAATACTGCACGGTGCGCGTCCAATAGATGCAAGCCATCAATCCGTTGAATCCAAGACTGGTCCGCTGGATCAGCTTTGGAGAATCTACGTAGAGAACATCTTCGATGCTGGCCTTGGGACGAATCTGATCAATGTTGCGGAGCAGCAGAATACTGGCAACCATCGAAACCACGAGAGATGCGGAAAAGAAAAGCGTAATGCGGCGTGCCCTCATTTCAAGTTCCTGCGCTCAAAGATCAATACCGCTCCGCTGAGCGCCATCGCCGAATAGAAGAGCGCGTAGAGGGTATTTTGAAGCACGAGTTGGCCACCCAGCGCCTGCTGATGCGCCACCGCGCTGATCACATTCAACGCGGAAAAATTCGGGACCAGGTAGGCTGCGCCGGTGGCAATCCAGCGCGTGAAACCGTGGGCCATGCCGGCGAATCCTCGCAGATCGTCGGCAAAGCTGCCAATCACAAAAAGCGAAAATGCAAAAACGGCGGAGAGCAGTGGAGAAGAGAATGACGAGAACAGCAGCGCCAGCGCACAAATAATCAGAAACTCGAGAATGATGAAATAAAGGGCGACGAGAATTCCGGCATCCGGCGCCGAGAACCGGTGAGCGACATAGAGCAGCGCTCCGAAGACGCCGATCGCCATGAAAAATGTATTTACCACCAGCGTGCCGGCGAGACCAAAAAACTTGCCGACGATGAACTCCCAGCGGCGCACCGGACGCGAGAGGACTGTGTAGAGAGTTCGTTTCTCAATTTCTTTCGAAACCAGCCCGATGCCGATGAAGATCGCGATCACCACGCCGAACAGCGAAACCGCCGTGAGCCCGAGATTAACCACCACCAGGCGCTCGATATCAATGGAAATCTGACCGACGAGAATGGCAGCGCCCGAGAGCAGCAACGCGAACGCGATCAGGTTGTAGAGAATACGGTCGCGCACCGCCTCGCGAAAAGTGTTGTGCGCAATGTGCACGATTCTCGCCGTCATGCGCTGACTCCCGCACTCGATCCCGCGGCGGTGGGCGAGTGCTGCAATTTCTCGACAAAATAGCTTTCAAGCGAGGTGCGCAGGGGCGTGATTGAGATGAGGCGGATGCGATCCCGCCGAAGTGCATCAATGGCGGCATCCTGCTGTTTCTCAGAGATGACGGCTCGCACCGTGTCTCCGCTGACGTGGCATTCGGCCCCGAGCGCTTTCATTGACGCGGGAACGATTGTGCCTTGCCAGACGACTTCCACTTTTCCTTGCACGTTTCGCGTCAGCTCTTCGACGGCACCGACTCCGCGCAGTTCTCCTTTGTGAATAATGGCTACACGATCACAAAGCGCCTCGGCGTCGGAGAGAATATGCGTCGAGAAGAAAACGGTTTTCCCTTCCTGCTTGAGTTGCTCGATCAAATCGCGCACTTCGCGGCGGCCCAAGGGATCGAGTCCAGACATCGGCTCATCAAGAAAAATCAGCTTGGGATTGTGCAGAATGGCTTGCGCAATTCCTACGCGTTGCAGCATCCCCTTGGAGAACTTTCTCAATTGCAGGCCTTTGATATCGCTCAGCCCCACTCGAACCAGCATTTCTTCGACACGGCGCCTCCGGTCTCGCGCCGGAATACCGGAAAGCTGCCCGTAATAGTCGAGCAGTTCGTGTGCGGTGAGATAGTCGTAAAAATACGGCTGTTCGGGAAGAAACCCGATCTGCGCCTTTACTTCCGGATCGGTCCATTCACGGCCAAGAATGCGGGCTGTCCCCGCCGTCGGGAACACGAGTCCCATAAGCATCTTCAGCGTCGTCGTTTTCCCGGCACCGTTGGGGCCAAGGAAGCCAAAGATCTCGCCCTCTTCGACGGAGAGATGCAGTGGATGCAGCGCCTGCTTTGGCCGCTTGCGCCAGAATCCCACCATGTAAGTCTTTTCGAGACCGAGAATTTCAATGGCAGCCATTGTGATCGGAGCAGAGCCAACGCTTTAAAAATCGATTATAAGCAAGGCGGGCATTTCCAGAAGCCCGAGCAAGGTTACCTCAGTCACGAACTGGAATGCGGGAAGGATCGCCAATGGCGGGATGCAGACGCGTGTAGGCCCGCTCGTCTCAATCTGGAATGAGACGGGTGTATCTTATTGAGCCACCGGGAAAGCCACGCAAGTGGCGACTACATTGGCGGGGGTATCACCGGTGTTGCCCATTTGGGAGCGCAACACGCCATCATTCACCGAGCAGAAGTCGCGATTGCCCGTCTGGTGCACGCCAATCGGCGCTGCACCTAGCACGTAAGCATCGTTGTAAGTAGCGCCGCCGGTGATGGTACCCGTCGCCAGAAAATAGTAGCCGCTCTTGCCCGTTCCTCCGGGAGTGGCCGTCGCCAGGAAGTTGTCGATGATGCAGGCCGAGGTCGACGAAGGCGTACACGGCGACGCGCCTCCTAGCTGGCCGATTGATGAAGCGTATCCGATCGTGGGATAGGCATTAAAGTAAGTGATCTCTGCGCTGGTGAGGGTGCGGAGCGCGCCCGCGGCCGCTGACTCATTCGCGGACATTCGCGATTGCAACAGATTCGGAATGGCGATCGCGGCGATGATGAGGATGATCGCCACCACGATCAACAATTCGATCAGCGAAAATCCCCGGTTCGAGCGCATACGATTTCCTTAACCAGTGATGTTACCTGTGATCTTCCTCACCCTTATCAGTAATTCGGATGCAGTTTCAGCGCCATTGTCGAATGGCGTGGACGACAAACGTAATATTTCGCTATCGCAATGGGAAGTAAGGTCTTAGGGTCGTCAGAACACTCCAGAGTCTCCATTCATCACCTGAAAGGGTACTCCTGATTTGACAAAAAGTGTCAACCCGACACGAACACGATCCACAAGCGATGAAGGGACAGCCTAGGCTGTCCCTTCGCCAACAGTAGCTAAGGAGCAATTATTGGTTGAGCGGGTTCAGAACTCTGCAGCCAGCCTCGTTCGCGGGGCTAGCGCCAGTGGGCTGAACGCGAACCACGGCGTCTTCCACCGAGCAGAAGGCGCGGATACCGGTCTGGTTGATGGTGATCGGATACGCGTTGACTTCGTACTGCACGTAGATGCCGCCCGCCTGGGCCGCACCGCCGCCGACGGTGAAGTCGTAACCGCTCTTTACGCCCGCGGTCAGAACGCTGTCAATCAAGCAAGCCTGAGTCGAGCTGGGCGTGCAGGCTGCGCCGCTGGGGCTGCCCAACGCGGCCAGAGACTGAGCAAAGCCGACGGTCGGATAAGTGGAGTTGTAGGTGATTTCGGCTGTGTTCAGGGTACGGGTTGAACCGACAGCAGAGGACTCGTTGGCGGCCATACGGGCGCGCAGCAAGTTCGGAATGGCGATAGCTGCAATGATCAGGATGATGGCCACCACGATCAGCAGCTCAATCAGTGAAAAGCCTCTTTGTTTGCGCATAGCGGACGTTGGATCTCCGTTTCAAATTTGCCTGCAGAGGGAGGTTGACTGCTCTTGCTCACTTACTTTCACATTCGCTTTTGTAAAGGCACGTCAACGACCAAGGTGAAAGTTTTCTTAGAAACGTTGGTGTTCCATGAAGCTCTTTATTTTCAAGAGAAGGAATGTGTGGGCGATCAGATCACCGACGCGGAGATGCTTGATTTCGGATACCTTAACTTTTCTTGTCAGCCGTTTTTTGTCAGTCCAAAGCGAAAGCGCTTTCTGGGAAAAGTGGCTCCCAAAAAGGTAAAGGAGCAGCGAACTTGCGTTCGCTGCTCCCGGCTTGTACCCTCCCCCAGGTACTTCGCCAAAACAGGTTACTGGTTGAGCGGTCCGAGGACCTGGCAGCCAGCCTCGTTCGCGGGGCTAGCGCCAGTGGGCTGAACGCGAACCACGGCGTCTTCCACCGAGCAGAAGGCGCGGATACCGGTCTGGTTGATGGTGATCGGATACGCGTTGACTTCGTACTGCACGTAGATGCCG
>DATKQB010000035.1:0-6117 GCA_035523795.1 Verrucomicrobiia bacterium | reverse complement strand
CACGCACGCTCGCCCGGCCGTACTTCCAGCGCAAAACCGTGGAAAAGGTCGTCCGCGGCCATCTGAAGGAGGGGCAGAACTACACCTTGGAGCTTCACGCTCTCCTGACCCTCGAACTCGTGCAACGGTTATTGTTTGAGCACCAATGGCAGTGATGGGCAGCGTCAATCCGAGGCAACCCGCCGACGCGGTCGAACCATCGTCAGCCAGATCGGCGAAGAGTGTGCGTAATCCTGCCCTCGACTTTACCAAAGGTGCTCTAGTGTTGATTATGGTGCTCTACCACTGGTTTAATTACTTTTATAGCGCGCAAGAAGACGTTTATAAGTATTTGAGGTTCCTGACCCCATCGTTCATTTTTATCACTGGGTTTCTCATATCCAATATTTACCTCGGAAAGTACTCCGTCAGCGATTCCCGCCTGCCGCGAAGATTAGCCCAAAGAGGTTTCAAGATCCTGGGAGTATTTCTTGCCTTGAATGTGGTTAGGGCCGTCCTTCTTTCGCGAGGATCGAGGGACCAATTGCTGTCGGAGTATGCCTCACTGCAAGGTTTGACCCGCATGTATGTTACCGGCACGAACCTCGGAGGCGGCCAGACGAAAGCGATGGCCTTTTATGTCCTTCTTCCCATCGCTTATCTCTTGATGTTGTCTGCATTGCTCTTGCTGGTCGCCCGATTCTATCGACATACGTTCTACGTTAGCTGCGGAGCAATGCTTTTATTCGCTTTGGCGTTGGATGCCTATGGAGTTTCGAGCACCAACCTGGAGCTTGTGGCGATAGGGCTGCTGGGGGTGGTCTGCGGCTACGCCCCGATCCAGCGTGTCAATGGTCTTGTCAGGCACCCCTTTATGCTGTCCGGGTTATACGCGGCCTATCTTTACTCAATAACCGTTTGGAATGTTGTGTATCCGCTGCAAATCGTAGGTGTGCTTTTGAGTCTCATGATTATTTATCTGATAGGTAGCGCTGGCAATGAGAAAAGGAGAGTGCGAGCAATTACGATCTTGCTGGGAAAGTACTCTCTCTTGGGCTACATCGCCCAGATCGCTGTGCTACAGGTGCTCCGTCGTGGGCTTTCGGTTGCCGGATTGTCGTCTCAGATCGCCATGGTCGTGTCGTTCCCAACCGCGGTTGCTTTGACGATTGGGGTGGTGGCAGCCAGTGATTGGGCGCGACGTGGATCGGGTCGGGCGGATCGTCTGTACAGGGCTGTTTTCGCCTAGTCTCCGGGTTTATTTTCGGTAGGACCTATGATTCGCATAATTGCTGCGTTGATCTGTGTCGCAGGAACGGCCGGCCTCTTCTGGTTGGACCGGGATCCCAAGATCCGTGCCTCGAAGGCGAGCTGGATTCCAACCCTGTGGATCTTCATTGCAGCTTCGCGAAATGTCTCGACATGGTTGCGCCTCTCCGCCGCGGACCAGGCGGATCAATATCTTGAAGGCAGCCCTTTGGACCGCGCCATTTTGACTGTCATTCTGGGTCTGGGCGTGGCGGTGCTGTTTGCACGTCAGAAGAAGGTGATCAATCTGTTGCGAGCAAACAAACCGATACTAATTTACTTCGGCTACTGCGGTCTGAGTGTGTTCTGGGCTGACTATCCGGATGTCTCGCTGAAGCGCTGGTTTAGAGCTTTGGGCGACGTCGTCATGATTCTGGTGATCCTGTCGGAACGGGACTGGTTCGCGTCACTCAAGCGCATCTTTGCACGTTTGAGCTTCCTGCTCATTCCGGTTTCAATTTTGTTCATCCGCTACTATCCGGAATTGGGCCGTTCATACAGCAGTGGGGGAAAGGGCTCGTGGGTCGGGGCGGCGACGGACAAGAACGCTCTGGGAATGATGTGTCTGATCTTCGGGCTTGCTGCCATATATCGAATGATCCTTATCTACCGGGGGGAGGAAGGGCCGCGTAAGAAGCGAAAGCTCATCGCGCTTTGGGTCTTGATTGTGATGGCGCTCTATCTGCTCCGCGAGGCGAACTCTGCAACTGCTCTCTCGGCCTTCGTGATGGCGGGCAGTGTCATGATCTTAACCTTACTGTATCCGTGGGCTAGGAAGCCACATGTTCTCCATCCCATGGTAGCTGCGGTTTTGATGGTGGCGGTTGGCGCATTGTTCCTAGGGGTGGGGAGCGGTTTGGTACAGGATTTGGGAAGGGACAGCACGCTGACCGGCCGCACCAACATTTGGCACTTTGCATTGGCCAAGGTGACCAATCCTCTGCTTGGGGCCGGCTTTGAGAGTTTCTGGCTCGGCGACCGCCTCAAAACGATAGAAAAGGAAATCAACCAGGACGTCAATCAGGCCCACAATGGCTATCTTGAAATCTACTTGAACCTTGGATGGTTGGGTGTCATTTTAATTGCGATTGTTCTAATTACTGCCTATCGCCGGATCGTTTCGGCGGTTCGCCTCCAGACCACGGCTGCAAGTCTACGGCTGGCGTATCTCGTGGTTGCCGCATCGTACAATTTTACAGAAGCGGGATTCAAAATGATGAATCCGGTTTGGATTGTTTTCCTTTTGTCAGCAGCCATCACGAGGCGTGTTCCCGTCAAACTCCGAAAAGCGGAAGTGCCTGTCGACTCGCTGGCGTCGGGGGACGAGAACATGCTGACCGCGCAATCCGCGGCCGGCGTCCCATTTGGCCGGTCATTCTCGCATCAGCCCCCGAGGTAGCGCGGGCGATCATAATCGCAACAAATGGACTTGACGCACGAAGCCTCTATTCCTAGCGTGTCGCCGATATTATTCCGCGCCCGACGTCATGTAGTACATATTTCTCAGCTCGAAGCCGATGCTTTGCCTTTTCGAGTTTGTTCCAGCCATCTTCAATGGGATGATATTCGAAGACAATATTTCGGATGCGCGTGAACACCTCAGATGATGTGCTCTCAATTATCGCGTACTCTCCGCCTTCACAATCTATCTTGAGCAAGTCCACGACATCGAGAGAATAGTCCCTCAGCAATTGGGCGAGCGAAATTCCTGGCACGTCGGCCAGTCCTGTGGTACTGCCGCTATAGGCCGATACCTCACACTGTCGATCATCGGGGGCGTCGATGTTCATTTGTACGCTGCTGCCATCCGTCACAGCCTTATTTACGGGCGTGATTTGATCCTGGTAGCCATTGTTGAAGATATTCGTGAGCAACAGCTTCCAACTGCTCGGGTACGGCTCGCATACAATTACTCTACTTGCTTTTAGATACTTCGCCGCATATACGGCAAAGTCCCCTACGAAACCACCAATATCGATTACCACGGGATTCGGAGGCAGTTTCGTATGACGCACATAAAGATCCTCGAGCAACACTTCAGCCACCGTTACTGCCTCTCCGCGCGTGCCTCGGATCGTGATGGTGAGACCGTCTTTGGTGCGGAGTTCCATGGGACCAAATCCGCTTGCGGATCGCAATGCTCTTTTGAAGTCGGCGAAGTTCACGAAGTAATCTTTCGCCTTTCTGGCAATCTGACGTGTTCTGTACTCCTGCCTTGCCGCATGGTAAATGCGGCGAGACAAACGATTCGAAGTCAGTAATTTGCGAACAAGTGGTTTCATGGTCTACTCCTCCCCAATCTGCCCACTCTACTTTCAGGGAATTGGAAACTCCAACGAAGACCGGAAAGGTCCCAACCCAGCAAGATGATACCGCAAATGGAAGCGAGGGCTCTCCTTAGTGGCCGGGTGCCATTGCGCATGTTGTGCGAGCTCGGCCACGAGACCGGCCAGCTGTCGCGCTTGTACATCATTAGAATTCGCGCTCGACTTCGGAACTTTAGTCGCTGAACGCTCAGAAACTGTCGATCTTGATCTCGCGGGCAGGCCCTCAGGTGTACTTCCGTGACCTGTACACTGGGCTCTTTGGCCGAGGACAATGGCCACAAAGGCGAGCGATTGGTGTGATTCGCAAGGGTCTGATGCCGTCTTTTGTCGCCTTCCCCTAGGAGATCGAATGAGAGCGAAACGGTTGATTGCTTTCCCCCTCTTTCTGCTGCTTAGTCTCTCGATGTATTCGCATGGCCAACTTTGGTCCGGCATTATAAGCCCTTCCAGAAGCGTGGACTGGACGGTAGTGGGGTTGCCGAACCAAACCCTTCCTGACTCATCCTGGAGCCAGTGCGGATCAACGATTGGCGCCTACTCTGGTACCGCCGCGGCGATCAACAATGCGCTGGCGGCGTGCGGCGCGAATCAATACGTGCTTTTGGGCCCGGGAACATTCACGCTTTCGACGGGCATAAGTTTTCCGGCTAACACCAACGGCCATCTCGCGCTCAGGGGATCGGGAGCAAACTCTACATTCTTGGTGTTTACCGGAAGCGGTATTAATTGCGGCGGGTTTGCGACGGCGCTCATCTGCGTGCAAAGCAGCGACGGAACCTATCCGGGCGGCTCAACCACAGCCTACAACTGGACAGGCGGCTACTCGCAAGGATCGACGCAGGTAATCCTCTCGAGCGTAGCAGGAATTAAGCTCAACCAGACGCTCTTGGTGCTGAACCAGTGCGATACTGGGTTCAGCGGCTCCAACTGTGGTTCCGGCAGCAGCGTCGATAATGGCAACTATTTTGTCTGCGCCAAGCAATACAGTTCCTCGGGGCCGACAGGTTGCTCGTTTAACGGGCCCGACGGAACCAGCTGGCGAGGCCAGACCTCATGGCAACAGGAGTGGGTCACGGCCATTGCGATCAATCAGGGCGGGTGCGGCTCAACTTGCGTGACCATTTCCCAGCCCCTTAAGCACCCCAATTGGGCCTCCAGTCAAAGTCCGCAGGCAGTGCTGATTCAGCCCATCCCGCAAGACGGGATCGAGGATCTGGCCATTGACGGAAGCAGCGCTTCCCCGGGGGTCGGGATTTTCTTCTATAACGCCTACCAGGGTTGGGTTAGCGGCGTCAAAATTACCAACATTTCCACGTGGTTCATCAACAACGTGAATGTATCCCACATGCAGTTCGAAAATAACTACCTCTACCACGCGAACTGCGCGCCTGGTTGTGATCCTTACGGCATTCGCATTCAATCGGGCGGCGATAACCTCGTTGTGAATAACATTATCGAGCAGGTCAGGATCGCCACATCGACCGACGGCCCTAGCGCGGGCGACGTATTTGCATATAACTATTCGGTCAACCAGTATTATCCATCAGATTTCATGTTCGGGGCATTTTGGAATCACTCTGCAGGAGATGATTTCCAGCTTTGGGAAGGAAATGCCGGCGACCAGATGCAAGACGATTATCTCCACGGCTCGCATCTCGACGAGACCAAGTTCCGCAATTTCTTTTGGGGCTGGGAGTCATGCGCGAACGGGCAGTGCGGGACTTCCACAGCGAAAGACTCAAGCACCGTGCCCATGTTTGACGGAGCTTTCTCACGCTATGTGAACAATATCGGAAACGTGATGGGGATAGCCAGTTATCATAACAGCCTCACTACCTCCAATACCCCCCCTTCCAATACGTCAATCTACGTTGTGGGTAGCGGAGATGCTGGCACGCCGCCGACTGATCCGGTGGGCTGGACCACGGCCATGCGTTGGGGCAATTACGACACAGTGAGTGGCTCTGTCCGCTGGTGTGGCAACGCTTCTGATACTGGATGGCCAACCGTCTGCGGTAGCAAATCGGAAATTCCAACGACGATCAACCCATACGCGAACTCCGTTCCGTCGATGGGCGATACAGAAGCCGGGCAGTCAGCGATGCCGGCGTCGTTTGTATATTCTTCTCAGCCGTCATGGTGGTCCAGCGACACCCCGTGGCCAGCAGTTGGCCCTGACGTAACCGACGGAAACGTTGGAGAGTGCTCGGGCGCGATGAACACGCCTAGGCAATATTCTGGACTTCCGGCTACAGGCAGTTCACAGTGCTCTGGCGGTTCGCTGGTCTCGGCGTGGGGCGGACATGTCAACGCAATTCCCGCCATGCGGTGCTACCTCAACGTGATGGGTGGCGCGCCGGACGGAACAGGCAACGTACTGGCCTTTGACGCAAGCAAGTGCTACGGCAGCGGCACTACGCAGGGTCAGCCTCCTGCCGCTCCAACGGGTCTTAACGCCACGGTGCAGTAGATTTTTTGACTGCGGTTTGTCGATGCGGGCTGG
>DATKQB010000034.1:0-61497 GCA_035523795.1 Verrucomicrobiia bacterium | reverse complement strand
ACATCTGCCAGCCGCTGCCGGAGCTCGTCAGGGGCGATAGCTGCACGGTTGTTCTGCTCTACGCGGTGCTCGGTTCGAGAGCACTTCTCTCCATCTACCGCCGACTCAGCGGCTCCCTTGCAAGTCCGGATTGCCGACAAGGACTAAGCCGCTGGCGCGGCGGACGCTACCGCGTGGTGAACCCGGACATTTCCGGCACGGCTGACGTAGTTTGGGTCACGGAGAAAGGAGACTCCCGTGACCCGTTTACGAAGAATCATGCTGGAAGAACTCCAGCGCCGCAACTACTCTGCAATCACGACGCGCAATTACCTGCGGGTCGTGGCTGACTTCGCCAAGCACTTCGGCAAGTCACCCGACAAACTCGGCCTGAACGAACTTCGAACCTACCAAGCCTATCTACTGCGAGAGCGCAAGCTGACGCCGGGGACTGTAATCAACAGGTCGCGGCCCTGCGCTTCTTTTTCGTCAAGACACTTAAGCGCCATCAGTTCCGCGATTTTTTGCCTTAGCCGCAAGACCAGCGGCGACTGCCAACGGTGTTGAGCCGGGAGGAAGGGTCGCGTCTCATCAACGCCGCCGGGACCTTGTTTCGACGGACGCTGCTGATGACGCTCTATGGCACCGGCATGCGTCGCTCCGAACTGGCCCATCTCAAGGTGGGCGACGTTGATAGCCAACGGATGATCATCCGTGTGGTAGCGGGCAAGCGTGGCAAGGATCGCGATCTGCCCCTGAGTCCAGCCCTACTTGAAACTCTGCGGGAGTACTGGCGCTGGCGCAAACCGAAGGTTTACCTGTTTCCCGCGTGCACTCGTCGAGTGCAGAGTGAAGAGTCGATCTCGGATAAGACCGTCTGGATCGCTTGTAGCGATACGAAGCACCTCGGAGCTGAGATCGGTGTAATCGCCATCCTGCACACCTGGGGACAGAACCTGCTCCTGCATCCCCACATTCACTGTGTCATTCCCGCGGGCGGACTTTCACCAGATCATCGTCAATGGGTTCGTCCGCACTATCCTTTCTTCTTACCCGTCAGAGATTTACTGCTGCGGAACTATCAGCATGCATGTACTTCGATTCTTCCTGATGCCTTCATCACCCACGACCCGAGGATGTGCTCCAGCACGCCGATACATCCGTGTGCTCACCCGAAGTCCACGACATCTCTCACAACCCTCCACCAACCTTCCGCCAGCTTTCTGCACCACCGCGAACGGTCTCGATCGGCTTTTCCGGTCTCTACTCATCGACCTGTTGCGCCCCAAACCGCCGTTCAAATCCCATGGTGCACAGCGTCCGCCGCAAACGCCAGCGGCTTCCTCCTAGTCTCCTTATCGAAAACGCCTCGGAACGACTTCCTCTTCCAACCCGAAGGGTCATGCCGAGGCGTTTCCGATTAAGGCTAGCGACAAATCGTTCAGGCTCGCGGCTTGCCCTAGTAGGCGCACAAGCTATAATTGCGCCGACTTATGGCTTTGACCTCTGCACGAGACTCGGCATCTACGAAATCGAATCGCCGCTCGGCGCCGGTGGCATGGGCGAAGTGTATCGCGCTCGCGGCACACGATTAGAACGCGCCGTTGCTATTAAAGTTTTCAACGCCCAGCTCGTGGACAGCGCTGAGCTGCGTGCCCGCTTCGAACGCGAAGCCAAAGTCATCTCCCAGCTACAGCCTCCTAATATCTTTGTGCTTCACGACGTGGGCAAGGAAGGGCCGATCGACTACCTCGTAATGGAGTTCCTGCAAGGGGAATCTCTGGCCGAACGTCTGCGGAAAGCACCGCTGCCCGCCGATCAAGTCCTGACCATCGCCATCGAGATTGCCGATGCGCTCGAGAAAGGCCATTGCGCTGGAGTCGTGCATCGCGACTTGAAGCCGGGCAATGTGATGCTGACCGAGTCTGGAGCCAAGCTTCTGGACTTCGGTCTCGCCAAGCCGCTCGGCGCAACGGTTGCCTCCAAACCGGGCAGCGGCACCTCGCCCTCTGTTTTTGCCGCAGCATTGACGCAGACGATGTCGCCGTATCGCCTTCGTGGCACAAGCGCAGATGGCAAGGAAATGCTTTGGATCCGGCCCGTTGAATTCCGCCCTGTCGCAGCCTTTGCCTGGCACCGAGGGCGCCGCCTATCCGTTTTGTTCCGCTGACAGCCACTACGTCGTGTTCTTCACCCGTGGCATGCTGAACAAAATTGACGCCAGCCGTGGCCCCCGCAAGCACTTTGCGACGTCAGCGGCGGGCGCGGCGGAATCTGGAACAGCAAAGGCACGATCGTTTTCGCACCCGATTTGACCGCGGGCCTTATGCGGGTCAAGGCTGGCGGCGGCACGCCCGTTCCTCTGACTACCCTCGATCCGAAAGAGAGTACACATCGCTGGCCGGACTTTCTTCCCGATAGCAACCACTTTCTCTATTTCGCGGACGGCAAGACGAGCCCGCACAACGGCATCTATCTCGCCGCACTCGATTCGAAAGAGCGAAAGCTGCTGCTGGCATATGCCGCGCCGGGATATCTACTGTTTGTGCGCGAAAATACTCTGATGTCGCAACGATTCAACCTGCGAAGTCTCGCGTTGGAGGGCGATGCCAAGCCGCTGGCCGACCATGTCGCCGTCAACACATATGGCGAAGTATCCTGACGGTTTCGGCCAACGGCGAGTTGCTTTTCCAGCACGGCACTGCTAACGGCGGATCGCAGCTTGTCTGGTACTTCGCATCCAGCAAACAGGGAAAGCCCGTGCTGCCTGAAGCCGGCAATTACATCTGGCCCAATCTTTCTCCCGACGGAACCAAGTTGCCCCTCGGCCTCGAGGTCAATGGTATCGCCGACGTCTGGGTGGTCGACGTTGTCCGCCATACCAAGACCCGCCTTACCTCCGGCCCACTCTACAGTAGCTTCCCGATCTGGTGGCCCGACGGAAAGTCATCGTCTATGGTTCTGGACTGGCCGCATAGAGGTTTACATCCAGCCATTCCCGAGCGGCACCGGCCGTTGGCAGGTGTCGACCGCCGGAGGTGCGAGACCAATCTGGCGGAAGGACGGCAAAGAACTTTTTCTCAACTCGCTTGACCAGCAGATCATGGCGGTTGACGTCCACCAGAACGGCACCGGCCTGCAGCTAGGCACGCCCTACGCGCTGTTCAAAGCGACCGCCATGAATGTTACCGTGGGCACGTACACCGCCTCCGCGGACAGTAAGAAATTCGTCGTGAATACCGTTCTTCCGCAATCGCTCAATGAACCCCTCGCCCTGATCACCGACTGGCCTGCTGATCTGAAACAGTAAGGACTCGGCGCAGGAACGCGCTGCGGCGAAGCGTCGTGCGCATGCGGGGTGCGAATGTCATGCTCAGTGGAGCACCGCTGCGCCCGCAGGATCAGAGCTTGAGGAAAGCGGCTCCGGCAGTTCCCCGTCGATAAACACGCGCAACCACGTTTCCAGATTCAACAGCCGCCAGATGCGATTGTTGTGATCGCGCGTTCTCGAGCGATGCTCAGAAAAAATCCGTTTGACTGATTCCGGCTGGAACAATCCGCGAGCGGTAGTAGTGCGTTTATCCAGCATCATTCGCTCGATATCGTCCAATTGCGGACCGACGATCCACTGCTCCCATGGCGTGGGAAATCCCATCTTCTTACGATAAATCAGCTCTCGCGGCAGCAGATCTTCGACCGCGGCTTTCAAGATGAATTTTCCCGCCATTCCCTGAATCGAGTATTTTGCCGGAATGGTCGCGGTGAACTCGACCAGCTTGTGATCAAGGAAAGGGACGCGGCTCTCGATCGATGCAGCCATGCTCATCTGATCCTGCTTCATGAGAAGTTCGATCAGATAGCTGTTGATGTCGGCGTACAGCAAGCGATGGAGCAGATCGCCATGTGAACTCTCCCACGCCTTCATGGAGCCGGCATAGGCGTCGCCGGAGCGAGCCAACACCTCGGGCGTAAGCAGATCACGCTGTTCAGCAGCACTGAAAGCCGAGAAGAAATTGTCGTAATAGAAGGACTGCCACGAGCGACCGTCGCGCATCATGAACGTATGCTCGAGCTTGCGGCGCAAGCCCGCGCTTACCGGACCACCTGCAATTGCTTTCCGGATTAGATTGCGCATCGGCTCAGGGATCGTTGCGCGATAGGCACGATCCATGCGCGAATTCACCAGCGTCCAGGCATAGCGAGTGTAACCGCCGAGAGTTTCATCGCTCCCCTCGCCGGTAAGCACGACCTTCACTCGCTCGCGCGCCAGTCGCGCCACATGATAGAGCGCCACGCTGGAAGGCCAAACCAGCGGCTCATCTTCCTGCCAAATGAGGTGAGGCAAGCTCTCAAAGAATTGTTCGCGGCCAAGACGCACCTCATGATGGTCCGAACCGATGTGCGCCGCCACTTCGCGCGCGAAACGAAGCTCGCTGAACTGCTCTTCCCCATATCCGACAGCGAAGGTCTGGATGCCATCGCCTCGAAGCTTTGCCGTGAGCGCTGCGACCGCGCTGGAATCGAGACCGCCGCTCAGAAAAATTCCCAATGGGACGTCGCTCATCAAGTGCGACGAGACCGCGCCCTCCAGCAGTTGACGATAGGTTTTAACGTAATACTCGCGGGGTCGCGGCTCGCCGGCAGGTTCGACGGTCAGGTCCCAATATCGTTGGATCTGCGGCTCTCCGCCTTCGACCAGCTCGAGCGTGTGCCCCGGCATGAGCTTGCGAATTCCGGAGAACATGGTCTCAGCGCCCGTGATGTAGCCGAACGCGAGGTATTCCGCCAGCATTCCGGGATTGAATTCCGGATCAACGCCGGGGTAAGCGAAAATGGTTTTGATTTCGGAGCCGAAGAGAAGAGATTTTCCATCCCAGCGGTAATAAAACGGCTTGATGCCGAGGCGATCCCGTGCGGCAAAGAGTGTGCGCTTGCGGCGGTCCCAGATGACGAAAGCGAACATGCCGCGTAGCAGCTTCACGCAATCACGGCCGTACTCTTCATACAGATGAACGATGGTTTCGGTGTCGCTGCGTGTGCGGTAACAATGGCCGCGCTTTTCAAGATCGGCGCGGAGTTCGGCGTGATTGTAGATTTCGCCGTTGTAGACGATCCAGAGATTTTCGTTCTCGTTTGCGAGCGGCTGATGCCCGGTGGCGACGTCGATAATGCTCAGCCGGCGCATCGCCAGCCCGACATTTTCTTCGAGGAAAAAACCGTCGTCATCAGGGCCGCGATGCACAATGCGCTGATTCATCGCGGACAAAACATCCGGCTGCACGTGCCAGTCGCGATTCGAATAAAAGATGCCGCAGATTCCACACATGAGTTCGTTATGACGTCCAGGCTGTGAGCTGATTTCTCATCCACGCGGCGTCGAAATCACCGAATCTTCGATGACAGCGTCCGAATCGGACGATAAGACGCGCCGCTCGTCCCGGTTCATGATCAGTTCGCCCCATGTCACCGATCGCCTGAACCGCAGCGACGGCACGCCTGGAACCTCGGCTTTCGTGCCGTTTAACAGGATGACCCGATCGCCTGCTCCGTCCTCGAAATGGGTCCAGCAAACCACTTCCGCGTCGCTGGTAATCGCGCCGCACTTCCATTCCTTGCATTCCGTGCCAGCGCCGCCAAAGCAGAACGTGTAATGCTCCTTTGGACTGGAGTAGCTGTACGCGCTCACCGCCGAATCCGGCGCCTGTCTTTCGATTTCGGTCAATATACCCGGACGAATCTGTACCTCTTCCAATCTTACTATCGCGCAACAGAATGTCGCTGGGACTTCCGTTTTGCTGAAAAATTTCAGCACGTTCATGGGCGCTTTTTGTCCGTAAACCGGCGACCATGCCTGACGGTGAAACTCCTCGGCCCAACCGTGTCGCTCCGTCGGCAGCACAGCGAACCCCGCCGAGCCGTGCTTGAGGCGAAATAGACCGTCTTCGATCAGTTGCAGCTCGCCGTTCAGATGCCACGAGATCTCGAGCTGATGGCGGCCTTTTCCTTCGATGACATCCCGCACCAGGTAAAAACCATTCTTCAGCGAGAAGATAGAGCGGCGATGAGTGACAGGCTGCGCCAGCCGAGCGTATCCATCGTGGCTGCCCATAAAGTAGTCGAAATCCGGAGCGTCGACCCATTGCTCTAGGTTAGGATGAGGCCGGCTCGCCCACGAGAATGCTGTCGCTGGAGAAGCCTGGCTCACTCCGTCCACCGTGATCGTATTATGCATGGATGTGCCGCGAAATAAATTTCTGTCTCCGCCATCGCCGACATACTCGCCAGTGCCCGGATCGATCAGCAAAGCCTGCCCGTTGCTTTCAAGGGTGATGCTCAGCAGATCGGCGTGGCCGTGACCACCGCTGTCCGCACCGATCGGGCCACAGTCGACGGCAAGTTGCGTTTTAGGTTTGTCGGCAGACAGAAGATAGAAACCAGCTTTGCGCAAAGCAGCTGAATTCATCTTCGCCGGACTGGCTTCCAACTCATCCCAAGCGCTCACGCCTTCGCGACCCAACAGCCAGATCGTTTCCTCGCGCAGGCTGGCGGCCGCGGCCTTGAAATCGCCGCGATGGAAAAGAATCGCTCCGGTCGATAGAGGATCGAGCAGGTGCTCACTGCCATTGCGTCGCGGATCGAACAAGCGGCCGCCATCATCATCGCCAAAACGCGGGGGAGCGCCGCCGCGGCCTAAAACCTGCAACGCCACCAGCATTCGTTCCAGCGTTTCCTCAAATTCTTTCAGAACAGCAATGTTATTGAGATTTGCCAGAACGGCGGCATGGAGAAAAAAATCCAGTGCGTAGACGTGATAGTACGTCGATTGCTCGAAATGAAAACCATCGGCACGAACCTGGCGCCGCGCCTCTTCCTGAACAATCTTCCAACCGCTCTGCTTCCAGCGTTCGGCATCGGGCAGTTCCGGACAAAGCGCTCCCAGGAAAAAAAGCCCGACTCCCTCGCCCAACAAATGTGTGTTAGGAGAAAAGTAGGTGGAAAGATATCGCTCGATATGCCGTCCGTGCAGCGCCAAGCCGCGCAGCCATTCTCCGCGAAAATCAGGCAATCCTGACGCACCTTCGAGCAGCTGCACCGTCCAAAGCCAAGACAGGCTGCGGAACGCGACCTCCAAGCTGCTGGCCCAGTTGATGCCCATGGGATACGGATTTTCCGCCCACCAGTGGCGCCACTGCCGCAGAATCTCGTCGACGAACCGAGTATCGCCGGTCAAGCGATACGCTTTGGCCAGAATCACGAAGTGCTGGTGCCGGTTCAATTCCCATATGATTTTGCTGTCACCTACTTCGTCAAAATCGAGGTATTGCACCCGATAGAACGCTTTTTTGGGAGCGCGTTTCCCATGAACCGGATCTAGATGCCAGTCAATCGGACTTCCGTACGACAAGTCGGTATAGCCCAAGTGATCAAATCGGTGCTGAACCAACCTTTCGGCCCGACGGACAATCTGATTCGCTTGCTCCGGAAGTCGCTGGCATAAGAGTCGAATCCGGTCCGCAATATCGGCCGGGGAAAAGAAAAACGTTCCCGGTTTCACTCCAGGGAGAAGTCGGCGGGTGCCGGGGAACGTCCATCCAAGCAAATTGAGCCATCGATCCTGGCGTTTCGAGCATTCCTGTCGAATACGAAAACGCAGCTCGGCGCGTTCCATTTGCCGCACGCGATCCGCAATTTGTCGCCAATTTGCCATATTTACAGCGTTTCACCCGGAAATCGATATCCAGAAATTACGTTGGTACATGCTCTGCGCCCACGCGCGGGGTGCCTTCGGTATGATAAGCGGCGGCTGGGATCATTCGGAAGCTTTGGTGGCTTCCACAAACCATCTTTTGGAATCGTGGCGGAAGCTAACATCGACAAGATGGGCACGTGAAGCTGCGATCCTGATTCCTCGTTCGGTTTGAAAGGTTTCTCCGAGGTTGAGCCCCGTGACGTGGAACAGGACCCCATTGGCGAGCACACAAAGGCGGTACAAAGCCGCTTTCGGCTTTTGTTGAACCCGGCGAAATTCGTCGATGGTGAAACTCACGGGATGCAAGCTGCAGAGCATGGTGCCGCCCGGAACCAGCACACGATGGATCTCCTTGAGGGCTCGCGAGATATTCATGTAGGGCAAGGCGACATTAGCGATCACGCGGTGAAAGCTGCAAGATGCGAATGGCAGAGCTTCTCCGCGGGAGCAAATGAAGGATCGATCCGGGAAAGCGAGCCGCGCTTTCGCCAATAGCGTACGATCCACATCCAGACCAATGGCCTGCCAGTCTGCTGGAAAATTGAGTTTTTGCGGTGTCAGCCCCTGGCCGCATCCAAGATCGAGAACTTTCATCTACTCGCTCCGGTAGGATGCATGGCATTGTAGCGCGTGCCGAGGTCAGCTGAACGCTGAACTCAACCTAGATCCCTGAGGCGTAGTTCAAAACAAACGTGGGATATCGCATCCGTCTTACTGGTTTCGTCAACCATCATTTATACGGCTGTAGCGGCGGGCAATGCGATTACCGTGAAAGAGAGAAAACACCCTTCAGCTATCTGAATCGTAAGGGGCCCGGAGTTCCGATGGCCTGAAGCACGTTTGTTTCGACTCGACTAAAACTGGTGCTTCTCGGCGCTTCCAATTTTGATATCGAGTTGCTACAGTTATTGTAGGCTTTAGCGGCGATTCGGCAAGGGACCACATCTCTTGATGGGGTGATTTATGTTGCCATTCTGTTCCCGTCCTGCTGCCTCACAGTTGCGTTTCCTGAGAATCCTCTTGGTATTGGGTGGGCTGGCTGCCAACATCTCTTGGGCCCAGACTCCCGTTGTGACGTGGCACTACAATAACGCCCGAACGGGCGCCAACGCCACTGAGACAGTTTTGACGCCCAGCAATGTGAACGTGAACAGTTTTGGCAAGCAGTTCACCCAGCCGGTCGATGGATTCATCGTAGGGCATCCGCTTTACCTGCCCGGCATCTCGATTCCGGAACAAGGTGTTCACAATGTCGTTTATGTGGCCACCATGAATGACACTGTATATGCGTTCGACGCAAATTCGGGGAACCTTCCTGCACTCTGGACGACCAGCCTGCTGAATTACAGTGCCCCTGGAGCCACAGCGGTGCCGATCTCGGTGAAAGGATGTGCGGGAACGGTGGGATGGACGCAAACTGGCGTAATCTCCACCCCGGTGATTGATCCAGTGGCGAACATCATCTACCTGCTCGCCGAAACCTATGAGAACAAGAACGTCGTGCACCGGCTTCACGCGCTCGACGTTACCACTGGTATCGAAAAGACCGGCTGGCCCGTGATTGTGGAGGCAAGTTATACCTATAACGGAGAGACCTACAACTTTGTCGATACCCACGAAATGAACCGGCCGGCACTGTTGCTGGACAACGGATACGTTTACGTCGGATTCGGGTCGCCAGGATGCAACGGCGGAGATCAGGGATGGGTGATGGCATTTGACACGACAGGAGCTCAGTTGGAGGCCTTTGATCTGGAGCCTGGCAATCGGTTCGGCTCAGTGTGGCAGCAGGGAGCGGGTCTCTCGGCCGATTCAGAAGGTTACATCTACGCCGATACGGGTGAGGGCGGCATGGTCCAAGGAGAAGACTTGGCGATTACAGTTTTCAAGTTGAGCCAGTCCGGCAGTCAGCTGTCGCTCGCCGACTGGTTCACTCCCTGGAATTGGTCGTATCTGTCGACAAATGACGTGGACATTAATAATGCGGTTGTAATTCCGCCCGATCAGAGCGGGCCGGTTCCTCATGAGGCCATCACATTGGGAAAAGAGGGCACCGTCTACCTCCTCAATCGAGACAGCATGGGACACCTTTGCTCGTCTTGTACCAGCAGCGATACACAAATCGTACAGGAATTGCTAAAAGTCGCTACGATGGGCTCTACTCCGGTGGTCTGGAACAACTCGGTCTACATCCCGGGTTCGAGCAAGCTCCAGATTTATAGCCTCAGTAAAGGCCTGCTGACGGCAGGAACTTCGTACATAATCGGAAGTCTCACCCATCCCGTGATCACATCGAACGGGACGAACGATGGAATTGTCTGGTTCATCATTGGAAATCATCTGAGCGCAATGAATGCGCTGAATCTGGATCCACTTTACAACACCAATCAAGCTGCCGGCGGCCGCGATACGCTGCCGCCCACGGCCCATTTTGGCAGCCCGATCGTAGCGGACGGAGAAGTTTTCGTGGGCACGCAAAACAGCCTGGTGGTTTACGGGCTTTTTCCTGCCATCAAAGCTATCGCTGGCAACGGCCAAACGGAAACGGCAGGTACGACTTTACCGGTCGCATTGGAAGTTCAAATCGTGAATCCACAGACCGGGGTGGGCGTCTCCGGAGTTACCGTGACCTTCAGCGTTGCCAAGAATGGAGGAACGCTCGGCAATCCGACTGGAATAACCAATACTGCAGGAGAGGTTTCGACGACGTACACATTGCCGACGAAGAGTGGGACGTATACCGTGAGTGCCAACGCACCCAATTACGCCACTGCGAACTTCACCGAAACTGCATCTCCAGGGACACCCACCGCTTTGGAAAGGATCAGCGGAAACGATCAGACCACCACGGTGAACACGGCACTGCCTGATCCGCTGGTGGTTAAGGTGCATGACGCTTACCAAAACGGCGTGGCGGGAGTTTCTATCTCATTTTCTGATCAGGGGGCTGGAGGAACCTTCAGCCCGAATCCTGCCATCACGAACAGCGCCGGAGAAGTAACGGTCATCTACACCGCTGGAAACACGGCCGGCACAGTAAGAGTCACGGGGGCGACATCGGGGCTTACAAATGTAACATTCACCGAGACCGTCGACCCCGCTCCGGTGCGATAGATCGAGCACAGTCTCTTGCTCCGAGGCATGCGCAGCGAGGCGATGCAATGAAATGGCCGCAATTTTCGCCGACAGTCATGGCGGATTTCTAGTACGCTCTCTATAGATGGCTCAGGCGCCGGAAACTTATTATCGGATATCTTCTTCCGATGCGCCGCCTCTCCGAGTCGGGCTGCTGCTAAATTCGCGCGCTCAACTGCCCGCTTACTTCACAAAAATCATAGAAGACATAAACGCCAGCAATTTTGCCCGGATTGAATTGCTGATAGTGAGGAAAAAAACTGCGTCGGTCCCGCCTGACAAAGCACACTCCGCTCTCTATCGTCTCTACCTGCGAGCCGATGCTCGCATTAGCCCGAAAGATGATCCGCTCGCCACAGTCGATTGCCGGGAAATACTCTCGCAAATTGAGACGATCGAAGTAGATCTGGAAGTGGAAAGCGACAAAAAACACTTGCTAGCTATAGTCGTCGACAAGGTCAGGGCTGCGGATCTGGACGTTCTTCTATGCTGCGGATTCGATGGCCTCGCGGGCGACATCCTGCATGGGGCGCGCTATGGAATCTGGTCTCTTGAAAGCGGAGTTTCCGAATTTTACAAAGCATCTCCGCCACAGTTCTGGGAACTCGTCGAACTCTCGGATATTACCGGGATGACACTGCAAGCCATGCGCAATGAAGATCAAGACCGGATGGTGTTGGCCGAATCACGGTTTGCGATCGAACGGACGCTAAGCATGTCTCGAAATAGATTCACTCCCTATTGGGGATCCACGAATCTCGTCATCCAAAAGCTGAACGAACTTCACCGGCTCGGTTGGAGTCGCGTACAAAAAAGAACTTTGCCCGGCGTCGGGCCGCGCGAACTTTACCAGATTCCGACCAATCTGGAGATGCTGCGCTGGCTCGCTCCGGCACTATTGAGGAAAGCAGTTCGTTATCCATTTCGTCAGCCAAAGGTCCCGCATTGGCAAATTGCAATTCGCCCGAGTTCGAAACCGCTTTATAGGTCGGAGACAGACCACGATCTTGCCGGTTTCCGTTGGATTGAGGCTCCCAAAGGACATTGCTGGGCCGATCCGTTCGCCTTCCAGCGCGGAGAGAGACTGTGGCTTTTTTTCGAAGACTATTCGTATGAAAAAAAGCGGGCAAGCATAGCATGCGCAGAAATTTCCGCACGAGGGGATATAGGGGAAGCGATTGTGTGCCTTGAACATCCCAGTTCCCACTATTCGTATCCGCATTTATTGCGGACCGGATCAGAGATCTTTATGATCCCCGAGTCGTTCGATTCTGGGTCCGTAGATCTTTATCGCTGCAAAGTCTTCCCGAACGAATGGGTTCATGAAAAACGGTTGTTCGAAGGAAAGTTTGTAGACACGACGGTCTGGGAACACGATGGGTTATGGTGGCTCGCAACCACCAGCGCGGCGCCCGTTCCAGGTGCCGGATCGCTTCTACTGTTTTATTCCGATTCTCTTCGAGGTACGTGGCATTTTCATCCCGAAAACCCGATCTCAGCCGATGCGCGAACTAACCGCGGAGCGGGACGTGTCCTTCGAAGTGGGGAAAACCTGATCAGGCCGAGCCAGAACGGTGCTCCGTTCTACGGTTACAGCATTACATTCCATGAGATCGTCGAACTTTCCACGCAACACTATTCAGAACGCGTTTTGAAAACGATCACCCCTGAACATTGGAAGGGTCTGGCCGGCGTTCATACTTACAATACCGCCGGCGGTTTTGAGTTTATTGATGGACAGACTTTCCTGCCGTTAAAGCGAGTGACTTCTGTCAAACGGTAGCGCGGCTCATGCGAGAATGGTGCTCAATATGCCTTCTCAATCGGATCAAGTCAAGGCTCAGGGAACAACAGGGCACAAGCCGGCTGAACTGACTCGACTGAGTGAGAAGATCTTAATGCGCTTGTGCCATGATCCCAAGGCCAGTGATTATCGAGGCGGCACCGTCACCACGCGCCTGGACACTGCTCTGGATTTCTTGAAGAAGACTGTGCCGAATTTCCGAGAATATCTGCGCGGAAAAGTCCTGGACTTTGGTTGTGGATGGGGAAATCAGGCGGTTGCAATGGCCATAGCTGGCGCCGGAGAAGTTGTCGGCGTGGATGTTCGCGGTCTCGATCGCGCACGAAAACTGGCAGCGGAGAACAACTGTACCGATCGCGTGCGCTTCGTGGAACAACTTCCCTCGGCAGAACTGGAAACCTTTGACATGGTTCTCTCCTGCTCTGCGATGGAACACTACGGCGATCCCGCCGGTATCGTGGCGCTCATGAAACAGGCAGTGAAACCGGGTGGCGTTATTATCATCAGCTTTGCCGAGCCCTGGTATGGTCCTAGGGGAAGCCATTTTGACGCCTTCAGCCGTCTTCCCTGGGTGAACCTCCTGTTCTCCGAGAAAACGATTTTGCGGGTGCGAACTCACTTCCGCTCAGATGGAGCACAGCGCTTTGAGGATGTCGAGGGCGGGCTCAATCGCATGTCAGTTGCGAAGTTCGAACACATCATTCGGAACTCAGGCCTGAAAACAGAATTCTTTCGCGTGTACGTGACGAAAAATATTCCCTTGCTCGGGCACATTCCGTTTGCAAGGGAATTGTTCGCTTCCGCCGCCGCTTGTGTCTTGCGGAAACCGCCAGGGCAGTAATGAGCAAAGAGCTTGTCTTAAGCTTTTCCTCGCAGGGTATCAAGAGTTGCACGAAACTCCTCGACAAAATTGACATCAGCAGCAGCTGAAATTCTTCTCGATAGCCGCATTCCAGCGCTGATCCTGAAGTTTGCCCGGTTCAGATTCTCAGACACTGGAACCATGCACTTCCGTGTCTCAAAGGTCAGTGATCTTTTGGTATCTGGGACGCACTGCCTTTCCCCACTAGATTTGTCGTGCGGACTGTAACCCTTGGTCCCCCAACACTTTGCTTGTTTCCGAGGGATATTGATGGCGCCCAAACGTCTAGGTTTTGCTGCCTCGAAGGATTCCACACGGGCGGCGAAACTGGCCCTGATCTTGGCCGTACTGACATTTTCTTTCCTGTGGGAAGGCTGTTCAGCGGTTCAGAACGCTTCGAGCACTTCTTCCACTCAGTCACAAGCCACACGTACGATTGACTTGCCCGCCGCAACCGTCGGCGAGAGTTATCAGCAGATCTTGACGGCAAGTACAAGTTCGCAGAATTTTCAGTTGCTAGGAATAATCGGTCAGTTGCCGCCCGGACTCTCGTTAAATCCGCAGACTGCAATGGTAGGCGGCGTGCCCACGAAAGCGGGCACGTTCACTTTCACTGTGAAAAACCTGGGAAACATCAGCCTAACAAATAACTCGGCCCAAGACCCACCGGAGTCAACTTACGCCATTGCCGTAGGTTCCCAGACTGAAGCCGTGAGCCTGCAGGTGTCGGCATCAGAGTTGTCAGTCGCGCCCGGAGGGAAGCTCCAGCTCATCGCAACTGTAAAAAATACCAGCAATACAGCCGTCACGTGGTCGACAAGCGCTGGGACTATCTCGGCTTCTGGTTTATTGACCGCTCCCAGTGGCACTAGCCTTAAGTCGATCACCGTTACGGCAACCAGCACGGCTGATCCGTCGGTGCACTCGAGCGCTACGGTCGAAATCACCAGCCAGACTTTTAGCATCGCTACGACCAGTTTGCCGGCCGGTGTACAGTCCACGCCATATTCCGAGTCGCTGGTCGGTAGTGGTGGCCAGCCGCCCTACGAGTGGAGCATCATTTCCGGATCGCTGCCCTCAGGCCTCCAGCTCAATACGAGCACGGGCACGCTTGCCGGGACGACCTCAGTAGCCGGGACCTTCACAATCAGCATCCAGGGAAAGGATTCCGATGCCGAGGTCGCACAAAAGACCTTCTCTCTGGTCATTGACAGTTCGCAAACGACTCCCAACTGCGGACCGCCATCGTATTGTTCGCGGACGGACTACAAGATTGTTCAGGTGCCAGTGACGCTTCCAAACGTTGGCAATCTGACGGGGGCGAATACGCTCATCACCGATCCTGATTTCAACAACCGTATCGTTCGCATCACAGATGGAAATACCGATCCTCACCCGCCTTACCAGAACCGCAGTTTCATGACCGTGACCAGTGGCAGCGCCGACGAGAATATATGGAACCTCGATTCCACGCTGTTGGTCGTGCAGGATACCGGAGCTCGAGGCTATCCTTTCAGCTTCGATCCGACCACCATGCAAGCATCGCGGATGTATGTCTCGCAGGTTCCAGAAACCAACGGGCTCACGCTGCCAGATAGCGGAGCCTGGAGTCATCTGAATGCGAACCTCATTTACGTGATTAAAGGGACTGCGGTCACCACATACGACTTTACAGATCGGACCACGCCTCCGACACCGCAGCCTTATTACAACTTCGCGAGCAGTGCGCAGTGTCTCGGGGCAGGGTTTAACGCGACATGGCAAACACGCGGCGGGTTGAGCGCAGATGACACTATCCTCGGAATGGGTTATTCCAATAGTGGTGACCAGGGAACCGGCGTTTACGCTGTTGCGTACAAGGCAGGCAGCGGTTGCACTGTGCTGAATACGCAAACCGGGAAGGTCACAGGCGATTGGGGAGCGACCGGAACGATCAACATTCCCGACCGCTGGTTGGTCCACAACGTAAAGATCTCGAAAGATGGAAACTGGTTGGTCATCGCGACCGCAGGGTGCCTGACGGCGAGCTGCTCGCACGGCCCTTACTTCTGGCAGATCGGAACGACCAATGTGAGCTCTTGCGGCGCTGGCGGTTATTGCGGTGGCCACTGGACGGAAGGATACACACATTGGGTTAATAACAACGACACTCCAATCTTCAACCAGGTAATCCGGACCATCTCCGTGCCCGATTCCGTGCTCGCCATCACCCATTCTCTACCGGTTGGATTGACCGGGAATCTCGACCAGCACCAATCGTGGAACAATGTCGACCCCAACGACAGTTTGCCGCTGCTTTCGACGACGAGAAGCCCAACCTTCCCCTTCCCTGCACCGTGGTACAACGAAATCATCGGGTTGGCTCCCGGTGGCAGCGGAACAATCTGGCGATTCGCACACAACTTTATCTCCACCAACTCGCAGTGGTTCAGCATTGAGGAGGGCATCGGCAGTGTTTCGCAGGATGGCAGATTCTTCGCTTTCTCCTCCGACTGGATGGGACATCTAGGCTCGGAAGCAGGAACCTCCAACTGCAAATTGGGAACCAACTGTCGCGGCGATGTCTTTGTGGTTGAATTGAAATAACCTATCCCTCAATCGTTGTTAGAGAAAACGGCAGCCGCGAAAATGTCCGGCTGCCGTCGTTTTCTTCCCCGAGTTGCAAGCGAAGCCGAGAAAACTGTCAGCGATTTGCAAATCGTCGGTGGCCACATTTAGCGACCTTCGTGTTTCCGCAGCCATCGTAAGTGATTTGCTTTTGAGGTAACCTAACGATATGGGCCAGAGTTGCAAGGGGCACTCCTTCAGGGGAGTGCAGTAATGTCCGCAGACAACGAGATGACTCAGACGGTATCTTCAGCGGACCTGCTCACGCTGCTTCGGTGCCCGGTCTGCCACAACCCCTTGGTTGAACAGGAAAATGGTTATTCATGCTCGTCTTCGTCCTGCGGACGGCGGTTCCCGGAAGTACGCGGTGTCGTGCGTTTTGTGGACGAACACAATTACGCCGCAAGCTTTGGTTATCAATGGACTCGATTTCAGCGCACACAATTGGATCATGCCCGGCGCAATCTTTCCGAGCTCGACTTCATCCGAAAAACCGGATTACGGCCAGATGATTTAAAGGGAAAAACGGTGCTTGACGTGGGGTGCGGAATGGGCCGGTTTGCGGAGATTGCAACCCGTTGGGGGGCAAGAGTGATTGGCATCGACCTGAGCGCGGCCGCAGAAGTTGCCGCCAGAAATCTTGCCGATCGAGAATTCGTGGCTTTTCAAGCGGATGTATTTGCGATGCCGTTTGCGCCGGATAGTTTTGACCTGATCTACAGCATAGGCGTGCTCCATCACACGCCCGACTGCGAGAAGGCCTTCAAAACACTCCCGCAGTATCTGAAGCCAGGCGGGACGATCGCGATATGGCTATATAGCGCTTACAACAAGTGGTACCGCTTCAGCGATCAGTATCGCAAGGTAACTCACCGCATGTCGCCCGCGGCCTTACACAGTTTCTTCCGCGTCACCGTCCCGTTTTTCTATTGGCTGAACCGGGGTTTGCGCGCGGTTCCCGTGGTGGGCAAACCAGTCGCGGGCGCCATCCAATATGTGTTCCCGGTCAACACGCATCCTGACCCGGAGGTTCGAATACTGGACACTCTGGACTGGTATTCCCCAAAATATCAGTCCAAACACACGTACGAGCAGGTTTTCCGCTGGTTTGAGAGTTGCGGACTGGAAGGCATGAATATCGGAAATGTTCCAGTAGGAGTCCGAGCAAGAAAGCCTTTGATGACGCGAAAGGACGGATGTCGAAGCTGAGCCAACAATTGGCAGCCTATGCACGCGTCGTCACCAAGCACCAGGCCGCGGCGCGCGGTTTGACGGTTTTTCCCGATGACACGTTCTTGGTTTCATTCCCTAGATCCGGAAATACCTGGACGCGTTTTCTGGTCTGCAATTTGATGAATCCCGATCATCCAGTCAGTTTCGCAGAATTGGAATCGCGCATCCCGGAGATTTACTTCGTTCCTGATCGGAAGCTGCGGGAATTTCCGCGACCACGAGTAATCAAGTCCCACGAATGCTTTGACCCTCGATATCGCAGGATTATCTATATCGTGCGTGACCCGCGTGATGTGCTGATTTCGTATTACGAATTTCAATTAAAGCGGCGAGTCATCTCCGAGGAATGCAGTTTGGACCAGTTTCTTCCCCAGTTCATGGAATCAGCCATCGAACCCAAAATTGGCTCCTGGCGGGATCACGTGGTGAGTTGGATTGCGACGCGCGGCGGCCAGGAGAATTTCCTGCTCCTGCGTTACGAAGAAATGCTGGCTAACACCCAAACGGAAGCGGCGAAGATCGCCAGATTTCTTGGCCTCGAGAGCAACCTGGAACGCACCGCTCGAGCCGTAGAGCTGAGTTCCGCCGACCGTATGCGTACGCTGGAAAAAGAGCAGTCCGACAAATGGAGTGCAACGAAGAAAACTCGCAAGGATAAGCCTTTCGTGCGCAAAGCGGTCTCCGGGGACTGGAAGTCCAGACTGTCATCCCCATGCATCGAGCAGATCGAAGTGGCGTGGGGAGATGTCATGCGCTCCGTCGGCTATGAACTGGTTAGCGCGAATCTAGTGGTGCCCCGTTAGGCTCATCGAAGTCTGCCTTCGAAGCCCATTCAGGAAAGATAAGGACGGCGCGGATCGCTCAAAAAACAATGATCGCCATCGGCGAGGTTTAGCTCCAGCGGCAATCCGACCGGAATTAAATTGTGAGGGTCATAGCACCAAATCGGGTGAGACTGCCGTTGTATAAGTCCTGCCGTTAGCCAGGCATCCTGAATCCAGGGAAGCGATGCGCCCGCGACGATCTCGCAAGTCGAGGAATCATCGGAGGCCACGTTAGCCGCAAGTGCACACACGGCTACCCATGATTTCGGGTCGTCGCTGTTTAGGCGAATGTCTGCGATTCTGGTCTGCCCGTCAACTCTTGCCAGCACGAAGTAACCGCACGGTCGTTGATCGAGAGTCACGAGGAATCCGGAAAATGAAGCGGCCGGGCAACTCAGCAGATGATTGAGTCCCGCTGCCGTTCTTACGCTCGAAATCCATGCCGGTCTTCGCCCGATCTTGTCCAGTTCGTTGCTGAAGTTTGAAATTTGAATTGCCTGCCATCCCGCTGGCGGAGCAACAGGTAAGGCGACAGTCCGTATGGAATTTCGCAGCAACTTCAATGGCGTCTTCCAATTTCTTTGTGGAGTTGTCCGAAAAAGTAACCACGGTCGAATTACGCGGGCGTAATAGCGCAGTTCACCACATTGACGGTACCCCAGTTTGGGAAGCAGGCTGCGCGTGTCACGCGAGCCCCCGATGGTCAGCATCACATCCGCCCAACTTGCCATTTTTCTGAGCAAGAAAACGCCAGCTCCGACAGCAGCGCGAGTGGCTGCCCAGTCGATCAGATGTATCACCCTGATCTCAGACGCCGCTCTCAGCATTTGAATGGGCCACACACCTCCGTGAGCTACGATCCGGCCATCTTGTTCCACCGCCAGGCTACGGGGAGCGCTCCATTCGGGGTGTTTCGTGAAATATTTCCAATGAACGACATCCGGACGGTAGGAAGTGAGATTAAGATCATCCTGCAATGTCCGGGTGAGGAAGCGAATTAACTCCTGCTGTTCGGACGCATGCACCGGGACAAATTCGAAGGCCATTTGGCTGGGCTGGTGGGTTCTCTGAGAATTACCCCGTTAGACTATAGCAGCACAGGAAGCTCCCCAACAGTTGATGGAACCCGGAAGCGTAGATCGCGCGCTTAGCCGGGCTATACAATGAATTTACCAAGAACAATCCTTCAGAAAACTTGAATGTTGAGAGCCCTCAGACCAGCTATCCTCCGAGTTCTTCGCGGCAGCGGAATATTTCAGCTGGTAGCCAATAGTGATTGGCGGCGACAGCGCCTGCTGATTCTTTGTTACCACAGCGTGTCGCTCGAAGACGAGCACGAGTGGAGGCCCTATCTTTACATCCATCCAGACAAGTTGAACGAGCGGTTTGCTTCGTTGAAGAGGGGTAATTTTTCCATTCTTCCTCTTGCAGAAGGTCTGCAGCGTTTGCAGGCTCAGACGCTGCCTCCGCGAAGCGTGTCCATTACATTTGACGATGGAACTTTCGATTTTTACCGCCAGGCCTATCCGCTGCTGAAACGCTATCAATTTCCGGCAACCGTTTATCAAACAACCTACTATAGCTCTCTTGAGTTACCCGTGTTCAATCTGATGTGTTCTTATCTTTTGTGGAAGCGTCGCACTGAGACTATCGCCAGTGGTAAGACCGTAGGTTTACATGGTCCTCTGGATCTGGGCAGCGAAGCCAGCCGCTTCGCGATAGTGCGGCGGCTCATCGAGGGTGCGGAAGGTGACCATCTTACGGGAGCACAAAAAGATGAAGTCGTCGCCCGATTGGCAGACCTGCTTCATGTCGATTATCAGGAACTGAAAGCCAAACGAATATTGCAGCTAATGAACGGGCGCGAGTTGCTGGAGGTCGCAAAGGGCGGAATCGATCTCCAACTGCACACCCACCGCCATCGGACGCCAGAGAATGAATCTCTCTTCCGAAAAGAAATTCAGGATAATCGAGCAGCGCTTCATCCGTTTACGATCGCGGAACCAGTTCATTTTTGCTATCCGAGCGGCGTGTACCGCCGGACATTTCTTTCCTGGCTGCGCAAGGAAAATGTAGTATCAGCAACTACGTGTGATACGGGGCTCGCGGAATCTGGCAGTGAGCGTCTTTTGCTCCCGCGCTATGTGGATCACCAGCGTAGGAAACAAATCGAGTTCGAAAGCTGGACTACTGGTGTTGGAAATTGGCTGGCCTTCCGCCGGAAGTCGGTACAGGACTCACTGCCCAACTATGGCGCGGATCCGCAAATATCGGATTAGATTTTGCGCTAATCAAAGACCTTAATCGATCGGTTGAAGTCACATGCACCATCGCCTTATACGAAGTCAGATCATCTATTTCACGAATAGCGACCACACGAGCTTCGTTAATTCCGTGACAAATATCTTGGCCGATTGACGGTGACGCCACCAAGGCTCTGGGAACTCCGGATCTGCGATGCCTTCGATCCAGACTCGAACATCCGCGTCTCGCACGCTGGCTGCCCGCCAGATTCTTCCCGCTCGGCGCGTGTGGTAATTTGAGGTCACAACCACAATCGATCGCCACCGGTGCTCCACAATGCAGGGGAGCAGCGCTTGCATTTCCTCATGGGTGGAGTTTACGTTCGGGCCAGTCTCGCAGAAGTCGACACGAGCGGCGAGATCTTTGGCGAAATTGTGCTCAAGGTAAGCGCGCGCGACCGGCGGAATGGATTGCCCCCAGTAAGACTCTCGTGGAACGCTTAACAGGATTCGGCCGGCGGTTCCTTGCTTCAGCAGATTGATAGCGCCCGCCAGCCGGGCTTTTTCGCCGATGACCGATCCTTGGAGCACGATGGCCCCATCCACAGGCCCCGGAGGCGGATCGTTCGCCGTCAGGAGGGCCTTGCCCCAGCGAAGAAAGCAGAAGACGATGACAGCAGCAATGGCGAAGAACCACAAGACATTACGCACAAATTGCTTGGAAGACTTTGGTATCCGCGTCGTAATTTGCACCTCGTTCTGTTTCAAACCGCTGTGTACGACTTGTACTCGTAATCTAGACAGCAGTGAATACTTTGTGCCAACCTGAGGTATGCATCGCGCCAGCAGTTGGGCCGCCTTCTCGCCCGCCGCTTGCGCCCGCCAGCCGCCGGATCAACCTGAATGAATCTCAAGATTCAAGCCCTAAAAAATGTGGCATCGAGTTGGGGAGCCCTGGCGGTCAATATCGCCGTGGGTTTCTTCCTTTCGCCCTTTATTCTTCATCATCTGGGCGACGATGCTTTTGGGCTTTGGGTTCTCATTTTTTCCCTCACCGGCTATTACGGAATCTTTGATTTTGGAATTCGCTCTTCCCTGGTTCGCTACGTTTCGAAATTTCAGGCTACCGGCGACAAGGAAGAACTGGCGCGCCTCGTCAATACTAGCCTCTTCAGTTATACCTGCCTCTGTTGTGTACTGCTGGTGCCTACAATCCTGGGCACCCTTTATGTTGACCGGATGTTCCATGTTCCGCACGGCTTTCTTCGCGACGCTCGCATTCTGTTCCTGATGGTGGGGGGCGCACTGTCTCTCGGATTCCCTCTCGGCATTGCAGGCGGCATCCTTGAGGGGCTGCAGCGATTCTATCTGCTCAACTGGACCAACATCGTCCAAACGTTGATGCGTGCGGTTCTGATCATTTACACGCTGCGCCATGGATATGGGCTCATCACCGTGGCGTTGATTACAGTGGCGCTTCCTTTGGCGGCGTCGGTCGTGCGGGCCGTCTTTGCACACTATTTGCTGACCATTCCGTACGGCTGGAAATATGTCAGCCGCGACTCACTCGGCCAGGTCGCCAGCTACGGGTCCGTCACCTTCATGATCATCGTTGCCGGACGACTTCGGTTCAAAACCGATGCAATCGTGATCGGCACCTTCCTTTCCGCGGAAGCGATCACATTTTTTTCCATCGGCGGACGGCTGGTGGATTATGCCGTTGAAGTCGTCAGCAGCCTGGCGCAGATATTCACTCCGATGTCGAGTCATTTCCATGCGACTGGCGATCATGATCAACTGCGCAAGATCTTCGTTGCTGGAAATCGGGCATGTGCCTTTGTCATGTTCCCCATGACAGTTGCTCTTATCGTCATGGGCAAGTCGGTGATCGAAGCGTGGGTTGGACCGCGGTACGTGTCGAGCTACCTTGTTCTGCTGATTCTTCTGATCCCTTCCGCCTTGTACAACGCCCAGGCAACGTCGAACCGGATTCTGTTTGGGATGAGCCTCCACAAGGCGCTCGCTTATGTTGTGTTGATGGAGGGAATCTCGAATCTGATCCTCAGTATTGTGCTGGTTCGGCGTTGGGGCATTGTCGGTGACGCGATCGGGACGGCCATCCCCTTACTATGCACGTCCTTGTTCTTCTTGCCGAGACACCTGTGCCGGCGACTTGAGATTCCGGTGCGCAAATTCATCCTCGAGGCCTATACCTACCCGCTGCTTATGTGCGTACCCATGAGCCTCGTCCTGGCGTTCATGCAGCGTTCTTTTTACGCTCACCATTATTTGCAGCTGGTGATAAATCTTACGGCCGGCCTGGCGACATACGGCATTGGCGTGTTCTGGTATGTCCTTACGCGAGAACCGTTTGGCGTCCAGTTGAGAATCAGGCTCTCTCGTTACTTCAGTGAAACCGGAGCCTCGGAGTCCTAAACTATTCGGATGCAGCCTGATATAGTTTTACAAAAAGGCGGTGTTCACTGATTGCACCGTTCACCTTGAGCATCACTCCTGGACGTCAATGAAGCAGATCCTCCGAAAAGGGCTGAAGGATATCATCGTCGACGAAGTTCCTGATCCGATGATCAGTCCATATCACATTCTGGTTCGCCCTATCTATTCGCTGATCAGCAGTGGTACGGAAACCGCCAGCATCCACAAAGAAGGCGTGGCGAGAGCGCTGGCGAACGATCCTTCGCAGCTCCGCAAAGTGTGGAATGCAATGAAGGACGCGCCCATTCGCACCGTTGCCGAAGTGAGGGCGAAGTTCACTGAATATGCAGTGTTGGGATACTCCGGCGCGGGCTTAGTGGCTGAAAAAGACTCCCGAGTCAAAGATATCGAAATAGGAGATCGCGTCGCTTACGGGGGTGAAGGAACCGGACACGCCGAGACAATTTTGGTGGGCCGAAATCTGGCGACAAAAGTCCCGGAGAATGTCCCTTTTGAACACGCTTGCTTCACTACGCTGGGCAGCATCTCACTGAATGCAGTGCGTATCGCAAAAATTTCCTTGGGCGAGCGCGTTGCGGTGATCGGACTTGGGCTCGTGGGCCAATTGATCAGCCAATTGGCCCGATTGCAGGGTGGTTTCATTATTGCCACTGATTTGAAGCCCGACCGCATCGAACTGGCCCGTCGCCTTGGTGCCGATGAAGTGGTAAGCGGAACCTCGGATGTCGCCGGGCAAATTCGGGCGCTTACTGATGGAAACGGCGTCGACTGCGTGATCGTCGCGGCGGCGGCGAAGTCGGACGCGCCTTGTCGCATGGCCGTCGAGATTTGCCGCGACCGCGGCCGCATTGTAGATGTGGGCGCAGTCGAACTCACCTTTCCCTGGTATGAAACCTATCTGAAAGAGATTCAGATATTCATGGCGCGCGCTTACGGCCCTGGAAGCTACGATCCATCCTATGAGCGAGATGGGCAAGACTATCCCGCGGCCTACGTGCGTTGGACAGAAAACCGAAATATGGAAGAGTTTCTGCGGCTCCTGTCGCAGGGAAAGGTGCAGATCGAACCCCTGATCACACACCGTTTCGCGATGGAAGATGCCGATCGCGCTTATGAAACGATCATGGATCCGGTCGCCAATAGTCTCGCTGTGCTGGTAAAGTATCCGGCTGCCGATTTGGAAGAACCTCTCGCAAACTTTCGCCCAAAGCGACGCGTCGAGGTTCATGCTCATGTCGCCACTTCGAAAGTGGGGGTGGCGCTCATCGGCGCGGGAAATCTGGCACGCTGGGCACATCTGCCGAACATCAAGAAAACTCCCCTTACGCATCTGCGCGCCATTCATTCCTCAAGCGGCGCTCGCGGAAAAAGCTATGCCGCACGCTTTGGCGCGGATTATTGTGCGACCGACTACAGCGAAATTTTGAACGACCCAGAAATTCAAGCGGTCGTGATCGTCAGCCGGAATCCGCAGCACGCTTCTCAAGCGCTTGCCGCGCTACGCGCTGGCAAGAACGTATTCGTCGAGAAGCCCATGGCCCTGACACAACAGGAATGCCGCGATCTCTACCAAGCTGTGGAGGAGTCCAGGAAGCAACTCACGGTAGGTTTTAACCGTCGTTTCGCGCCAACGTATCTGTCGTTGAAAAAACAACTCGCGCAACGAAGCGGACCGGCAGTCGTCAACTGTCGAGTAAACTCGCCCGGAATCTCGGGCTCCTACTGGATGGCGGATCCGGCCATCGGCGGCGCCATTCTGGGCGAAGCGTGCCATTTTATCGATCTGCTCTACTGGCTGCTTGATTCTGAGCCAGTTGAAGTAACGGCTTACTCACTGCCTACCGGAAAAATGGATCCCATCGGAGAAAACAATCTGGTTGCTGCCTTTCGTTTCGCAGATGATTCCATTGCGAACTTCACCTACTGTACCGTCGGCAGCCGAACATCCGGCGGGGAGCGAGTCGAGGGCTATGCACCGGGACTTGGGGCTATCGCAGAAGATTTCAAATGGTCCGTCATTCGTACCGGCGCTGTTCGGAAGACGTCCACTTGGTTCGCGGAAAAAGGCTACGAAGCGCAAATGCGCGATTTCTTTGACTCCCTGAAGCAAGGTCGCCCCGCACAGGTTACGGTGCGCGATGGTGTACGTTCGACCTTAGGCTGCCTTTTGATGCTGGAGTCGGCACGCACCCGCGCAGCACGGATCATCGACATCGAAGAATTTCTTGGGCCGCCGCTCCAATGAGAGTGCTACAGCTAGGTCCTTTTCCCCCGCCACATGGGGGAGTTCAGAGCAACCTGGTCGCGATTCGTAACTTCCTCCGGCACCAGGGTGTCGGTTGTGCGGTCATCAATATCACGCGACATAAGAAAAAGGAAGAGGACGAAGTCTACTACCCGAGCAGCGCGGCTGGTTTGACGAAGCTTTTATGGGAATTGAAATGTGAAGTTCTTCACTTGCACCTCGGAGGAATGCTCACTACACGTGTGCTTGCTCTTGGGCTGACGTGTACGGTGCGGCCGGGCAAGATTTCGGTTTTGACATTTCATTCTGGCGGATTTCCTTCCACTCCGCAGGGAAAGGCGATCGGTCCCAATTCCTTTGCAGGAATCGTTTTTCGCCGATTCGATGGATTAATCGGCGTCAACCAAGAGATCATGGGCTTCTTTGAACGTTTACGCGTACCACAGAAAAGAACGCGGCTGATCGCACCTCATTCATTCTTGCCGGAGGAGCAACTGGAGGGAGCAATGCCGGCTGCTCTTGAAGCATTTTTCTCGGCGCACCATCCACTGCTGATTTCGGTTGGATTGCTCGAACCCGAGTACGATCTGCGGCTGCAAATTGACGTGCTGCGGTCTGTGCGTCAGAAATTTCCTGGTACAGGACTGCTTCTTATCGGTTCGGGTAGCCTCGAACCGGAACTGCGAAGGAAAATTGGCGAGTGCTCCTATGCCGAGGACATTCTTCTCTGTGGCGACGTACCGCATGCGACGACTGTGCAGGCGATTGCACGCGCTGATTTGATGTTGAGAACCACTCTTTATGACGGCGATTCGGTTTCGGTGCGTGAAGCTCTTCACGTGGGCACCCCCGTCATCGCCAGCGACAATGGAATGCGCCCGGCAGGAGTTCACTTGGTTCCTAAGGAAAATCCAAAAGCTCTCCTCGAAGCCATTAACGCCGAACTTGCGCTGCCGGTGAGAATCAAGAGAACCTATGCGGTTGACGATAGCAATATGCGATCGGTCTTTGACTTTTACCAGGAACTGCTGGGGGATAAGGGGTGAGCTCGACCGAGGGCAGCCCAAGAGCTTCTCGGCGATGATTTTAGTATGAGTAAAATCTATTTGACCGGCGGCCGGCTACGCAGCACCATCTTCCGAAAGCTGGAAGAATGGCAATCGACCGACCAGGCCTGCATCATCGAAATCGATCCGGAGAAAAACCAGTCTCGAACCTGCGTGGAATACACTTCGCCGCAGGAAGCTTGCGCTGACGAGTTGCCCGCGATTCTGTTCAAGTCAGCCTCCGTCCGTGAGAATAAGCTATACGCCTGTACTTCCACGGAGGTGTTGATTTACGAACTTCCGAATTTTCAACTTCTGCACTACATTTCCCTTCCCTGTTTTAATGATTTGCATCATGTCTGCCCGAGTTCGCGGGGAACGATTCTAGTGGTCGTGACCGGGCTCGATTTGGTCGTAGAAATCACGACTACCGGCCAGTTAGTCCGGGAATGGAGCGTGCTGGGCGAAGACACATGGGCTCGATTCTCCCGGCAAATTGACTATCGCAAGGTCCCAACCACGAAGCCGCACAAGTCACATCCGAATCACGCGTTCGAACTGAATGGAGACGTCTGGGTCACGCGCCTACGTCAACAAGACGCGGTCTGCCTCACCACCCCCGGTCCACGCATTGATGTCGCAGTGCAACGGCCCCATGACGGGTTTCTGTTCGGCGAAAAAATCTACTTCACCACCGTCGATGGGCACGTCGTTATCGCCGGACAAGAGAGTTTGCTGGTAGAACAGGTGGTCGATTTGAATGCAATGACCAAGTCGGACCAGACTCTGGGCTGGTGCCGCGGAGTTCTGCCGCTTGACCAATGTCGGATGTGGGTCGGGTTTACGCGCGTGCGCCCCACAAAATTTGTGGAGAACGTCTCCTGGATTCGGCATGGCGCGCACTTGCACAGGCCGTCTCACATCGCTCTCTATGATGTGGAAAGTAAAAAATGCGAGCAGGAAATTGAAATCGAACCGCATGGCATAGGAGTCGTGTTCAGTCTCCTCAGCATCCCGCAGATTGCATGATCGCTACGCGATACTTACGATGCCCAAGCCTTCTATCGTTTTCTTGATGTATCACGAACTGGAGGTTCCGCACCGGCGAATCTGCCAGGACGAGCCCGGTTACTCCCGCTATGTCCTGACGGAAGCCCAGTTCCTTTCACAGATCCAATATTTGAAGGAGAACGCATGGCAGGCACTCAGTGTCGGCCAAGCTCTCAAGTTTCCAACAGGACGATCTGTCGTCATCACGTTTGACGATGGTTGCGAAACCGATTTGCTTGTGGCCGCTCCTATCCTCCGGCAGGCAGGATTTACCGCTACATTCTTTATCACCAGCGGGAGATTGGGAACCGCGGGCTATCTTTCTTTCGCACAACTCAAAGAGCTGCAGGAGCTTGGATTTGAAATTGGTAGCCACTCGATCTCCCATGCTTACCTCACTGACCTCGACGATGCTGCCCTGCAGCGGGAGATGTCTGAATCAAAAGCGCAGCTCGAGCGGATCATCGGACAAACGGTGGCGCATTTCTCCTGCCCGGGCGGACGTTGTGACCAACGAGTGATCCAGATGGCGCAAACCGTCGGATATCAGACGCTTTCGACCAGCCGAATTCGGGCGAACACTACAAGCACCGATCATTTTGCCTTGGGGAGGGTTGCTGTCGTACGCGACATTTCCCTTCCCGCCTTTGCAGCGATCTGCAACGCGAGTGGCTTAGCGAGGATGCGTACCCAGAGCACGCTTCGCGGAACTGCCAAGCGTCTCTTGGGAAATGCGCTTTACGATCGCTTGCGGACAAAACTGCTGGATAGCAAGAAACCGTCAACATAAGTCATTGTTTGAGCAGTGGCCACAGTCTCGGTTGGCAGCCCCCTCGATAACCAATTAGAATAGCTTTCAGCGGGCCATAGGGGGCCCCTCGAATTGGCATTAAGGCTTTGGCTTCAATGGTTTACGCTGGCTATCATCAGCGCTCCGGTGTGTCTGGCACAGGTTACAGCAAATACCCAAGAACCACTCCCGAAAGCAGGCTGCACGGACGGGCCGTATTGTGCACGAACTGATCGCAAAATCGAGCCTTATCCCGAAACGCCACCGGCGATCGGCCCAGCCGGGTCGATTATTTCCGATCCAACTTTTGGATCTCGCATTCTCCGAGTAACCGATCCGGGCTCGGATCCCAAAGGTCTGGGGCGATCCCTATTCACTCCATCCTCGGCAGAGCAGAATACGTGGAACAAGAATTCCACCATGTTCTACGTCACAACTTCAGGCGGATCGTTTCAACTCTATAACTTTGATCCCGTGAACATGAAGGCACATGCTGTCAAGACTCCAAATGTGGGATGGGGAGCCGAACCGCAATTTAGCTACCGTAAGACAAACATCCTTTATGGAGTAGACCGGCGTGAAGGAGCCGTTGAGCAATACGACACCGAAACCGGAAAGATCTCCGATGTCTTCCGCGTTTCCAAGTGCGTAAAGCTCCGCCCGCGCGATTGGACAGAATTAATTACCGCCAGCGCGGACGACAACCGCTTCATGACCGTGGTGGGCCCGGGCCAGGATAACAATTACCTGGTTCTGGTTTACGACCGCACGCAAGGATGCCGCTGGTACAACCCAACCACCGGGGAGATCGGCGGCGATTGGGGACCGAAGGGTATCATCACTCCTCCTGACCGTTTTCCAATCCACAACGCCCGCATGGCGAAATCGGGAAAATTCCTCTACGTAACACGAGGTGGCGGCGGATCCCCGGGACATCGGTGGGTAGTCTGGGAGATCGATACCTTGAAGGTTACGGTCTGCTCCATGGGCTGCAGCGGCCACCACGTTCTCGGATACACGCACATTCTAGGCTCGTCTGGATTGGTGCATCCTATGGATGTAGTTTCGAGACCATTGGATCATCTGGCAGACTACACATCGATCATCAGCGGGCTTTCGCCCTCGAAGGGAGAATGGTACGACTCGCATTTCTCATGGAATAACGTGGATCCCGACGATTCGGAGCCACTGTGCTTTTCGACCTACCAGATGAATAATCCAAATACTCCGGGCACGCCACTGTTAGTGATCGGACCCTGGGAAAACGAGATCGACTGCGCTGCAACGAAGGGAGCTTCGAAGGTCTGGCGCTTCGCGCATACCTACAGCACTGCGCGAAATGGCTTCTGGTCAACGCCTCGCGGAAATGTTTCGCAGGATGGGCGCTTTTATATGTTCACCTCCGACTGGGAAGACGAACTGGGCAGAGGCCCGGACAACAAGTACCGTAGCGACGTGTTTATCGTCGAACTGAAATGATGCCCCAAGAATGATGCCACTAGAGCTCTGCACAATTGGGAGTGCTACGTAAATGGAATCTTCCATCGCAGGGCTCTCCTCCTTGCAAGGCATGTTTCATCACATTGGCATTGTGGTCGAGTCCATTCAAAACAATATCCAAGGATTCTTGCAATCGCTGCACGCAGAGTGGGACGGCACCGTATTTCACGATCCCAATCAGGGTGTACGGGTAAGCTTTCTTCACAGCAAACGAGCGGGAAATCCCGTCGTCGAACTGGTGGAACCGGCGGGCGAGAATTCTCCTGTCACTCCCTTCTTGAAGCGCGGCGGGGGATTACACCATCTGTGTTATGAGGTCGAGGATTTGGAGCATCAGCTACAACTCAGCCGACGGCAAGGGGCTATTGTGGTGCGGGCTCCGCTGCCTGCGGTTGCGTTTCAACAGCGGCGCATAGCTTGGGTTTACACGAAAAACAAACTTCTGGTGGAGTATCTGGAGCGTACAAAAAAATCGACTGAGGAATGAACTCCGAGAACAAATCCTTGAACCTGCGCGCTGATGTGGACCGGCTGATTGCCAACGGAGCTGTGCAATTGGCCAGCGGGTGCATGGCCGAACTTTGGCGAGAAGAAGCCGGCCTGAGCGTTGCTCCATTTCTGGTTAGTCGCTTCGAGCAATTGCGCGGAAAGGTAACTCTCACGCCCTATCGCCTGGCTGTTTTGCGTTCGTTCACGCTCGAACCAGCAATTCCTTTGGTGCGGGCCGAAGCCTTCGTTAAAGGCATTGACCTAAGTGCGCAATTAGGAGATTTCAACGCCTACGCGCAGGACATTCTCGACGCCGACAGCAGCCTTTACCGCTTCTCTCCCGATGCAGTGATTCTGGCAGCAAGAACTCCTGAACTTGCGCCCGACTTGTGGAACCAATTTGCGGATTTGTCGCCGGATGCCGTTTCAGCCGCTATTCAGCGAGTGGTGAATAGCTTCGCCCAATGGATTCGTATCTTTCGGGAGCGCAGTTCAGCGGCACTGATCTTGCATTCTCTCGAGTTGCAGCCGCACCCGCATAACGGAATTCTCGATGCACAGCGGGAAAATGGCCAAGCCGCGGCGATTCACCAGATCAATCGGGAACTCAGGCGCATCGCCGGAGAGCATCGCAGCGTTTACATCCTTGACTACGATGGGCTGATGGCCCGGCACGGTCGATTGCGCTGGAATGACCAACGCAAATGGCTGCTCGCCCGTATGCCCATTGCGGCCGACAATCTCCTTCATTTGTCGCGGGAGTGGCTGCGCTTTCTGGTTCCACTCTCGGGCAAAACCGCCAAAGTCGCGATCGTAGATCTCGACAACACCTTGTGGTGCGGAATCATCGGCGAAGATGGCATGAATGGGATCAAGCTTGGCCCGGAGTATCCGGGCGCCGCCTACCAGAATCTGCAGCGGGCACTGCTCGATCTAACCCGGCGTGGCATCCTCTTGGCGATCTGCAGCAAGAATAATCCCGAGGATGCCATGGAAGCGTTGACCCATCATCCGGGCATGGTGCTCAAGCCGAAGGATTTTGCCGCGATGCGCATCAACTGGGGAGATAAGGCACAGAACCTTCGCGAGATTGCAAACGAGTTGAACCTGGGAACTGATTCACTGGCGTTCATCGATGACAATCCCTTTGAACGGGAACAGATTCGCAAAGTGCTTCCCGAGGTAACGATTATTGATTTGCCGGCGAATCCCATGGAATATGCATCTGCATTGCGCGACTGCCCCGTATTCGAACGTCTCGCCCTTTCGAGCGAAGATAAGCAGCGGACTGTCATGTATGCCGAGCAGCAGGAAAGGGCACAGGTAGAACATACCTTCGAGAATAAGGAAGATTTTTTTCGTTACCTCGAGCAAGAGGCCGAAGTTGCACCGGTTTCATCAGCCACGTTGGCACGCGTGGCACAATTGACCCAGAAGACAAATCAATTCAACCTGACCACCCGTCGCTATACGGAACAACAGATTCAGGAGATGTCGGGGCGATCAGGCTGGCAGGTCCTCTCCATCAGCGTGCGAGATCGGTTTGGCGACCACGGATTGGTGGGCGTGGCCATAGCTCACGATCAGGGCGAGTCCTGCGAGATCGATACCTTTCTGCTGAGTTGCCGCGTGATTGGTAGAACGGTCGAGTCGGCGCTGCTTTCACAACTTGCAGAGCACGCATCCTCGAAGGGATGCAAGCGGCTGCTCGGATGGTTTTTCCCAACCAAGAAGAATGCTCCTGCTCGCGACTTTTATCCCCAACATGGATTTGAGCTCACTGAGCAAAGCCCGGAAGGCTCGCTCTGGTCCTTCGATTTAACAAAACAACAAATAGCCGCTCCAAAGTGGGTTAGAGTAACTAAACCAGCCGCGGTGTAGAGGAATGAAAGGATTAACGTTGACTGTTTTCGATCAAATTCGAGCTCTGGCATCCGACCTATTTGCAATTTCGCCTGACAAGCTGAGCGTCTCCTCGTCCCCCGAAACGGTCGATGCATGGGATTCCGTGCAACATCTGAATCTGGTGCTGGCAGTGGAAGAGAAATTCCATCTTCAGCTTTCGCCGGAAGAGATTGAACAAATGAAGACCATAGGGGACATCGTGAAGATCGTAGAAGGTAAACTACAAACAGCGCCGAGCTAGTCCTTGCCCATCACGATTCAGCCGTACCTTCCCGAACATGAGCCCGCGGTCGCGGAATTCAACCAAAGGCTGAAAACGTCAACCAACGATCCGACCCTGGTCTTTCCTCGTTATGCCGTTCCGCGCTGGCTGCCCCATTCGCAGAGCAGCGATCTGTTCCAGGAATATTTTCTTGCCCTCGAAAACGGCTTCGTGCGCGGAGGGTACGCGCTTAAGCATCAGAACTTTATCTTCCCAGACGGCAAGGTCCGCCGCATCGGTTACTATCATCATCCTTATTCCGAAGGCATCATTAACAAATCGTACGCCGTAGTCGGCAGCTTGCTCTTGAGAGATGCCATGGCCCGCTCGCCGCTTCTCTACTGCTTGGGCATGGGAGGCTATGATCGCCCGCTGCCGAAGATGCTTGTTCGCTTGGGTTGGACTCACTGCGCGATTCCATTTTATTTTCTTGTCCTGCGACCGCATCGTTTCTTGTTGCAAATGCAGGCGCTGCGCGGCTCTGCCGCGCGAGAATGGTTGATGAATCTTGCCGCAGCTTCCGGTGCAGGCTGGGCTGCAATGAAGGCTTTGCGGGCCTGGCGCAGCCTTCGCGCACCACGCGTGGAATCGTTCACCGTCGAGAAAATTGCCGAGTTTTCTGCCTGGGCGAACGATCTGTGGGAGAAGAACAAAGACGCTTATGCGCTAGCCGCCATGCGTGATGCTACAACTCTGTGCCTCCTCTATCCCGCAACTGATGAGCACTTCACGCGTCTGCGAATTCGACGCGGCGGTCAAGACATAGGATGGGCCGTAGTCGGCGAGCGTCGAAAAGATGAAAAATACGGCGAGATGCGTGTCGGCTCGATTATCGACGGTTGGGCAGCACCTGGCGACGCAGCGCCAGTAGTGCAGGCCGCAACGGCTGCTCTCGAACAAGCTGGGATGGATTTGATCGTCTCCAACCAAAATCACGCGGAGTGGGGACTCGCGCTCGCGAACCTTGGATTTCTAAGCTCCGAATCGAACTTCATTTTTGCCGCATCCAAGACCCTGGCTGCACTCTTGCAACCGTTTGAATCGAACCGATTGCGGATGCACTTTACGCGCGCAGATGGAGATGGATTGCCTCGCAATTTTTAACGGCGAATGCCTACTTGCGGGCTGAGATTACCAGAGATGATTCTAGTCCGCTAGTCGCCAAGTCGTATCCGAGGTCCCGCATGAGGTGACCCCAATGCGTTTCAATGTCAGCAACCGTTTTCTCCGGCAGCACGATCTTCCAGTTGCCGGAGGTCGCGTTGCGGACGAAGGGTTTGTCCTGGCGCGTGTAGCGAGTCTGCACCCATTTGTTGCTCTGTGCGCTCTCCAACTGACGCATCCGGTCGGCCGAGCTCAATTCGATGGCGCGGCTCAACCGTTCATTCGTCGGCTCGATTCCTAAAAACTCCGCGACGCGCCGCAAACTCTCGTGGGGTTGTTTCTTCAGATCTTCATATCGCAGCATAAGGAATCCTGGTTTCCCTTGACGTGTACTCAGCCAGCTGGTCACGTGATCTCCCCAAGAGCCAATGCGGGGCCAGAATTGGGCCTCCATCCAGCGCGGCACGAAATCTTCAATTGGATAGCCATCGCGTACCGAACCCCGCTTGAGTTCCCAGTGATAGTTCGAGACTGCGACGTCGCGCGGATCGCGTACGATGTAGATCACCTTCTGATATCGCGGATCGAAACATTCATGGCTTTTCAGAATCCGCGGCCGTGGAAGCTTGCGCATCTCGCGGTCAGAGCTCTTGTAGATCTCGGGAATCAGACGCTCGATCGTCAAAAATGTAACGGACTCATTCGGATAGGCCAGATTACTGACAAGAAATCGCGTCCAGGTATTGCCCGAGCGCGGATAGGAGGTAAGAAAAAGATCGTCGGGAAAAATCGTAATGTCGCGTTCGATGCGGAGCTTGCGAAATAAAACGTCGCTGACTCGAGAAAGATGTTTGATTCCCCGCTTTAGCATCTGTTCGCCTTGGCTCCGGCCGCAACTTTCAATGGCTCGGCATGCACTTTCTCTGATTTTACAAGACGTTGGGCTGGTCCATACTGTGAGTTACAAAAAGTGGTTTGGCATTGCCAATCTTTAGCTCGATTCAGCTTCTTCGGCTTGCTCTTCCTTGCGGCGCCGTCCTTGTAGCCATCCCTGAAAGCGCTGTTTTTTTTCGATCATCGCTTTTGCCTGACCGCGAAGCGTCGAGATCACTCGATAGCGAGACTTCGTAAACCACGGCACTGGGTGGGGCACACAGCCATATTTTTCCTTATACGTCGAACCGCCGCCCCAGTCGTAAATCTCGACTCCACGATTCTTCCAATACCTCATGGCGTACCAATGAATCGCCTCGTTCGGCCGCAGAATCTGGCTGGAGCGGAAACTGGCATTGCCCCAGAACTCGCAAATCTTGTTGAACCCGGGAAATATTCCTGTCGCGATGCAGTTCCCTTCCGAATCGCGCGCTCGAACCAGAAGCAATCGTCCCGTCGGATCAAGATTCCCGATGAGCGCCCGCACCCGCTCGACTGAATACGTTGGGACCAGCCCCTGCTTGGCGAATACGTCTTTCAACTGCTCGTAGTATTCATCGGCGAAGGCAAGATCATGCGCCTGTTCCAGGGTGACACCGCTCTTTTCCGCTTTGCGCACGCAGCGGCGGCAAGCGCTGGACATTTTGCCGAATATCTTGTCTTCGCTTTCCGTCAGATCGGTGCGATAGGAAAAGTATTCGCCCGTCGCAAATCCATTTTCCGCGCCATCGTCGACCGCAAAATACGGATCGGAAACTTCCATGTGCAGGCACTTGAGCGTATCCCATGCCATGCGCTCAATCGCAGCCAGAGCGGCTTTTCGTGAAGCGCCTAGGAGAAGATTGAATCCCATATAGGGTGTCGTCCAGCCCGGGAAGGAACTGCCTAGCACGCGCACACCAATGCGGGTAAACACGAGGCCCGAGAAATAGCCAACGGTTTGCCCGCTCTCGCTCAATTCACAAACCACAATCTCGGCGCGCTGCGTTTCGTGTACAAAATTCAGCCATTCCCGAGTCTGGAACACAGTTCGGTCGGCAAAAGCGTCTAACCGCGCCCAATCAACTGCCGCCGGATTAAGAATTTTCGCGTTCATTGCTGAATTATTTCAGATGGAATTTTTTGAATGGGACACGGATTACCAGCAGATCCCGTGATAGGCACCGTTGGCCTCCGGACGCGATCCCGAAGTCAGATTTACAAGGTCGACCAGAATTTGGTCGTCGCGGAGGCAGGCAGAAAGTTGGTCCTTGCCAACTTTCGTCGCAATGATGACCACTTCGCCACTGCGTACGACCTCTTCCAGGTCGGCGGACAACAAAGAACCGATGTGGGGAATCACTTCCTCGATGTACTGCCGGTTGGAACCCGCGAGCCGCCCCAACAACACGTCACGGTCCCAGACTTTGACCTGGCAGCCTTCGCCCAGCAGGCGCTTGATCATCTGCACCTGTGGGCTTTCTCGCAGGTCATCCGTGCCGGGTTTGAAGCTCAATCCTAAAAACGCGATCCTTCGTTTATTCGTTCGCAAAACGGTTTCGACGGCTCGATCGATATGTTCGAGGTTGCTGGGAATAATTGAGTCGAGCAAAGGCAGGCTTACATCCAGCTCTTTCGCCCGGTGGCTTAAGGCTCGCAGATCCTTCGGCAGGCAAGACCCACCAAACGCAAATCCGGGCGCCAGATAGGCTGGGGAGATGTTGAGCTTGGTGTCGGAAGTGTAGATCTTCGTAACCGCTTCCGTATCCACGGCGAGGCTTTTACACAGTGTGCCAACTTCGTTGGCGAATCCGATTTTCACGGCGTGGAATGCGTTACAGACATACTTCACCATCTCGGCAACCGGAATCTGCGTCTCAAACACCGGTCCCGAGACGTTCTTGTACAGCTCTCGCAGAGGCGCCAGCGTTCGCGCATCGTGAGCACCCAAAACCGTATACGGTGGCTGGAAGAAGTCGCTCACCGCGCTGCCTTCCCGCATGAACTCGGGGTTATAGCAAACATCGAAATGAGCCCCAGCACTGCGTCCGCTGGCCTTTTCTAAAGTGGGGATGACCAGCGATTCCGTTGTGCCAGGCAAGACCGTGCTGCGCAAAACGACGATATGGTGCGACTTTTTTTGCTTGAGCGCCAGCCCGATCTCGTGAACTACCCGTTCCACATAACTTAGATCGAGCTTCCCGCTGCGCATGCTGGGAGTTCCCACACACACAAAGGAAATATCGGAACTACAAACCGCTTCTTCAGCATTCGGCGTGGCGTGCAGTAAACCTACGCGATGGCCTTCCTCAATCAGTTCGCTCATTCGGGCTTCCACGATCGGCGTGCGCCCTGAGGCCATCATCTCCACTTTGAGTGGGTTTACATCCACTCCGATCACCTTGTGGCCTGCATGGGCAAAGCATGCGGCGGACACTGAGCCGACGTAACCCATTCCGAACACACTAATCGATAAACCCACTCGCGAGCTCCTCAATGATCCTGACAATGGTGAAATTTCAGTATGCCGGTTCCCCGGCCAACTCGAAGAATACGTACGCTCCGCGCTTCAACCTGGCATTTACGCTTCTTTCGCGAGTATACCGGGAAATTGGACGATAGAATCTGCATTTGTGCAGTATTCATCAGGCAGAGAGCACATCGTAATAAAGTTCGCAGTATTGTTGGCAAATGCGCCCCAGGCTGAACTTCCGTTCCGCAAATTGCCGCGCACGGCAGGCCAGCTCGTCGCGAAGCTTTCCATCCGACAGAACGGCCTCCAGGCCAGAAGCGAGGGCTGCTTCGTCGTTCAGTGGAACCAGTACCGCGCGCCCGTCTGACCCGAGTTCAATGTTTCCACCTACTGATGTAGCCACGACCGGAATTCCTGCGGCCATGGATTCCAGCATCACATTGGACAAGCTCTCGGAGGCTGACGGTACCACCGAGACATCCAAGCTGGCTAGAATCTGCCGAACATCGGAACGGTCGCCCAGGAAGGAAACTTGACTTCGCACTCCAAGTTCAGCAGCTTCCTTCTCAAGATCAGCGCGAAGAGGACCGTCACCCACCAGCAGGTATTCGACCTCTGGAAATTTCCGCTTCAGTCCTGCTGCCGCTCGCAGCAGGATGCTTTGATTCTTGGCTCGGATGTTCATCCGCGCAATCATCCCGACGCGAAGAATGCCCTTCTGCCTTTCGATCGATGGAACCGCTGGCTCAAACGCGGCTGAGGGCAATCCGTTGCCAATCACTGCCAGCTTCTCGGTTTTTAGGCCTGCTCGCGCCAAACGATCGGCTGCTGCTTGGGAGTTGCACACTACCCGCTCGCACCAACGAAACATCTCGAGCTGTGCACGATTCTGCGCAGGCGTCAAAAGGTCCCCCAACTGTCGCTGGCTGCCAATCACAGGAACTCTTGCTAGCTTGGCCGACGGAATGAGGGTAAGGTTGATGTAGAAATCAAAAGAATGCGCGACGGCAATCTCGGATTTCAGGAGATGGCGCATCAACCGCCAGCGGCATCTCAAAGACTCCAAGCCGTAAAGACTGTTTCCCAATCCGAACTCGCGCAGGTCCTCGAAGCCGGAACGAGCGAGCTCATCGATGAAGGGCCCAATCCTCTGAATACATCCCAATTGCACCGGAGTGCCGGCGCGCTTCAAGGAACCTGCCAACTCAACGAACTGGCGCTCACTGCCGCCTCGCTCGAGGCTGTTGACCATCAGAAAAACGGGATGCGGGAAAAAGGCTGGAGCACTCGATGCTAACTCCGCACTATCTGTGGACGAACTCCTCGCTGACACACTCATGTGCGGTTGCCCGTCGCGCCGCTCATGCAGGATTCCGCACTCACATGCTGAATTTTCTCCAGATAGTTGCGGTGCCATAGCTCCAGCATCAGCAGTCGCCAGATGCCTCCCGAATGGTCGCGGCGACCGCTGAAATGCTCGTCAAACAGCCGCTCAATAGCAGTTGGCTCAAAGTAGCCTCGCTGCAACGTGCGCGGCTCAAGCAGCGCCGACATGATCAAATCTTTCAATTCATGCCGAATCCAATGCACGAGCGGCATTGCAAAGCCCTGTTTATTCCGGTACAGGGCTTCGTGCGGAACTCCGACTCGCTCCGCAAGTTTGCGCAGTATATATTTCTGCTGCTTCCCGCGCAGTTTCCACTTTGTCGGCAACGCGGTCACCCACTCAACAAAGACATGGTCGAGGATGGGCACACGAACCTCCAGCGAAGTTGCCATGCTCATGCGATCTACCTTCGTGAGAATGTCGCCGACGAGATACCCTTTCGTATCAACATAAAGCAGTTTGTCAACGGGATCTTTCGCTGGAGCCTGATCGAACAACCGGTACATCACTTTTTCCGGGTTGCCGCCATTACTCAGAATTTTCCGGAAGTCTCCCGACAGCAGCGGCATCTCGCGCTCAAACATCGGAACGAACGAGATACTGTCGACGTATCGCTCGTGCCAAGGCAGAGATACGCTATACGAAAGCCTTCTTCCCCGCATATTCTTGGGCAACCAGGGAAAAATATTTTTGCGATAAAACCTGCCCGCCGCTGACGGAAGTATCCCTAATAGATCGCGGCGAAGATTGATCGCATAGCGGTCGTATCCGGCAAATATCTCATCGCCTCCATCCCCGGACAAAGCAACGGTCACGTGTTTCCGCGCCATACACGACACGAAATACGTGGGAAGCATCGAGGAATCGCCGAACGGCTCTTCCAAGGACCTGCTGAGCGCTTCCACCGCTTCCAGAATATTGGGCTCAATGACCAACTCGTGATGATCGGTGCCAAATCGCTGCGCCACCAGTCGTGCATAACGCGCTTCGTTGAAATCGTCATGTTTGAAGGCGATGGAAAAAGTTTTTACTGGCTTGGAACTAGCCTGAGCCATTAAGGCGACCACGGTGGAAGAGTCGGTTCCCCCGCTCAACAGCGCGCCCAACGGAACATCGGAGATCAGGCGAATTCGAACCGCTTCTGCCAGACGCCCCTCCAACTCTTCCAGACACTCCTCCTCGCTCTGCGGAGAATGGCTTCCATATTGCGGCAAGTCCCAATATTGCCTGACGCGGACCTGTCCCTTCTCGAATTCCAACAGATGTCCGGGTGGTAGCTTGTGGATTTGCAGAAAAGCTGTGCTCGGATCGGGAATGTATCCGAAATACATATACTGCAGAAGCGCTTCATGATTGATAGCAGTGAGTTCGGGCGCGATGGCGTGAATCGATTTAATTTCAGACCCAAAAAGCAACCTGTTCCGCGAAAGTGCATAGTGCAGCGGCTTCTTGCCGAACCGGTCGCGCGCCATCAGCAGTCCGCCGCGGCGTTCGTCATACAAGGCAAAAGCAAACATTCCACGCAGCTTTTGAACGCACTCCGACCCCAGATCCTCGTAGAGGTGAACGATCACCTCAGTGTCAGTGTGGGTACGAAAGCGGTGGCCGCGCTTCTCCAACTCCGCGCGCAGTTCAGGGAAGTTGTAGATTTCGCCGTTAAAGACAATCCATACGGTCTTATCTTCGTTGAAAACAGGCTGATGACCACCGGCCAAGTCGATAATGCTGAGCCGGCGCATGCCAAGCCCAATACCTTTTTTTACATAGATGCCCTCATCGTCCGGACCACGATGCACGATGGCTGCACACATCCGGTGAACAGCGGCCTCGTCGACCACACCGTTCGGATGTGTTTCAACAATTCCGGCTATGCCACACATGCAATGTCCTTTTGACTTTCGGTTCGGGCATCGTTACCGCAAAATGCTCGGTCGAAGATCACAACTGATCTCGACGAGGAGCAGCCAGCCTGCCAGAAATTGTAGTTGTCCGATTTCGAACTGGCGTGAACTCTCCAGTTCTCACAGAAACTCGCGACCAGCGCTGCAGCTTTGGCGGTGAATTCGATGACTGGCCGTCCGAAGAATGTCCTTCCCGGGCGATTGCCAGCATTACGGATGTATATGCCACGGCGAAATAAGGAAAATATTGATACGCCTCCGGAGCGAAAAGCGCACCCACAACAAATCCCACAAGAGTAGCGAACAAGGCTCCCGCAAACAGGTCCATCTCCGGATCATATCCAGGAAACTTTCGCAAGCGTCTGAGATTGCCGAACCCGCGGCCGAAAAACAGCAGATAGAAAACTAAAGCGCCCAGCCCACCCTCAGCGGCCATCTGCAGATACGACATGTGCACTTCTCGCCATGTACCGGAATATTGTGCGAAGTTCCCCATCCCAAGACCCCAAGGATAATGGGTGATGGCTTGCACGCTCCTGACCATCAGAAACCGCCGTTGCTCATACGAATCGTGGGCGCTTTCGTCCAAAGTGTTCGAGATCGAACTCCCCGATATTGCGATGAAGCGTTCTTTCAACTTTCCACCGGCGGTAAATCCGACTACAAGCGCGACCAAAGCCGCCCCGGCGACCAGATGAATACGCCGGCCCTTGATTCCAAAAATCCAGAGACAGATCGCTCCCGTTACCATTAGGTCGATGAACCCGGCGCGCGAGGCGGTTAGGAAAAGAGTGGCGCACATGACCAGCATTGCCCCTGCCCAGGCCGCCTTGCGGATCACACTGCGAGTACGCAAAATGAATGCAAAGCAGAAAGGAAGGCATAGCACGATCGCGAACGCCAGATCATTAGGATTAGAATAGATTCCTCCAATTACGCCTTCCAGCCGCGGGTGGGATCGTCCTTTCGCGATTGACACTATCGAAATCACCGCAACCGACGCGGCTTGGATGAAAATGATCCGCCGCAACCGCGCCAGACTAGTCACAACAAAGAATGTCAGCACCCACGCGACCAAGACTTTGGAAAAATCAATATTCTTGAAGACTGCCCCTCCCTTCCACACTGGCGAGAGCAGGCCCGAAATAAACAGGAGGACTACGATGGCTATGAGATAAAAAGCCTCTCGCGGCAGGTCGCGGAATCCGCGCTTGGTCCTGCCCCAGCTCAGGAGCAGTCCAACCGCGGCGAGAATGCCGGAGATCTTGGCCAGAGGAATATAGGTAAGCCCCGGAATCCAGTCCTCAGGTCGTAGGCAATAGACCACGTAAAAGGCACTCAGCCAGAAAAACACGCCTTTCAAAGGCTCGCCTAGCGTCACGAGCTTCTTCTTCCACGCGGGTCGCGAGTTGTTCTGCTCCAAAACTGCCATTAGAAAATCTTTCCCTCGTTCAGCGTTATGGTCAGTCCGTATTGACCAGCGTCACCGGCTGGCTCGCGCCCGCCAGAGAGCGAGAAATCTGCCCCGGTTGGCGAATCACGCCCTCAAGAATCTCCTCAAACTTCTCCGCGATGACAGGCCAACCATACTGCTCAACCAGTTTCGCGGCTGCACGTTCCATTCGCCTGCGATACTCAACTTCATTCACCAGAGAGACGATGCAATCGGCAAAATTCGAGGGATCATCAGAAAGAACAATATCCAATCCATGATGCACGTTTAATCCTTCGGCTCCGATGGAAGTCGAGACCAGCGCTCTCCCTGCCGCCATCGCCTCATAAATCTTTAATCGGGTTCCACCGCCAATCCGTAATGGCACGACCACCACGATAGCTTCCCGCAAGTGTTCAATCACAGATGGCACGCGCCCGGTGACCTCTACCGTGTCGCTTGCGAGACTCAAGACTCTGGCGTCCGGATTCCGTCCAACGATGCGGAATCGAGCCGTCGGCAGCTTAGTCTGCACTGCCGGCCATATCTGCCGGCAGAAGTATTCAACCCCGTCAATATTCGGCTCCCAGTCCATAGCACCGACAAAAATCACGAGTGGTCTATCGCAATTCTGCGCTGACGCCACTGGCCCATACTGCTCGAGATCCACGCCGGTGGGCATCACTGTGATTCGCGCCGCATCGACCCACTCGCTCATCAGTTTACGATCGTGCTCTGATACCGCAATCACATGCGGAAAGCTTTCAACCGTGGCCTTTTCGTAGGCCAACATGCGCCTGAACTCCAGTCCGTAGACAGCTCGCTTTAGCGGATTCGCTTCCGTCTCGGCGTGCCGCCGCCAGATCTCGCATTCTACGTTGTGCTGAAACAGCACACAGGGCGTGTTGGTCCCTGGCGGCAGATTCACGACCGCATCCAGAAAATCACAAATTGCAACATCGAACTGGCCTTCCGCCAGCTGCGCCTTAAGCGCCGCGCGTACCCGCGACGACTCGAACCTGCTTACCGCGTACGGTTTTCCTCCCGGCAGATTTGCCAAGTAATCAAGGGCATGCCCCCACCACCTTGATTTCTTCCGCCCTGTGCATACTGCGACAGCTCCAGGAAAATGTTCCGCCAACTGTTGCGCGTAGGCGTCGTCGTGCTCGCCGTCATAATAGGAGAAGAACACCAACTTGTGCTTTGCCGCCAGATTGCGCGCGAGGTGGTAGGAGCGGATATCCCCCCCGCTGTGCACAGGTAATATCTTGTTGGCTTTGACCCAGAGAATCTTCACCGGATCCATACCACCTTCCGTCCGGTGATGAATCTCATGAAGGCCACTGCCGCAGCTGTGTTGAGCACGACGAAGGTGAGCGCGGCGTCCGCCATGCGAGTCATTGGCCCGAGGCTCAGCCGAAAACCGGCAAACAGGCTCAAACTGTAAAACAAGATCTGCAGCACGAGAGTGATCCTGTAGATCTGGCCGGGCAGCAGAAATGAGGAAATCAGCATGGCCGCCAGCGCGAACGGCACAATCAACCGCAGCAGCTTGTGACTGATGAATTCCAGACGAATGGGGTTGCTACCGCTGAGAAGCCACGGCGACAATTGCACGAGCTGATAATTCCCGCTCAAGGTACGCACCTTGCGCCCGAACTCGCGGTCCGCGCCCTGGAATGGGACATCCCATACGCGGGCGCGCGGTTCGAAGATCACCCGTTTTCCCCGCCGCACCACTTCCATCGGGATATAAACGTCGTCGAGCACGGTGCCACCAGGAAGTTCGGGAATCAATTCGCGGCGCACGGCATAGAGCGCCCCTGTCGCGCCAACGGCCGATCCCGACTGTGCCTCCAGTTCCCGAATCGTTTTTTCCACCTGCCAGTACAATCCCATGCCATTGGCCGATTCGCCCGATTCCGGATCTCCCAACATCAACTCCCCGCTGACGCAGCCCACTTCCGCATCTGCGAACGCCTCGATAAGCGGCCTCAGGGCGCCATGGTCGATGCGCTGCCGCGCATCGGTGAAAACCACGATTTCCCCTTGCGCCAGCCCCATTGCGTCATTAATCCCGTTCGCTTTGCCGCCGGCCAACTGGTTGAGCAGAACGTGAATCCGCGAGTCCCTGGCGAAAGAGCGCAGTATCTCCGGCGTACGGTCGGTCGATCCGTCCGAGACCACGACGATTTGGATGCGATCGCGCGGATAATCGAGATCGAGGAGGTTCCGCATCTTCTCTTCGAGTACCTGCTCCTCATTGCGCACGACCATCACAATCGACAGAAACGGTTCCTGCGCACCCCGTTGCACCGGCCAAGACTGGAACCGCGCGCGCAGCCACAACCATGCCGCGTACCCAAGATAGGTATAGAAAACGAGGCCGGCTGCCCCCCAGAAAATCCATCTCATTGCGCGCCCCGTCCCAGCAGGACAATCTTGACCGTCTGGAACATGATCAGCAGGTCCAGCCCCATCGAGGCATTCTTGATATAAAACAAGTCGTACTGCAGCTTCTCCCGCGCATCTTCCAGCGTGTTGCCGTATTTGTATTGCACTTGCGCCCAGCCGGTAATGCCAGGACGCACCGCATGACGCACGCCGTAGTACGGAATTTCGCGGCTCAGCCAGTCGACAAATTCCGGCCGCTCCGGCCGCGGTCCGACAAAATTCATATCCCCTTTCAGTACACACCAAAGCTGCGGCAGCTCATCAAGCCGCGAGGAGCGCAAAAACTTGCCCGCACGCGTAATTCGCGGATCGTCATCTGCAGCCCAAGTGGCGCCGGTGTCGGCCTCGGCATCGTTGTGCATGGTGCGAAACTTGTAGCAGTTGAAATTTCGCCCGCGGTAGCCCACCCGGCATTGTCGATAAAGCACCGGGCCGGAAGAATCCAGCCGGACCAGCAGCGCGATAAAAGGCAGCAATGGCAGAGACAGGATTAGTCCGATGAGCGCCAGTCCCAGGTTGAATAACCGGCTGATCAACCGGGAAAAGTCAGTGAACTGGAAACCCTCGGCAAAGACCAGCCAGCTGGGATTCAACTGCTCCACTTCAATCCGTCCGGAGATTTTTTCCAGCCATGACGTGGCTTCTTCCACTGTGACCCCGGCCAGCCGCAGGTCAAGTAGCTCTTCGATAGGAAGCGTGCCGCGGCGGTCGGGCAGCGCAACAATTACGCGATGCACGCCGTCTTGCCGGGCGTGTTCGCGCAAATGGGAGGCCACATTGCCGCGGTTGAATTCACCATCCAGCCCCCCGGTCCAGCCAACGACTTCGATGCCGAGTTCTTCCCGGCTGCGCAGTCCGTTCACCAGACGTTGCGCGCGGTCGCCCGTGCCTAACACGTAAACGCGCTCGCGGAAATATGGCTGGCGCACCACCCACGAGTAAACCACGCGCCACAGGAAAAGCGTACAGGTCAGGATGGCCAATCCCGCCAGCAGAGACCCGTTCCCCGGAAGAAAACGTGGGAACAAGTAGCCGATCGCCGAAAGCGCTAAAGCCACAAAGCCCAGCACCAGCAGAAGGCGGAACGTTTGGTCCCACTTCGCATTCAAACTTGCCGAGTCGTAAAGATCGAGCCAATGAGAGATCAGCAGGACGAAAGCCGTTACGCCGAGAATCTTTACATACCCGTTCTCGACGTTCAGCAGCAGCCACCAATCCTGGCTCTGCATCCTTGTGCCCAGCACGAATGAGAACCAAACGATCAGGGCTTCTACACCCAGCAAAATCAGGGTGCGTAGCGGGTAATAAACCTTGAAAAGCCGAATCACTGACCTTCTCCCTAGGACTTGGCGCCTGCTCCGTTTTTCTGGTAGACCTCGTAGTAGTAGCGCTCGTAGGGTGCAGCCTCTTCCCGCAAGCCGTTCAGCACAACTCCAATCAAGGCCTGCTCGGGAAATTCCTGGCGCGCCTTACGCGCCGCGTCAAACGGCGTCGCATTCGACCGCACCACCATGAGCACGCCATCGCATGCTTTGGCCAGAACGCTTGCGTCGGAAACCGGCACCGCCGGCGGAGAATCCACGATGATCCAGTCAAACAGCGGCTCCAACCGCTGCAACAGCATCTTCAGCCGTCCGTTCGCCACCAGTTCCGCCGGATCGGCGATACCGGTCCCGCTGGGAATGAAGAAAAGATTCTCCATCGGCCCGTGCTGCAGAATCGAAAGCTCATCGGAACGTCCTTGCAGATAGTCGGAGATGCCGGGCCCCGGCGTCGTCCCCAGCACCAGGTGCAACCGTGGGCCGCGCAAATCGCCATCGATCAACAACACCCGCCGTCCGTGCTGCCGCACCAGCACCTGGGCCAGATTCGCCGCCGTAAAGGACTTGCCTTCCTTGGGCAGGGCGCTGGTCACCAGCACCTTCTTCAGCGTCATTCGTTCCCGCAGGTGATAGAGGCGGGAGCGCAGCGTGCGGAACTCTTCCGTTCCCCGCGCACTGTCGTCTCCGTTCATGAACAGCATGGTTCCCAGATCTGGCTTCCATTCCATCTGCGGACAACGCGCCAGTGCATCCACCGTGAGCATTCCGCCAAGCGCCGGAACCCCTGACAAAGCCGCAGAGATTGGCAGCGTGGCCGGAGCGTCGGCATAGACGGGCGGCTCAGTCACAGGCGTGTCCGCCAGCACGGAGCCCGTAACAGGCTGATTGGCGGCTCGCTCCTGCTCGGCTTTCTTCAATGCTTCATGAATTCGGCTCATAGTTTCCTTTCGTCGGGGGCTCTTTGGGCTCTGGCTGCCGTGTCCGCTCGGCCAGCGTGGCCAACGAGTGTAGTGCTTCGGCTACATCAAAGCTTTCTGTCGTCATGCCTTTTGGAGCTGCAGGCGGCAGGGCGGCATGGTTGTCTCCAAGATCGAAATCGCGCGCCACGGCGTCGACCACCAAAGGCTCGATCACTTTCTGCTGATCCACAAACGCGCTCACCAGGCAGTGCTCGCACAGTAGGTTGATCACGCGCGGAATGCCCGACGAATAGCGATGAATCGCCAGCACCGCGTCGGGATTGAAAATCTCGTGCCCGTTCGATCCGGCAATGCGCAAACGCTGGTGGATGTACGCCTTGGTTTCATCCACGGTCAGCGGATGCGTCTTGGCCCGCAGCGTCAGCCGTTGCTTCAGTTGCCGCAATTGCGGCTGCTTCAACTTCTGTTCCAGCTCCGGCTGACCGACCAAAACGATCTGCAGCAGCTTCTCGGTGAAGGTCTCCAGATTGGTGAGCATGCGAATCTCTTCCAGCACTTCTTCAGAAAGATTCTGGGCCTCATCGACGATCAGCACCGCAGTTTCCCCCGCGCGGTAACGATCCAGCAGCCAGTTGTAAAGACGCAGCAGGATCTGGCTCTTGGCTTCCGACTCGCAGGGAATGCCGAAGTCCGCCATCATGTAATCGAGAAATTGCGGTACGTTCAGCCGCGAATTGAAGATGAACGCCGTCGCCACCTGCTGCAGCCGCAACCACTCGAGCAGCTTGTTGATCAGCGTGGTCTTGCCCGTCCCGACTTCGCCCGTCAGCAGCACGAACCCTTTACGGCTCTGAATGCCGTAGGTCAGGCACGCCAGCGCCTCCTCGGTATGCCGCGTCAGAAACAAATAACGCGGATCGGGATTGACGTTGAACGGATTCGCCCGCAGTCCGTAAAACTCTTTATACATAGTCTTTCGCCGCTCCCCGGCTACACACCCACCGGTTCCTTATGCTCCGGCGCATCTTTCTTGCGTTTCCAGAATTTGGGTTTGCCGTTGTGTCCGTTCCGGCTGTCCGCGGCTGCTACGCCCACCCAGGGCACGGCCACCAGCATCGGCAATTCCAGCGCGGCTTCGGCATCGGCTTCCGTGCGGATGGATTTGTCGCGCAGCTCCATCCACATCGCCAGGCCCACTCCAATCGCCAACCCCGCTCCCAAACCACCTCCCGCAAACAACCAGCGATTCGGGAAGCTGGGAGAGTCCGGCAAATTCGCCGGATTCAGGGGAAACATCCGCTCGCCCTCCGACTGGTTGGTCATCTTCACAGTCAGGTCGGCGGTGCTCTTTTTCGCCAGTAAATCCTGGTAATTCTTATTGGCGTTGTCGTAGTCGCGAGTTAGCTCCTTGTATTGCTCCTCGACCGCTGGGCTCAGCGACAGGTGCTCCTGATAGTCCGCGATCGACTTTTGCAGCCGCTTCATCTCCCGCGAGTCTTCGGCCATTTCTTCGTTGTCACGATTTAACTGTTGCCGTAATTGCCGGATCTCGAGTGGCTCGTCGCCGGATGCCTTCTCGCTGCCCGGATCCACCGCCTCGGCCGACGCCTTGTTGACCTCCGCCAGCTTGCGCTTCACCTCCGCGATATCCGCCTTGGTCTTGATCACATCGGGGTGATCGTCGGTGTATTTGGCCTCGAGATCCAGCAATTGGGCTTGCAGATCACTGAGCTGCTTTTCGAGGGTCTGCGGATTCGTGCTCGATTGCGAATATTTCCAAGCCGCCAGCTGCTGGCCCAGCTGTGTCTCGGTATACGTTTTGTCCTGTTGCGCAAGATTCTGCCTTTGGGTGTACGTGTCGAGTTGCTGGCTCAACGCGCTGAGCATCTTCAGATTGTTCTCTTCATCGCCAGGAAGTTGCCCGACGTATTGTTTCTTGAATGCCGCAAGCTTGGCGTCGAGATCGTCGAGATTGTGTTTCGCGTCTTCCAAGCCCCGGTTGAGCACATCGCTGGTGCCGGTAGCCGCCGCCTGGATGGAACGCAGGTTTTCATCGACCATCAACGCAGTGAGTTCGTTACAGACCTGCTGCGCGTCGCTGGGATTGGAAGAGGTGTAGTTCACATAAAAGCCGGGTACGGGACTTGACGATCCCGGCTTTCTCTTCACCCCCGATGGATTGCCAATCTGTGACATGTCGGTCATGACCGGTTCCACCGTCATGTTCGCGCGGATGTCATCGATGATCTCGCTGACCTGCTGAGCATTTCGGTTGGGATAGAGTCGGTTTACCACGGGCTCCAACCGGCTCTGACTCAGTACCTGTTGCTGCAGGGTGGCGACACGTTCCGTTAAGTCCTCCGAAACTACCGGCTGGACCATGCTTTCGGGAACCTTCTGTCCCTCCACCAGTATCAGCGACTGTGATGTGTACTTCGCCGGAAACACGTAGGAGATCAGAAAGCCTGCCAGCGGCGCCAGCAGCGCTGGGATCAATATCACCTTCGCCCGCCGGCGCAGCATCGCCAGATAATCGTCCATGGTTAATTCGCGATTCTCAATCATCCTCTTGTCCTTTCCGGCTTACGTCCGGCTTGTCTCGCTCTACCTTTCGTTGCTCGATCGCCACGGAGAAATTAATCAATGCGGATTGGCCGGGGAGTCCAATCCAGTCCCAGAGTAATCACGTTGCGGTTTGAAATCCGATCGCAAACGCTTGACGTTCCGCAGAACGAGCTGTCAAAAGCCAGCTTGTTGAATTGATAACTGGCAAAAGCGTGAAAGTCGTGCCCAAACGCACGGTGCACCGCAACCCCCGCAAACCCGTACTGATAATCGTTGGCTGCGATCCCGGAGCTGGATGTCTGGATCCTCGCATTGCGCGAGTACCCCAGATCTAACATCGCACCCCAGACTCTCGACAGGGGACGGTCAGCGGAAACATGGGCAATATCGCTCTGCGCGCCGGCAAAGAATCCCGAACCCCCTGTCTCGTATCTTTGATAGGCAGCTGTCAGCATGGTTTTGGGAAACTTGTATTGCAGCCTGAACTGTCCCGCAGCTCCAATTCGATGGTCCGGGATCGTACCCTCCAGGGCCAAGGTCTGCGGGTTCACGGTGCAGTAATTTGGGTCAAAGGTAACGGAACAGGAAATACCGATGCGGGTGAATTGCGGTCCGGCGGCAACCAGCAAGTCCATCCGCCCCGAAATCTGGTGTCCGTACATCAACTGAATCACATGCGAGTGGAACGCCGTACCCATGGCGGAAAAGTCGAACCCCTGGTATCCATACACAGCAGCCACCTGCGTCTTGGGAGTTAGCAACCGGCTGTAGCCGATCTGGCCCGAAACCTGCGAATCGCCGATGAAGTTAAGTGTTGCGGAACTGTCGATGTAGGGTTCGACGGAGCCGTAGAAGTGGGTGAAGGCATATCCCCCCGCAGCGGTAATCGCCGACTTCGGCGAAAGATATTCCGAAACATCGGCCATGCTCAGGTTGATAATGCGCGGGGCGAGTCCCAGCGTGCCCAGCGCCGCTCCTCCCCAAAAGGTCGCGAACGAAGTGGTACCCAATGATGCGATTCCCTGTGACCCGAGTGACCCGTAGGCGGCGCCGAAATTCCCCTCCGGCAGATAGCTGAAGCTATCTCGCACCGCCAATTGCCCGCGCTTCCACGTGACTTTCTGTTCGAAATCCATTTGTTGCAGCAACTTCCCACCTTCCCCTGGCAGGTCGTAGTATCCCGCGCCGCCCATATAGTCGAGCGCCAGATCGTAGTGGCTCCATAAACGCTGCAACGTCAGGCTGCCAAGAGCGCGGGTAATCGAAGCGGTTGAACCCCCTCCGCCGATCTCATTCGCCGCATTGGTATCGGCCGACTCGCTGACCGTGGCTCCCGGCTGAATGTAGCTCAAGGGCGCGGCATGCGGCTCGACCGACGGCAAATCGATCCCCGACAGCGGAGGTGTCTCGGTGATCGGCGGCGGCGCATTCTCCTGCCCGTAGGCCGGAACCGGCGGCTGCTCCTGCCCGCTGCTCTCCTGCCCCGTACTGTTCTGCGAACTTCCTGTTGTTGACGAATTGCCGTTGGGCGCAGGGCTGTCCTGAGTCCACGCGGGGGTGAATGCCAGGGCAAGGACTACCAGCATCCAGATGCCCGTCCGGGAGAGGCTGAAATCGGATATGCTCATTCGAAATTCCTACGGAACAACAATTGTGTCGCCCGGCTGTAAGGCTATGTTCTGCTCCGGGTGATTGCCTTTCACGACTTCTTTGTAATTAAAGGGCAGCTTCACCTGTTTGCCGTTCTCCGCTCGCAACAGATAGATGCTTTTCAGATTGGCGAACTGCGTGAATCCCGCTTCGGCTAGCGCTTGCAACACAGTCATGTGGGGCAACAACGTCATCGGACCCGAGTGCGTTACTTCGCCAGTCACAAAGACGCGCCGGCTGTTCATCGCCGTCACCACGATCGTCACTCGCGGATCGGAAATGTATTTCTTCAGCTTCTCGGTCACGGAATCCTTTAGTTCCAGCGGAGTCAGTCCAGCCGCCTGCACATCGTTCAATAAAGGCATGGAAATCTTCCCGTCAGGCCGCACGGGCAGCGTCTCAGTCAAATCCGGCTCTTTCCAGACCGAGATTTTCAGCACATCATCGGCGCCAATCACGTACTCGGTGCCCGAACTCGCCTGCCGCGCCGGGGTGTCCGGTTTTGCCTCGTCAGCGTTCGCCTTAATGGCGTTGTTGGTCTGCGCCGTCAAAACTCCTGCCAGCAGAAACGCTGCCAGCACGCTCCATCTCATCCTCTTCTTCATCCCTGTCTCCCTGCTCGTCTCGCGGAGGGTTTCGGGAGGCTACGAAGCCCCGAATCCCTCAAATCCGATTTGTTTCAACTTGTACAGCAATGCCTTGTAACTGATCTTCAACTCGGCGGCGGCGCGGCGGCGATTCCAGCGCGTCCGCGCCAAGGTGCTCAGAATGAGTTCCTTCTCCGCCTCGCGCGAAGCCGCTTTCGAAGCCTCTTTCAGTGAAGTAGCCTCGCCATTGCCGGCGCCATCGGTTTTGCGCAGCAGGGCGCGCAATCCGCCCATCGCGACTTGCTCGTCTCCCAAGGCAACCAGTACTCGCGCCGCGTCTTCCAGTTCGCGCAGGTTTCCCGGCCATGCATAATCCAGGAACAAGCGCAACGTTTCCGCGCTCAAGTCAGGCACTCCGCGGCCGAAATCGCGGGCATACTTGCGCAGGAAATGTCCAATCAGGAACGGCATGTCCTCTTTTCTCTGCCGCAACGGCGGAATCCGCAGGCATACACCGCTGATCCGGTAATACAAATCCTCGCGCAAACGCCCGCGCTTCACTTCCACCTCCAGATCACGGGAACTGCCGCAGATCACGCGTGCTCGTCCCTGATCCATCCCCGCACCGCCGGGCGCCAGAGGAAGACATTCCAAAAGCGACATCTGGCAATCCTCTTTCAGTTCGGCGAGTTCATCCAGATAGAGCGTTCCCGCTCCGTCGGCACGGTCGAACTGGGCCGCTTCCAGGTCGCGAGGCTGCAAGCTCGAACACATCAGGCGCTGAAAGAGTTGTGCGCTCCGCCGGGACATTCCGTGAATGCGCAACGCCGTGGCGTGCTTGCCCGCGCCTCGCTCGGCCAGCAGCAGCACGGGTACGTCGCTCTGCGCCAGCTCGCGAATCACGCCCTCCACCGGGCGCATGCAGGCGCTCACTCCCTCGACGAAGGCCAGCGCAGCCGGCACGGCGGAAGTGCCCACACCTCGATCGCCAAAACTAGGCAATGACTTACCCATTTTTCTCTTTGTGCTGCACTTCCGTGGTATTTGAGGTTGAAACAACCCGGTACTGCCTTAAGAGCACGAATCCTGCCAATTTGCCACCCTGGGAATACCCCAGGGCGCATCTATTTTACTGCTTGTTTTCAATCATTTCGCGAACAAATCGTGAGACGAAGCGGGGGTTATCGAAAAAGGTAACTTGATGCTTTCCACCATACTACCCGAACTTATAGGAAAAGTTTTTCTCATCCTTACACTGAAGGGCACGCAACCTCTAGAATAGGCTCATCAGCTTCATTGGGGGCACGGTACGGCTAGAGGATGTAAGCCCTGGGCTCGCGGCGCCAGTAAACGCCCGCGGCACCTTGGTTTCGTTTGCACCATCGGGCCGTTTCGCTTATCTTTGAATTTCCCCCACTGTAAGCCTCGAACCTTCTGGTGAGCTCACTAGCGCAGGCCGACTCTTCCACTGTACGTTCCCGGCTCTCGTGGCCGGGGGCGATTCCGCTTTGGCAAACTTGCATCTTGTTGGCCCTCGTTGCCTGGATTTACACGCCGACGCTGTACCAACTGGTCATGCAATGGTTCAAGGACCCGAATTTTTCCCACGGCTTCTTTGTCCCTCTTTTTTCTGGTTTTGTGCTCTGGCAGGAGCGCGGCCGGCTTGCCCGGCTGGTTCCGGATGCTTCGTGGTCCGGGCTGGCCGTTATTGCGCTCGCCCTGGGCCTGTGCGTACTCGGACTTCTTGGCGCTGAACTTTTTCTAGCCCGCTCTTCCTTCATTTTGCTTGGAGTTGGACTTGTCGTGCTGTTTTTGGGCTGGAATTTCTTCCGGGCTATGCTGTTTCCCTTCGCGGTCCTGTTCTTGATGATTCCGATCCCGGTATTACTCTTCAATAAAATTACATTTCCCCTGCAACTGTTGGCCTCGCGGTTAGCTTCCGCGGCTCTCCCGTTTCTTGGTGTTCCAGTTCTCCGGGAAGGGAATGTGATTAATTTGCCCTCGATGGCGTTGGAAGTGGCGGAGGCTTGCAGCGGCATTCGCTCCCTGATGTCGCTAGTCACGCTTGCCATCATTTATGGATATTTTGCCGAAAGGCGCGTATGGGTGCGCTGGCTGCTGGCGGCGGCATCGATTCCGATTGCGGTTCTGGCCAATAGCGTACGCATCATCGGAACGGGTTTGCTCGTCCAGTACTGGAGCGCCGACAAAGCGGAGGGATATTTCCACGCATCCTGGGGATGGATCATCTTCGTGGTGTCGTTGTTCCTCTTGTACGCCGTACACGGGTTGATTCAACTCATCTGGAAGGATAAGGAGAGCGTGGCGTGAGTCGCCCGAGCCTCCGGTTTTTCAGCGCGGCTGCCTTAATGGTGTCCGTGGCGCTCTTTCTGCAAGCGCGCAGCCGGGCCGAGCTTCATCCCTCGCGCCTCCCGCTCGAGTCATTTCCCCGAGAACTGGGAGAGTGGACGAGCTACGACGTCCCGCTGGACAAAGACGTTCTGGAGATCCTTGGCCCGGGAGATTTCCTGGTGCGGGTTTACGAAAACCACAAAGTGCCCCAGGCACCGGTCGATCTTTTTATCGCTTACTTTCCCAGCCAGCGGGCAGGCGATACGATTCATTCCCCGCAGCATTGTCTTCCGGGCGCAGGTTGGACTCCGGTTGAAAATTCCACCATATGGTTGAGCAAACCCGGGCACGCCCTGTTTCCCGCAAACCGTTATCTTATTGCCAAAGGCGATGCTCGCCAACTGGTGCTTTACTGGTATTGGGCTCACGATCGCGGTGTGGCCAGCGAATATTGGGCCAAGTATTACCTTATCGCGGACTCGATACGGATGAATCGCACCGACGGTGCTCTGGTTCGAATCACAAGCCCAATGTACCCGGGCGAGTCTGTGGATGCTGCCGTTAAGCGCGTGCTCCCTTTTACCAATAGCGTCACATCCTTGCTCGACAGCTATATTCCGAAATAAACCTGGGGGCCGACTGCAACAGTTATGACTGCAGTAACTATTTTCTCAAGTTATGGTGAAGTATCATCATCCTTTGTGCGGAGCTGTTCTTCTACTCCCGCATTTGTCGTTGGAGACCCCATATGCGTCGCTCGGTAGTGGTCCGTCTGTGGCTTGCCTGTTCGCTGCTTGTCTTTCTCGCCGGTTGTTCGCGCGATCCCAATGTCCGCAAGCAGAAATATCTGGAGAGCGGAGACCGCTACTTCGCTGAGGGCAAATATCACGAAGCGGCCATTCAATATTCCAACGCCATACAGATCGATTCCCGCTTCGCCCAGGCACACTACCAACTGGGCCAGACCTTCCTGAAGCTGGGCGAAGCCAGCCGCGCTTTTCAGGAGCTCAACCGCACGGTCCAATTGGCGCCGGATAACTATCCTGCTCACACCGATCTGGCCAATCTTCTGGTAACCGTACGCAATCCCGATGGCTCAACCATGCCCGACACCATAAAACAGGCCAAGGAGCATCTGGATATCATTCGGGAGAAAGTGCCCAACCTGCCCGAAACCCACGAAGCGTGGGCTAATTACGACGCAGCGCAGAACAATCTCGGCGCCGCCATGCAGGAAATGCAGCAGGCTGTTCAGATTAACCCCAAGCGCTCAGAATCTTATCTATTGCTGGCTCTGTTGCAACTGCGCGCCAATTCGCCCGATCAGGCCGAGGTGAATTTCAAAAAGGCGGTCGAGGTAGATCCCAAGTCCACCAGCGCTGAAATGGCGCTGGGAGGCTTCTATCAGTCGCGCAACCGCATGCCCGAAGCCGAACATGAGTATCGCCAGGCCATTGAAGTCAATCCCAAGAATCCTGGACCGCGCGCCGCGCTCGTTCGCCTGCTGATGCAGGAAGGAAAGAAAGACGAAGTCGTAGCTTTCCTCGAACAGACCAAGAAAGACATTCCCGATAACTCCGAAGCCTACCGCATGCTGGGCGACTTCTACTTCGCCAGTAATGATGTGGATAAGGCTCTGGCCGAATACGCCTCAGTGTACAAGGACCATCCTAAAGATCAGCAAGCGAAGAAAAACTACATCCAGTTGCTGATCCTGAGAGATCACCTTGACGAGGCCACTAAGCTGAATGATGAGATTCTGAAGGCCAATCATAACGATGTCGATGCCCTGGTCTATCGGGCGCAGGTGCAAATCCGCCAGAACAATCCCGGCGGGGCCATCGATTCGCTGCAAACGGCGTTACGCAACGATCCTGACAACGCAGTGGCGCACTATCAGCTGGGAATCGCCTTCAACCAGCAGCACGATGAAGCCCGCGCGGAATCGGAGTGGCGCGAAGCCGTACGTCTCCGCCCTGATCTGACCGATGCGCAACGCGTCCTGGCCTCCATGGAATTGCAGCGTGGTGATCTTGACGCCCTCACCGCAACGGCGCAGCAGATTATCAACGCGCAACCCGCTTCGCCCGACGGTTACCTCTTGCGCGGCGTTGCCGAGCTCGCCCAGCACAAATTTACTCAGGCCGACCAGGACGCGCAGATCGCCATGCAGCGCGCCCCGCAGAGTCCCGGCCCCTACGTTCAGCTCGGAAACGTCCAGCTGGCGCAAAAACACTTTCCCGAGGCCGAGAAGTTTTACCAGCAGGCACTCGATAAGGACGGCAATTCGGCCGAAGGCCTTAGCGGGCTGATGAACACATATTTCGCGCAGAAGCAGTTCGACAAAGCCATCGCCGCAGCCAACGCGCAGATCGCCAAATCGCCAAACAACAGCAACTTCTACGATCTGCTGGGTACCGCTCTGTTCAACGGCAAGAAAGATATGTCGAGCGCAGAAGCCGCGTTGCAGAAGGCGGTGGAACTCGACAAGAACAATACTGACGCCCTTGAAAAACTCGGCAAGGTGCAGGTGCAGGAAGGCCACGCCGATCAGGCTCTCGCTCTTTATCAGCAGTCGATCAAAGATAATCCGCGCGACTTCCGCTTCTACATTCTCTCGGGCGAGATTTTCGAATCGAAGCAGAATTGGGACCAGGCGAAGAACATGTATCAGCAGGCCTTGAATATTCAGCCAAACCAGCCGCTGGCCTCGAATAATCTGGCCTATGTGATGTTGCAGACCGGAGGGAATGTGGACGTCGCCCTGGCCATGGCGCAGACGGCGCGGCGCGGCATGCCTGAGTCCGCCAACGCCGCCGACACGCTGGGCTGGGCCTATTACCAGAAGGGCGTTTATCAGTCCGCCATCGGACAGTTTCAGGAAGCTTTGCGGTTAGGCGAGAAACGCGGCGAACCGGATGATGCCACCGTTCACTACCATCTCGGTATGGCCTACGAAAAATCCAACCAGCCTTCGCTGGCACGCCAGCAATTAGAAAAGGCCGTGAAGCTCAGTCCGAACAATCCAGACGCCAAGAAGGCTCTCGAAGGAATGCGAAGCTAGATCTGCAGCGCTATTTCGGGTGCGCCCGGAACGGATTTTCTACCGCGACTCCGAAATAGATTTGCCCGGCGGCAAGATCTTCCGACAGAATCCTGGCACATCCCCCACGCTCGGCAGCCGCGATAATCATGCCATCGTAGAAGTGGACGCCGTAGGTGGCATGAGCCTCGACCGCCCGCCGGACCATTTCCGCATCCGGCTTAATCAGAACGACAGGCTTCAGGGAATCTAAGATTCCGAGAACCTGGTCTCCGCTGAACTTCGAAGGGTATTTCTGCAGTAGAGTCGCCGCAAACTCGGCAAGCACCTGCACCGAAATAGCTGATTCCCCAGCGACAGCCTTTGCCGCTAGTCCGCTGGCTATCCTCTGCTTGCGCGGATCCGCTTCGTCTAGCGCGTACACCAGAACATTGGTGTCCAGAAAAGTCTTACTGCTCATCGAGACTTTCCGTGAGAACTTCGGTTGTACAAGTCTTCACGCCGCCAACTTCTCTCGCCATAATTAAGTCGCGCCCCAGAGCGCTCGAACGTCTCCTCGAACAGTTCCAGTTCTTTACGCTTCTTGTCGGCGTTGCCGTTCTCGACGGCAACCTGCTCCAGATACGCGCGCACCATCCCGGTCAGGGTTGTTTCCCGATCCGCAGCAATTTTGCGGATTTCCTTCACTAGGTTGTCGTCCAAGGTCAAAGTGATATTCATGGACCCATAATAAGGGAATCCCTTAATAAGGGCAAGCCGATATCCTTGTTTTATCGTCCTAATTGATCCCGGCAATAATCTGCTGCGGTCGTGCAATTTCAGTTTTGAACCGGCAGGCAACGTCTCGCGGGCCATGGAACTTTCTGCACATCGACGCTACCTCGCAATGGTCGCAGTCAAATATGGTTCACGATCTATGGGCCTTGGACAGAATTTCTGAAGCGCGCGATGTCGCCCGCCGTGTACCCGGCGATGTGGACTACAAATTTTTCATGGCTTGCTCGAATCACCTGCTCGGCTCGGGATCAGCAAATGTGGATAAAGAGGCCCGTGATGTAGCGGCCATTCTGGCTACCATCCCCGACCCGGAAACTCGTTACGTCATCGGCTCGGAGTTTGTGTTCTGCGGGCAAAGCAGCCTGGCCTTCCCTATTTTGAAGAAGGCGATCGAAGATCACTACTGCGCCTACGACGCGCTGGAAAAAGATCCGTTGCTGAAGTTGATCCAAGGCACGCCGGAACTGGCCGAACTGCGCACCGAGGCCAAGCAGTGCCGCGATAATTTCCTGGCGCAGCGCGATCAGATCGCGCATTAGCAGGTGTGGCGCGGGCATCTGTGGCGCGTGCGCTCACATGTGGAGCGGGCCCCCCCGCGAAGTGTTGTATGATGGCACGTTCTTCCGGTCACTTCCGCAATGCGCTCGCAACTGGCTCGAATTGTCGCGATCGTTGCCATTCCACTTTTGCTGCTTATCCCGCTACTTATTCCTCGACAGACAGGACATTCGTTCGTTGTGAAGACATTCTTTACGAACGGAATGGGGCTACGCGAGGGTGCCAAGGTGCGAATCGCTGGGGTGGACCTCGGTACGGTTAGCAGTATCCGGGTCCGGCCGGAATTGAAGGACGCGCCGGTCGAGGTAGTAATGAAACTGAGGCCGTCCTACGATCTCAAGATTCCAAGTGACTCGACGGTAACTCTCGAAACCGCCGGCGTCTTGGGAGAAACTTATGTAGCGATTGACACGACAGGCACATCCGGTCCCCCGATTGAAAAGAATGGAACTCTCAACGCTCGGAAGCAAAATATGCACGTACCAGCGGAAGATCTTCTGAACGAGGTGAGCCGTGCAGTGGCCAAAATTGACGCCCTGACGAAGCAAGCCGCGGATTGCGAGGCGAAGGGCAACTCGCTCCGTAATCAAAGCCGCCCCCTACCTGCACACCCGTCGCATTGAATGCCTGACGCCGCCACTCTCAATCGAGTTCTGATCTCTGCCGGAGAAGCCTCCGGCGAAATGTATGGCGCGCAGCTGATTGAGACGCTGCATCGACTAGACTCTTCAATTGAATTTTTCGGCGTAGGCGGAGATCGCATGCGTGCAGCCGGTTGCGACACGGTCGTCGACGCCAAAGACCTCGCCGTCGTCGGCATCACCGAGATCCTCGGCCATCTGCCGAAAATCTACGCTCTCTACAAGCTTCTGCTCGCCGAAGCGGACAAGCGCAAGCCCGATCTCGCCATCGTGATCGATTCGCCCGCCTTCAACTGGCGCGTGGCGCGACAGATGAAGAAGCGCGGCATTCCGACGGTTTATTACGTTGCGCCACAGTTCTGGGCGTGGCGCCAGGGACGCGTGCGGCTCATCCGCGACTACATCGACAAAGCGCTGGTCATCTTTCCCTTTGAAGAAAAGTTTTATCGCGAGCGCGGCGTGGATGCGACCTTCGTCGGACATCCGCTGGCAGAGTTGCCATATCCGACGATCAGCCGCGATGAGCACGCGAAAAAATTCAACCTCGATCCGGCGAAGCAGTGGATCACGCTCATGCCGGGCAGCCGCGCAAAAGAAGTCCGCATGAACCTGCCGACAATTCTGGAATCAGCGACGTTGCTCGGAGAGCAATATGAATTTCTCTTGCCCGTCGCGCCCACGCTGAACAAGAATTTCCTGAACAATTTGATCGGAGGGACAAAAATCACGCTCGTCCCCGAATCCCTGCCTGCGCTTTATCATTCCCGCGCCGGCATCATCGCCAGCGGAACTGCAACGGTCGAAGCCGCGATGATGAATCTTCCCTTCGTGATGGTCTACCGCGTCTCGCCAATGACTTACCTGCTGGGCAAGCCGCGGATGAAAGTCCCACGCTTCGCCATGGTCAACCTGATCGCCGAAGAAGGAGTTGTCCCCGAACTCGTGCAGCAGAACTTCACAGCCGAGAATGTCGTCGTCAAGCTCAAAGAAATTCTTCCCGACGGTGCGGCTCGTTCGCGCATGCTCGAAGGACTTGCCAAAGTAAAAGACCGCCTGCGCACGCCGGGAAAGCCGGCAGCCGATCGCGCCGCCGAGCAGATTCTCTCCATCTACCAGTCGCGATTAAAACCCAGCAGTACTTCGGCCTGATTCAGACGGGCCTATTTCGTCGCACCAAGCAAAGTCGGCGCGTAGACGTTCCCTGCCCCGCTCCCTATAATGAAAAGATTCAATCATTTGGAGAGACGAACCGAGTGCCGCTCGACCTGAAGAAGACCATCAATCTGCCCAAAACCGCCTTCCCCATGAAGGCCAATCTGCCGCAAAATGAGCCCAAAATGCTCGAACGCTGGCAGCAAATGGGCATCTATGAGCGCATCCGCGAAGCGCGCCAGAGCGCGCCGCGCTACATTCTTCACGACGGCCCTCCCTACACCAGCGGTCCCATCCATCTCGGCACCGCCATGAACAAGTGCCTGAAGGATTTCATCGTCAAATCCAAAACCATGTCTGGATTCGACGCGCCCTACGTTCCCGGCTGGGATTGCCACGGCCTGCCCATCGAAATCAAAGTCGACAAAGAACTCGGCGGAAAGAAGCTGCAGATGCCGGCGTCTGCGGTTCGCGCCGCATGCCGCAAGTACGCGCAAAAGTATCTCGATCTGCAGCGCACCCAATTCAAGCGCATCGGCGTCTTCGGCCGCTTCGACCGTCCTTACGCGACCATGACTCCGCAGTACGAGTCGGTCGTGCTTTCCACGTTCTATTCGTTCTACGAAAACGGATTCGTCTACAAAGGTCTGCGCGCCGTCTACTGGTGCATGCACGATGAAACCGCGCTGGCTGAAGCGGAAGTTGAATACGAAAATCACACCAGCGACACGGTCTACGTCAAATACGCGTTGCTCGACGATCCGGCAAAGATCGATCCCGCTCTCGCCGGAAAAAAAGTTTCCACCATCATCTGGACGACCACTCCCTGGACGCTGCCAGCATCCATGGCTGTCGCGTTTCATCCAGACGAGGAGTATGTCGGCCTCGAATCCGGCGGCGAAGTCTACATCGTCGCCACCAAGTTAGGCGCCGAAGTCGCGGCTAAATGTAATCTCGCCGATCCCAAGCCAATCGCGCACTTCGCCGGACGCAAGCTGGAGCGTTTGAACTTCCAGCATCCCTTTCTCGATCGCAAAATTCTGGGCGTGCTCGCCGACTACGTCACCATGGACACCGGTACCGGCGTCGTCCACACCGCGCCTTCGCATGGCGCGGAAGATTTCATCACGGGCGTCAAATATGGACTCGACGCCACCAGCAACGTCGACGAAAAAGGCATCATGCGCAACGGTCTGCCGGAATACACGGGAAAGCGCGTCTGGGACGCCAACCAGCCGATCCTCGATCTCGTGAAATCGCGCGGCGCCCTTCTGCACACGGAAAAAACCGAGCACTCCTACCCGCATTGCTGGCGCTGCCACAATCCCGTGATCTTTCGCGCGACGGAACAGTGGTTCATCTCCATGGAAACGCCCATGCCCGGAGATAAGAACGAGACGCTCCGCTCCGCCACGATGAAGAAGATCAAAGGCGTGAAATGGGATCCTTCCTGGGGCGAAGAGCGTATGGCAAACATGATCGAATCCCGTCCCGACTGGTGCATCTCGCGCCAGCGCGTTTGGGGAGTTCCGATCGCCGTTTTCCTTTGTGAATCCTGCGGCAAGCCGCTGAACGATCGAGCCATCAATCGCAAAGTTGTTGAATTATTTCGAAAATCCGGCGCCGATGCCTGGTTCACGCCAGAATCCGACAACATTCTTCCGCCGGGAACCAAGTGCCCGCATTGCGCCAGCAATAAATTCGAAAAAGAAACCGACATCTTCGATGTGTGGCTCGAATCCGGCGCGAGTTATCTCGCACTCGTCGATGACGATCCGTCCAACTCTTGGCCTTCCGATCTTTATCTCGAAGGCGGCGACCAGTATCGCGGATGGTTTCAGTCTTCCCTGCTCTGCGGCATGGGCACGCACGCCAGCCCGCCCTACAAAGGCGTGGTCACTCCGGGATGGACGCTCGACGAATCCGGTCAGGCCATGTCAAAGTCGCGCGGCAACGATGTCGATCCCGTCGATATCTCCAGCCGCCTCGGCGGAGAAATCGTCCGCATGTGGGTCGCCTCGGTCGATTTCCGCGAAGATGTGGTCGGCTCGGAACGGCTCATGCAGCGGGTGGGCGAGAATTACAA
>DATKQB010000033.1:0-3415 GCA_035523795.1 Verrucomicrobiia bacterium | reverse complement strand
CGCCGGAATGCCTGTTTCTCAGATTCGAGATTGGCCGTAACACGGCGCCTGTCGAGGGCGAACCCGACCGGGATCTGGTTTGGAGTGAGCAGGCTCATCACGCGAAGAGCGCCGATTCCTCCCCCTGTATTGCCGCGCAGGTCGATGATCAGACTCTGGACCGTCCCCAACTGCTCGACGGCTTTCGAGATTTCATTTGCGACTACGACGCCCACCATACCAGGGAACATGGCCACTTTCAGGTAGCCAAGCCCGTCTCTCAGCTGGCGCGCTTCAACAAGCTTCGGTTCGATGAAGTGGAGTTTTTTCCCTTTAGGCCGCGCCACATCGACCGAGACCGTTCGCTGCTTATCGTTGTTTTCGATGAAATCTACCTTGGTCTGTTTTCCCATTGGGAAGACCGGATGCTTAGGCGGGACGATGTCGCTGCCATCGACGCGGAGCAGGATGTGCTCGGGCGAGGTGTTCAGGATTGATGCGGACGTACATCGGACCGGTTGCCGATCACAACCTGAACGCTCGACTGATCGCTTCGTCTTCCGCGCCGACCCTCTTTCCGGGGGAACATTCGGCAGCTGTCCCCGATGAAGATCGCTTAAAAGTCGAAGAGGGTTTCAAACAGTCCCCGCCGCGCCCAAACGTCCTTGTATGCACACCGACGCTCGAACTCGGCGTGAACATAGGGGATCTGGAAGGTGTGGCGATGCGGAATATACCGCCAAGCCCAGCCAACTATGCACAGAGGGCTGGCCGCACTGGACGAGAGACACGGACCGGTGTCGTCGCTGGCTTCGCCCGGGGCACACCGCATGACGGCTATTTCTTCGATCATCCCGATGAGATTATTTCGGGTGCAATTCCCCCGCCCAGGCTGAATCTTGAGAATCTCGCGGCCATCGAAAGGCACGTGAACAGCCTTGTGCTGGAGGAAGCGGCGCTGGATTATGCAAACAGTCTGGAGCCTTTTCTCACCGAGCGCGGGGATTTGATTGAGGCAAATGTAGCTGAACTAGTAAAGAAGTTAAGCGATGCGGCCCCAGGGGCCAACGCTCGGGCTGTTGTGATCTTCGGCAACATCAGGGGGGTTCAGGCAGATTGGCTTCAGGCTGTGACTACGGCGTTTCCTCAACGAGTGCGTGCAGCTCTAGCTCAGAGGGGCGCGCTCGTTGCCGATGCAGTGCGCCGAATGAGCGATTTGGGACAGCGTGTCGGTTTGAACCGCGCAGAGGAGTTCACCGAGTCATCTTACCGGAGGCTCGCACAGAAACTGCGGAGCGACCACAGATATGCTTACTTGCCCAGCGTATTGGCAGAAGCCGGATTGCTACCTGGGTATGCATTTCCTGGTGACCCGGGCTCCTTGTCTCTGGGACTCGATCCAGATGTTGTCTTTGCCGGCAGACTCCAGTCGCAGCGTGAGTTCTGTCCGGGTCAAATCGTGTATGCCCGGGGCCATCGTTGGTCGGTTCGGGGTCTAGCTCTGCATCGCCCCGGAGCATTGGGAACCGGACGCGGACCCGAGAAATTCGGATATACCGAATGCCCAAATTGCGGCTTGGCACAAGCGTCAAACAACAATTGCCGCCGTTGCAATGCGGAATTATCAGCTGGAAACCACGAAGCTTGGGATGCCGCCGCGTTTCAGGCTTCACTGGAAGAGGTCGAACCTGATAGCGAAGAAGAACGGCAACAGGGCAGCTATGATGTACGGCCGCATCCGCAACGTGACGTCCCTGCAACCGCATGGTCGATGGGCGATTGGCGCTTGGAACTTCGCCAGCAAGAACAAATTTGGTGGATCAACCACGGTCCGCAGGGCCTGCCCTCCGACGGCGATGGCTCAGGGGCCACCGTGCGCCCTGAAGGTTTCCGTATGTGCCCCAATTGTGGCGAGATGATCCGGCAGATCGTTCAGCCGGCGATATCTGAAGCGCGGCGCCGGAGTCGTACACCAGCCCGCGATCCGCGCGCCAACCAGGACCCACACGCCAAGGTTTGTACTGGCGAACCGAGAACAGTCTCGCTAGGTCAACAGACCAAGGCCGACACGCTACGGCTCATCGTGAACGGCCTTGAGCAGCAGGGTGAGGATGGCATAGCGTGGGCGTGGTCGATCGGCACGGCGTTGCTTGAAGGTGCGCGCAAGCATTTCGAATTGGATGATGACGACCTTGATGTGTTGGTGCAAACGTCCCGTGATGGGGATGGCGAAGGTCGCGCGCTGGAGATCCTGTGGGTGGACAAGATTCTTGGAGGCTCAGGAATCATCGAGGCAATGGTCCGTGAGTTTCAGCAAGTGGCAGGAGCTGCGGCCCGGCACTTGGATGGTCACGACTGCCCGGCGTCCTGCTACCGCTGTTTGCGCAATTATCGAAATCAGCGGGTACACGGCATCCTCAACTGGCGGATTGCGATGCCTTACTTGCAAACGGCTGCAGCGAGCGAGTTGGAATCGCAGGCGCCAGACGCTCACTCAACGTCGGGAGAAGGGCCAGAGTGGGACGAAGCGCGAAGAGAAGGTTGTGAGTCGCCGCTGGAACTGCGCCTTCTCAAAGCAATTCGAGCTGCGGGATTGCCCGAGCCACTTAAGCAGCACGAAGTTTACAGTTCGCGAGGTCGCCTGATCACAAGATCGGATTTCGCATATACGACCCCGAAGCGCATCCTGATATACGCCGACGGACTGGAATTCCATTCCGCACTGCGCCAACGTATTCACGATACGCGCCAATCGAACCAACTTCAGGTCCAGGGCTGGCAGGTCCTCCGATTTCTCGGCCCACAGATCCACCGCGATCTAAATGAATGCGTCGGAAGTATTCGTTCCTCTCTGAGGGGGGACACCTGACAGTTGAGACAAGCGTCACGACGCACATATTTCGCGGCCGGAACAGCTCCTTTGCTGATTAACGAGTAGGGAGTACGTAAATGTCGATTGCTCGATTGCGGACGGTTCTTCAATCAACGTTGCAAGTCCGGCTAGAAAGCCCTCAAGCCCTTGCGCAGCGCGTAAATAGGCTTCGGACGGCTCCTTCACCCGTTGGCGCGGTGAAGATCAAATGTCGTCCTCGCATCACGCCGCATAGTGGCAGTACAAAAACGGCTGTGGGCCGGTAAAGGAGGATTGATTGTGAATTCAAAACCTGAAGGAGCAGGAGCCCGAGCCTGTTGGTTTGTCGGGGCCGCATACGGTACCGATGATCAGACACCCCGTTTTCTGCAGGAGGGCATTTGGGAGAATGGGTACCAGGACAAATACCTCGACGCGGTGAGATCCATCCAGGTTGGGGACAGTATTGCGATCAAGTCGTCCTATACGCGAAAACACGATCTGCCCTTTGAAAATCGAGGCCACACTGTTTCAGTCATGGCGATCAAAGCCATTGGAAAGGTAAAAGAGAATCTCGGGGACGGC
>DATKQB010000032.1:0-20697 GCA_035523795.1 Verrucomicrobiia bacterium | reverse complement strand
CCGGTAAGGTGGCCCAGCAACGGAGAATTCACCGGCGGCTGCTGGGCAACCGCGAATGAGCTTAGGAATGCAACCAGCAAAAGCAGCTTCCTCGTCATCGGCGCCTCCTGGGGTAGCTTGATCCGTCGTTTCAGCAGATGTCACGCGGGAAACATCCAAGCAAAAAGCCCCCGCCGCAGCGAGGGCCGAATTTCAAAAACATAAGTCGACGCGCAGTCCGGGAAATTTACTTCTTCGCCGGCTCTGCCTTAGCGTACTTGCGGCGGAAGCGCTCCACTCGGCCAGCGGTATCGACCAGCTTCTGCTTGCCGGTAAAGAACGGATGGCAGCTCGAGCAAATTTCGACGGAGATATCACCCTTGTGCGTTGACCGGGTGGTAAACGTGTTGCCGCACGCGCAATGCACGCGAACTTCGTTGTATGCGGGATGAATAGCTGCTTTCATGTGAGTCCCAACCTCGATTCAGATCATTAGATTCTACAGGATTCATGCGGGATTCAGCAACGGCAGCTGTTAGTTCTCAGCCTTCAGTTCTCCACTTTTAGCCCGAGAGAGGCGGCCGCCATCTAAGGCGAGATTCCTGACAGCTGACAGCCGAAAGCTGATAGCTACCTAGAATCGGAACATGTAACTCACCTTCACAAAAAATTGGCGGCTGTCGTTGAGAAAACCCTTTGCGGTGTTAGTGACGCCGCCGGGTGTGGTCGGTGTTTGCTGCAAGACATTCAGGTTCTGCAAGTCGCTGTTGTAGCCGACATAAATCGCGGTCCCGGGGTGCACAAGGTAAGTGACGAGAAAATCGGCGTTGAATTCCTTGGCCGTGGGCAAATACGTGTAAGGAGAAGAGCTGATACCCGTTCCCGACAGCGGTGTACCCGCAAGCAGCGAGTTGTATTGCAAAATCACGCGCATGGAAAGCTGTGGGGTGAACTGCCAGTTCCACTTGCTGCGGATGATGTGGTCGTTGAAAATGCCGTGCCCTGCTCCCGGATATAAAGCCTCTTCAAACAGATATGTGCTGCCAGTGGTGCGTAGACGCTCGAACAAGTAGCCATTTTCAATCTTCAAGGGCTTCAACGGACGAAACGATAAAGTCGCCTGCCCGGTGTCCTCTCGAGCTAGAAACGGAAGATTGTAGGGTGTTGGCGGTGCGGGCAGAGCATCTGGAGATGCCTCGAAGTTCACTCCGTCCCCCCAGTAATAACTTGCTCCCAGCGTGGCGAATTTCAGATAGGCCGTCGAGAAGGTCGCTCCACTCTGGTGTTCGTGGTAATCCTGATTGCCGGTCAGGCCGGTGCCGACCGGCGCCGGGCAATACGAAACGTAATCGTAAAAGCAAAAATCCTGCGGCCGCAGCCGTTCACGAAATTCTTCGTACGGCCGAATCCAGATGTAGGTCTGGCCGCGCCCGGCCACCAGAAAATACGGCGCGTAGAAAGTGTCGAGACGCAGGCCCGTGTGGTCGAAGTCATAGCGCATGTTGAGGGATGGCCCCCAAGCGGTAATCCATCCGCGCTTGGGACGAAATCGGTAGCGTACTTCCTGCTTCGTCTCGCGAATGTCGACGCGGTTGATGAATCCGGGAATGCTCACGAATCCCGGCGAGATGTCGTTGTACATTCCTTCGTAATTGAAGTGCAGGCCGTCCCTCACCAGATCGAGGCGCTCCGCCGGTCCCCCATAATGGCTGCCATTCCCCAGATTCCCAGAGCTGAACGGATCGAGATTGGCTTCGCAACTCAAGTTCAGATTGCTGGAACTAGCTACGGCCTGCCCATCCAAGGTCCAGTTGGGGCTGAACTTTAGCCGCGTGTCGACGCCGCCAATACGGTTGTACTCCCCAGTGCTGGGGCACTCCCAATCTGTATAGAGCGCACCCACGCTCGACTGCTTGAAAATGTCGCGGTTGATGCGGGCAATAGTGAAATAGGAGCGAATGCCCGAGTACTGGCTGTAGTCCGGAACAGCCAAACCGGGACTTCGGTCGTCGGTCGAGATCATACCCACGGAGTATGGTCCGTCTTTTCCTGTCAGCCGAATTCCGGCCGAGGGATCACCAATACTGCGCGTGAAGAACAATTCCATCGGCGTGCGAAAGAAATCCTCGTTCTCCAGAAAGAACGGACGCAATTCTGGAAAGTACACCGCGTAGCGTTGATTCACCGTGATCTGCGGCTCTTCCGACTCGATCTGGCTGAAGTCAGGATTGGCAGTGACATCTACAACGAAGTGATCCTGGATGACAAACTTTCCATCGATGCCTGGTTGGCCCTGCACGTTCGCATTCTGAAAGTACGGATTATAGGGATCGCGTGTATCGAGCGCATGGAAGCCGCGCATCAGCCCGTATGGGATGAGTTGCAGATCGCGGCCCGGCGAAATTCCCTCGAGTCCATAGAGCGTGGCCGCCTGCCCCAGCCGGCCTTCGACCTTGCGCGATATCTCGGGCCAGAATGAGTCTTCGGTCTTGCGCGTGATTCCGCGATAGAGAATCACTCCCCATTCCTGGATGCGTTTCGCCGGGAAGCGCAGACTCTTGAACGGAATCGCGATCCAGACGACGAATCCGCGGCTGGTAACTTTTCCGCGGGAATCCCAAACGGTGTCGAACGATGTATCGAAATGGCCCTGGGACTGCTCCTCGCGTGAAGCTTCAGTCCATATTGCATCCCACTGCACGCCCAGCGGCGTGGTCTGGAATGCGTAGGCGCGGCGGCGGTCATGGAAGGTATCGAGCATGATCTCGACCTCGTCGTCGTCGTGGATGTCTTCGCGCGGCGACATACGCGCACGCACTTGCCGTGGATCGTCGAAGCAGACGAATACCGCATAAAGATTCTTCTGGTCGTATCCGAGATAAGCCTCGGTTGGCTCGGAGGCTGCTTCGCCGTCATGCGGATTCCTTTGGGTGAATCCGGTGACCTTGGCCATCTGCAGCGCGATTTCTCCCTTGGGTTTCATGCTGAGGAAGTCCTCTAACGCGGGAGGACGCTGCAAGCGCGGAATAGTGATCGCGGGAGGTCCCAAACGAGCCCCGGGTTCCGCGTGAGCAGAGGAAGAAGGTTGCGCAGCAGTCTGCGAGGATCCGGAATTCTGTGCTTCAGCGCTATCGCCCGAAAAGGCAAACTGCGCCACCAGAATGAACAGAATGACTCGCCCAATCACCGACACTACGAGATTCGCACCCGCCTGCGAACGCACAACCCCTCACCACTCCCCGGAGCCGCACAAAGAGGAATGCAGCAAGATACACTATTCGCGGCCTCACGAAACAAGGAATGCTAGTTTTGTCCGGAATGCGGAACAGGCCATTGTCTGACCGCAGCGTGCGTGTAGAAGCACGCTGATCGCGGCGGCCGGGTGTAGCTTCGAATGGGAGAAGTGCGGCGCCTTTGTTTATCGGATTAGAACAACGAAGCCTGGCGCCGATTGGGCGTAATGCCGAAGTGCTCATAGGCCAGCTGCGTGGCCACGCGTCCGCGTGGAGTACGATTGAGAAAACCAATCTGCATCAGGAAGGGCTCGTAGATCTCTTCAATCGCGTCTGCCTCTTCCGCCAGCACAGCTGCCAAAGTATTTACCCCAACCGGGCCGCCTTGATATTTCTCGATGATCGTCAGCAGTAAACGGCGGTCCACTTCATCGAATCCGTAACGATCGACCTCCAACATCTCGAGTGCTGCCATTGCGGTTGGTTCGTCGATTTTTCCTCCGCCGCGAACCTGGGCGTAATCCCGGACGCGCCGTAGCAAACGGTTGGCGATGCGTGGTGTTCCCCGTGAGCGGCTGGCAATCTCAGTCGCTCCGGCGTCGTCGATCGAAACGCCCAGAATCTCAGCCGATCGCTCGACGATGATCTTTAAATCCGCCGGCGTATAAAACTCCAGCCGCAGAACGATGCCGAAACGAGCGCGGAGAGGCGCCGAAATCAATCCAGCACGTGTTGTCGCCCCGACAAAGGTAAACGGTTTTACTTCCAGCGTGTGCGTGCGCGCCGAAGGCCCCTGTCCGATGATGATATCGAGCTTGTAATCTTCCAGGGCGGAATAGAGAAGCTCTTCCAGCACCGGCTGCAGGCGATGGATTTCGTCGATAAACAGGACCTGCTTTTCCTGCAGGTTGGTGATAATAGCCGTGAGATCACCCTTGATCTGCAACAACGGCGCTGCCGTGGGCTGAAAGTGCACGCCCAGCTCATTGGCAATAATGTTGGCCAGCGTGGTCTTGCCCAGGCCGGGAGGACCATACAGGAGCACGTGATCCATGGCTTCGCCACGCGAGCGCGCCGCCTCGATCGCTACCGCCAGATTTTCTTTGACCTTCTTCTGCCCGATGAACTCCGCCAGTCGCTGCGGCCGCAGCTTTAGCTCAAAGGAAGAATCGTCTTCCGCCGCTGTCGCGGAAACTAGACGATCGCGGTTATCGCTCAGATTGGGATTGTTTCGCGCCGTCGCCACTGTTCCGGATAGTAGAACGAAATACGAAACTTGGCAATTGCACTGAGGGATGATGCCGACGATTCACTTCTCTGCGATCAGCATCCCGTTTCGGAAGGAAAGCACTCTCTTCTCTCCGGAAGGCAGCGTCACCTTGGTTTGCAGCACTTCCCGTCCATTCAGCTGATACTCGTAACTGAATTTTTCTCCATCGCCAAGCCGCTGCGCTGCAACTCTTCCCCATAGATACTTATTTTCCAGCAGGACTTTCCAGTCAGCATCAAGCACGGCAGTAAGCAGCCACGGATCGTATCCCTGCTCCCTCATTAGAGGCGCATATTCCAAGCGGTACAGCACGTGCGTTGCGTCCGATACAGTCTCGACATGTCCGCCGCGGTCATAAGTGTAGTGCCGGATGTTCCCTGCGCTGTCGTCAGCTTCAACGATACGATCGCTCGAATCGTACTTGAATGTGATCCTCCCGCCGCCGGGAGCGATCAGCGCTTGCAGATTGCGAACTCTGTCGCGATCGAGTTCAATCCGGTTGCCCTGGGCATCAGTCATAGCTGTGGCCGCACCCTGCGCCAGATTTTTTGCAAGGTACGCTTCTGGGAAATAAATCTCGCGGCCGTCGCGAAACGTGAAGGTCCATCCATTTCCGTTCCACGCATCCATCGCGCCATAAAACTCCGACGACGTATTGCTGTGCCGGAAAACGGCATCCTCGTAGCCGGTGCCCTTGGAGATCCGCGGCATATGAACCTGATAGTCATCTTCCAGGTTGAGATCCTGATAGGTGTAAGGAAATCTTGTGCCTGTCGGAGCGATGTCGTAGGGATGATTGCCTCCGATTCCAAAAGCCCGGCTATGATAGTCCCAGGTGACGTATGTCCGCGTGAGGGCGAGCGGCATCACGGCGGGCACGAACAGATCCGTCTGGCGCAGGATGAACCTGCCAGTGTGCAGATCGACATCGAATTCGTTCACCGGCTTGTCGTGGCGGATCGAGGGCTGCAGCAACCAGATTGCTGACTGAAACTTCGGTGATGCAGAACCCCCCAGAGAAATGACCAAATACGGGTAGGAGCCGTCCCAGTCGGGCGGGGTATTAGTGAACGGCAAAAGTTCAACTTTCGCGGGACGCTGACGTGGCGGGAGCAGAATCACCACAGCTGCTAGCAAAATCAGAACTACACACCACTTCCAGACCGGTGGACGCCAAAAGCTACGAGATTCATGTTCCGTCTTCAAAATGAGCTCACATATCAAGAAGGCGGCCCGCAGGCCGCCTTGCTAACCGCCGAATACGAGATCCTCAAACCTACTCTTCCTCTTCCTTCACCTCGCCACGCTCGGCTTTCGCTTTCTCGATGATCTTTTCCTGCAGCTGTCCGGGGACGACGTCATAGTGATGCATTTCCATATTGAAGCTGCCGCGTCCTTGTGTCATCGACGTGAGTTCCACGCCATAGCTGAGCATCTCGGACATAGGCACTTCGGCCTTGACGATGGTGTTGCCGGCTTTGTTGTCCATGCCCTGAATGCGGCCACGGCGGCTATTCAAGTCGCCCATGATCGAGCCGGCGAAGTCGTCGGGCACAGTGATTTCAACCGACATAATCGGCTCGAGCAATGTGGGTTTGGCAACTTCCATGGCTTTCTTGAATGCTATGCGGCCCGCCATCTGGAATGACAAATCGTTCGAATCGACGTCATGATACGAGCCGTCGTATAGAACAACCTTGAAATCCACGACCGGATAACCCGCCAGATATCCGCGCGCAGCTGCGTCTTTGATTCCCTTTTCGACCGCTGGAATAAAGTTCTTCGGAATTGCGCCGCCGAAAATATCATTGACGAATTCGAACTCGCCACCGCGCGGGAGCGGCTCCATCTTGATTTTGCAATCGCCGTATTGTCCGTGGCCGCCGGTCTGCTTCTTGTGGCGTCCCTGCACGTCGGCCTTGCCGCGAATGGTTTCGCGATACGGCACTTTCGGCGCTTTCAGGTTCACCTGCGTGTTGTAGCGCTTCTTCAGCTTCGAAACAGTCACCTCAATATGCTGCTGGCCGGTGCCTGCAATCAGGAATTCCTTCGTCTGCGGATCGCGGAAGAAGCGCAGCATGGCATCTTCTTCCATGAGCTTGTGTAGCCCCGGACCAAGTTTGTCTTCGTCGGCGCGGCTTTTGGGTTCGATCGCAAAAGTGATCGCCGGCTCGGGCAACTTCACCCGTGGATATTGAATCGGCGCGGACTTATCGCCCAGCGTGTCGCCGGTCAGCGTATCCTTCAGCTTGGCGACCGCCCCAATATCTCCGGCGTGCAATTCGTTCACGGGGATCGCGGTCTTTCCTTGCATGGTTGAAATGTGGGAAAGCTTCTCCGGCGAATTATTCCGGAAATTCTGGATGGTCACGTCATTCTTCAGCACGCCGGAAAAAACTTTGAAGTAGGAAATCCGCCCGGCAAAAGCATCTGAGACTGTCTTGAAGACGTAGAGCGAAACTGGTTCCGCATCGGTTTCATGCCGCCGCGGGGCATCGCCGTTTCCGCCGGTTGCGATTTCGCCCGTCACCCATTCATGCTCGCAAGGCGCGGGAGTGTAGTCGACGATGAAATCCATGACACGGTCTGCGCCGATGTTCCCTAGACCCGAGCTAAAAATCACGGGAAAGATTTTATCCTCGCGAATGGCATTGTGCAGCGCCGGAACCAGATCTTCTTCACTCAGAGTTCCGGCCTCAAAAAACTTCTCCATCAAACTGTCGTCGCCCTCGGCGACAAGTTCCACCAGCCGCTCATGCGCGGATTTTGCCTGCTCCTGCAGGTTGGCGGGAATCTCAGTCTCTTTTCCCTTTCCGTTTCCGCCCATCTCGTAGTTGTAGGCTTTCATCCGCACGAGATCGATCACGCCCGTCAGATTTTTTTCTGCGCCGATGGGCAACTCAATCGGAATCACATTCCGCCCAAACGCCTTCTCGATCGACTCCAGGACGCGCTCGGCATTGGCTCGCTCGCGATCCATGCGGCTGACCACGATTAAACGTGGCGTCTTGTACTCTTCGCAATAATTCCAGACGCGCTGCGTGACGACTTCTACGCCCGCGACGCCATCGACCACGACAATCGCCGCGTCGACGACGGGGAGGTCCATTTTGGCTTCGTGCACGAACATGTTGAATCCCGGAGTGTCGAGGATGTTGATCTTCGACTTTTCCCACTCCACCACGGCCATGCCGGTCGTGATGGACATCTGTCGGGCGACCTCTTCTTCGTCATAATCGGTGGTGGCCGAGCCGTCGTCCACGCGTCCCAGTCGCTGCGTTGCGCCTGAGGTTAGCAGCATGGCCGATACCAGCGAGGTCTTGCCGGCATGCCCGTGCCCCACCACCGCTACATTACGGATGCTTTCTCCAGAGTAGACTTTCAAGTTGGGCTCCTTCAGGCAGGCGTGGGGATGGTGCGGCCTTGAAGATGACTGCGGATGAAGTTACAGCCCAGGAGAGATTCGGGACTGAAATTCAGGCCAGCCCGCCATACTCCGTCAACCCACCTGCCAAAACCTAGGATGCTAACACGCGCGACATAGCCGCCTCAACCCGCTGATTGCCGCACATCGCGAGCCTCGTCAGATTCTCGGATAATCGCTGAAAATAGTTCTCAATTGGCAGAAGCCAGCACATCGTCGTAGTAATTGATCATCGCACGCCGCGGCTTTTCTTTTAGCCCTTTAATCGGAACTTTCTGGTCAATCGAACTGTTTCCGGAAAGTCGGGCTCTACCCAAGAAGATCACGTTCCCATTGTCCATTTCGAGATAAATCGGCACCAGCATGCGGAACTTGTCATCCACATTCAACTGACTCAATTTGAAATTCATGACCACCGTACCGTCGGGTGCGGTGTCGAAGGACGAGTCCATTTTGTACGTCGGTAGCTGTGTGCCATAGACGTACTCGTTGAAAAACCAATCCATCCGGTTGTTTTGGTCCAGGTTCATTTCCGGAGTCATGTGCTTCTCCACAATCGACTTGAAGTCCTCCGTGGTGGCCGAACGGCCGGCATAGGTTTTAACGAAATCGTGCATTGTTTCCTTGAAGTGTTGATCGCCGGTTTGCCGATTCTGCATCATCATGCGAATCATGTGCAGCACATACGCGCCCTTGGGATAAATCAGGCGGCGTGTCGTATCGAAACCGGTGCGCGAGTTGCTGGTGCGGTAGCCCATTGTCAGCGGACCAACATCGATGGCGCGGAATCCCTGGGCATTTCGCTCCAGAAGCAAATCCCGTTCATCATTCCAGAACGTGATGAACTTTTTGGGATTTTTCTCAATCATCGACAGATAGAGCGACGCCGACATATCCGCGAATCCTTCGCTCATCCATTGATCGCGGTAAGAGCTGAAGCCGACGGTGTGTCCCCACCATTGATGCGCTACTTCATGCGGAGTCACAACTTTCCAGTAGCCGCGATCTCCCCAATCCATGCCCAGTTGATGCCGCACGGTTGTGTCGAAGTAGTAGCAGATGGGAATCCAGACCAACTCCGGCCAGGATTGCCCGAAGTTGCACGCCGTTTGTTGCGTTAGTTGCAGGTGCTTGAACAGCGAAGGTCCAAAATAATCGGTATAAAGCTCAACCGCTAATTCGCTTTCCGCCAGCGATTTCTTGTTGAGGCTGGTTGTGCTCATGGAACCCAGGGCGAATTCTGGCTGGGTGGAACCGTGACCGAGCATTCCGTCGGTTGGCGCAACGTTCGCTTCCACACCATGTTTCAGAGCCTGCACCCAATTGGGTGGCTCCTCGTTGGCATACGATTCGATTGCGTACTCCGGTTTGTCCAGTTTGGCTTGCTCAATTTTGAAGCGTCCGAAACTGAATCCTGCGACCGTCTGCGGGCCCTCGCTTTTCCATACGGAAACATTTTGATTCCCCTGGTTACTTTCGCTGACGCGAACGCCGGTGGCTGCGATCTGCATGCCTTTAGGGATGCGGAAGGTCATGTCATAGCTGACGTATTCCCCGAATTCGGCTTCCGGGTTACTTGGATACCAATTCTCACGAGCCACGGGAAAATAATTGCCGGCGCCTTCATTGGTGACCGCTTCCTTTCCTTCGTATTCGGTCGTCACCTTGTAGCTTTCGCCCATCGCCAATGGTTTGGGCAGAATCACCGCAAAATCAGCATCGTCGTTCTTGTCTTCCTGAATGAAGGACAACGGCTGGCCATCCTCTGCTTTCACGCTTTTCACGCGCAACGTGTGGAAAAGGTCCAAACGCACGACTCGCAACCCATTCAAGTTGGCCGTAAGAGTTGTGGTGGCGCTCCCGATCAGATTCGCACTCTTTTCGAGCGTGGTATCGAGCTGCTGGTGCTCGATTCGAATCGGGTTCCCTACCGCTCCCTTTTTGTACGCCCCTGAAATCGAATAGGAGGCCCACTCACCGACTTTGTTTTCGTCATAGGTGATGAGATCGACCTGGTCACGATTTTCATGGGGGTCGATGGAGAACAGCTCCTGGCCGTTATAGCGTTTACCGTGGATGAAGGCGAGGAACAGACCTCCCGGTTCTGGGCTCAAAACATCTTCAAGAATCCGCGCTTCCAGATTGGTCTTCATTTTGTGCCGCGTCGCGTGCTGACTGTCTTTCAGCGGGCCTGCATCGCAACCTGAAGCGCCCGCGGCGCCAGCGTGTTTCAGCTCGTCGTACGTGGAGTCGGTGAATCGGAGCACCATCTGGCTGAAGTTTTCGCTGAATTCGTCCTCTTTAGTGAGCAGCTTCAGCATGGGTTTTTCCGAGGCGGGTGGATCCAGAACAAGATTCCCGTCGCCCACGAAGACTGCGCCCGTGACTTTGCCGTTTACCGGTGAGACAAAGCACACCGAACCGGAGCGCAGATGAAACGTTGCGCCCTCGCGCTTGATTTCAACATTGCTGACGCTGACGGCTTCGCCGCTAAGGGTCACATTCCGCAATGCGTGATAAGTGCCATCAGAGTTTGGAGAAGTCGCGGCAGGAGCCTGACCCCACGAAGAGGTTGACCAAAACAAAACTGCTGCAACAAACAAACCAACCCTAACAACGTGCTTTGGCCAGTCGTGCTTCGAAGTGGCGGAAATGCGCATAATTCGCCCCCATAAGCGAACGGCCATTATCGTCCGTTGCAGCAAGAAAGCAAGGGCTGAAATCACAGGCACAAGCACTTCACCTAGCATTCAGGTCGCCTTTGCGGCCGCCGTGAAAGCCGGTACTTTCTGCTCAAAGCCCGCGCGTTTCACGCTATAATCCCCGCCATTCGTGCGGATGGTCCATGGAGGTCTTTCCATGAAGTCGACCATGATGTCGTCTCCGCTTCTTGTCACCGGGCTTCTCGAACGCGCTGCCAAAATCTTCCCTAAGGCCGAGATTGTCTCTGTCCGTCCGGACGGCTCCCGCCAGCGTTCGAACTATAAACAGGTCCACCGCCGCGCCCGCAAGCTCTCCGCCGCGCTGCAGCGCGTCGGCATCCGCAATGGGGACCGCGTTGCTACTCTTATGTGGAATCAACAGGAGCATCTGGAAGCGTATTTCGGCATTCCTGCAGTCGGGGCCGTGGTGCATACCCTGAACCTGCGGCTTCATCCAGAAGAGATCGCCTACATCGTCAATCATGCGGAAGATCGTTTCCTGATTGTCGACTCCACCCTACTCGATATTTTCGAGAAGTTCCGTCCGCTGGTGAAGCTGGAACGCGTGTTTGTCGTGGAGCACAGTTGCGGGCGCAATGCGGCGGACGAATCTTACGAATCGTTCCTCGCCGATGGGGGAGAACCGGACTATCCTGCTCTCTCTGAACAGGACGCCGCTGCCATGTGTTACACCTCCGGGACAACGGGCAATCCCAAAGGCGTCCTCTATTCACACCGCGCCATCTCGCTGCATTCGTTCAGTATGGCTCTACCCGACTGTCTGCATTTCAGTTGCTACGACACGGTCCTTCCAGCCATGTCGATGTTTCATGCCAACGCCTGGGGATTTCCGTATGCCGCAACTCTCGCTGGCAGCAAGGTAGTTTTCCCCGGACGCAATCTCCAGCCCGAAGCGCTTCTCAATCTGCTTCAAGACGAGCAAGTCACTCTGACCGGCGCGGTGCCCACGGTGTGGCTCGCCGTGCTCAACATGCTCGACTGCCATCCTGGACGCTGGCAGCTTACGCCTGGCTTGCGTGTCGCAGTCGCGGGATCGGCCGCCCCGGAATCGATGTTTCGCCGCTTCGACAAATACGGTGTCCGCGTTATTCAGCCGTGGGGAATGACCGAAACCACGCCTCTCGCCACCGTCTGCCACCTCAAGCCGAACCTTGAGAAACAGACGGAAGACGAACGTTACGCTCTTCGCGCCAAGCAGGGGCTGCCGATGCCGTTCATCGAAACTCGCGCCGTGAACGAGCAGGACGAAATTCCGTGGGACGGTTCGACCTCAGGAGAACTCCACGTGCGTGGTCCCTGGGTGACGGCCTGTTACTACAAGCTGACTGCGGACGATCGCTGGACCTCCGATGGATGGTTCCGAACCGGAGACGTTGTTACGATTGATCCTGAAGGGTACGTCAAGATTACGGATCGGCTGAAAGATCTCATCAAATCCGGTGGGGAATGGATCAGCTCGGTCGATCTCGAAAACGCGATTGTTGCGCACGAATCTGTGAGGGAGGCGGCAGTGATCGCCGTCCCTCACGCCAAATGGGTCGAGCGCCCGCTCGCCGTCATCGTTCTGAAAGACGGGTGTAAGGTCTCGGAAGCCGATCTGCGCGCTTTCCTCTCCCGCACGTTTGCCAATTGGCAGCTTCCTGATGCATTCGTGTTTGTCGAAGAACTGCCTCACACCTCAACCGGAAAGTTGCTGAAAAGCAAATTGCGCCAGCAATTCCAGCAATGGCAGTGGCCGGCAACGGCCGGGCCTTGCAGTTGAGCTCGAAAGAGTAAGCCACGTTCCCGATAAAAAATTCCCACCTGTAGTATGATCTGCGGGCATGCTGGGCAACCGCACGTCCAACGAATGGATCGCACAATATGGGACCAGCCATCAGCATCCGGTAAACCGGCTCTGCCACACTTTCGGCATTCCGCTGATCTTGATTTCCCTGGCAGTCTTGTTTGCCAGCATTTTCATGCATCGTCTCTGGATTTACGCGCTCGCACTTTTCCTGATCGGATGGATCTTCCAATTCGTCGGACACGCGGTCGAGGGCAAGCCACCGGAATTCTTCCACGATTGGAGATTCTTGTTCGTCGGTGTGCGATGGTGGTGGGCAAAGGTGAACGGCCGAGCCTAAAGATCTCAGCAAGCAGGTTCTGCCTTGGGAAGAGCTTCCTTCGTAAGCGGCATCATTTTCGCAGTTCTCGGCTTTATCGCCGGAGTGTACGCACTCTCGTTTGGCGCGACTCCGGACCTGCCGACGCCATTGCTGCTTCTGCTTTGTCCCGCTGCGCTGCTGGGAGGCTTGTTTTCTACTTCCGGTACTGACAGCGACGTGATGTGGTTGCTCATCTTCTTCAACACGATTATCTATGGAGCCGTCGGCGCGTATCTTGGTCAGCTGTTCCACGTTGACCGGGAATAATCGAGTTCATAAAGTCGTACTCAACTTCCACATCATCAGATCCCGTAGCGCTACCCTGCGGACGAGTTGCTGGCGGAAATTGGCGTCAGGGATCAAGCCGATGATGTTGCGCCACATCCGGCCATGTTCTATGCTTTCAGCCATCGGGTTCTGTTTCCGTTTTCAGCTAGACACAAGATGCAGCGCTGGACTGCAAGACTACTGCTGCTGTTTGCGCTCGCCGGTAATTTCTTACCGGTCGCGCTGGCGGGTACGACTGCCCCTACTCACGCCTGCTGTCTGAGAAAGGCGCATAAGTGCCACTCGCTTGCCAGCACCGGTTCGGAACCTTCCGTTCAGAGCCACGGCAGTTGTTGTGACCACGAGTGTTGCCGCGCGCTGACAAAATCGCAGTGGGCGCATGCGTTAGCAAAACACGCACTGATCGCGATTCACCAAGTCGCGCTGCACAGGGTCGAATCGCCAGATAGCGCACCGGCGTCCCATTTCTCTCCTCACAAATCTTCTCGCGCTCCTCCCGCCTGTTGAAGTTGCCTGGCACTCAAATCTTCTTTTAGCGGCAATCAGCAGACAGCTTGCGTGCATACGCGCGCGGAGGAGCATCGTGAATCGCAAGATCCCGTTTTCCACGTTTCCCATCTGCAGTTCCCTTGTAGCCATTGCATTCTTGGCTACGCTGTTTAGCGTCACCGCAGTCTTTGCCAGCGTTTTTGGCTCAGTGCGCGGCGTCATCCACGATCCCCAGCATCGTCCTGTACAGAACGCGATGGTCATGCTGCGGTCGACGACCTCCGACTGGAGCCGCAGCACTAACACAAACGCGAACGGTGAATTCCAGTTCAATGCTGTTCCGCTCGGGCAGTACACGGTCAGCGTAGCCAGCCCGGGCTTTGAGCAAACGGCCCAGAGGGTAATAGTGGAAGCTGATACTCAGCCGGTGCTGCACTATCAACTGGCAATAGCGAAGGCGCGCGAGAACGTCACCGTCGAAAGTTCAGCTGTGGTGGTACCCACAGACACGTTCACGCCGATTACGATCATCGATCGTAGCCAGATCGCCGAAACTCCCGGTGCCGACCGCACTAACGGCATGCAGATGCTCACCGACTACGTACCAGCCGCCTACATGGTGCATGACATGTTGCACATGCGCGGAGGCCATCAGGTCGAGTGGGCCGTCGATGGCGTCCCCATTCCCAACACCAACATCGCCAACAATCTCGGCCCGCAGATCGATCCCAAAGACATCGATTATCTCGAAGTGCAGCGCGGCAGCTACGACGCCGACTTCGGCGACCGCACCTACGGCATTTTCGACATCGTGCCGCGAACTGGCTTCGAGCGAGACCGCGAATGCGACTTAGTAATCAGCGGCGGTAATTTCTACCAGACCAACGACCAAGTAAGTTGCGGAAGCCACACCGAGCGCTCCGCATGGTATGCCAGCCTCAACGGGAACCGCAGCCAGTACGGTCTGATGACACCCATTCCGCAAACTGTCAACGATGCCGCCAACGGCATTGGCGGATTCACCTCTCTCATCTTCAATCCCGATCCAAAGAATCAATACCGTCTGGTTGGGTCACTGCGCAGGGATTACTACCAGATTCCAATTGATCCGAATCTCAACTCAACCGGCAATCAGATTCTCGTGAGTTCGGGCTTGGTGCCTAGCTCGGGCTTGCATGATGCCGAGGTCGAGCCTGATGCCTACACAACCTTTTCCTGGGTTCACACCTTCAGCCCGGAAACCTTGCTGACTGTCTCGCCGTTTTATCACTACAACGGCGCTGACTACCGCAGCGGGCCGAATGACATTCCTGTCATCTCCAGCGTCACGCAGACTGCCAACTACGCCGGATCTCAAGCCTCCATCGGCACTGACTTCCACAACAACGATCTTCAAGCTGGCGTCTACGGATTCTTCCAGCACCAGTACAACTACTTCAACAATGTCTACACCTGTCAGCAGAACTGCCCAATCTATGGTGTACCGCCCAATCCGCCTAATTACGGCCCGTCTTCCATCGGTGTGAATGGAGGCGTCGCCGCATTCTTCGTTAACGACAAGTTCAAAGTCACGCCCTGGCTCACGCTCATTGCCGGCCTGCGCGAAACCTATTTCAGCGGCGCGATCTCAGAGAACTCGAACGCCCCGCGCCTCGGCGCCACTATGCGCATTCCGCATCTAAACTGGACGTTCCGCGGCTTCTACGGCTACTTTTACCAGGCTCCGCCTCTTTCCACCGCGACCGGCGACCTTCAACAATTGGGCGTGAATCAGGGGTTCACGTTTGCTCCACTGCACGGCGAGCGCGACATCGAATGGCAGTTTGGCGTACAGATTCCGCTCCACGGCTGGACGCTCGATGCCGACAACTTTGAAACTCGCGCTCACAACTGGCTCGATCACAACAACATTGGCGAGTCCAACATCTTCTGGCCGATCACATGGGAATACGCACTGATTCAAGGCTGGGAAGTCACGCTGCGTTCGCCCGACATCATGCATCGCGGCCAGTTCCATCTCGCTTACTCGAATCAGATCGCGCAGGCCACTTCTCCCATCACTGGAGGCCTGATCTTCCAGATTCCACCGGGTCTCGCGCCCGTCGATCACGATCAGCGCAACACGCTCAACGTCGGCTTCAACGGCCATCTTCCGTGGCATGCCTATGCCTCAACCAACGTTTATTACGGTTCGGGATTCACCAACGGATTGTACGGAACGCCGCTGAGTCAATATCCGGGTCCGTATCTGCCCAGCCACAGCGCTGTCGATCTCTCGCTTGGAAAGACTTTTGCCGAGCGGTACACAATTTCTGTGACGGCGCTCAACGTCGGCAACCGGCGCGTGCAGCTTGACAACAGTCTGACCTTCGGCGGATTTCACTGGGACGAACCGCGTCAAATCTACGGAGAGGTCCGCTACCGCTTCAAATATTGAAAGCTGAGAAGAGGAGAAGACCCCACCCTTCTCGCTTTTTTTGCGAGAGGGTGGGTGTGCAAAGAAAAGGGCCGGTTTTGCAGAACTATCCCTGATCGTAGAACTTCAACGCCATCGCGCCATGCGTGGCGGCGCCACCGGCACGCAACGCCGCCGCCAGCAGCGCACTCTCCGTAATCTCCTCGCGCGATGCCCCAGCCTTTTTCGCCGCTTTGCTGTGTACCTCAACGCAATAAGGGCACTGCGTCGTGCAAGCGACCGCCAATGCAATCAATTCGCGATACTTCCTCGGAATCGCACCATCTTCCCGCCCCACAATCTTGTCGAGATTGAGCCACGCCTCAAAGTCCTTGGGAGCGAGTTTCCCCATATCCTTCAAAAGCCGCAAGTCGGCGACATCATGGTAATGCTCACTCATACCTGTCTCCTGGATTGTTTTTTGCTGCGAAGGAACCCGCGAGAATATTAACTCACGACGCGGAAGGCAAGGGCGCAAATCTGCCTAAAGCCAATCGAAACCATGCTCTGCGCAAACTTCGAGGGAGCAGCACTTCTAACTCAAACAGCGATTACGGATCGACAACCGAGCTCGGCATGCCCCCGCGCCGCGCCGCATCCTGCATCATCGCGAGGCGCTGCTTCTCCTGTTCGAGTCTCTGCTGCATTTGCCCCAGGACCATCATCTGGCGCCTTTGCGATGGATTGTATGCTCCATCGGAGTCTGCGGTACCGCCAGCGCTGTGGATCCATGTGTTCATCTGATCGATGCGGGCTTCGAGATCAGCAATGCGATTTTCCTGCTGCTGAATGCGCCCTCGCCATTGTTCGCCTTGATACTGACCTTGCCCCGTGGACGGGCGATCGCCTTGATGCTGGCGCCAGGCGCGGTTGTCGGGTTGTTTCTGCACGCCCGACACCATGGTCATCGAATCGGACGAATTCGATTGCGGCACCGGCTGAGGCACTGGCAGGTCTTGATTTGTGATCACCTTCGGCGTGGCCCCGGCGTCTTGCTGCGCCTGCTGCTGCGCACGATTGGCGCGTGCAACATCGCCTAGCGATTGTCCAGACTGTCCAAATGAGGCTGCGCACAACAGTACGCCAACGCAACCACTCAATAGCACCCGGTGCATAGACCCTCCTCCGTTTTTGCGCGGAACATCCCTATAGCAATCCCCTATAGGAGAACCCAACGAGCGGAAGGCTGTCGTGACCCGAAGGTGTAATTTGCCGCAAACGAAAGGTACCGGGCGAGGATGACCAAAGGGTCGATCGCCGAACGCTAGCCTCGTTTACCCCCTGTGATTCCTATCACTTCCATGCATGCGTGTAATCGTGGTTCGACCCTAGACGGGTTCCTAAGATTACTTGCGCCGGTTCTCCGGCGGATTTGTGTGTCTGCACAGTTTCCGCCGTGTTCCGGATTCCTCGTGCGGTCCGAAAAACCGAACTCTTCCATTGGAGGGCATCATGCATTCTTCGAAACTACTGTTCTTGATCCTCCTTGCCTTTGGCTGCGTCCTGCTCGTCGGAACAACTCAACAGACCGCCTCGAGCCTGATCCCAATCGGCACGCCGATTCAAATCAAGTCTCCGCTTGGGCTTCCGCCCGTGCCCATTCCGGCCGACAATCCTCCAACGGTGGAGACGATCGCCCTTGGTCGCCGGCTTTATTACGATCCCATTCTCTCCATCGATAACACCGTTTCCTGCGCCACCTGCCATGACCCCCGCTATGGCTTCGCCGATCCGAAGCCAGTTTCGGAGGGAGTCGGCAAGAAAACCGGAACTCGCAACTCGCCCACCGTGATCAATTCGGCATACTACAAAGTACAGTTCTGGGATGGCCGCGCCGCCAGCCTCGAGCAACAAGCCGAGGGCCCGGTACAAAATCCGGTGGAGATGGCCAATAATCTCGCTACGGTCGAGCAGCGTCTCAATTCCGATCCCAGTTACCGCGAGCAATTCGCCAAAGCCTGGGGGCCGAAACCCATCACCTACGAGATGGTTGAGAAAAGCATTGCGTCGTTCGAGCGGACCGTGATCAGCGGCAACTCGCCCTTCGATCGCTGGAAATATGGACACGACGCAAAGGCCGTCAACGCCGCCGTGAAGCGCGGATACATCGTGTTCACATCGAAGAAGAAAGGCGATTGCGCCGCCTGTCACACGATCGGTGAAAGGTATGCGCTGCTCACCGACAATCAATTTCATGATGTCGGCGTGGGGGTGAGTGGCGACGAGTTCACTGACGCCGGCCTCTTCGCCGTCACTCACAACGAGGCGGATAAAGGAAAATTCAAGACGCCAAGTCTTCGTAACATTGCAATTACAGCTCCCTATATGAGCGATGGAAGCTTGAAAGACTTGAAGCAGGTCATCGATTTCTACATTGGGGCAGGCAATTCGAATCCGAATCTCGACAAGGAGATCCACGTGCTCGATTTCCTGAGTGGGCAGGAGCGCGCCGACTTGCAAGCGTTTCTGGAATCGCTCACGGGAGAGCTGCCGCCGGATCTCGGGCCGCCAGCGCCAATGAATACGACCGCGCGCAAATAGGGAACGGAATAGAACGACACAATACTGAGCGGCGGCTTCCGAGATTCGTTGGAAGTCCCGCTTATGTCAGAGTGTGCTGACTGGCATGAGGCGTGGCTTGAGGCTCCTGTTAGCTGCTTGCCATTCGTCTCCTCAGCATCTCTTCGACATCGCACATCTTCTCGCCGAGCAGATTCAGCTTTCGTGCCAAGCCCTGAATCTCCGTGCCCGAGCGGCGGTTGACGTCATAATCCAATTCGCCGCGCAGCCGATCCTTTGTGTCCTGCCGGTTCTGGCTCATCATGATGATTGGAGCCTGAATCGCCGCCAGCATGTTCAAAAACAAATTCAGCAGAATGTAAGGATAGGGGTCCCACGCCCGCCTGCCTAGAATTCCATCCACCGCCATATAAATCGCCAACGTGATCAGGAAAAGGATGATGAAAGTCCAAGATCCGCCAAACCCAGCCACTGTGTCGGCTACCCGCTCGCCAAAGGTTGCGTCTTTTTCAATTACGTCGTTCGGATGCCGGTTTGCCCGCAAGCGCACCAACTGCTGCGAGGCGTGGAACTGACGGCCCAATACCGTCAACATATCCATGCCAGCCAGGGGCTTTTGTTGCAGCAGCGCCGCGATATGCTTGCGGTCCACTTCGAGCAGCGTCGATTCCTCGATGGCCGTCGCTTCGGTCTGATGGGGAGTCTGCTCGAGCATCGAGGCGAATCCGAAGAATTCGCCATGCGTCGGCTCATCGATCACGACTTCCTGCTGATCCTGATCGACCGTGGTCACCCGCACTCGTCCGGAAACGACAACATAGGCGCGCCCACTGGTATCGCCCATTTTGTAGATCCGTTGCCGCTGGGTGAATGTCTTTAACTGAACCTGTGCCGCCAGGACTGCCGTCTCTTCATGATCGAGCAACGCAAATAAAGGAACGTGCTTCAGCACTTCAGGATTACAAGCCATCGCAAGCCTCACCTGTCTGGAATCTCAATCGCCGGAAGGATAACAAGAAGTGCAAATCTTGCCGAATCGTCGGTTCCCATCATTGCCATCTCCCGCCCGCTTGGAGTTAAATCTTTAACGTGAAAGCCCAAATGCGAAGAATCCTCATCGCCCTCGTCGCTGCTATCAGTTTGCTTCCCGGCTGCAACAAGAAGACTGCTGAGAAGCGCTATCCGTTTACTGGTCGCGTCGTTTCCATTGATACGCAAGACAAGTCTGCCGTCATCGATGGCGACAACATCCCCGGCTTCATGGAAGCCATGGCAATGTCTTACAAAATCAAACCTCCGGAGAAGCTCAACGAGCTCAAGGCTGGCGACTCGATCGCAGCCGACGTGGTCGTAATCGACTCCGGAAAAGGTGAAGGCGCGTCCGACTACTGGCTGGAAAACGTTCGCGTCACCGGACACGCCAAAGCTTCTGCGCCCGCACCCGGAACATCGCAGCGTATCCCTCAGCCGGGCGATCTCGTTCCTGACTTTGCTTTCACGAATCAAAACGGCAGGCGCATCACGCTGGCGCAATACCGCGGGAAAGTTCTGCTCATTACATTCATCTATACACGCTGCCCGTTCCCCGATTTTTGCCCGCGCATGAGTGCAAACTTCGACGAGATCTATAAACAGCTCGCGGCCGATCCCTCGCTCGCATCGACGCGTCTGCTGAGCGTCAGCTTCGACCCCGATCACGATACTGCGAAGGTCCTGCGCGATTACGCCTACTCTGTCGCCCATACGCACGACGCGGCGCTATTTAGCAAATGGCAATTTGCCAGTGCGAGCAGTGCCGATTTGCCTAAAGTCGCCAATTTTTTCGGATTGATCGCCACGCCAGAAGGCGGCATGATTACCCACAATCTCAGCACGACGGTGATCGGGCCCGACGGCAAAATTTTGCACTGGTATCACGGCAGCGACTGGCAGGTTTCCGATCTCATAAAGGACGCGCAAGATGCCAGCCCAAAGCCAAAGCAGGCGCGTCAGGTGGGGAAACCGCCGCTGCGTGCCGCGTAGGGCGCGATTTAGAATTAGACTTTTAACTGTCCTCCCCCGAAAGGACATATGAAATACACCCTTCTCATCTTCGCCATCTTTGGAATCATTGTCTCGTCACTCGCCTTGCGCGAACACTATCGCGAATACGGCGACTCCCCTTGCAGC